>NZ_LMGD01000013.1:0-14649 GCF_001427345.1 Rhizobium sp. Root149
CGATCGCACTGCATAATCCCGGTGGCGCTACCAGCCAGCCATCGTGATCAGAGCCGGAAACTCTAATTCCCGGCGGTCCAAGGTTTGGTCCCAGAGCACAGAGCCGGAAACTCTAATTCCCGGCGGTCCAAGGTTTGGTCCCAGAGCATCAGAGCCGGAAACTCTAATTCCCGGCGGTCCAAGGTTTGGTCCCAGAGCACTGCGCATATGCCTCTAGCAACATCTGCAGGTATTCAGGGGCGCTTGAGGTCCCAGAGCTAGCCAGTGAAAAGATATCTTCGACCACATGGTCTCCAACTCAATCTCGATGCCGAGCTGTGCTGCAACCTTGATCGCCTGAGTTGGCTCCTTTTGATCCGGCTACAAATCCTCTTCGAGCAAGACCCCAACGTCGTTGTCTTCATCGACGGTGATTTCGGCCGAGCGCCCCCAGTCGTTCGCTTACGTGCATCGCGTCATCTAAGATTGCGCTTCTCATGAAAGGAACAATGTTGCGTTCGCTCAACTCAAGTCTTGGACGGTCATTGATTACCTGCATTTCAGGTTTGCTAGTGTCAGGTTTCGCTTCAGCGCCGATCGGCTGGAGCGACTTGCTTTCGTCTTCGCACCAGAACGCAGTGTCAAAAATGTCGACTGGCGAAGCGTCGCACGAAGGGCAATGCAACAGATTTTGGGCGATCTGAACGCCTGTGATTTTCTTATCACACTGTAATCAAAACCTAGTGGCTCGGGCGTGACGTTTTGCAAGTAATTTGAGGCGGCTGATTTGTACTGTTTCGGTCATATTCAGTTCCTAAATTGATCCGACCATGTGCCCGCTAATGGCCAGACCGTGCCTGTTGGCACAGTGCGACAATTCAGAAATGGAACGCTGGACATAGCTTTGCGTAGCGGGGATGCCGGTTCAATTCCTCAAGAGCTTCCTCTAGATCTACGACGACGATCTGACCTATAGGTCGATATATAGAGATCCCTCCTCGATGTCATGCAGGAGGGTGTCATCTGGATGAGGCAGCTGGTTCAACTGTGCGACGAGAGCCAAAGTGGTAGAGCGGCGGGTCAGCATCAGGTAGGTCGAACCGCTGCTGCGTGCGGCATGCCATGCGCCTGCTTTCATACACACGCCTCGCCCCGGCTCAATGTGGAAGGCCCGCGCGTTGAAAGATCTGGCCCTCCTTCCTGTCCGGACAAGGCGACAATCTGTATGATCGAGCCTAACAGTGGCACGACAGCTTGTTCCGGGCAGGACATGTTTCTCCAAAATGGTAACCGATGGATCGTCATTGCGGTAGTTGACCCATAGGATCTCAACTTCACCACCGTTTCTGCTATCGAAAAGATGTTCCTGCCAGAAATCCGGCGGCGTTCGAGGACGCCGATGGATTTCCAAGGCCTGGATAAGTGTTCCCCAGCATAACGCCGAAAGGAGCGAAGACCGCTGGCGAAAGGGCTTCGACATTGAGCGTCACGGCTGGATGATCAGGCATTGGTCATGTCCTTTCGATCACGGCCTGTGGAGTCACGTCGCAGGCCCAGAAGACCGGCACTTCGCCAGGCTCGATCCGCACGGAAGAGCCGTAGTCTGGCTTGGCAATATCTTCGATGCCGATTTCCGTCGGATCACCGATATGCGGGGGCACCGTGGACGGAGGGGAAGCGGCCGGTGATCTGAATCGCCTTGATCGCATCATCAGGTTTCATGGGACGCATCGAGACGACCAGCGGGGCCGAAAAGACGCCGGTCCGAGCGGCTTTTATCGACGTCCGATACATCGGCACATTCCTGCCGTCCTCAATATGCCGAACCGGCGCATTGGCCGCGAGAAACGCTTCCTCGAACGAAAACGAGCAGCCGGTCGCGAATGTCACGAGATCGTCGAGCCGGATATCGTTGATGTCCTTCAGTCAGGCGACAAGGTTGCCGTTCTCCCAGACGCGGTAGCGTGGCAGGTCGGTGCGGATGTCGAGGTCGTGGCCGAGCGCCGTAATCATCGGCGCACCGGTATCCGACACGCCGACCAGCGGGCAGGGTTTTGCGTTTCTCTGGCAGAACAGCAGGAAATCACAAGCGAGATCGCGCGGCAGGATCGCTAAGTTGGCCTGGACGGAGCCGGGTGCCAAATTGGCGGTCACCGGATAACGCGCCGGCGCGGGCCTCAAGGCGGCCGAGATGGGCGGCGGAGCCTGCAGCGAACGCCATGTTCACGTGGTCCTTGCGTTCAATGCCTGTTCGATGGCGAGGCCGACTGAGAGGATTTTTGCATCCGTCATCGGGCCGCCGGCAATCATCAGCCCGACAGGAGCTGTTTCTGCCGCATGGCAGGGCACCGAAAGCCCGCAGCCGTCGAGGAAGTTGATCATCGTCGGGTTGCGCAGCATCAGCCCGTTGGTGGCAAAGAAGGTTGCGTCATCGGCTTCAAGCGGCGCGACCGCGGGTGCGACGGTCGGCACCGTCGGCAAGATGACGGCATCGAAGGCCGCAAGTTTTGCATTTACGCCCCGTTGCCAGACGGTGCGCGCCTCGAGCACATCGAGATAGTCAGCGGCACTGATGTCGCGTCCACGCAGGATGCGGCCACGGACGCGCTGGTCATAGGTGTCGCCCCGAGTTTCGAGCAGGCTACGATGCGAGTGCCAGGCTTCTGCGGCGATCAGTCCGCCCCTGGCGTTGATGGTGGCGAGCTGCGCGAATTCCGGCACGTCGATCTCGACGATCTGCGCTCCCGCCTTTGACAGGAGACTGAGGGTCGCCGCAAAGGAGGTGGCAACATGTTCGTCAAGGCCGTCGAGGACGACGGATTGGGGTACGGCCAGCCTCAGGCCAGCCAGCGGTATCTGTGCGATGTTACGCTCAGTCTCGCCGGATATGATGGCGTCGATCATAGCGCAGCAGGTGACGCTTGCGGCAATCGGACCGATAGAATCAAGCGACGTAGACAGCGGCAGGACGGCGTCGCGGCTGACGCGACGGGCGGTCGGTTTGAAACCGGTCAGGCCGCACAATGCTGCCGGAATACGGATCGAGCCGCCGGTATCGGTGCCGATTGCGGCAACCGCCATGCCGTCGGTAACAGAGACCGCAGCGCCGGAGGAGGAGCCGCCGGGGATGCGCCCGGTCGCCCGGTCGTAGGCATTGAGCGGTGTGCCGTAATGCGGGTTCAGACCGAGGCCGGAAAAGGCGAACTCGCTCATATTGGTCGTGCCAGTGATAACCGCGCCAGCGCGGGCAAGCGCCTGCACCACCGGTGCGTCGGCGGTGGCCGGTGCCGCAGTCTTGTTGGCGACGCTGCCGGCAGTGGTGACTTCGCCGGCGAGATCGAAGAGATCCTTGACTGAGATTGCGACACCTTCGAGCGGTGATCTCACCTGGCCGACACCACGCATCAGGTCGGAGGCAGCGGCCATCGCGCGGGCGCGGGCATTGTTGCGACGGATGAAGGTCGTTGAACCCTGACCGGCCGGATCATCGATCGCCGCAATTGCAGCGTCGACCAGTTTCCGGCTGGTGGCCTGCCCTGAGGCAAGCGATAGGGAGACTTCGGCAAGCGTCGGAAAGCGGGTCATATTACTGGACCTCGGGCAGGGCTTCGATCGTGTAACTATGTCGAATGCTGCGGTTCATGACCGGATCGAACAGTTCCATCGTGAAGCGACCGGATGGACGAATGCCACCGATGGCGCCGACTGTTCCGCAGATCATCCCTGTCTTTTCCGGCAGCGCGGCGTCGCCGCCGGTGAGGCCGCCGATCAGATCCTGCGGCGTACGCAGGCTCGACAACTGACCTTCCTGATAAAGCGTCTCTATGCCGTTCTCATCGATCCAGGAACGGATGATCAGTTGATCCCAGTGATCGGCAACCTCGGAAAAGGGCCATGCTGTGCCGGCGATCGGTTTGGCGCAGATCTGTTTCGAAAGGGCAACGCTGTGGGATTCGAGTTTGCGGTCGGTATGGTCGGAGGCGAGCGAAACATAGAGATCCGCGCCGGAGCGGAAGATGAAGGTCTCGACCTCGCCGGAGCTTTCCGTGCCGACTGCCTGGATTACGTCCGCCTGGACGGCGCTGTTTTCGGATACGCGGTAATAGAGCGGCACGGTGCTCGGACGCGGCACGCCGATGGCGGCCAGTTCCTCGATATGATGGTCGATGGCAGCCCGGTCACGGCCGGCCCAGCCTGCGACGACGAGCTGGTCGATCTCGATGTCAAGTTCGGACTTGGACGATGAAGTTTCGATCGTGAAATGCAGTTTCATTGGATGTATTCCGGATTTAAGTTCAGGCGAATGGGATCAGTTGGCGAGGCTTGGCAGATAGAGCGCGATCGAGGGGAAGATCGAAAGCAGCACGATCAACAGGGCCATCGCGCCGACGAAGGGCAGCGAGCCGGTGATGACTGGCGTCATCGAGCCACTTTTTCGAAGGCTGTGGACGACGAAGAGGTTCAGGCCGACCGGCGGCGTGATGAGGGCGGCTTCCACCAGAACGATGATCAGGATGCCGGTCCAGATGGCATCGAAGCCGAGCGCCAGCATGATCGGGGCCACGATCGGGATCGTGGTGATCATCATCGACAGCGATTCCATGAAGCAGCCGAGGATGAGGTAAAAGACGACAACGACCAGGATCATCGCGACCGGCGACAGGCCAAGGCCGGAAATCGAACTGGTGATGACGTCGGTTATACCGGTGGCTGACATGACGAAGTTGAGGAAGCCTGACGCGATGATGATCAAAAGGATCATTGCAGAGGACTTCATCGTGCCTTCGATCGATTCCGCCAGCATGGCAAACGACAGCCGACCGAAGCATGCGGCGAGGATCATCGCGCCGCTAACGCCGAGCGCAGCCGCCTCCGTTGGGGTTGCAAGGCCCGCATAGATAGAGCCGACGACGAGCAGGAAGATGCCGAGCGGTGGTGCGAGATGGACCAGGCTCGAGAAGCGCTTTCTCCATGTGCTGTTGACCCGCGCGCCACCCCAGGCAGGGAAGATCACGCAGCCCGCTATGATGGTCAGCATGAACAATGCCGTCAGCAGCAGGCCGGGAATGATGCCAGCCAGATAGAGTTTCGGTACTGATGTATTGGTCAGGACGCCGTAGAGAACCATGTTGATTGATGGCGGGATGAGAATGCCGAGCGTGCCGCCTGCGGCGAGGCTGCCGAGGAAGAGCGGTTCATTATAGCCGTGCTTCCTGATCTGCGGGATCGCGACCGTACCGACGGTCGCTGCGGTTGCCACGCTGGAGCCGGAGGTTGCGGCAAACAACGCGGACGCGCCGATATTGGCGTGCATCAGCCCGCCGGGAAGCCACGAGAGCCACAGGCTCATGGCGCTGTACATGCGCTCGGCAAAGCCAGCGCGCAGCAGGATCTCCCCCAGCAGAATGAACAGGGGTATGGCAACGAGTAGGAATTCGTTATTGGTGCTCCAGGCCAGCTCGCCGATGGCACGGGTGAGCGGCAGCATGGAATAGGCCGGATCGAGAACGAGGCCGAGAACGCCGAGAGCCGCAGCGACAGGTATGGACAGGCCGATCAGGACGAGGAGGAGGATGAGCGTGGTGGCAATCATTTGCGTTCTCCTTCGATCAGTCGCTCGCCGGCTGCGGCTTCTTCCTCGGCTTCTTCCTGGGTGGAGCGCACGCCAGCAATCGCCTTGACCACCTCGATATCGCCGGTGATGAGAGCAACGGAGGCACGCACGAGCATCAGCGCGAGGATCAGGCACATGAAGACGAGGCCGGCGAACCAGAGTCCCTGCGGAATGGCAAGGGGGGTGCCGAGCGGCGTGTTGGCTTGGGAATTGTTGCTGATAGACTCAGCCACGACACCATAGCCGTAGGAGGTGACGAAGCCGATGAAGACGCCGAGGCAAACCAGCGAGAGCCAGTCCAACACGGCGGAGAGCCTGACCGGCAAATATTGGTAGAGGACGTCTACGCGCACATTGGCGCGCTGCAGCGTGGCGTAGCCGAGCGACCATGTCGTGCTGATGGCGAACGCATAGCCCGACAGTTCATCGGAACCGCCGACCGTCCAGCCGGTGAACTTGCGAAGCAGCACATCGACGGTGATCAGCAAGACGCTGGCGATCGTCAGGGCGCCGCTGGCAAGCACTGCCCAGCGGGCGGCTTTCTCGGCATAGCCGTAGAGGCAGGTGAAGAAGGAGATTGATCCTGTCATGATCGTCGGTCCGGCTTGAAGAAAGAGTGGCATGGCCGCGCATCCGCACCAGCCATGCCGTGTAACGGGTGAGGCTTATTTCGCGACGGTCAGGCCGAGCGTCTTTCCGATCGTTTCGTTGAAGCCCTTGACGCAGTCGGCCGAGCAACGGGCGGCCCAGGTCGGCAGGATCTTATCCTTCAGCGTCGCATTCAGCAGCGCCTTGTCCTCTGCGGTAGGCACGACGAGCGCCATCTTGCCCTTGATGGCTTTCGTGCAGGCGGCAGCACCGGTGTTGCAGTCGTAACCTTCCTGGGTCTGCGTGTCGGCTGCCTTCCAGATGTCACCGATCATCGTATTGATGTTTTCCTGGAGGAAAGCCTGGACCTTCGGGTCGAGCTTGTCCCAGACGGCCTGGTTGACCGCGTGGATCTGCTGGTTCCAGTTGATCGGCAGGGCCAAGAGATGGGTCGATACTTCATACCACTTGGCCGAATAGCCCGAGAGCGAGCCAGTGATCGCGCAATCGACCACCTTGTTCTGCAGTGCCGGAACGACTTCGCCGAAGGCCATCGTCACGCTGGTGCCACCGAAGGCTTCAACGAATTCAGCCTGAGTGCGGCCTGAGGTGCGGACCTTCTTGCCCTTGAGGTCGGCGAGACCCTTGATGTCTGCGTTGCAGAATATCACCTGGGCCGGATAGGTCGATATGCCGAGCAGCTTGACCTTCGAGCCTTCGCCGTAGAACTTTTCATAAATCGGCTGGAAGGCTTCCGTCACCTTGCGGGCGGTGGCTACATCGGGAGCCAGGCCGGGGAGGTCGATCGCCTCGTTGATCGGGTTGTCGCTGGCAAAATACGAGAGTGTTGCCGTTCCGAAGGGAACGACGCCTTGCGACATGAGGCGCATCAGTTCCGGCCCCTTTAGACCCATTTCGTTGAAGCCCTTGATCGTGGCGGTGATCTGGCCTCCGGATTTCTCCGGAATGGTCTTGTTCCAGAAGGGCTGTTCGAACTGCTGGTAGGCGGTGAGGTTGCTCAGTCCGCCGACGATCTGCAACTGGGTCTTGGGCAAGTCCTGGGCAGCGGCTGCGCCGGCAACGAGGAAGGCGGCGGCGAAGGAAAGTAGTTTCATGTCGTTCCCTTTTCTCTTTTGGTTCGATTTGTCGGAACACGAGAAAAGGCGAGCGTTAGTTCGAGACGAGCAAATGCGACGAGACAACGTCCCGATTGCCTCCGACCCGGCGTGATGTCAGCCTGTTCCCATGCGTGCGATTTATATCGCTTTTGTTTTCAGGGATTAGATGTCGGAGCAGGCGGCTTGTCCAATCGTATGTTTGGAAGCGAGACATAAAGATAATTTATATCTCTTCGCTGCCCAGATCAGTGATGAGCACATTGCCTACGCTGTTGCGAGCCACCTGTTGCGCCATATGCGTGATGACCCGAGCGGCATGACTGTCCGGCCCATCTATCCAGCTTGCCGTAAAATGAAGATCGTTGAGAGGATCTGCCTCGACGTCCAATATTTCCAACTCGCCGCGGGCGATCTCGGCGCCGAGAAAGACGGGTGTGATGACGGCCGTACCAATACCGTCTAGGGCCATCTTGGCGATCATTGACAGGGATGCGCTGCCATACATGCGCGGGGCGGGGAAGCGGTAGCGTTGCAGGATGTCGCGCACCTGGCGATAGGGCGTACTGTTTGAACCATAGGTGATAACCGGCAGGGCGCAAATAGTTTCCACCGAAACGCTTTTTTCCGAAGAGTAAAGGCCCGGCTTGGCGATCCATGCAAGCGGATAGGTGCAGAGTGGCCGGTTGGCGACGCGGGGCTCCAGAACCGGTCCCATCAGAAAGGCGAGATCGATTCGCCGGCTCATCAGGTAAGACTGCAGCATTTCGCTGGTATCGACCTCGATCTCCAGCGTCAGATCAGGGTAAGCCATATGGATCTCGGCTATCAGCTTTGGCAACCATGTCTGGACAATCGTCTCGGCCACGCCAAGATTGAGCCGGCCGCTCATCGTTGTGCTGTCCCGCGCCGCCTCGATCAGCCCGTTGCGGGCTTGAATGAGTTGTTCGGCATGGGCAAGGAGTTCTTGTCCCTTGGCGGTCAACCTAACCCCTCGCGCCGCTCGATCGAACAGCTTTACGCCAAGCGCAAGCTCGAGCGCAGCAATTCGCTGTGAGACGGCGGGTTGAGTTGTCCCGAGCTTCTCTCCCGCGGCTCGCAAACTGCCCAGTGCTGCAGCCCAGAAAAAGGTCTCAATGTTACGGAGATCAATCATCGCCGCAGCTAACCCCAAAGAATGTCTTTCGTCTATTGATCGTTGAACGAACAGGGAATTACGAGTTTCGTCCTTCGATTTTTTTCAAGGGCCATCCCAAGTCGTTGAATCTCAGGCCTCCACGCTTCATTAAAATCGCTTGTGGAAGATTCGAACCTCATCAAGGCGTCTATTTCGAAATTCCTCGTAACAGCTAGGTCCTTGCCGCCGAGACGGTAGCTTTGGCCAGCAGTGGCACCCAGGGAGCGGATCCCGACACCAGAATACAAGTTGATTCGTTGGAGGCCGAGCTGCACTCAAATCCTTATGTCGGAAATAGCCTTTACGCCATCGTATACTTAACGGCAACGAAGGCACACCATGACGCTGGCCGCGGTTTTCCTTCACGCTCGGACGATTGTCGCCCATGGTTTCATCGTCTCTGAACGCAATTCGCAATGATGGTCGGAGGAGATGGCGTGGCGGGGAATGTGGTACAGGCTGACGATGGGATCATGGATGGAGACGAAGCATGGTAAATGTCGCCTCGACTTGAAGCGTTTCATGATCCGCGCTCGCCGCCGGATTGGCTGATGGGAGTTCTCCGCCCGATTATTCAGGCCCTTGTGAGTGATGCTCGACACCCGGCATGATTTCTCGCTTTGCGGCATCGCAGGAGCGAAGTTTGTCAATGACCATCACCCGCAGCGCTTGTCCTTGGCCCTTCAACAGCTTGCGCATCAGGCGCTTGACCGCTTTGGCATTGCGGCGGCTTTGCACGAGAACGTCCAGCACGAAACCGTCCTGATCCACAGCGCGCCAGAGCCAGTGCTTCTTGCCACGGATCGAAACGACGGCCTCATTGAGATGCCACTTGACGCCGAGCCGATCAACTGAACGGCGGCGGATCTCGTTGGCGAAGGTCCGCCCGAACTTCTCCGCCCGAAGCCGGACCGTTTGATGCGAGACAACGACTCCGCAGGCAGTCAGCAGATCCTCGATCATTGGCAGGCTGTGAGGGACGCGGAAATAGAGCCACACGGCGTGGGCAATGATTTCATCGGGAAAGCGATGGCGGCGATATAGTGAAGGGCTGACGGCAGGCAGTCATTCCATGCAGGACAGCGGAACCGCGATCCGTAATGCGGCAGCAAACGTGCACATGCTTGCTCGCGAAAGCCGCTGAAGCGCTCGGCGTCGCAGGCGCCGACGCTGCTACCACGGGAAATGTCACCATTGTCGCAGCCGATGGCCGCAGCCTTGCGGATGGCGAGATTGCCGCGGCAGTATCGCTGCATGTGGAGGCTTTGCCCAACGCACCTCTTCGCCAGAAGAGCCAGTTTCGGACGATGGGTTTCAACTTGCCGCGCTTGGATATCCCGGCAAAGACGACCGGGGGCAAAGCGTTCATACAGGACATGCGCCTGCCGGGAATGCTGCATGCCCGGGGCATTCGCGGTCCAAGCATAGGCACACGGCTGGAGCTTTCGCCAGATACCGAAATCGAAGCCATGGACGGAGTCATCAAGTTCGTCCGTAATGGCGACTTTGCGGCGGTCGTCTCCCGGCGGGTCAATCGCTCCCTCGTGCGCGTTGGCGTGGCTGAAAGACGATCTGTTGACTATCTGGACACACAGTCAGGGGACGTTCGACGTCAGGCGGCGGAGCTCCTCAATAGCCCTATAGAAACCATCCGCGCCATCCACGTTGAAGGCGCTGGCTGTTATGAACACAACGGAGCGGACGACGTCGGTGCGGAAGCCGCCCTGATCGCCGCGTCGATCCCGGGCAAGCCTATCCGGTTACAGTGGATGCGCGACCAAGAGTTCAGCTGGGAACCACTTGGTTTGGGAATGGTGACGGAAGTCGAGGCCGCCGTCGATGCCGGCGACCGGATTGTCAAATGGAACTACGATGTCTGGAGCAATCCTCACAACAACCGGCCGGTCGTGGCAGGCGGCATACTTGTTGGAAACGAGGTGTCGCAACCGTTTCCTCTCCCAGAGGGCAAGCCAATCCCAATGCCGGAAGGCGGCGGCAGTCGCAATTCTAACGCGCTCTAGGATTTGCGGAACACCGATGCCATCTATCACTTCATCAAGGACATGCCGATAAGGGTGTCTGCGCTAAGGTCGCTTGGGGCGCACCTGAACGTGTTTTCTATCGAGAGCATGTTTGATGAACTTGCATTGAGGGTTGGAGTAGATCCGCTGGATAGGCGGTTGGCTCACATGGCCGACAACCGCGCAGGAAACGTCATGCTGACCGCCTCGGAAGCCTTCGGCTGGAAAACTCGAAAGAAGACTTCGCCGCTGCAAGGGTTCGGTATGGCGTTCGCGCGTTACAAGAACCTGGGCGCCTATTGCGCAGTCTTCATGGAAATCAAAGTCGAGCGCGACACGGGGCGTCTGAAAGTCCGAAGGGTTCAGGCCGATGTGGACTGCGGCGAGGTCGTTCCTCCGGACGGCATTCAAAATCAGGTTGAAGGGGCGATCATTCAATCCTTGAGCTGGTGAACCCGCAAAGCATCGGGAAATGACGGCGTTCTGCGCACAGCTTTCGATTGGAGCACCTCGGGGAAGATATCCGTGAAGGCGATACGAGAGGCGTCGTCGATACAAACGTGGACATACTCCCAGCCGACACCGCGTGAGTTGCTCTGTCCGGTTCGGTCGCCGGTGATGCGGTGGCCGACGCGCTTGAAACGACCGAGACGCTTGATATCGAGATGGATCAGTCCGCCTGGCTTTGCATATTCGTAGCGAACTACCGGTTGCGCCGGTTCGATATCCTTCATGCGCGATAGACCCGCGCGCTTGAGAACGCGGCTGACGGTGGCGGGTGACACGCGCGTTTCCAGAGCGATGTGCTTGCCGGTCAGGCGCTGGCGGCGAAGCGTGATGATGCGCTGCGCCAGCGCCTGATCCGTCTGCCGTGGGCTTGTTTGGGGATGCGACAAGCGATCGGCCATCGCAACACGTCCACCCTGCTCAAATCGCTTGACCCAGCGCGACACGACCTTTACGCAAACGGCGTAAACGCGGGCAGCTTGCGTCTTCGTGAGTTTGCCAGAAAGAACGGCGATGGCCATTTCCGCTCGACGCAGCGGCGTCAGTCGGGCATTCTTATGGATGTTCATTCGGAGCGATCCTGGAATACTGAGGTGTGGTAACTCCAGTCTCCTAAATCTGCTCCGAATGGACAACCTCCTGAAAGCTCACATCTAGCAGATCAGTTTGGTACTTCGTCCCCCTGATCAGCATAGGCGCCGAAGGCTTCCTGAAGTGCCCGGACGAATATGCGCACCTTGGGCAATACCAGCCGGGTGGTGGGGTACACCGCCCAGATCGGCATGGTCTCGGGCGCGCCGTCGGCAAGAGTGACAGCTACAAGCCGCCCCGCCCGCAGGTCATCGCGGACGGCCCAGTGCGACAACAACGCAATACCGCCGCCGGCCAGGCAGGCGGCATGGCAGATGGCAATACTGCTTGAGGAAAAACGGGAATGGACGCGGATATGTTTTTCCCGCTCATTTTCCGGAGCCGTCTCGTTCCGCATCGTCCAATGAGTGACGCCGGTCAGCGGAAGGCAATCGTGCAACGCCAGATCGCCGACGAAAGCCGGCTGGCCACGCCGCTGAAGATAATCGGGTGCTGCTACCAGAAGCCTCGGATTGTCGGCCAGTTTTTGAGCGATGAGGCTGTTGTCGCGCAGATGAGCAATGCGGATGGCGAGATCGATACCAGTGGCGACGAGATCAGGAAGCGTGTCGGTAACCTCGAGCGAGATGCGCAGCTCAGGATTTGCCATCAGCAGACGGGGCACAAGTGGGGCCACAAATGTAAGGCCGAAGGCAGCGGATACAGAAACCCGCAGCAATCCGGCCGCGCCACGGCCATCGGATCTCAACCGTGATGTGGCCTCCATCTCGTTGTCGATGATCGAGCGGGCATAAGGCAGAAACGTTTCTCCTTCTGGTGTTAGCGACAACGCACGGGTCGTGCGGTGCATCAGCCGTATGCCCATCGATGTTTCAAGCGCAGCTAGCCGACGGCTTGCGGCCATGGCCGGTATGCCTAGCCGCCGGGCTGCTTCGGCAAGGCTGCCAGCGTCTACGGCAGTGGTGAAAACGCGCAAATCATCCGTATTCATTATAACCGTTTGCGATATTCGGGCCAAACATTCTGAACGACTAAAACTGATTCAGATTAAATTATAGGAAATTGGCTGACGAAAATACACTCGAGAGACATGAAAATGGAAACTTTAAAAAACTCGAAAGCATCACCCTTAGCCGGCGCCGCAAACGCAAAAGGAACCCATAAACTTGGCTTGCTGGCCATGGCGGCCGCGAGCGGCATCGCTGTTGCGAATATCTATTACAATCAGCCGATGCTGGGTATAATCGAGGCTGAGTTTTCTGGACAGTCGGCGGCGACCTTCATCCCGACCGCAACACAGCTCGGCTATGCGCTCGGCCTGTTTCTGCTGCTACCGCTGGGCGATGTCCTTCATCGAAAGCCGTTGATCGTCGGTCAGTTTGTCGTGCTCGCTGTCGCCTTGGGTCTGGCCGCAATTGCGCCGACAGCCTGGACGCTAGTCATGGCCTCACTTGTTGTTGGCGCCAGCGCGACGGTAGCGCAGCAGATCATTCCGTTTGCAGCGTCACTGGCAACATCAGAAAAGCGCGGTACTACAATCGGCACGGTTATGGCCGGCGTGCTGTCAGGGATCCTTTTCAGCCGCACGCTGTCCGGCTTTGTCGGAGAGCACGGCGGCTGGCGGGAGATGTTCTGGCTTGGCGTGCCGTTGGCTCTGGTCGCTGCCGTTATGATGTTTGTGACTTTGCCTCATCACCTAGCAACCTCTAGCATGCCCTATGGGAAGGCGCTCCGCTCGCTGGCGCATCTGTGGACACGCTTGCCAACGCTGCGCACAGCGACAGTCGTTCAAGCTGCTCTGTTTGCCTCATTCACAGCGTTTTGGACTATTCTAGCACTCTATCTCGAAGGACCGCGTTTCAATCTCGGAGCCGATGTTGCCGGTCTGTTCGGCATCGTTGGCGCGGTGGGCGTCTTTGCAGCACCGCTCGCCGGTCGCGTCGCCGATAAACATGGCCCGTCTTTCGTGGTGTGGGGTGGCGCCATACTGACCTTGGTAGCATGGGTAGTGTTCGGCCTTTGGGGCGCTATTGCCGGTCTAATCGTCGGTGTAATGGTGTTGGATTTCGGCATCCAAAGCGCGCTTGTCTCGAACCAGCACCTCATTTATGCGCTCGACCAGCAAGCCCGTAGCCGTCTGAATACCATCTTTATGACCGGCATGTTCCTTGGTGGCTCATTTGGTTCGGCAGTCGCCACTGTTGCGTGGAGCCAGGGAGAATGGACAGGCGTCAGCATCCTGGGTGGAACGCTCGCCATCATCGCGCTTCTGGTATTGGTCCTTGGTCACAATCGTTCAGGCGCTGCCTTCAGCAATCAAGAAGGACGCTAATCATGAAACCATTGCGTAATCGTATTGTCGGCGGCTCGCTTGCGGGCCTGTTCACCGCAATGTTGTTGCAAAATGACGACCATGATGTGCTGGTTTGCGAACGCTCCCATTCCGGACTGGCCGGGCGCGGAGCCGGACTGGTGCCCCAAGAAGACGTCTTTCACATGCTGCGCATGATCGGCGCAGATCATGCTGCCAACGTCGGCGTGATGGCCCGCGAACGGATCTACTTCAATGCTGATGGCTCGGTCGTCCAGACGCCGTCGATGCCCCAGATGCAAATCTCGTGGGACTTTCTCTACTCGGAAGTATTGGCACGTCTGGAAAACGGGCGGTACCAGACCGGCGTGCAGTTGAGGCCGTCATTGATGCCGACGATGGTGCCACCATAGTTTTTGCCGGTGTTTCATCCGAAAAAAGCCGATTTGGTGATCGGTGCGGACGGGCTTGGCTCAGGATCTGACGGCAATATCACCCCTGTCAGACGAACACAGCATCGCCTGAAGCTTTTGAAACGAAAAGGCAGGGTGCTAGATGACCGCAAATTTTACACCGATCACACGACGAAACGCATTGCTGGCCGCAGGCGCGGCAGCAGCCACCGCATCATTCTTCCCCTCACTGAGTCCTGCGCGGAGTATCTGCATCGCACCGTTGTTGATCTTGCGGAACGGCAAATCTTCGACGCGAATCTTTGGCAGTTGCAGAAACTTGTTGCGGCAAAG
>NZ_LMGD01000014.1:0-11394 GCF_001427345.1 Rhizobium sp. Root149
AGCCGGCCGAACGAAATTCCGTTTCGCCCCAGTTTTCGGTCTCGACATCCTGATCGGTCAGAAGCTCGGCAAGTTCGTCGCGACGTTCCATGGGCAGAACAGCGGCGATTGTGTCGAGGTGCTGGACGCGGCGATCAAGAGCAGTCTGAGTAGGCAGCCTAGTCTCCATGGGCAATAGGTCCAAGTACCTTCACACCCTCTTTTCGAGCTGCCGCCGCCAACTTACGATCGAGTGTGGCAAGCTCAAGCTGTTCAAGAACAGCCAATGCGAGATATGCAGCGTCGTATGCGCTAAGTTGGTATCCTCGCGACAAACGAACAACTTCGGAATCGTCGCCGGGCCCGGACAATTGCAACGGTAGGGCCCGTAGCCTTGCCAAACCTGAATAGATTAGATCGCTGGAGATGCGGCCGCGACGTTCGGCGCTCAGGAGAATGCTGCGGATTTCATGGATGAGAAGGTCAGGCGCAAGCGCATCATCATCTGCCATGCGCGCCAGGGTCTCGTCTGCCAGCGCGTTCTCTTCGTCTGGAAGAAGCCAGGCTCCGACAATAGACGCATCAACGACGAAAGGCATCAGCGACGACCTTCCTGCTTCCAGGCCTGGATCTCATCATGTGTGACGGGGCTGCTCTTGGCGCGGAATGCTTTTACAGCCTCAATTGCGGAAAGGCGCTGGCGTCGCTCGTTCATAGCCACCAGGCGCGCTACGGGATCGTTGCCGCGGGCAATGATGAAGTCCTCGCCAGCTTCAACGCGCACGAGCAGTTCGGAAAGATGGGTCTTGGCTTCGGCAACCTTTACGATTTGCGTCACGGCGCGGCTCCTCAGTTCTCTTTGTTTGTCGAGATTGCTCGAAATTAAGGCAAGACACCGGGATGGTCAACCAGTTGACCATCTGACACCTATAAGGGCCGACGTAGTGAGATGGCATCAACAAGTGCAAGGAATAGTCAGGCCGATTACAGCGGATTGACCTACTCCCGGATTCTCGGACATCGAATGAGGCGGTTACAATCTTCAAAGCGCAGCCAAGTGCGCTCTCCCTCTTCCGATCAGTAGGCGTACAATACAGAAGGCAGCAGGAAAGGGACCTTTAATTGCGCAGGTTACCGTGGATGCACCTAGCTAAAAAGTGCTTCCTTGCTTTGCGTCTGCCTTTAGCGGCGCTGCTCCTGAACGATTTCTGTTATGTAGGCCGAGCTTAGGCCACGGCAACATCCTGGAACACGAGTGTAGCCCCGACGATCCCGACATCGGTGTCCTGGTCAGTCGGAAATTCGGCTAGTCTAGTCAGAACCAATTGTTTGCCTGGGTTCAGAACCGTCAATGTAACGTTCACGACCACAGATGCGTTAGCACTGTCATAGACTCGGAAAGATGCGGTGTCTGTTCCGAAGAAGTCCTTGTTGGGTGTGTAGGTGCTTTCCCCGTTCAAGGTGTTAAGCAGCAGACTTCCGTGATCGACGCCGCCTGCAATGGTGAAGGTCAAACGATCGTCGTCGACATCGAAGGCCTGGATCTTGAACGATACGGATTGGTTCAAAGAGGTCGTTGCGGACAGATCCTTGGTGGTCGGCGCATCGTTGACGGGTTTGATCGTGATGAAAGCGGTTGCCGATGTGGTTCCGCCCTTTCCGTCGCTGACGGTGTAGGTGAAACTGTCGCTTCCGAAGAAGTCCTTGTTGGGCGTGTAATCGAACTTGCCGGTCTGCGCATTGAAGAGGACGCTTCCGTTTCGTGGACCGTTGCCTGCCTCAATGCTGAAGCTCAGGGTATCGCCATCCGCATCGCGTGTAACCGGTGCAATGCTGACAGGATTATCCTCGTCGGTCACGGAAGCTATGTCAGACGCTGAAGGAGCGTTATTAGGGGCTGGTGGTTGAACGGCACCACCCGATGTATCGCTTTCAGTCGCAAGGCCTTGGCCGGCAAGGCTGGCAACTTTTAAGATTGCAGCGTCAACCGCTGCAATTGTCGCGGCATTGTCCTTGTTGATGGTCGAGATGAATTCGCGTGCGAGCATAGCCGCGCCGTTTCCGGTGTAGGCGGAAACTTCCGATGGAAGATCAAGACGTGAAGTGAATAGGTTAGCAGCGCTGATCTTGGCGTTCACTGTCGCGAGGTCGCTGCCTTGTGCGCCATCGAGAATCGCAATCGCAATGTTATTGATAGTAAAGCGGCCAGCCTGAATCTGTTTGACCCAGTAGCCAATCCCCTCGGCCTCGCCAGGTCTGCCGAACAGACTTTCATAGATCGAGTTGACGACCTGCTCGTAAGTCATTCCAGAGAAGCGGTGTCGGTTGGCAGTTAACCGTGAGAATGCGACCGCTTTGAGCCGGATTGGCACTTAACGTGAGAATCAACCTGGGAAGATTCTCAGATTAGTTTCAGTTGGGATGACGCGGTTGACCGAAAGGTACGCCTCGTAATCTCGTTGATGGCACTTCTGAAACGCATCTTGTTCTCGCCCCTCATTCGTCCGCAAAGCATTTCGAGCATCTCTGGTCCTGAGCGCTCAACCATGGCTATTCCGGCCAGCAGAGCCGGCCGCAGGTGCAGGGGCAGGATTGGGCATGACGACATTGGCAGACTCTTCCGATCAACGATATCATCGAGATCAGGAATGAGTGCGCCAAGCACCCGGTAACGCCATGGCTCATAATTTCCAAAGGTGGGGTTCTTCACGCGGCGCATCAGCAAAAGTTGTGCAATCCTGGCCGGTGATACCCAGGTTCGAGCTTTTCGTGAGGCCTCATCGTGGAGCAGTCGTTCGCCGATGAGAGCCGTTGCGCTATAGTGACCGAAGGTTGAGGCGCAGTTAGGCCCCGAGGGGCTCTGGAGCAGGTTGCCGCAGAGAGCACAGGTGATACGCCAGCCGAAAAGCTGACTTCGAAGAATTGCTCTCGGTTCCGTCTTTGCGGGATAACAAGTTGAGCATGACTGTATCGTATCCGTCGCAATCAGGCACCGCGACGACCGGGCGATATCTGTGAAGGTGGTGCGGCGGATCGTTGCCTTATCCACGCATAGTATGTGCGCCAGGCGGAGGATCTGATTTTCGTTGAGATTAAGATCGGTGGCGCGCAGGGATGGCGTCCCAGAGAGGCAATGCCGAAGCATGGTCAGGGGAGGGACACCATAGAACTGTGCATGCCGAGCAACCCACGACGACAGCAGCTCATCGGTGCAGGGAGCCAGTGTTACCGGCAACTGCTGGGGAGCTTGAAGGTCATGCGAAGGCGGCTTCCGCATCAAACTCCGGCTCCCATCTCTCGACAGTTGCGTCCGTAATTCTCTCTTGGCCGCTTTCTATGGCCTCGATGGCGAGTATGTTTAAGATATGGAAGAGGTTTGCGGTGATGCCCTCGGATATCTGCAACATCCGCCGTAGCGATTTTGCGGTCAACACCGACGGCTGGCGCAGGGGCGTGTTGCGCAGGATCAAAGCGATCAGGATCTCGAACTGATCGTTTGCAGCCCAGCGGCTTAGGGTGAACTGTTCAAAGCGGCGGGCCAATTGCACATCGCCACCGATCGCTTCGCGGGCATCATTGACGCCAAAGCAGACGAGGGAGATCTGAAGTCGGTTGCTGAGGAAGCGCAAGGTGTTGAGGACGATGCGTTGCTCGCGATAGGTTCCGGCGAGGATGTTGTGCACCTCGTCAATCACTAACACCTGAACGCCGATCGCCTCCATGATGCGCATCGCCGCCTGCTCCATCTGGGCAATATCGGCGCGTGGTCGTTGCGGTGCGCCGAGAAGGGTTAGCAGTTCCGCGTAGAACCGTCGTTCGCCGGGTCGGCTGGTCATTTCCATGGCCAGAACAGGTGTCTTCAACTTGCCAGTAAGAGAACTGAAGCTCGGAGGATGCTGATCACGGAAACGCTTCATGATCATTGTCTTGCCCATTCCGCTGTCGCCGTAGATGGCGAGCGAAGGCATGCGTGTGCCGCGTGGATGATTGAGCAGTTGGTTGAGCCGTTCAAGCACCTGCTTGGCGCGCGGATAAACCAGCCAGCGGCGTGATCTGATCGCTCTGATAGTACCGGCTGATCGTTGTCCGAATGATCTCCTCCCGCCTGTCATCTAATACCCGATGGCCTTCTGGTCGGCCGGGCTTGCGCTCCACCAGGCTCATCACGGTCCCACCGGCCCGGAATAGCTTGATGAGGCGGTATGCAGTCGCTTGACTGATTTCGAGCTCGGCCCCAAGCAGTGCCACTTCCGCCACCGACATCTTGCCAGTGCGGCCGTTCAGGAACTTTCGAATTGCGTCTGCGCGTCGGCACGCTTCATCCCAAAGCGCCTCGTCAACTTCGTCTGGAAATGGCTCACTCACAGCAAAACACCGTCGATTGCCTCGATCGTCTGATTCTCACATTAAGTGATCAGATCCGCCCAAAGTTCTCAAGTTAAGTGATCATTCGCAAATTTGGTGCCCCGCTATCTCTCTGAAATCTTTGAGGTCGATTCTCGGGATTAAGTGCAAAGCGACATCATTTAATACGGGTTACATGATAGTATTGTCCAAATATTGATTTGTGCGGCTATAGCTTTCTGCTTGTGATAATAGCGAGGATGCAGCGAAATCATCCTTCGATTTGTGTTTGAGCTTCTCAGCGACGGAATTCGCTATCACGGACCTTTGGTATCAGTGCTTTGGTAGCGGAAGTTCTCCGGCTGTGGTCAACAAGCCGTTAATCAGCAAAATTTTCTGCAAGTCCGCCAGATATCATCCACCCTGCGCAAGCCGGTCCCAATTCGTCCAAGGCACGTTGTTCGAAGCTCACGCGTGCTTGTGGCGACAGGACATCGGTCCATCGGCCGTTTTGCCCTTTGTTGAAGAATGCCTTCCCTTCGTCTTTCCAGAGGCCGGATCCATGAGGAACATATAGCCGCGCATTGGCTCGCATCGAATCGAAGCTGCAATTGCTCAAGATGCTCGGCAATCTGTCCGCAGACAACGGAAGGTCAAGAAACGCAGCGATCCTCTCTATCTCGGCGCTCATGTTCGAAACCAGATCAGCATAGTGGACAAACAAGACGTTGGGCAGAGTTCGCGCCTGCCACCAGCTGCGCAAATTGTCCCAAAATGGCCAGAATGGATGTCCGTCCTTGTCAAGCCAGGCATCGAAAAAATCACCGATGGGTAATTGGGCCGGAGCAAGCACTCTCAATTTGCCGGATGCAGCCGCACTCTCGCTGGAGAGGAGTTGCGCATCCGGACGAGTCGCATTCTGGTGGTCGAAAAGGCTCAATGCGATATCGCGGCCATCACGCGCCAGATAGATGTATTTCGCATCGTCCGAGAACGCCAGCGCATCGACAGGAAGATGCGTCTTGAAAAAGCGACGATGGCTCTGCGCCTGGAGCAAGTCCAGTTTCGTCCTCCTGTCCGGATAGACGGAATCGATCCAGGGCGAAATAGCGGCAACATCAACATCCTCACCAGTATTGAACATCAGCTGCGCGACGATCTGTTGAGCAAGTGTCGTTCCTGCCTTGGCGTAACTTGCGATGACGATGTCATCTTTGCGATAGTTGAAATCGTCCCAGACAGTGGGATCAAAGAACCGGTTGACGAAACTCCGTTTCTTGAAGGGTCGGTCAGTGATGTCCATAATACGCCTCAAAAAGAATGTCAGCCAAATGCAGATATGCGCAAGTCATTCAGATAATTGCGGGTCGTGATCTCCAGCTCTTCAGGCACCCGCTCGGGCATGGCGCGCCTTCCGAAAAGCCGCCAGCGCGACTTCTTCACGCGCGCATGGAGCCATGGATAGGGCTTGTCAGGGACCTTCAGACCAAGAAATGTGCAAAGCGGCTCCCACCCGTCGGAAGGCTGGAGGACAAGCAGTCTTTCTGCAGGAACTTCGTCAATCACGGATTGATTCCAGCGGCGAAAGTAATCAGTCATGAAAGTCCGGTCACCGATGCGATCACCGAAGTCTTTCCGCAAGAAATCGCTTAACGCGAGACCATCCCGGCCCAGCAAGGTGCCCTTCCTGACGACGGGAAAGATCGTCTCACTCACGGAGTCGAACCAGGCATCTGGATCGCGCACAGTCAATATGACCTTGGCTTGCGGATAATGCGCCAGCAAATCGCGCCAAAAGAGACAGCCTGGATAGTCGACGCTTGCGCGATATCCCTCGAAGATCAGGTCCCAATCAGCGGAACCGCCAATCGCATCGTTCCAGAGCGGCAAAGACCTGCGGACCGTCGCCGCGATTTCCATGATGTGATAGCATGGGGCTGCGCCCAGATGCTCCAGTGCCAGCTTCAGGGACAAGGTGCCGGTTCGGCCCAACCCGACGCCAATTACAGAAAGGCTCATATTGTCTCCACCATTGTTCGTGATTGTCGACTGAACGAGCATTCATCTGTGCCGCCCATCGTTTCGCCCGCGAACACGCGCGGCATCAGGGCCAGTTTCACGTTCAAGGGCCGCAGAACGAGAGCCGGATAAGCCTTCGCCCTCGTTTTCGACGGTGGCTCCAGGATAAATCGCCTCAGAATGCAAACCAGTATGAGCGTCATATGCAAGAGGCTGAAATGCTCGCCGATACAACGCCGGATGCCGCCGCCGAAAGGAAAGAAGGCATAGCGTGGCAAGTGCTGCTGCAATGTCCCGTCCAGCCATCGTTCCGGCCTGAAGCGATCAGGCTCCTCAAAAAACCGGGCATTGCGGTGGTTGATCCATGGGCTGATCATCACTGCACTCCCAGCAGCGAGGTCGAAGTTGCCAAGAGTCGTATCCCGTGCAACGTTTCGCCCGGTTAGCCAAGCTGGTGGAAAGAGCCGCAATGCTTCCATCAACGCAGCGCGGGCTTGGGGAAATGCGTCGAGGTTCACGCTTCCCCCGCCCGTCGCCCATTCGACGCCGCTCAACAGGTCTGCTTCCGCAGTAACTCGGTTCAGAACCTCCGGATGCGACGTCAGCAGATGCAAGGCCCAGGCGAGTGCAGCCGACATGGGCTCCAGCCCCGACAGGACCATCGCGCAGAATTCGTCACAAAGCCATTCTGCATCTTCAAGGGAGGCACGGTTGACAAATGACATGCCCAATTCGGCTGCTCTACCGCGCGCCTGCTGCTGGCCTGCTCTGGCAAGGGCCGCCTGTGCAACGGTCTTGGCTGATTCTCGAGCGGTCTTCAGCCGTGAAGCAGTGCGATCAAAGAGATTGAACGGAAGACGCACCGGATCGCGAGTTTTCAGGATAATCGCTTCAGACAGGGCTATGAATGCCGCTCGGTCCTCCCTGTCCAGCGCCATGTTCAGAAGAAACTGACAACCCACATCGAAGCACAGTTGTTGCAGAAGAGGCCGGATGTCGCGTGAGGTGGGTCCCGTCTGCCATTGCGCGAGATGCGACTCGGTCAAAGCGAAGGTCGACTGTAATGCGGAGGAAACTTGTCTCAGACTGAAATCTGGCTGCATCGCTTTGCGTTTGAAGGCCCAGTCATCGCCGGAGCTGTTCATCACAGAGGATGGAAAACTCACCATATCCCTGTTTTCGGGCGATCCGGATTTCAGGAAGAGGTCGTTGCGATCATGTAGAATAGCTTCAATGAACTCCGGTGAAGTCACGATGTAAAGGCCATCGTCCATCGAAATAATCGGGCTGTCGATTCTTTGACAAGAGGACAAAAATGAAAGCGGATCCCACCGAAAATGAAGACTATTACTGAAAAGCCTTCCTCTGCGAATTTCAGGTATTGTTTGTCGACGGAAATTGGTGGGTGCCATTGCGAAAGCAGCTGCCAAGAATTGCGAGCGAGCCACTTCGAGCCCTGTTCATATTCAGACTGTCCCCCGGGTTTGCAAGGCAAATCCCGGAGGATGCACCTTATCAGTAGGTGTAGATGTAACGTGGCTTGCTGCGCTTCAGACCAGAGACGCCCAACAGAGATACAAAGAACTTTTTCATATTCATACTCCTATATTTTATCCATGCACAGTACAATAGTGCAACTATTCAAATATAGATTTCCCATTGATTTGAGTCAATAAGTCATAGCGCGGAATTTAATGTGATACAAGCTAATAATAAATACTAATAAATGCATATACTAGATAGAGAAATCCGGATTAGATTTACAGCAGGATAATTTTGAAATAGGATGAGCTTCATTTTATATTTAAAAAAACAGAATTAAAGAATCTTTTGATAAAGCGTTCGAGAATTTACGGAGATTTTTCCATGGACGATCTTTTGCATGGTTCGCAGAACACGTTCTGGCAGAACCACACCCTAGATCGAAAAACGCGCGCGGTCCAGAAGTCGCAACGACCTCGGATCCTGTGGTTTACCGGACTGTCCGGTGCGGGAAAGACTACGATCGCCAACCATGTCGATGTCTTGCTGCACGCAGCCGGTAAACACACCTTCATCCTTGATGGCGACAATCTGCGGCACGGACTTAATCAGGATCTTGGGTTCACGGTCGCGGATCGCATCGAAAATATCAGACGGACCGCGCATGTCGCAAAGCTCATGCTCGACGCGGGTCTGATCGTTCTTGTATGTCTGATTTCTCCCTATCGCCTGGAGCGTCGCATGGCACGGGATCTGGTGGAGTCTAGGGAGTTTATCGAGATCTTCGTCGATACTCCGATTGGAGTCTGCGCCGAACGTGATCCGAAAGGTCTTTATAAACAGGCCTATGCCGGGGAGATTCGCGGCTTCACGGGAGTGGATGATGTCTATGAGCCACCGGCCTCGCCGGAACTTCATCTGCGAACGGTTGGGACAACCCCCACGGATCTGGCGAAGCAAATCGTCGCGCATCTGGATTTGGCATGATCGAGTCATTGGGGTGCAAGGCGATTTGCCGTTGCTGTTCATGGAAAAGTCGTCGTTTGCGAGATCGGGTGGGCTTCCCAACTCAGATGACCGGTTTTGGCCTGCCTGACAGGTTGAATCTACTCAGTGCGGCGCGGTCGATTAATTTGTGGAGCTTAGCCTCTCGCAGGTTTTCGGGCCTGACCATCAGCGTGGGATTGTTGCTCCTTATGCGGGGTAAGCATTCATTCGAATGCCACTGCTCAAAAGCTTAAGCACCAATCAGAGGATGATTTCAAATATCTTCGTCGCAAACATTGCCCGATGTCGCGATCGCTTGGTTTCTTGCACGTTATTTGGAAGTAAAACCTGTTCTGCTCCCAATTTCGGTAGCCCGGGCCACAGCACGCCATGAGTCAAGATCCAGGAATTTTATGAAAGCTCCGAAGGCGCGAGCTTTCGGCAGATGGCAGGACTAGCTTAAAACATGCCGGACACTGTCTTGAATTTAAGCCACAGGCTATTGCCGCCGTAGGTTCGCCGCTCATTCCAGCATCCTCGACGCCCTGCCACTGCGCCTCTGAGCGTGGTTATAATACTCTGACGCCTGCTGCACTGAGCGGTGTCTTGACTGCTCCATGGCTTCTGGCAGCGGAATGCCGCGATTGGCTGCTTCGGTGAGATAACCGGAGCGCAGGCCATGGGCGGAAAACTCAGTGGGGTCCAGCCCGGCCATTGCAGCGCGTTGCTTGACGATATCGCTGATCGCCTTCGGATCYAGYGCACGGGCTGAGACATTGCCCCAGCGATCGATGGCGCGAAACACGCTGCCTTTGTCTATCCTGCCAGCCTTTAGCCAGGCATTCAGCGCATCGACGGGTCTCGTCGCTGTCGGCACCACTCGTCTTGGTGCGTCCCAGATGGATGGACAGCGAGGGCAGGGGAGATGAGCCTTCGACAGGGATCGGATCTTCCGGAGTGAGCTGTTCCTTGCGCAGCCCCGCCACTTCGCTGCGACGACGACCGCCGGAGGCGAAAGCGACCATCAGGATCGCCTTGTCTCTCACATCGCGCAGGCTGTCGGTGCGACAGGTCGCGATGAGTTTTGACAGAATATCTCCGGTCACGGCCTTTGCACTTTTGCGCTTCCTCGGTCGCGGCGTCGCACGCACGGAGAGCCGGATTGCGGACTTCAGGGCAGGAGAAGCAAAGGCACCCTGTAACCCCCGCCACTTGGTCAGGGTCGACCAGGTCGCCAGTCGCCGGCGAACGGTATCGGGTGCGTGGGGGCCTACTGTTCGCAGGAACCCCTGGATGCGAAGCTTTTCTTCGACGTCCGACGGCATGCCATGATCCGGATCTGAAAGACGCTTTTCCGGATCCCATAGGTGATGGGCGACAAACTTCAGAAGCAGTGCTTCTGGTACAGGCCAAGGCAGAGAGAGCCCCGTTGAAGCAAGCGACCATGCCTGCAGATAGGCGAGATCCGAGGTCAGCGCCCGCAGCGTGTTGGCACCCATGCCCTCATTGACCAGATGGCGCAGCGTCTCGACATCCTGATCGGTCAGAAGCTCGGCAAGTTCGTCGCGACGTTCCATGGGCAGAACAGCGGCGATTGTGTCGAGGTGCTGGACGCGGCGATCAAGAGCAGACATCCTGATCGGTCAGAAGCTCGGCAAGTTCGTCGCGACGTTCCATGGGCAGAACAGCGGCGATTGTGTCGAGGTGCTGGACGCGGCGATCAAGAGCCCTGTCGTGAGCCTCCGTCATGTGATGGAAGATGCCGGGTGCAGTTTCAGGTCGGTTTGGGAAAAGTCGCGGCCCTTGAAAAGCAGCGGTGCTTTGGCCACGGCGGCGACTGCGTAGGAGAAACAATCGCCCATGTTGAGGTTAGCCGAATGGCGGCCTTTACCGTATCGGTCTAGCGCGGATTCAGCCTCACGAAAGTGCTTCTCGCTGAAGGCGATCGGCATGATATTTGGCGCGTCAACGAACCGGGAAACAATGTCAGCTGCATTGGAAAAACGTTTAGCTGTCAGAACCGTTCTGGTTTCGAACAGAGTAGGCCAGCCGATCACAATCTCTTCTTGCCGTAGGACCGACTTGAATGCTTCTGCTTCCGGCTCCTCAAGGACGATTGCGACAAGAACCGAGGTGTCGATCACAATCATATAGGCAGGCCATTTTCATCATAAAGATCATCATGCGCAGAGGTGGTGCCAGCCGGAACATTGTGGCGGCCTTCTGCTGCAAGCTCCCATACGGCATCCAACGGGTGCTTTTTATCCTGCTGCCTCAATTCGACATCATAACGCTCCAGCGCAAGTTCAACGAGGCGGTTGATCGGCTGGCCGGTCCGGCGGGAGAGTGCATGGGCCAGTTCACGGGCCTTGCTGCTGCGGATGGAAAGTTGGGGTTCGGACATGGTGTGCCTCTTCAAATGGTAGCTTCAACATAGTGCCTTCCGCGCAAGATAGCAAGAAAACGACTGGTGATGGCTAACCATCGATAAGGGTTACTTATCGATGGTTAGAGCGTTAACCGGAAGTCATACCATGTGAGGAACCGCAATAACCAGATAGAGTTTCTTTAGCAAATCATTTA
>NZ_LMGD01000015.1:0-10246 GCF_001427345.1 Rhizobium sp. Root149
CGGGTTGGTTTACCGCTATCGTGGCGCTGATGGACTAGAAGGAGAAGAAGGCGCCTTCACGACCTGCACATTCTGGTATGTCGAATGTCTAGCCCGAGCTGGCCGTCTCCAGGAGGCTCAGATGAACCTGGCAAAGGGCCTTGCCTATGCCAACCATCTCAGCTTATTCGCAGAGGAAGTCGACGTGCGCGGGCTTCCGCTCGGCAATTTTCCGCAAGCCCTTAGCCATCTCGCATTCATCAGTGCCGCCTATTTCCTCGACCGTCGGCTCGACCCCGCCTATCGGCCGAATTGGCAGCCTTGATCCACTGATCGGCGATGACCGTCGGCTGCGTCACGATCGGCGCATGGCTTGCCGTGACCTTGGTAATCTCAGCCTTGAGGCACTCAGGCACCCGCCTGATCTGCAAGAGTAGTTGATGGCCAGATCAAGCGGTTGGGACGGTCCCTCCGTCGATTACATGCTCGGTTCCTGTGATTGATGCGGCTCGATCCGATGCGAGAAACGCAATCAAATCAGCAACCTCTTCCGGCTTGGCCGGACGTCCAAGCGGTATGCCGCCCAGTGAATTCATGATAACCTGCACTGCCTTTTCGTAGTCAATTCTGGCTTCCTCGGCGATGCGCAGAGCGAGACCGTTGGCCCCCGGATTGGCGATCCAACCGGGAGAGACCCGCACCACCCGCACACCTTTCGGAGAAACCTCCTTGGAAATGCTTTTGCTGTAGGTGTTGAGCGCCCCCTTGGCTGAAGCGTAGCCAGTCGTCGCTTCCGGTAGCGGGAGGTGTCTCTGGATCGAGGTCACGTGGATGACGACGCCGCTTCCCTGAGCGACCATCCCGGGAATGAGTGCGCGATCCAGCCGGACCGCCGGAAAAAAGTTCAGATTGAACTCCTTTTCCCATTCATCGTCGGTCAGCGCTGCAAAGCCGCCTGAAGGGGCGGACGAGCCCCCCAGCACATTTACAAGGATATCAATGCCGCCGAGTTCTTGGCTCACCGCGTCCACGACGGTCTTAACCCCCGCGATGGTGGTCAGATCGGCTTCGACAAACGCTGCGCCGGAGAAGTCTGCGGGCTTCTTGCGGGCAGTGGTCAGAACGCGAGCGCCGAGCGCCTTGAACAAACTCACTGTTGCTGCGCCTGCACCCGAGGTCCCACCAGTGATGAGGGCGCGACGGCCTTTCAGGTCAATAAATTGTGTCATACGCTAATCTCCAGTTCAGCGACCTTGTCGCTGGCAAGGACAAAGAAGAACCGCAGATCGATGGGGCTACCTGGAAATTCCCCAGCCGCGTGCGCTGTTACCTGGGTCTTTCCGTTCTCGGTGGTGATCAAGAAGGGCTCAACGGTGTAGATATACTGCTGTGTCTCATCAGCTATCCACGCGCGGATTGCATCGCGGCCCCGGTGGGTCTTGCCCTTGTCTTTCACGAAGCCGTTCTCGGTGAATGCGGCAGCAACCGCATCCGGGCTACCTGTCCGGTCTGCCTTGAAATAAGTCTCGATGGCCTTGGGTAATTTGACTGTCATTCGATTTCTCCCGGTCCTGTCCGAGCCCTTGGGCTCTGTTTCGATCTGCGTTTGAGATCAATTGACTGGAGGCTAGATCAATCTCATTGACCAAATAAGCGGGATAAATCAGGATGAGGCATTGCGAAAAGAGGGACAATGACCCGATCTGTTCTTGCTGACCTTGATGCCGTTCTCAGCATTGCTCGCCTTGGCTCCTTTAGAGCGGCCGCCCTCGACCTCGGGATATCGACAACAGCGTTGAGCAATTCCATCGCAAAACTCGAACAGCGCCTCGGCATCCGCCTGTTCAACCGGACAACGCGAAGCGTTTCGCTGACCGATGCGGGAAAGACCTTCGTTGAACGGGTTGGCCCAGCGATGACTGACATCCACGATGCTATGCTCGCCGCTCAGTCATTTTAGGAAATTCCGAGAGGCACGCTACGCATCAACGCGTTTGCGACGGCAGCACGGGAAGTGATGGAGCCGCTCATCCTTGCGTTTTTGCAGCGCCATCCTCAAGTGCATATTGACCTGGTCACCGAAGGACGGATTGTCGATATCGTCGCAGCCGGCTTCGACCTTGGTCTCAGGCCCGCAGAGCTGGTTCCCGCCGATATGATCGCCGTGCCATTGGGCCTAAGGCGCAGCAACGCCGTGGTTGCATCCCCGGAATTCCTGAGAACGCATGGAAGGCCGGTCGTTCCGACCGACCTGTACCGGTTCCGCTGCATCCGCGCCCGCCTTCCCAACAACGCTTTGTTCCGATGGAAATTCGAAAAAGACGGGAACACCGTCCAGATCGACGTGCAAGGCTCGATCACCCTGGACGAGTCCAGTCTGGTGAGGATCGCCGCGCAAAATGGTGTCGGGCTCGGGTACGTTATGGAGGCAGACGTCCGCGAAGACATTGTAGCCGGGCGCCTGGTGCGCGTTCTCGATGACTGGACGCCGACGCTGGCACCTCTGGCGCTGTACTATCCCGGGAGGAAAAACCCGCCAGCGGCATTTACCGCTTTCATTCAGGCCGCCAGGGAGTTTGCAAACCGATAACCATCGGTTTGACAAGGCGACTGGCCTTCGAAGCTTCGTTTCCTGATCTCATAGCCGGTTTCGGCCCACGGATCCGGGATTGACATCGAGGCTAATCACGGATAAAAGTTATCCATGATTAGGAGGCCTACCATGAAATTGAGCGAAGGTGTCGAACAGGCAATTCATTGCGTGGCTTTCCTTGCCGGCTTGTCCGAGGAAGGCGTGCTGTCGGCCGCAGCACTCGCCGAACTGCACGGCGTATCGACGAGCTATTTGCTGAAGCATCTGCAGGCGCTGTCCGGCGCAGGCATCGTCGCGACGACGCCGGGCCCCAAGGGCGGCTACCGTCTGGCCAAGGCGCCGAAAGACATCAGCCTGCTCGACATCGTCCTTGCGGTTGAAGGTCCGGCGCCCGCGTTCCGATGCGCAGAGATCCGCCAGCGTGGGCCGAACCCTCTTCCGCAGCGCTACTTCACCAAGCCCTGCCAGATCAACACAGCGATGCTGAAGGCAGAGAAGGCCTATCGCGCAGAACTCGCCAAGGTGTCCGTCGCGCACCTTCTGGAGGACCTCGGCGCAGACGACGACGGCGGTATCGCCGCCCGAGGATGCGCCTTCCTTGAACTCCATGAACGCAAGACGGGCAATCGCGCCTTGTCATAGGAGAAAGCACCATGACCAAGATAAAGAAGGTCGTCGTCATCGGCGGCACGGGCCTGATCGGATCGAAGGCAGTGAAATTGCTCCAGGACGCTGGCCACGAAGCCGTCGTCGCCAGCTCCCGCAACGGAATCAACGCCTATACGGGCGAAGGACTGCAAGCCGCGCTCGCGGGCGTCGACGCCGTCATCGACGTCTCAAACATGATGTCGTTCGACAAGGACGTCATCACCGACTTTTTCGGGACGTCGAGCCGGAACTTGACGAGCGCCGAACAGGCTGCGGGCGTGTACAATCACGTTACCCTCTCAATCGTCAACGCTGA
This sequence comes from Rhizobium sp. Root149, assembly GCF_001427345.1. Taxonomy (NCBI): domain Bacteria; kingdom Pseudomonadati; phylum Pseudomonadota; class Alphaproteobacteria; order Hyphomicrobiales; family Rhizobiaceae; genus Rhizobium; species Rhizobium sp. Root149. The sequence continues at coordinate 3,537 of NZ_LMGD01000015.1, forward strand.
CCAGCTTGCGTCTAATCCTTACATGGCTGGCAAGCTGACGCAGGAAGAGGCCGTCGCATCCTCGGGTCAAGCCTATACCATCGTCAGGGCAACACAGTTTCACGAGTTCATCGAAACCCTGACCGGCGCCTATGCAGCCGACGGCGCGGTCAAGGTGCCGGATATCGACTTCCAGCCGATCGCGGCCACCGATGTGGCCGCCGCTCTCGTGCAAGCCGCGCTGGGCGAGCCGAAGAATGAAACGATCGATCTTGCTGGACCGGAACGGGCACCGTTCGGTTCCTTTATCCGGGCATATCTCGATGCAAAGGGCGACGTCCGGCCGGTGACCGCAGACGCCGCGGTTGATTACTTCGGCGCTCCTGTCGCGAAGGGTTCACTGGTGCCCGGCGGGGAGTACATCAAAGGCCAGATCACCATTGCGCAATGGCTGAAGGCTTGAGGAGAGTGCACGATCATGAAGACCATTCTCTATGCGTCTGCGGCACTCGCGGCGCTCCTTGCGACCGCGTCCGCCCATGACGTGACAAAGCCCGGACTCACATACGACACGAAGGATGCGAAGGTGACACTCGTCTACGAGCATCCCCTGCCCGACCACCCCGGCAAGAGCGTCAAGGGCGTCCTTGTCGAGTATGGACCCGGCGGCTACAGCTCTGCCCACACGCATGCGGAGTCCGCGCTCATCTACGCCACGGTCCTAGAAGGCGCGATCCAGAGCGCCGTGAACGGTGGCGAGACAAAGACCTTTACCGCCGGTCAGAATTTCACCGAGCTGCCCGGAGACGACCACGACGTCAGCGCCAATGCCAGCAACACCGCACCGGCGAAGCTGCTCGCCGTCTTCGTCGTCGATACCGACGACACAGTCCTGACGACGCCGCGCAAGCCGTAGCGCCACTTAGCAGCCTTCTTACTCCAGCTACTTCACAAGCAACGACGGATTCTCCGGCGCCCGGAAAACCGTGCCCTCAAGAAAGGAAAAACAATATGTCCCGCCTGAACTGGTCCGAAGTCGCCCCCGAGGGAGCAAAGGCACTCTTCGGTGTTCACCACTATGTCATAGCCAAGACGAACCTGCCGGCCGAACTGATCCACCTTGTCTTTCTGCGCGTGTCGCAGATCAATGGCTGCGCCCACTGCATCGACATGCACAGCCGCGATCTGCGCAAGACGATGTCTGTCGACAAGATCGCGCTGCTACCGGTGTGGGACGAGGTGCCTCACTTGTTCAGCGAGCAGGAACAGGCAGCGTTGGCCTGGACTGAAGAAGTCACGAATGTCAGCCACACCCATGCGTCAGACGAGGCTTATGCCGCTGCCGCTGCAGCTTTCGAACCAAGAGATCTGGTCGATCTCACAATCACCATAGCTGCGATGAACGCCTTTAACCGACTTGGTGCGCCGTTCCGTCTTCCGGTGGCAGCGAAGGCTTGATCGGGCCCGCGACACTGCAGAAACAGGTAGCCTGCCGCGCCTCGCAAAGGTCCGGCAAGCTGCGCCAGCGACGTAAGCGGCGAGCTGAGGCCGTTCAGGCTTCTAGTTTCATGGCAGGAGTGCATCGAGATCGCTGCTAGGCCAGCCGTTGGCGATGCGCTCAAGGGTCTGGGTGAGCAGGCCTGCGGATCTACGTTGTTCATCTTCGCCGTCTGAAGGAGTGTGGCGATTGTCGCCCAGGTCCTTCCACCGCCATCGCTGCCAGCGAAGAGACTGTTCTTTCGCGTAATTGTCTGGGGCCTGATGGCGCGCTCAACGATGGTGGAGTCGAGCTCGTCGGACCAGAACCGCCGCAACTGTCGCGGCGACCCGTCAAGGCGATCGGGCACCGCCTCGATCATTCGCATCAATCCAAGGCTAGCCGCAGGCCTAGACATAGATCCTCACATTCAGAGAACTCGTTTGTCCAAAATACCCTGCCCAGCATCAGCGATGCCAGATGGGGCCTCCTTGCCGCTTACCCTGTTTCTCAGATATCACTTTGCTTTGGGGGTTGGTATAACGCACTCCCGCGAGGCCATGCTCACATTGATTCATCTGGCTGGCTAACTATGAAAGCCACAAATTAGCGGAATAATATGGATGCCAAGATCCATTTGCAGTGATGACGCCGACCTTTTTTGCTGGCTCATTTGTCACATTCACTAGTTACCCCTAAAACACCGGTCGGTTGCGTTCTTGATTTTCCATACCAAGGGATGACCGGCGCGCGTCGGAAGCTCAGCCACGGCGGTTTCTTGACTGGCTTAGTGCTAGTTTCTCGCACGCAAAAATGAGGTGCTGAGCATAAACCTAGAGCGCATGAATGCAACAAAGGAAGCTCAGCTGCCAGTATAAACCTAAGACGTTGAAGTTTATCAAGGAGCGAAGGGCCGCCACCGCTCAGGTGGCCAGATGGCTCAGGCAGCCTTGGTTGATTGAGGGGCGGCACGCGAAGAAGGAATCATGAACCTAGCCATGAGTTGCTGTAGTGCTTCAGCTTCTGTCGCCAAAGACATCATGGCTGCCGAAGACTCCTCAACGATTGCTGCATTTTGTTGCGTGTCCCTCCCAAATCCCGATATTGCATTATCAATCGCCGAAAGACCGCTTGCTTGGTCGGTGGTATTAGTGGTGATCTGCGCAACGGCATTTCCGATTGAGGTTATTTCAGCAATGATGGCTTCCAGCGCGTTGCCGGCATTGTTGACAAGATCGACACCTGAGCTCACCTGATCACCAGAAGCATTAATCAGGGTCTTAATCTCCTTGGCTGCCTGAGCCGAGCGCTGAGCAAGTTCGCGCACTTCCGTTGCCACGACTGCAAATCCCTTGCCTGCCTCCCCTGCGCGTGCAGCTTCTACGCCTGCGTTCAACGCAAGCAGATTTGTCTGGAAAGCAATCTCGTCGATGACGCCAATTATGTTGGCGATCTGGCTGGAGGAGCCCGCAATTTTGCCCATGGCTTCAATCGCATCGTTGACCACGACGCCGGATCGGTTCGCACCGTCGGTGGCTTTTTGTAACGTCGCACTGACGTCATGGGCAAGTCTTGCAGTTGAAGCCACCGCATCCGTCAAGTGTGACAAGGCTCCGGAGGTTTCTTCGATCGTTGCTGCCTGACGTTCAGAACGAACAGAAAGATCATGGTTCGTTTCGTTGATCTGGCGGCTACCGACATTGATTTGCGCGATGACGTCATTGGCCTGGGCAATAACCGCCTCCAGCCCCTGCATTGAGGAGTTATACAACATTCGAAGTTCATCAAGATCGTCTGACAGGGCCTGATTGATTCGATATGAGAGATTGCCGGAAGAAAGCTGCCTAAGTGCATCTCCCAATACGTCCACAGCAGCGGCTATTTTTGCTGCTTCTTTACTCTTCTCTGCTTCCCGCGATTGGCGCTCTGCGTCTGCCTCTGCAGTGGCCGTCTCAATCAAGAGGGCTGCATTCTCTGCCTGTTTTTGTGCGGCCACCGCCTGCCTTACGGCATCGTCAGCCGACTCGAAAGCTTTCGAAAGGGCAAGCGTCAAGGGTATGAGGACGAGTGTCTGCGCGATCAGCACGACGGCGTGGAGCATGACGCGAGAAACGTCCGACGCCGTTGGGAACACTGCCAGTGGCATGATGAAGTAGAGAAAGAGATGATGGCATGCCACAAGTGCCGCATATGCCATGATCGCACGCCAATCAATCAAAGTTGCACATATGGCCAGTGAGGCAAAGAAGTACATATGCGCGTCAATCTGCAGGGGCGAACCGCGGAAGGAATACACAATTAGCGCTACACTGGCAGCGTTTGCCGTTGCTGCCATCAGGCGCGTTGTCGGCCCCACCGGGTCCTTGTACCAAGCGATTGTCGAGGGAATCGCAACGGCAATTGCTGCAAGAACAGGCACCCAATCGATGGCTTCCGATCCGAAAAACTCCCGTGCTAAGATCAGAAGCACATTGACCCAAAGTATTGAAATTACGCCGCGGCCGGCAAACTCACGAAGTCTTCCCAAAGAAGCCATTTTCCCCCCTCTTGCAGCCAACTGCAAGATTCTCATTCAAAACTACCAACGCACCCGCCTTCATCAACCTGGATGGAAAATCAGGGTTGGTTGAATAAGCAACAATGATCCACTCGTAGCGTCCGGCGGAAACGATCCTCCCATCTGCCTGAGCAATTCGATTCATTCTCGCTGCATTCGATTCAAAAGGACTGCTGATCACGAGTACCGTATCGCCTCGAGGAGCGGCCCAGACTGCAAAAATGAGAAGAGTACACAGTCCGAAGTTGGCAAATATCAACCTGATATCCATGAGCTTTTCCACCTACAGGTCCGACAGATTTGGAAGAAATAAGTAAACAGCAGTTTAATTTTTTAGCTAGAACTAATCATCGATTTGTATTGCGGCTGACTTACCGTTTGTCACCCTCGATTATCCCGCTGCGGAAGTGGAAAACTTCTTGATCCAGGTAAGAATATCTTGGCCTTTGCAGCTTTCAAATGACGTGCGCAGACCACAGGTTGAAGAGGAAGCAAATGCGCCTCTTTCGAAGAAGGGGTGGGGATTCTTGTTCGCGTCTGTTTTTGGCGCGGGTGGTCGTCATCTAGGATGCAGAACAGCATTGATGATGAGTGAGGAAATCACTCATGCCGCTTCACCGGCTACTAAGGCCGGGCTACCGCCTCTGCCGATGATTGGCGGAGCTGACCGGCAACGTGACCAGCAGACGGCGGGCACCGGCAAATTTGTAACGCTGTCTTTCGGCGTAGGTGAAGCATCCCATTTCAATTACCTGAGGAAAATGCCGTTGCTGGCAGCGAGCGCGCGAGGTTGTAGGTCATACAAATTCAGCTAGCGCACGGTCGGGCTTTTCCGGTCACGGCATACCTGCTGCAAACGCAGCAACGGAATTGGAGCTTTGGCAAGAGCGCGTAGAGTCCCGAGATCTCGCCAAAGTTCATACTTTTCATCGCTATCAAGTCCACGACACCGCCACGGCGTCGCGATGCTTTAGTCAATGATCTGGACTAAGCCAGACCGACCGCCGGCCGCAATCGGTCGACAGCAACACGAGTTTTGAATTGAAACACTCAAACGGGATCCGGGAGCAGTTGATCGGTGGACGCTATGTCATGCGCGATCTCAACGGGCGAACGATTATCAACCGTCCGGCCGCCGCCCGCGATGTGTACCGATTTCAGCATCTGGACCGCTGATTCTCGTGATCGGTTCCCTGTCCCGACTTCGGAAAATCTGAATGTCATGACGCCCTTCCAGTTCTATGGTTTGTATCCCGCCCCTGCTGAGTCCGGCGCTGATCGCTCTGATGGGCGGAAACGGCGCATCCAAACATCGAAAAACTCGGATACACCATTCCCGAACTTACGTCGCAAGAACGAGCGCGACATTGTTCGCGGGTCACTGAAAGTCACGGGAGACCCTCGGCCAGAAGCATGCAGTTGATCCCTGAGGCCCGCGCCGGAATGGGCCGAGATGTAGCATTCTGCAATGACCGACACCCACGTTCTTCCCTTGAACGAAAGACCCCGGATCAGGTTCACTTTGACCAACCGCAGCTAATTCCGCTTGGGGGAAACGCCGAAAACCACTTTGCAAAAGCTCCGGAACTGTTCAAGCAAACCGAGGCATCCCATTTAATTAGTCAATCGGGTGCCTGTTTTGGCAGCCTTGCGCGCTATTTCACCGAAGGTCTGGACGAGTTGATTCATTGTCGTGGGCTCGTAGTAGTAGTCTGCGGCCCCACTTGAACAGGCCTCCAGAAGCGTCTTTCCTTTGGCAGGTGCCATGAAAGCGATTGCATAAATCTTGATGCCATCGGCCTTCGCCTGATCGCAAATTCCACGCACCTTGTCATCAATTGACTTGTTCCAGACACCCGTGCTCCCCGTCATCTCTCCATCCGTCATGAAGACGATGAAACGCTCNCTGATCGCAAATTCCACGCACCTTGTCATCAATTGACTTGTTCCAGACACCCGTGCTCCCCGTCATCTCTCCATCCGTCATGAAGACGATGAAACGCTCGAAATTCTTATTCTTCTTCGCGTCATGAGCGTTTTTCTCCGTCTGGTTGGTCCGACCCAACGCTGTCAACGCATTGGTTAACGCACCACTCGCGTCCGTTCCACCGTCTGGCTTTTCGGATATCTTGTTTACGTATCGGGCAACGTCGCTGCTGCCCCACTCAATGCGCTGCTCGGTCTTTGTCTTGTCATCGTAAGACGAGGCACCGAGACGCAACAGGCTGCTGTTGGGGTCAGCCTTCTTGAGCTCATCGAACATCACACCGGCGGCTGCTTTAAGCGAAGCGATTTTGGTAATGTAATTGGTAGCATCAACCCATTCATCAACCGTGCGCTCACATATCTGTGTCTCATTGCCAGGACACGGGTATCTTTCTTTGCGCTGCTTTTTAACTTTCTTTGTAGGCGCGACGGGATCGACAGTCGTCGTGTCCCAAGCCATCGATCCTGACTCATCCAGTGCAAGATACATCGACAATGCATTTCCCTGTCGGCCGCTGGATGCCTGGCTTTCAACCGAAATCCTGAAACTATTGAAGCCCAGAAGTGCACTCATGCCATTCAGGGAGAGATCATAGGTTGATGTCATCCGGACGTCGTACGTTTCTGAGTTTCCTGAGGTTGTTGTGCTGACTGCGAACGTGGTGCTGTCCTTCAGCTTCTTCTCGTCTTCCGCTTTCTGGGCTGCTGTCT
>NZ_LMGD01000015.1:10252-12953 GCF_001427345.1 Rhizobium sp. Root149
GCGGTTGCGGCAGCAAGAGCAGCAGCATCTGCCAGAGCCTGCAATCGGTTCTTTTCAGCAAATGCGTGCGTTGCATCTATGCCAAAGCCGGCAACTCCAAATACAAGAGGCACCAGAATTGCGGTCATGATTCCAAAGTTTCCAGATCTATCACGAAGGAGCCGTTCAATTTGACGGGACATTTAGATCCTCAAAAAGTGAGCATTGATCGTATATCAACCGGTAATTTGGATTAGTGAAGGCTAATTTAACTTGCGAGCGACACTAACCATGCTCTTGCGCGTGATAGTTAATCAACATTTGCCGATAATCATCGCCGAGGAGGCCGGCGGGCTGGAACTCCGCTTCCAGGCAAGTCGGGCTCTTGCGAAGTCAGCTCACGACCAATTCTTATAATTAGGGCAGTCCTCGGATCTAAAAGACTTAGTCAGTCTCATATGCAAAATATCGTATCCTTGCGCCGCGAGTTTCAGGCGAGACAGAATGTCCCCCTCCCTCGTCGCAGACCAGCTTGTAACGAAACGTCCGCCGTCTTTCGACAAAGGGGATAGGGCAAGGGACTGGGCTTAGCCTCTCGATGGTGCATGGTCTTGCCCAACAGCTTGGTGGCGGCATCCGGATTTTTAGCAAATTGGGATTAGGCACAAATGTTGAGCTTTGGCTGCCAGAGGCGGCTGGTTCTCCTCTTCAACCTCTGACAATACGGAGGGGCGGCCCGTCATCCCCCATCCACCGGGGAAAGACGCTGCTCGTCGATGACGAGGAGGTTGTTCGCATCCATACAGCACACATGCTTGATGAGATTGGCTTCGAAGTTATTGAAGCATCCAGTGCGGAGGCTGCTCTTGCAGCGCTCGATAACCTGTCTGATCTGACGCTGCTTGTGACGGATCATCTGATGCCGGGTATGGATGGAGTGGAACTGAGCAAGCGCGTTCAGGCCCTTTGCCCCACCCTTCCATGCCTGATAATCTCGGGCTATGCAGACGTTGAAAGGGTGGCCCCGGATCTGCAAAGACTAAATAAGCCATTCAAAGTCGAAGAGCTCCAGCGGATGCTCGCGGAGATGAACCTTGCCACACAATGACTCGATTGCTGATCCTGTCAGGCCTGGCAGGGGACCGGCTTGCCGTGCGTTCAAACTGTCACTTGCTCTGAAGGGCGCGCCAGGCGAAGGGGTCTAATAGACTGCAGTCACAAGGCAGTGCAGAGACCGATTGGACGTTGCCGCCGTCCCTGCCTATCGTCCTTGCCCAACCATCGTTGTTCCTCTCCTCGCAATAAATTTAGAAGCTCGGCGACGCATCGGCTGACAGCGCGACGAGAGGCATTTTTCCTGGAGTTAGCCATGATCGACGCATCTGCACCTCGCTCACGGCAGCTGGACAGAGTAGACTCATCGTGGAGCGGCATCGTAAGCCGACGGTGGCGTCCTCTACCGTACAGAGTCGAGTTTAATTTGCAGAAATGTAACAAAACAGATTCACGACGTTGATTGTTTCGTTATGCGATCTAGGTTCAGCTTTGCGCGGACCTAACTGCTCTTGTGGGCTGCCCACTGCCTGCAAGAGCAATTTCCGCTATTGTGACATTTGCTTATGTAATGCGAAAAATCACCCCTGATTTGTATATTAGAATATTTAAATTTTTCTTGTTCTCGGTTAATTGCCCGGCGATTTCTGGATTGTACAATTACTACATGTCTGCAAAAGCTCTGAGATTCCGCACCGGTTCCGATCATACTCATGATGACGATAAGCCACTGCACCTGCTAAAGCTGGTTTGTTTAAGCGCACTAGCCTTTTTTTGCTACGGCTTGCGCGTGGTTTGTTGTTATGTCCTCCACGTTTGGCGCGACAAGCTCCGACTGGAAGGACCTGCGCAAGACATTGGACCCCCGTTGTAGTATCCTTGGGGTCATTGCTCACGACGGATCGCGATCCTATCACACCAATCAGTTTCTACGCCATTGGTTCATCGAAAGTTCGTCGCTAACAGAACGATGGTTCTGCAATGAAGCCGACGCCCGCGCTGCCGGTTTTGCGAAGGCGCGCTGACTACTACATTGCGGATCAACGGGGTTGAGAGAAAGCTCTTTGCGTCAGCACACACGCAGTGTCATGCTTGGTCAGCGTTAAGAACGTTCATTGTGATGCAAACGCAGCATTCACAATTTTGCCTATCTGAAGGATCTGCTGCTCCATCAAGCATACGACGCTTCGCGCGAACAATCCTGCTTAGGCAAAAGCAGCTGCCGCTTCGCCTCATTGGGCATGGTCATTGGACGCGGAGAACTGACGCATTAGGATATCCTCACCCTCCTTAATGAACGTCACTCGATCCCGCCCTTGATCCTTCGCCTGGTAAAGCGCGAGATCAGCCCGCGCCACCAGCTCGGTCGGGTGACTTACGGTTGACCCTTTCGTAAAAACTGCGACACCAAAGCTTGCGGTGACCACAGCGTGTTCGCTTTCTTCATGCGGAATGCCGAGTCGAGCAATTGATGTGCGCACCTTTTCAGCCAAGATTAGCGCAGTTTTAAGATCAGTATCCGGCAGAAGAATTGCAAACTCTTCGCCGCCAAACCGGCAGACAAGGTCACCAGACCGTCGCGCTACGCTAGCAAGCGCTGCAGACACAGACTTTAGGCAGGCGTCTCCCGCCATATGGCCATATTGGTCGTTGAAGGTCTTGAACCTGT
>NZ_LMGD01000016.1:0-5544 GCF_001427345.1 Rhizobium sp. Root149
ACAGGTTCAAGACCTTCAACGACCAATATGGCCATATGGCGGGAGACGCCTGCCTAAAGTCTGTGTCTGCAGCGCTTGCTAGCGTAGCGCGACGGTCTCGTGACCTTGTCTGCCGGTTTGGCGGCGAAGAGTTTGCAATTCCTCTGCCGGATACTGATCTTAAAACTGCGCTAATCTTGGCTGAAAAGGTGCGCACATCAATTGCTCAACTCGGCATTCCGCATGAAGAAAGCGAACACGCTGTGGTCACCGCAAGCTTTGGTGTCGCAGTTTTTACAAAAGGGTCAACCGTAAGTCACCCGACTGAGCTGGTGGCGCGGGCTGATCTCGCGCTTTACCAAGCAAAGGATCAAGGGCGGAATCGAGTGACGTTCATTAAGGAGGGTGAGAATATCCTAATGCGTCAGTTCTCCGCGTTCGATGGCCATGCCGATTGAGGCGATACGGCAACTGACTAGCCTTCAGTACACAATTCCTGCAGTTTAGAGTTCGGTCCTATGAAGACCTATATATCGCTATGGAACTAAGATAAGTTCTCCGCATTTCTTTCCCCAAGTTCAATCTGAAGGGAAGGAAAGTCCAATGATGAAGAATATCGTTTTTGCTGCGGGTATTTTGGCTGTCGCTGCTGGATCGGCCTTTGCTCAATCGTCGACGGTAAACGGTGCTGCGGGTGGAGCGGTGACCGGCGCGATCGTCGGCGGCCCAGTAGGCGCTGCAGTAGGTGGAGTGGTTGGCGCGGTCGCTGGTACGGCTATCGATCCTCCGCCACAGAAAGTTGTTACCTACGTTCGTGAAGCGCCAGCACCCGCGCAGAAAGTGGTCGTAAAGGAAAAGGTTGTGGTCGGTGAAGCTCTGCCGTCTACCGTCGTCGTTACGCCAATCCCAGAGAGCCCGACCTACGCCTATGCCTATGTCAATGAACAGCGCGTCATCGTCGAACCTTCTACCCGCAAGGTCATCCAAGTCGTCAATTGAAGCAATGCGCAGACCGGGCTGCTGCCCAAATCACTATAGTGGCCCCATTTTTGATCCTACAAACTCACAGATTTCAGAAGAGGCGTAAAACCATGTCGGAACGTGAACCAACAATTATCAATACCGGCGGCAGCGGAAGCGCCGGCTGGGCAGTAGCCGTCATCATCCTGCTGGCTGTTATAGTCGGAGGATACCTATTGTTTGGAGGCGCAATTTCCGGTGGAAAAAGCGTTGATGTCAACGTCAAACTCCCGAGTATCGAGGCTCCATCGAAGTGATCAAGGCGGCGAAAGCCGCCTTCTCAATTTGATAGAAGTAGCTATTGCTATTCCGGGTACAGGAAGCATTCTTAACACAGCATGGGTTTCAAGCAGGGGTCAGTATTCATGTATCGAAAAGCTCCAACGGCCATTGAGAATGACGACCACGCTACTGGCTGGCGCATCATAGTAGCGGTTCTTTTAGGAGGAACAGTTGCGGGCTACATCCTGTTTGCAGGTATTGCAGATACCGGTGTCAGACCAGTAGCGACGCAAAGCCCGGCAGGTTCTCCTCTACCAAATGTCCTTAAATGAGCCCGATCTTCAACATCGAAGTGCACAAATTAACGGCACTTCTACTTGTACGCTCCGACGCGATGTACGTAGCCTAAATCCGACTCCATCGATTCAGCTCGCCCGCAAATATTGCAGTCATCTTTTTACTCATTCGAAAGCTGGGTTGGACTGCTGAAGTCGGGACGCTAAAAATATCGCTGGTGTGGAACCATTGATCATCGATGGTATTTGGCTGGCTTGACCGAGTTTGCCGGGCCAATCTCCATAGGCTCCTACCCATTGACTATTGAATTGTATAAGGAAAATATGCTGCCGCGCTACTTACAATCCCAGCGGTGGGAGAGGTCAATTAACCGTTTTTAGTTCAGCCAAAGCCAGATGACAGACTATCTCATCTTTATGCCTGCCCCCCGATGAGGGGTCGGTTGTTTGTTCAGACAGAGAAGGCGTTAGAAAGGGGCGTCTACTCGCGCTTCTGATGCTGCATCCCGTCAGTGCGACGTATCAGCGTAGGAAGATTTCCAGCCTGAACCGTCAATGACGACTTGACGGCGTAGTATTTTCACACAGGGATGGTTTGTATTAACTGAGCGTTAACCGTGCCTTTTGGACAGGCTGGGTTATTAGGGTCGTCCTGCGTTACCCTTTCGGTAACTGGAGTGATTCATGGGTCAAAGCTATTCTTCGTTTATCGAAGCTGGAAGCAATGCAAAATCTGTTCGAGAGCTTCACGCAATCACTCTGGCAATCAGCGAAGACGACAGGACTCCTAAGAACGCTCGCGCAGCGAGCTTGTCCCTGTTACGAAAGCTGGAACAAGTTGTTGATCGTCCGATCGCGAAGGCGTCGTTTCTGGCATCGATCTGGCGAGATTTCCGTCAGCTGATGCTTTTGCTGGAAGAAAAGCGGGTGGAACCGGCCACTACTACCAAGGCCGTGGCTTCGGGTTCTCACCCGCATCCAACTCGGTGGGACGCTCCATTTAAAGGCCCTGGCGATCGTCTTTAAGAATCATGCTGCCTTTATGACATTCAGGCCACGCACACAGCCGCGACCGGAAGTTTTTGCGTGGTAGAGCGCTTCATCTGCATAACGGAGTAATTGGCCGATGTCTCGCCCCTTGCTGTTCTGCCAGGTTGCCGCCCCCACGCTGACCGTGACGACCCCTTTTTCGCTCCCGACATGATTGAGCGACAAATTTCTGACAGCCCGACAGATCCAATGTGCCACCTCGAGAGTAGCGGTCGCGCCCATGCCTGGAAGGATAACGGCGAACTCTTCTCCACCATACCTGGCTACGGACACGCCGGGCGATTTGGAAAGAAGCCCTTCCAGAGTTTGGGCGACACGCTTCAGACACTGATCTCCTGCCGGATGCCCGTAGGTGTCATTGAACGCCTTGAAACGATCGACATCAATCATGAGCAGTCCAAGATCTGCTTCCTCACGTATGGCGTCTTGAATTGCACTGTCCAACACGCGATCGAACCCGCGGCGATTGATCACGCCCGTCAACCCGTCCGTATCAGCGACTGCTGCAAGTTTAGCATTAAGCTGAGACAGCTCCCGCTCCTTGCGTCGGACTTCAGTAATGTCCGAGAAAACAATTGTCATTCCACCGTCGCGAGATGAGCGCGTGCGTGTCTCTACCCATCGCCCATTTGCCAGCGGGAATATCCGGTTGCCCGCAGTCAACAGATCTTTTGTGATCTGGTCTGCCAATATCTCTGGGCGGTGATCGGAAGCTGCGACCTCGCCGCGTTCGAGCGAGGCCGAGACGATTTCCCGGAGATTGACGCCGGGTTGGCGCAGATCAGAGGTTAAGGGAAACAGCTCCGTGTGCTTGTCGTTTTGAAACAGAAGTCGTCCATCTGCATCAAACATAGCCAAGCCGTCGGCCATGCTGGCGAGGGCGTCCTCCAGCTTGGCTTTGGTCTCTGCGAGAGTAACCTCCAGCTGGTGCTGCTCTGTAATATCCTTGTTATGCGTGATCAGGCCGATGAGTTTTCCGTGTTTGTCCTTCAGCGGTGCCTTGAGCGTCGAAAGCCATGTTTCGTAACCGTCGGTTTTTATGAAATTTTGCCTGAGACGTGTGGGTTCGGCACGCTGCATCATCTCAATTTCTGTCCGGCGAAACTCAGACGCCGTGTCAGCCGAATAGAAGTCCGCGTCCGTTTTGCCGTGAAGGTCAATAGCTGATTTAGCACCCATCAGCTTCGCCGTCGCCGGGTTTGCAACTATGAACCGTCCCTCGATATCCTTTGCATTCAGGCAGTCGGGCAAGGCTTCGATGATCGCCCGGTAGACACGGTTTTCGACAGTGGCCACATGCCTGTGTAGTTCCTGCGTCAGTGCGCATGCTGCAAGGAACGTTGCACCAAAGAGGATGCCGGCAAAAGGAAGAACGGTTTCAAGCGTGAGTTGCCACCAAATACTGCTTGGCAAAACCAGATAAAAGCCAAAGATGCCGCTGAATGCCACAGCACCCGACAACCAGATGAGGCTGCTGATTGAGGGGATCTTTTTCCCCCTTATGAAGAAGCCGAAGAGCCCAAAGCCAGTTGCCATAAAGATATGCGGCACTGCAATTGACAGACCTGTGCCACCTGCCGCGATACGGCGTAACAGAGCCGTCAGGAAGGGCAAGACTGCAGCCCACGGACGACCAAAGAAACCCGATAGGGCCAGGAATGTGTAACGTGTGTCGAGGTAAACACCTTCGCGGAAATGAAACGGCAGTGCCATGACTGCCAGGACACCAGCAGACATGACCAGGCCGAGCGCCAATGCCTGATGCCTGTCCCGCAGAACGCTCAAGTGCCGATAAGTGAGGGTCCATAACGACGTGGTGATGGCGACGACCGCAAAGTTTGAAAGCAGTTCTTCCCACAGGTTCATTCGTAACCCTCGATACAGATATGCCACAAATCTAGCATGCACCTATGAACGGGCTTCAAAGCATCAGAGTTAACATGCGGTTAGGCTGAACACCCACACGCCTTTCCCGGTGGATCTCATTATTTTGATGTCGAAACTATCCAGCGGTTGCTCAGTTGTGCGGAAAAAAGGCTGAACTGATGTCTATCAAATCGATTGCCGTATTTTCTTGTCCGGGTGTCCTTACTCCTCAGATCAGCGCACGTTGGGCAATCGAAGGCCTCACGTTGATAGAGTGCCGAGACATCAGCGATGTTCATCGTATCCCGCGTGAAGAACGTATAGGAGCCCTGCTCGACGTTACTCTCGGGGTCGATCAGTTATTTGACCTGTCAGAGGCGCTGGAGCGCCTGGAGGTAGCTTTTGTATTTATCGCCGCTGAGACTGAAGCATGGCCTGGGTATCGGTTGCGAGGCGGATCGGCTCGCATTCAAGAAATAGAAGAAGCATTGCTCTTCCAAAACGACGACGGACGCAGACACTAGTCGGCCGCGCTCAGCAGTGAACCCCGAACTCGTTCCAGCATACGACAAAATATCTCGCGATATGCGTCGTCGTTGCCAAGCACGCTTTGGTTCTTCTGGGCAAGACACTCCATCGCGACCGACACCAGTTCCGCCTGCGCCAGGTCGTGGGGCGTCAGCTGCATGGCAAGGTTTACCACTCGATTGCGGAGTTCTTTATCAGCAATCTGCTCGCTGATCAGCTGTAAGGGTCTCGGCTCTGCATCTTGCATGACTGCCTCCGCCCAAAGAATGCAGCACTCCTAGTCCTGTTCCCTCAACTTAGGCTAATCGCGTCTCCTGTCTGCTAGTGTACGGTGTGGGCGAACTGATTCGCGCACATACTCTGCACATGCTGCTGAGCGCGCGCGGCATTGATTCCGAGAAACGGGTGAGATACGAGGGACCATACCTCAAGCAACTGTCCCTTTAGAACCAGCACTGGAGAGCTACGGTGAAGAGGAGGCTACTGGCAGTCGCTGCTACGGCTCTTTTGCCTGCTTTGGGCCTGATTGCATATAACGAGATGGCTAATCGCCAACAGCGAACGGCAGAGATCAATGCTCAAG
>NZ_LMGD01000017.1:0-3028 GCF_001427345.1 Rhizobium sp. Root149
GGAAGAAGGGCCCGGACGGCAAGTATTCCTACTTCCAGAGGAAGAAGGGCCCGGACGGCAAGTATTCCTACTTCCAGATGTAAGACATCAGCGGCGGTTCATCCGTCCATGGGAAAGGGTCGGCATGCGCCGGCCCTCAGACTGCGGACAATCTTGCCCATCATACGCGACGTCATTCTCGGCCTTGCGCCGAGAACCGACTTAGATCCAACAAATCAATCGGTTGTCGATGCTCGGGCTTGTTGGTTGAGGGCCAAGCATAGCGGCATGTGGAATGAAGGTTTGTCAGCAACTGTGGCTCTTGATAGCCGAAACACGATGCCTTCCGACATTTGTTCCCGTCCGGCGCGCTCAACTTGCGACCATCGGTGTAAAGCTCAGGTTTTTCCGATATGGGCCTCCACGAAATCCGCTCGGAAGGCTATGCCGTTGCGCGGCAGTTCGATCAGTCTGTAGCCAAGTTTCGGATAAAACGCACACAAGCGTTCATATTCCGCCACAGCAGCATACAGATCATGTTTTCGCTGAGCGTCATTGACGTAGATCTCCGGCCAAGGTGGTGTCATGAAAACCACCGGCTGATATCGGTGCTGCGCACACAGGGCCAGAACGCGATCTTCTTCATTTTTGCCGGGTGACGTGTGCAGCAAGGCGCATGCGGCGTCGATCAATCCGCGGTCGAAGAAAACGACACTCTCAGCCGATCGGTTCTCCTCTAGATCTCTGAGCGAAAGTGCGATTGCCCGGCGTGCGAATGCGGCGGGATTTGACCAGGGCAATGCTGCTCCGTCGCCAGCTTGTTCTTTCGCTACGATCCGTCTTCCGGGTTCAGGGACAATGGAATGGCCGCGTTGCCCCAGTTCTGCAAGCAGTGAGGACTTACCGCCGCCTGAGCAGCCTGAAATGACGTGAAAGTGCGGCATCTGGACGGGTTCTCCTTCGGCACGAGGTCTATTGCTGCGGAACAGCAGGCGCCTGATATTCAGACAATTTTCAGATTGCTCCGGTTTCGCGCGCCGATTCGCACACTGGGATCGCAATGGAGCCGTGGGATCGATCGAAGTCGAACCGCCCGGGCAATTCCTCACTGTGGTTCCCTGTGATTGCTGGCCAGAAGGCCTCAGGCGGATTTTCTGGACAAGCTGATGACCGTGCGGCGCGAGACCGAGAATGCGGGCGAATCGCGTGTTTCGCGTACTTTGGTGCGTCCGCTGGCTGGATGAAAATTGACCCAGCGCGCCACTTGGCCGCCAAGGCTCGATTCGATGAGTTTCAATCCGTTGGCGTTCACAAAGGCCAGCGCGAAGTCCGCATTCAGCACGCCTGGTTCGTAGGAACCGTCATTGCGTGCGCGCCCGCCGAAAAGCTTGACCATCAACCTTTCCCGCTGAGCCCCTCTGCGGCAGAGGTTGCTGAGAAGTCCCGGCATGGCCACGTCTCCATAGCGATACCTTTGCTCCTGAGGCGCGCGCTCACCGCCGATCGGCAGGACGAAATGGTTGATGCCGCCGATCCCCGCGACCGGATCATAGATGCATGCGCAAACACATGAGCCCAGAACGGTGCTGAAATAGGTGCCCTCCGTGGAAGAGACGGCGTATTGTCCGCTGAGGACATGCACGATTTTGTAGCCACCATCATCCTGCGCAAACACTGTTATGCCTCTCGGATCCCTTGGGCCACTCGCTCCGGATAACGCGGTGCTCGCCTGACTTACCACGCTCCATTCTACGTGGAAGAGCGTTAAATCGCCATGATAACTTAAGGTTTCATGATCTGTGTGGTTGCAATTTTCAGAGCATGGTCAACGAAAATTAAAGCTCTTCCACGAGCCGGAACGGGCTCCGGCGGACGGTTGTCGTCGTGTCGTTCGCCCTCAATCTGTAGTTTCTGTTTATACCTAAGTATGACTCTATTTTGGTAGCGGAATGCGATCAACGACAGGCTGAATTCCTCACGATGAATCAGATGGCGCTGCCGGGGTCATTTCAGTTTCATTCAACGCCCGTTCAATGGTTTTCAACAGCGTTCAAATTAAGCTGTGAATCAGCTCAATTATAATCATTGTGAATGTGTTCTGATTCTCGGATGGATCGTCTCAAGGCTGGCGGTCATTGGCGGATTGTGCTCTGCAAGATCATGAAAAATCTATGTTTTCATATGCAGCCTGCGCGTAATTTCATCATCTTGCCTAGTTTGTTGTCGTTGTGTTTGCGGAATCGAGCTGCAGAATTTTTGAAACGAATGCATCAATCATACTGATGCATCCTATGCGGGAATTGCTAAATTAACTCTCTAGCAAGAGTAAGAATTGACATGGCATTGCTTTCCGCTCCAGAGTGCGCGCCGGGGAAACTGTTACCTGCGCAAGGAAAGTGGGGCTTGCGAAGGTTTTTTATTCGACCCGCTAAATAAAACTGGGAGTACAAGAATGAAGAAGTCTCTTCTTTCGGCAGTCGCGCTGACTGCAGTTGTCGCCTTCGGCGGCTCTGCGTGGGCCGACATTTTGGTGGGCGTTGGCGGTCCGCTGACAGGCCCGAATGCTGCCTTTGGCGCGCAGTTGCAGAAGGGCGCTGAACAGGCTGCGGCAGACATCAACGCTGCTGGCGGCATCAACGGCGAGAAGATCAAGATCGTTCTCGGTGATGACGTGTCCGACCCGAAGCAGGGCGTTTCGGTTGCCAACAAGGAAGATCAAGATCGTTCTCGGTGATGACGTGTCCGACCCGAAGCAGGGCGTTTCGGTTGCCAACAAGTTCGTGGCCGATGGCGTGAAGTTCGTGGTGGGTCACTTCAATTCGGCGGTTTCCATTCCGACGGCTGAAGTCTATGCCGAAAACGGCATCCTGCAGGTAACGCCTGCCTCCACCAACCCGAAGTTCACCGAGCGCGGCCTGTGGAACACCTTCCGCACCTGCGGCCGTGACGACCAGCAGGGCGAAGTGGCTGGCAAGTACATTGCCGAGAAGTTCAAGAGCGCGAAGGTCGCCGTCGTTCACGACAAGACGACCTATGGTCAGGGTCTTGC
>NZ_LMGD01000018.1:0-1604 GCF_001427345.1 Rhizobium sp. Root149
ATGATGCGGTGGCTGCTGCCGCGCCTGCGGCCAGCAATGCGTTTCGTCGTGTGATCGGTGTAAAATTTGCGGTCATCTAGCACCCTGCCTTTTCGTTTCGAAAGCTTCAGGCGATGCTGTGTTCGTCTGACAGGGGTGATATTGCCGTCAGATCCCGACCTCCACAATTGCATGAATAGTGTCGAATTTGTTGCGTTTAATGAAATAATGAAAAACCTCTACTGAGCGAGGGCAAAGACATCTGAAGATGGTTCCGCCATCAGGCTGATTGGCAAATGCTCAACATCAGCGGCATAGTGCTTTGAAGCGAAAGCACTCCTAGTTATGGAGAACAGTCCCTCACACAAAACTGAGGGAATGCATCAAAGACCCTATTGCTTTTCGAGTGAAGCTTCTTGCGATTCCGATGGTTTCCATCCTATATCCCCTTCAACGTCGCGCAGCAAAAGCAGACAGGTATGTTGACCAAAAAGGGCAAATACGGGCTCAAGGCCCTCATTCATCTTGCGCGTCTGCAAAGTGGTGAAACCGCTTTTGTGGCAGACATTGCTGCACAGAACAACATATCGAAGAAGTTCCTCGACACGATCCTTCTGGAGCTTCGCAATGGTGGATTGCTGCGTTCGAAAAAGGGACCCGGTGGCGGTTATGCCTTATCAAAGCCGGCGCGCGAAATTTTTATAGGGCATGCCATTAGGATTCTCGATGGGCCACTGGCTCCCATTCGATGTGCCAGCAAGACGGCTTTCGAAGCGTGCGACGACTGCGATCATCCCGAAGACTGTCAGATCAGAGCGGCCATGACCGACGTCCGCGTCGCCATCGCAACAATTCTCGACAATATGACCTTGGAAGTGCTAGCCGCAAAAAACTCGCCCGCATCGGAAGCCGTAAACACTCTTACGCATGCATGAGTTGCCGTAGCGGGTAGCGATCTGAAACCATTGGGTCACCGAAAATGCTTCCGGTCGTCTCCCGTCTTGCAAGGAGCGCCAGTACACGTTGCCCTTTAGGATCAACGCAGGAACGGCGAGCCAGGAGGCGGTCGAGGGGAGGTCGGATCAAGGGATTGGTGATACCTCCCCCCGCATGCGATAATGTATGAAACTTCCGCAATCTGCCTTAAGATGGCTTGTCGGACAGGATTGGGCTTACATCCGAATCCGATATCAGCAGAAAGAAATCACCAGCCAAGGTGCGCGATAAAAGATCACCTACCGGCCTGGTGTCACCGGCTGCACGAATGGCGTCCAAGACCTGTTGACGGTGGCGGTTCCGTGTCGTTGGTGCGCGGAGCGTGAGCGCAGAGACGTGAGAACCGGAAGCGACCTGGTGGAAACCAGGTCGCTTCCGGACTCAATCCTGCCTTCGAACCTCAGAACTCCTGCCAATCGTCTGCCTTGTGTGCCAGATTGCCTTGCGTCTGAGGGATTGCGCGAGCGACGCGTGGCCGTGCTGGCGCGGACGCAGGCTGGGCCATTGTCTGAGCGACCTGTCGCAAGGCAGAGGAATGCGAAACGGCAGAAGCCTCCAGCTGGAACATGGAAACCAGTTCCCGCAGTTTGCCTGCTTCCTGCGAAAGTGAAGCGGCTGCAGCCGTTGAT
>NZ_LMGD01000019.1:0-1430 GCF_001427345.1 Rhizobium sp. Root149
CTCTCCTGATCGCTAAGTAGCTGACTTCATGCCACAACCCGAAGCCCGGATGCGTGCAGGCCGGTGTGAGCGTGGTCTCATTCGCCGGTTGACCGTGACAAGCGGAGAGGTGACATTCACTGTGCGTTGCGCGCCGCGCTTCGATTACGCTCGCCATAGCCCTGAGGTCGCAGCCACTGAAGGCGGCGTATGCTTCAAAGGCGAAGAACTGTCCTTATCCCTTTTTGCCTCCATTCCGCTTGACTCACATGCAGCGGAAGCGACTGCACGCTTTACGCTGTCGAAAGGGGAGAGTGCATGGTTCGTCTTGGGCGAAAGTACCATGCCACCACCCGATGATGCCCTTGTGTCGTCGTTGATAGAGGAAACGATCAAGGCGTGGCGCTCGTGGCATGACAAATCGACCTACAATGGGCGTTGGCGTGAGCACGTGCTTCGTTCCGCGCTCGCATTGAAGCTTCTAACCTCGGCTCGNCGTGGCGCTCGTGGCATGACAAATCGACCTACAATGGGCGTTGGCGTGAGCACGTGCTTCGTTCCGCGCTCGCATTGAAGCTTCTAACCTCGGCTCGTCACGGTTCGATAGCAGCCGCAGCTACTTTCTCTTTGCCTGAGGCGCTAGGGTCAGAACGCAACTGGGACTATCGGGCGACCTGGATCCGTGACGCCTCATTTACTGTCTATGCCTTCATGCGGCTTGGCTTTGTCGAAGAAGCAGAGCACTTCAATCAATGGGTCAGCGCGCGTGTTGCGAAGTGTGACCGTTCTTCTCCATTGCGCATTATGTACGCGCTTGACGGGTCGGCTATGGCCGATGAATCAGAGCTACCGCATCTTGCAGGTTACGCTGAGAGCCGACCGTTGCGGATCGGCAATACAGCTGACGGGTCGGCTATGGCCGATGAATCAGAGCTACCGCATCTTGCAGGTTACGCTGAGAGCCGACCGTTGCGGATCGGCAATACAGCTCATGCGCAGACGCAGTTGGACATCTTTGGTGAACTTCTCGACAGTGTCTATCTATCCAACAAGTATGGATCTGCAATCAGCCATGACGGCTGGGAGCATGTCCGGACTATCGTCGATCATGTGATCGACCATTGGCAGGAGCCAGACGCCGGCATTTGGGAAATCCGCTCGAAGCCTCGCCATTTTCTTCATTCCCGGTTGATGTGCTGGGTTGCGCTCGACCGGGCAATTCGGCTCGCCAAAAAGCGATCGCTTGGCTCTCCTCTGCTGGCCTGGACCGAAACCCGTGACGCGATAGCCAGTGACATCTGGGATAACTTCCGCCATCCCGAGAACGGCTATTTTGTGCAGGAGCGCGGTGGAACTGAACTTGATGCGGCTCTCCTGATGATGCCGCTCGTCCGGTTTGTTTCGTCAAGCGATCCTGTCTGGCTCAAGACGCTTGATGCAATAGGAGAACA
>NZ_LMGD01000020.1:0-13807 GCF_001427345.1 Rhizobium sp. Root149
TTTGGTCTTCGTCCGTACCTTTGGTAACGGCGGGAGCGGCGCTTCAGGGTCCACGGTCATAGACGCAATTGACGCCTCAAGCTTGCGGTCGCATTCGAGCATCTTCGCCTGGTAGAAGTCGTAAAGCTCCAGTGACTGGGAAAGAGCAAATATATGCTCATCACGATCGTTGCCAATCAGGGATGCTCTGATTGTTTCGACAGATGAGTGGCAGCGAACATCGCGCAACGATGCCAGAACGTCGGGATTGCGCTCACCGGAGACGATCGCACGGATGATCTTCATGCCCGTTACGCCTGTGATGTCGGAGACAACATGGTGGAGCTGTAGGTTCATCTCCATCAAAGCCTTCTGCATATGCTGGATATGAGCCGCCGCATACTCGACCAGCCGTTCCCGCTGACGCAGATAAGCACGCAGCGTTGCGACCTGTGCGTTTGGCCGAAAGCTGCCGCGCAGCAAGCCATAGGAATGCAACTGGCGAAGCCATGCCGCGTCGCTGACGTCCGTCTTCCTGCCAGGGACGTTCTTCGCATAACNNNNGCCGGTATCCAGTAGACGCCGGTCGACTCCATCGCCACGCTGGTGACACCGCAGGATCTGAACCAGGCGGCAAGATCATGCAAATCGTGGGTGAAGGTTCCGAATGAACGGATCGGCATCTCGGCACAATCCGGATTGACCGCGGCCATATGCATCGTGGACCCGATGTCGATGGCTGCCGCTCCGGCGTTCATGCGGGTGAGGTTCTGCGGCATATATGAACTTGTCTTTGGCATGGCTTCTCCTCCTCTGGATCGGGAGGGGCTGGGCCGCGCAAGTTCGTCATTTTCCTAACCGGGATCACCGCCGAAACAGCGTCACCACTCTCAAGTCCGCAACAGCCCATGTGCCACGTTTTTTAACGGGGTCGATCGCCTCCAATAAGCAGTCGGCAACTCCCCTCCGGCNGAAACAGCGTCACCACTCTCAAGTCCGCAACAGCCCATGTGCCACGTTTTTTAACGGGGTCGATCGCCTCCAATAAGCAGTCGGCAACTCCCCTCCGGGAGCCAGCGTAGCACAGCCTGTTTCTACCGCGCACAGGCGGACCGAAGCCCGTGATCGTTTTTTAAGATGTCACGCTCCGCCTTCAGCTTGGCCACTTCTTTCCGAAGCCTCCTCGATCTCAAGCTGCTCAGGCTTCATCTGTCCCTGACCAGGAAACGCCTGTGCTGGGTCCGAACCATATTCCCTGACCCACTTGCGCAGGACATTCTCATCGCGGGATGCCTGCGCAACGCCGACCCCACGCTCTCGAACCAATCTCACCGCCTCAAGCTTGTACTCGCGGCTGAACTTCCTTCGTTGCATTCATGCACTCCAGTTTCATTGGAAGCACCTTAACTCGGTGTCCAAGAAACCGGCAGCAGGCCATCCGGCGAAGGCCGCGGGTCAGGCCGCCTGAGCACTCAGCGTCTTGGGTGTCCAGTTCCACGGCAGCAATTGCTCCAGCCTGCTGGTCGGCGTGTCGGCAATGTTGGCGAGGACATCCGCCAGCCAGGCTTGTGGGTCGATGTCATTGAGCTTGGCCGTCATGATCAGCGTCGCCATGAAGGCGGCACGATCAGCACCACGATCCGATCCGGCGAAGAGCCATGACTTCCTGCCGAGAGCAAAACCTCTGAGCGCGCGTTCGGCGGCGTTGTTCGTGAGACAAATTCGGCCATCCTCGAGGAATGACTTAAATCCATCCCAGCGCTTCAGCATGTAGTCGATCGGCTCAGAGACAGGAGAACTGCGCGACAGTTTTACCCGCTCGGTTTGGAGCCAGTTATGCAGTTCTTCGATGAGTGGCTGGCTGTCTTGGCGGCGGCGCTCCAAGCGCTGCTCGCAGCTAAGGCCGTTGATCTCCCGTTCGATATCGAACAGGGCATCGATCCGTTTGACAGCCTCCAGCGCCATCGGCGAGATCGGTGCGGCTTTGCTGCCACGTTTGGCGTTCGCGGCGATGTCGGCCAGCACGAAGAACTTGCGGCGTGAATGTGCCCAGCAGAGTGCTTGGCGCAGAGGCGCGGGATCGCGATCTGCCTTGAACAGCGGATTGTAGCCGCCATAGGCATCCGCCTGCAGAATGCCGGAGAAGGTCTTCAGGTGGCGTTCGGGATGCTCCTGTCGTCGGTCTCGTGTTGCGTAGAACAAAGCTGCAGGCGGTGACAGCCCACCAAACGGCCGGTCATCCCTGACATAGGTCCAGATGCGGCCTGTATCGGTCTTTCCCTTTGCCAGGATCGGCATGGTCGTGTCGTCGCCATGCAGTCGCTCGGCGGCCAGGACATAGGCTTCGATCAACGAATGGATTGGCTTCAGGGCCGCGGCACACGCGCCGACCTGATCGGCAAGCGTCGAAAGGCTGAGGTCGATCCCCTCTCGGGCATAGCGCTCGCTCTGGCGATTGAGCGGCTGATGCTGGGCGAACTTCTCGAACAGGATCATCGCCAGAAGGTTGGGGCCGGCAAAGCCGCGAGGTGTCACATGGAAGGGCGCTGGCGTCTGGGTGATCTTCTCGCATTCGCGGCAGGAGAACTTCTCCCGCACGGTCTGAATGACTTTCCACTGACGCGGGATGACCTCCAGGGTCTCGGTGATATCCTCGCCGAGCTTCGACAGCTTTGCCGAGCCGCAGCAGGGGCAACTGGCTGGGGCGGCGATAACGACACGTTCACGCGGCAGATGTTCAGGAAAGGGCTTGCGTGACGGACGCTTGCGCTCGAAGGCCCTGACCGTCGAGGCACTGGCTGCGATCTCTGCATCCAGTTCATCTTCGCCGGCATCAGCCTCCAGCTCCTCAAGCTGCAGTTCCATCTGCTCGAGAAGCCGCGCCTTGCGCTCGGAGCGACTGCCGTAGAGGTCGCGCCGGACCTTCTCGATCTCTAGCTTCAGCCGCGCGATTAGCGCCTCGGAATGCGATACGAGCGCCTTCGCGCTGGCGGCCTCTGCCTTGGCGGTCGCGGCTTCTGCCTCGGCCGTGATGCGTCGGGCACGCTCCGCCGCCAGGGCCGCAAGTGCGCCGGCAAGGTCATCGGGAAGCTGTTCGACGGGGGTGTTCATGGCGAGATGGAATCATATTCGCTCCTGCCATTCCAGCATTTTTGCTTATCCGGCCGCGGTCGGTCGCCAGGTTTTTTGCGGCATCCGCCAGTCTATACCTTCCAGCAAATAACTGAGCTGCGCTGGCGTAATCACGACCGTCCCATCGGCCGCAGACGGCCATATGAAGCGTCCCCGTTCCAGCTTCTTCGTGAACAGGCACGCTCCCTGGCCATCATGCCAGATGACCTTGATCAGGCCACCGCCACGACCGCGGAACACGAACAGATGCCCGCACATCGGATCGCGCTTCAGCGTCTCCTGCACCATCAGCGACAGACCGGGAAAGCCTTTGCGCATGTCTGTATGGCCCGTTGCCAGCCAGACCTTCACACCAGCAGAGACCGGGATCATCGCCGACCCAGTACACAATCGAGAATGCGGCCAAGCGCCTCCGTGTCGATGTCGCTATCCACGCGGACGCGCCGACCGCGGCCCAGCTCAATCATCACATCGCTACGCTTGCGGCGGGGCTGCGATGAGGCCGGCGCTTCCGAGGCAACGGGTTGGACTGCCGGCGCCGCCTCCGAAACGATGACTGGCACCAATGTGCTCGATGTTGAGGTCGACGGCTCCTCGATCTGGCAGAGTTCCTTGCGCCAACGAAAGAGCTGGCTGACGTGGATGCCGGCCGATCGCGCAATCTCGGAAAGCACCGCCCCAGGCTCAAGGCAGGCTGCAACGAGCCGCTCCTTATCTTCGCGCGACCAGCGCCGACGGCGCTCGACAGACGTGATCACTTCAATCGGATGCTTCGTCATAGGACTACTCCTAGTGTTTGCACTAGGACTTCCGATGTTCGCGTCAACCTCGCAAGACGGCCTTCACCGGGGGCTTACTCAACACGCGGATCGCAAMACTGAGCAGTCCGCATGGATGCGTTCGAGATACTGTCCGTCAGTCGTGAGARCGACATCTCGAGGCAATCGACGTCGGCCCAAGGGGCGCACGAAACGCCACAAAACCCCATACGATACGATAAGGGCTCCGTTTGCTCGCTCTTGCAAAAGTTGAAAACTCCCATCTGACAGCGCGGCTACGAGTCAATCGGTGACGCGATTGTGGGAAGGCATCGCGGGCCAGCCATGGATGCTTTGGGTTCCCAGGAATCGAGTGGAGCATACCGTTGAACGCGCTCGCCCGCGCCTGATTGATTTATAGCACCAGTATGTCGTCTGCTGAACCAGAAAGCTAAGACATTACTCGATTGAGCGAACTCGCTCATACAGAATTAAAGCCTGCATGGCTGAATACGCGTTTGCCTCATCTCGAGCCTCGATCTGCCGCACCAGAACCCGGTGCGGCTCCACAAAGCCAAGAAGTTGAGAAGCGTCCGGACGCTGCATCAGCGGTCCATAGGCCAAGGCGTGCGATAGCTCGATGACCCCATACAGGGCTGCCATGAAAGGATTGCGGCTTGAGTCCGATATGATCCGATGCAATTCGAAGTCGGCCAGACTGAAAGACGTCACATCGGAAGCAGATAATTCCATCTGACGAAGCCAGTAGTGCATCAACCGGATCTGTTCGCCGGTTCGATGCCGGGCCATGTCCTGCGCAGCCAAGGGCTCAAGCTGCAGCCGCACATCATGTAGGCCTGAAATGAATGTCTCATCGGGTGGTGATGCCAAATGCCAGCCCAGAACCTGGGGATCAAAGAGGTTCCACCGTGTCCGCTTTGCTACTTTGGTCCCGACCTTCGGTCGCGCCTCCACAAGTCCTTTCGCCTCAAGTGTCTTGATTGCTTCTCGCAGGACAGTGCGTGATACCTGGAACCTATCCATCAGTTCAGCGTCGCTGGGAAGGACCGAGCCCGCGGGAAAACGACCCGAGATTACCCCTGTTCCTAGTTCCTGTATGACATGCGAGTGGAAATTCCGTGCCGTCATCCGCCCGGCAAGCGAGCGGAGAAGGCTTCCCGGTTCGCTCATGCGGCTGCCTTTTTCAGACGCGCACCAGCTTTGTGAGCACTGAAGACGAGCTGTTGCAAGAGGATGAAGAGGAAGAGCAACACGCCAATGGCGATTTTGGTCCACCAGCTCGAGAGAGTGCCATCGAACACGATGTAGGTTTGTACCAGTCCTTGCAGCATCACGCCGATCAGTGTCCCGAATACGAAGCCGTAGCCGCCAGTCAACAGGGTTCCGCCTATCACCACGGCCGCAATCGAGTCAAGTTCGATCCCGACGGCCGCGAGCGGGTAACCCGCGGACGTATAGAGCGAATAGACGATGCCAGCCAGCCCACCCAGAAGTGATGAAAGTGCGTAGATGCCGATGGTCACCGGACCGGTCGGTACGCCCATCAAGGCCGCAGAGGTCGGATTGCCGCCAAGTGCATAGACGTAGGAACCGAACCGCGTCCGGTGTGCAATGAGACCACCGATGAGAAATACGAGCAGCATCAGCAGCCCGATCGCGCTCAGACGACCTCCACCCGGCAATCGATAATATAGATCCATGATGGTTTTGTAGAAGGGATGACTGATCGGGATCGAATCCTGGCTAAGGATGGAGGCCAGACCCCGAGCGAGGAACATTCCGGCCAGTGTGACAATGAAAGGCGGAACCTGCAGAAAATGGATGACGGCTCCCATCGCCGCGCCGAACAACGCGGACATCGTCAGAACAATTCCAAAAGCTGCTATAGGATGCAGACCGAGGTGGGATACGAGTACCGCGACAACGACACCGGCCAGACCAATGACGGCACCTATCGACAGGTCTATGCCCCCTGAGATGATGACAAAGGTTGCTCCGACAGCGGCAATGCCGAGAAAGGCATTATCCGTGAGAAAGTTTCCAAGGATGCGAGTAGACCACATACCGGGATACTGCAGAATGCATAGCCCGTAAGCGACAACGAATATGAGGGTGGTGGCAGCCAGCGGCCGGTAACGCGGGTTCATCCTGTCTTTTCCGATGTCTGAATGGAGGGCTGCACGGGGCGCTGTTTGAAGATGCGATCCAGAGCGGGAGCCAGCTTTGCGCTTTGCAGCACGAGAATGATGATGATGAGGCCAGCTTTAACGATGAGATTGAACTCCGGCGGAAAGCCTGAGACCAGAATACCGGTATTCATGGCTTGAATTATAAGGGCGCCGACCACGGACAGTGGAATGGAAAAGCGCCCGCCCATCAGCGAAGTGCCGCCGATCACGACCGCCAGAATCGCATCGAGCTCCAGCCAAAGACCCGTATTGTTGGCGTCGGCCCCGCGAATATCTCCCGCTGCGATAGTGCCGGCAATTGCTGCACAAACACCGCCAAATGCATAAATCGCCAGCACAAGAGAGCGGCTGCGGAGAGCCGTGTAATTGGCAGCAGACCGGTTGATACCGATGGCTTCAATGAAAAGGCCAATGGCTGTTCGTCGCACAAGAAGATGAGCGCCCACCATCAACGCAATCGCAATCACTGCTGGCATGGGAAGGCCAAGGAATGAGCCAGTCCCGATGAAAATGAGCACGGGGTCGTTGAAGGTTACGATCGAACCCTCGGTAATCAATTGGGCAACACCTCTGCCCGCAACCATGAGAACCAGCGTTGCGACAAACGGCTGGATGCCCAGGATAGAAACCAGGAAGCCGTTCCACAGGCCGCAGAGCATTCCGACCGCCAAAGGTGCAAGAAGCATGATGATGACTGGTTGCCGGGTTACCGCACAGGTGGCGGCAACGGCACCCGCAACGGCCATCACCGCGCCGACCGAGAGATCGACTCCGCGTGTAGCAATGATGGCTGTCATGCCGATGGAAAGAATGGCGACCGGTGCACCCCGATTGATGACATCAACAAGGCTGCCGAAAAATCTGCCATCTCTCCATGCGACGTCAAAAAATCCCGGAAAGACGATCCAGTTAAAGAGAAGCACGCCGAGCAGCGCGACAAGCTGCGGAGATAGTAGGCGTTTGACGGACGGTATTCTCATTCGGCTGCCTCTGCATCCTGCGCTGCAATGGCGCGTACAATAGACGATGGATTGATCTCGGCTCCGCGAAGTTCGGCCACCAATGAACGATCCCGCATGACGACCACGCGCGAGGAATAGCTGACGATCTCGTCCAGTTCCGACGAAATGACGATGAGGGCCAGGCCGTCCTCTCGCAGGCGGCTGATCATGCGTACGATCTCGGCATGGGCGCCCACGTCGATGCCGCGCGTCGGTTCGTCGAGAATGAGGAAACGAGGATCCGTTGCCAGCCAGCGCGCAAGAATCACCTTTTGCTGGTTACCACCGGAGAGAAGCTTCACAGGAAGATCAGCGGAAGCCGTGCGAATATCGAGCGCCTCGATGAAATGCTCTGCGATCTCCATCTGTTCATCGCGATTGAGCGCCTGCAGCCATCCCAGCTTTGCTTGCATGGCAATGATGATGTTTTCCCGAACGGAAAGATCGCCGAAAATCCCGTCAACCTTGCGATCTTCTGGACAGAAGCCAAATCCCTGCGAGACTGCATCCTGCGGTGCGCGCAAAGAGATTTTCTGGCCGTCTATATCTAAAGCACCCTGGTCCGCCGTATCGATGCCGAACATCAATCGCGCCATTTCCGTTCGTCCGGAACCCAGCAGACCGGCAACACCAATGACCTCGCCACGATGAACGGTAAGATCAAAGGGATTCACCGATCCGGAACGACCGAAACCCCTGAAACGCATCAGCGGCGAAGAGGGTTCTGTGTCGTCGGCCGCCAGTTCTGCATGGACAAACGCCAGATCCTTGCCCAGCATCATGCGCACCAGACTTGTTCTGTCGAGATCGCCGATTGTTTCGCTTCCCACCAGGCGACCGTTGCGCAGTACTGTGACGCGATCACTCAGCTCAAACACCTGATCGAGAAAGTGCGTGATGAATACGATCGCAAGCCCGCGCGCCTTCAGCCGGCGGACAATTTCGAACAGCTTTTCGACTTCGGTTCGATCAAGGCTAGCCGTTGGCTCATCCAGAATGAGAACCTTGCCGGATAGCTCCACGGCACGGGCGATCGCAATAATCTGCTGGACGGCGACAGAGAAGGTCGAAAGTTCAGCATGGACGTCGATGTCCAGACCGTACTGGGAAAGAATACGATGCGCTTCCCGCGCCATTTTCTTCCGATCAACAAAACCATAGCGTCGCGGTTGACGCCCGATGAACAGGTTGTCGATTACCGTCATATTCGGCAGAAGATTGACTTCCTGATAGACAGTTCCGATACCTGCTGACTGTGCCTGTTGTGGCGTCGTGAACTGTACCGAAACACCATCGACCGAAATTTCACCGTGATCCGGCGTGTAGGCTCCGGTGATGATCTTGATCAGCGTCGATTTGCCTGCACCGTTTTCCCCTAGCAGCGCATGCACCTCGCCGGAATGCAAGGCAAGGTCCACGTTGTTGAGTGCGGTATGGTTGCCAAAGGTCTTGACAATACCCTTGGCCACAAGAACCACATTGGCGTCTGTGCCGCTGGTTTCCGGCGGTCGATTTCCAACACTGCCGGGATCTGCTGGCCTGAAGTCTGTTGGCATGAGCCCACCTGAAAGAGACATCGGCGCGTCTTCCCGCCGCATCTGGATTAGAGCATGTTCGCGCCAAATCTGCAGCTGTTTCGCATAGCTCTCCAACTGACTGGCAGGACGGGAGAACAAGCCCCGAGTGCGATCATCCTGAGTCAGGCTGCCACCACGGTTGGCCGCACGAAAAGCCGGAATCAGTGCTGAAGTTAAGGCATGTAAATGGAGGGAGGTTCGGCAATCACCAAACTTCCCTCCTGGGATGCTGATCAGTATCCCAAGCCCTTGCGGCGCTCATATTCACCCTTCGGATCATCCGCAGGGGTATAGAGCTTCGACTCGGTGATGATGAACTTTTCGGGCTGCTTCTTATCCTTCAGGAAGGCAGCAAGCGCATCAAGCGCCGGGCCTGCCATATTGGGCGTCAGCTCAACCGTCGCATTTGCTTCACCGGCAGCCATGGCCTGGAAGATATCCGGTACCGCGTCGATCGAGACGACAAAAATATCCTTGCCCGGCTTCAGGCCTGCATCCTTGATTGCCTGGATACCACCCACCGCCATATCGTCGTTATGAGCATACATGGCGCAGATATCCTTGCCGCCGTTTTCCGCCTTCAGGAAGCCTTCCATGACTTCCTTGCCCTTCGCGCGGGTAAAGTCGCCGGTTTGGCTTCGAACGATGGAAATGTTCTTTTGGCCAGCGATTGCCTCTTCAAAACCCTTCTTGCGATTGATAGCCGGCGTCGAGCCGACAGTGCCCTGAAGTTCGACAACCTTGCAGGGCTTGCTGCCCACTGTTTTCACCAGCCACTCCCCGGCGACACGGCCCTCCTTCACCTGATCGGAAGCAACCGACGTCAGATAGAGATCCTTCGGCGCATCAATCCCTCGATCCAGAAGGATGACAGGAATCTTGGCTTCCTTGGCTTCCGTCAAAACGTTCTCCCAGCCTGTCGCCACGACAGGAGCTACGAGAATTGCATCGACGCCCTGAGCGATGAAGCCGCGGATAGCCTTGATCTGGTTTTCCTGCTTCTGCTGGGCATCCGCAAATTTCAATGTGATGCCGCGCTTTTCAGCTTCGGCCTTGGTGACCGAGGTTTCCGCGGCGCGCCATCCCGATTCTGAGCCGATCTGCGAGAAACCGATGGTAAGGTTCGCAGCAAGAGCCGTAGAGCAGCCGAGTGCGATCATGCCTGCGCTGAGCGCAAGCGTGCGAAAAATGTTCATTGATGTCCTCCCAAAAAACGTCGCCTCCACGACGTAGAGTGACGATAATCAAAGCCCAACCTTCTGTAAAGCGTATAATAGTACAATATGTGCTGCAGTGCACAATGAATGGAAAGGTGAATTTCCAGCAACTATAGCTGCGATATGGTGATCAGGGCCCTGTCGTGGACAGCGTGACTGAAAGGGCGAGTGATCAGAATCTTGACCAATGGTATGATAATAGACGCGGTCTAGCTATGCCAGACTGCGGGCTGCGGGACGCTCGCTACCTATACGCATTGCCGATTTTTCGAACCGCAATACGTAAAAACAGGCACTTGCACGCATTGGTGCGATTTGAGACATGGCTGGAAACAGCAAATATACAAGACAATGAAAGAGGGCAGTAAGCCCCACAAGATCGCTAGGGAGTGATCGCATGAACAACCAGACACAAGCGGCATCGGCATTTCATGGTTCAAAGGTCGGTTTGCAGGCTGAAGATCTAGATGAGAGGCCGGATTTGACCGCAATCAAGGCTGCGCGTGACGTGTTGATCCTGAATACGGGAGGAACCATTGGCATGGTGCCGGGTCCGCAAGGATTGCAGCCGGGCGATGGTGTACTGGAACAGGCCGTGGCAGCGTTGGCGCCCGGTCCGATGACGGTCAACGTTCATGCCTTTACGCCACTCGTCGACAGCGCGGAAATCGGTCCGTCCGATTGGAACCGTATGATCGACCAGGTACTGGGTTTCAAGGGTGATGGTGTGATCATCACTCACGGGACGGATACGATGGCCTTCACTGGCGCAGCCCTGTCTCAGGCGCTGGCAGGGTGGGATTTCCCGGTTATATTGTGCGGGTCAATGAAGCCCCTTGGAACTGGCGGTGATGCAGAGGCGAATCTTTCTTTGGCTCTTGATGCCGTCAGTCGTGATCTGAAGGGAGTGTGGCTTGCGTTTGATGGCAGTCTTCTGCCGGCTGCTGGTCTTGTTAAGCACAATTCAAAAGAGGCTGACGCGTTTCGCTCCGTGCCGCAGGCACCTTTGCCGGCGCGCTCAGAACCGCGGCACTTTGCTGATCTGAACTTGGCGATCCTAACCCTGACACCCTTCGTTTCAGCCAAGGCGATTGCCGCTATGCTGAATGAACTGGATGGCGCCGTATTACGTGTCTTCGGTTCCGGAACAATGCCGTCTGATCCGAATCTGGAAGCAGTAATTGCTGCAGCTGTTCAACGAGGTTGCCGTATCCGTGCCGTCAGTCAGTGCGAGACGGGTGGAGTGGAGCCAGGCACCTACGCGGCAGGTGCCGCCCTTTGGCGCGCAGGTGTAGAAAATGGCGGCCTCGAAACACCGGAGGCTGCTCTCGCGCGGCTCTGGCTGGAGCTGTCGGCCACGCAAGGATGAAACAGCCGCAGCCGTGATGCGGCAATCTTCACTATCTGGCCCGTTCCAATGGGCCAGAGCATACTATTCAAATTTATCTTCAGCCTTTGGCTGACCAATTGTTTCGGGAGAGAGATCAGTGTCAGAAACACGAGAGTTGCGCGCGGAAGAAGATAGCCTTGGTGTGATCGATCTACCCAAGGATTGCCTTTGGGGCGTTCATACGCAGCGCGCAATCGACAATTTCCCCATTTCGGGCATCCCACTTTCGCATTTTCCAGAGTTCGTTCGCTCACTTGCTTGGGTCAAGAAGGCGGCTGCGGCAGCAAATCTCAATCTTGGTGTGCTTCCGGAACACAAGGCCAAGGTGATCGCTTCGGTTTGCGACGAGATTATCGGTGGTGCCCACCATTCCCAGTTCCGGGTGGACATGATCCAGGGGGGCGCCGGGACGTCCACGAATATGAATGCGAATGAAGTCATTGCCAACCTTGGTCTCATTCTTATGGGTCATGCACCGGGCGAATATGCGCATCTTCATCCCAATGATGACGTCAATCGTTCACAGTCCACCAATGATGTGTATCCAACCGCGATGCGGCTTGCGATCGTCAGCCAGTGCCAGCCATTTCAGGAATCGCAACGACGGCTCTCGGCGGCTCTCAACGAACGGGCGGATGTTTTTGCCAGTGTCCGCAAGATCGGCCGCACTCAGCTGCAGGATGCAGTTCCGATGACGTTGGGACAGGAGTTCGCAGGCTTTGCGGCCACGATCGACGAAGACATCGAGATCATCGGTCGCCTGTCGCAGCTCTTGCTTGAGGTCAATCTCGGCGGAACAGCCATCGGAACCGGTGTGAACACGCCGCCCGGCTATGCGGAAATGGTTATTCCGGAGCTGTTGCGCGTGTCTGGCTTCGAGGTCAAGCTTGCAGGGAACCTGATCGAGGCTTCATCCGATGCTGGCGCCTATGTCACCTTTTCTGGTGTCCTGAAGCGCATTGCCGTCAAGTTGTCGAAGATGTGCAACGACTTGCGCCTCCTGTCATCCGGCCCGCGCTCCGGCTTCAACGAAATTCGTCTGCCGCCAGTCCAGGCCGGATCCTCCATTATGCCGGGCAAGATCAACCCTGTCATTCCGGAGGTCGTCAATCAGGTGGCATTCCAGGTCATTGGCAATGATCTGACGGTTACCATGGCTGCAGAGGCCGGACAGTTGCAGTTGAATGCGATGGAGCCGATCATCATCCTCAACGTCCTTCAGTCGATGCGGATCCTGATGCAGGCAATGGATACGCTGTCAGAGCGCTGCATCAAAGGTATCGAAGCCAATGTCAGCCAGTGTGAAGGTGCCTTGGAAAACAGTCTCGTACTCGCGACGATGCTTGTTCCCTATATCGGTTACGCTAAGGCTGCCAAGGTCGCGAAGACGGCTCTCAGCAAAGATCAAAACGTCGTCGATACTGCGGTCGAGCTGGGTTTTGGAACCAGAGAACAAATCACGGCGATGATCTTCTAAAGCATGTCGTCGCTAAAACTGTGCAGCGGTTTTGCGCCGACGACATGCGATAAAATAACGAGTTAAAGCGTCAGGAGCGATGCTGAAAGATCGCGACGGGTTTTGACGCTGGCGCAGGATGAGACAAAAAAAAGATCTCCTCGGGCGGGCCGGGGAGATCCTTGCTCCTGCCTGGAGAGCAGAAGAACTTGACTGGAGCCGATGCTCTCCCGACTTGCGCCGGGGTGGATCAGAGCGAATTCGAACTCACGAATTATATTAGCAAAATCTATTTGATGTGTCGCTAAAAAAGTTAGCATGAATCATAAAATATGGAATGAACAGGCGCGGAAAGGCCGAAGCTTTACGTGCCGCATAACAGAAACCCGGCGCGAGGCCGGGTTTCCATGGTCCGACGTTAGTCAGATCAGAATGCGCGCTGGAGGCGGACGAAACCGGTCCACTGTTCCTGCTGGTTGTCGAAGTCCTGGTAGTTCACAGCAACCTTCGTGGAGAGGTTGGTTGCGAGCTGGTAGTCGAACGTCAGACCAGCCTTCCAGCCGTCACGGTTGCCAGTGAAGTCGCCAAAGCGGTTCTGGTCGAGCGTCCAGAAGTACTGAGCGCCGGGGGTGATCTTGAAGCGATCAGTAACCTTCACAGCGTATTCAGCTGCAACAGCCCACTCGGAAGCGTTGTAGTAGGCGTTCGCGCCGGAAGCCCATACAGCTGCCAGGCCAAGCGTGCCCGGGCCGAGTTCAGCCGTTGCGATAACGCGTGCTGCGCCTTCTTCGCGGTCGGTGTCGTAACCGCCAACGAGAGCAACCTTGGCAGGACCGAATGCGCCACCGATAATACCGGAGATGCCAACGTTGTTGTTGGTGATCGTGGTGTTCAGGCTTTCGAGTTCGTCAACCGAGAGACCGGCATAGAAAGCGCCAGCCGTGAAGGTGTAACGGATGGAGTTGAAGATGGAGTTGTTGGCCAGAACGTCGGTTTCGCCAGAAAGGCCGTCATCCCACCAGTTGTAGAAGTAACCAACCTTGAGGCCACCGAGTTCGATGAAGGCCTGGTCGACGTTTACGCCGCG
>NZ_LMGD01000020.1:13889-670052 GCF_001427345.1 Rhizobium sp. Root149
GCAGCAACGATAGCGTCGGCAGCCTGGGCGCCGGATACTGCTGCAAGGGCAGCAGCGGAGCCGAGAAGAAGGCTCTTGATGTTCATAATGACCTCCAGTCATGATTTCTTTGGTGCCGCGCAAAATCTGAAAGCGTGTTGTCCCTGCCACCAATGCTTTGCGCTGGGAAATACATGACAGATGCTTAGGGTTTTAGGCAATGCAGGATTTTAGAATCTGATTATGTTCGAGATGCCTAAATTTAGAATTGTAGCAAATACGCAACAATTATGGGGACGCAGAGATCGGGCACCCAAAGCTCGGCCCCAAACGAGAACCGTGTGTCAGTCTTTGACAGCATTAAAAACGACCGTTCCGATCCACCGTTCGAAATTTCTAAGGCGAATCAAATATTAAGGAAGAATTAATTTTTGGAAACCGCTGCCGTCTCGCAATTGGCTATTTAAGATGCTCCTAACAATAACCGCTCGTTGAAGAAGGCAAATACGCTCTTGCTGGTCCTTCTTATCCTGCCTTAGTTGCCGCGGATCAAGGTCGTCACCTTCTCAAATCCGCCATCTCAAGGCCACGATTCGTTACCGCAATTGTCTCCCCCAATGCTTAAGCTCGGTCTCTTCCTGATAGGTGCTCGCTCCTTCGCCGCTTCGGCACATTATGCGTTGATGGGCGGAGTGCTTCTCATCGCTTGTGGTTTCCTTGGTGTGATCGTTCCCGACGACCAGGGCGTTCGCATTGGTCTTGCTATCCTCGGCCTTGGCTTGGCTACCCGGGCCTGCGTTTATGTCGGCGGCCTGGTTCTTCATTCGAGCCTTACTGTTGCGACACTCATCCTATCGCTGCTCTTTTTGCTCGTCTCGCTGGTCTGGATGGCGGCGCCTGTTATAGGCGCGAGACCCGCTGCTGTGGCTCTTGCTGTAGCGTTTACAATCGACGGTCTGTCGCGACTGCCGCTCATTGCGCTCGTACGGTTCGAGAGATGGAGGGATGGCGTTCTACTCGCGTCTGGAGAGCTTCTTCTTGCCTGGGTTCTGGCATCCGAGTGGCTGATACCTGCCTATAAAAGCCTTGCGCTTCTTTCTGGTATTTCCCTCTCTGTATCGGGGCACAGTCTTCTGCGGCTAGCCCTCCTGATGCACAACGGCGGTCCTTTCGGCTCGCTGCACGATTTCCTGACAGGTGACCTC
This sequence comes from Rhizobium sp. Root149, assembly GCF_001427345.1. Lineage (NCBI taxonomy): Bacteria > Pseudomonadati > Pseudomonadota > Alphaproteobacteria > Hyphomicrobiales > Rhizobiaceae > Rhizobium > Rhizobium sp. Root149. The sequence continues at coordinate 15,074 of NZ_LMGD01000020.1, forward strand.
CGCTCATGGCACCGCGAAATTCCTAAGGGCAGACGACCCGAATGCGAAAAACAGTCCGCATCGCTTGCGGTTCGTCTCTATATCTGGACACCGAAGTTTGCGGTCGCGGGTTCGACGAGCTGGCCTCTGGTCGATCGTTATCTGATGACCTTCGGGGAAGGTGGCAAGCCATCCGCTGGTCATGCGGCACTCGGCATTGATTCCGATCTATATCTGAGCCACTGGCCGGTGAGCGAAATCAGTGCCGGTATCCGCGATCTTCCGCATGTATTCTATTCTGGACGCAATAAGGATATGCCCGGACTATTTCCACCGTCCTACGCGTTCGAGTGTGAAGATTGGATTCCGGCTGATCAGTGCATCGAGTTCAGGACCCGAAACGCCGACGCTGTCCGCGCCTACTGGAATGCCTATCGGCAGAATACCGCCTACAACATAACAGACAGAAACTGCTCCATCGTCGTGGCGAATGCGCTGGAACTCGGGCTCGAAGGTCATCTGCGCACGTGCCACCCTTGGCTGCAACTGGCCAGGCTTCTGGTGCATCCGGCGCTCTGGCAGGCAAGCTACCTCAGATCGCGTGCGCACCATATGTGCTGGACACCGGGTCTCGTTCTTGACTACGCCAACCTGCTGAAACAAGTCGTGGAGCCGTCGGGAAGGGCCGCATCCTCCCTCTCAGCGGTCAGAACGCGCTGAATTCGCCCTTGGCCCCGTCGCTCCTTGGCTGGTAGTCTCGCGTGCTCCATGAGGATTGAAAGACATGAATGATCAGCAGCTTGTCGATACAGCGCACTCTCTAGCCGAAGGCCAGGCATTTTTCGATACTCTGTCCCGGCTGATCGCGCGCCGGTCCATCAGCCAATCGGAAGGACAGGTTAAGGATCTCCATGCCTATCTGCAGCAGGACATGTTGCCGCTCCTCGAGCCAATGGGTTTTGATTGCCGGATCCTGGACAATCCGACCGGGAGCGGCGGCCCCTTCCTGATCGCCGAGCGTATCGAAGATGAAAAGCGGCCCACAATACTCATCTATGGCCACGGCGACGTCTGCAATGGCGAGGCAGCGCGGTGGCGTTCCGGTCTGGCCCCTTTCGTTCTCTCCCGAGAAGGAGATCGACTGTACGGACGCGGAACAGCGGACAACAAGATCCAGCATCTCATCAATATCCTCGCGCTTCGCCATATCATGGAGCACCGCGGTTCTCTCGGGTTCAATGTTCGGCTTCTGATCGAGATGGGTGAAGAGACCGGGTCGAAGGGCCTGCACCAATTATGCGAAACCCACAGGCAAGAGCTGGCTGCCGACGTTCTGATCGCGTCCGATGGGCCGCGCCTCCAGGCCGATATCCCCACGATGTTCATGGGGTCGCGCGGTGGTGTGTCCTTCGAATTGCGGGTTGATTTGCGCGAGGGCGAGTTTCACTCGGGCAATTTCGGCGGCCTTCTCGCCGATCCGGTCACGCTGCTTGCCCATGCCATCGCCACCATCGTCGACGCCCGCGGTCAAATCCTCGTCCCCGAATGGCGACCGGACAGTCTGACTGACGATATCCGCGCGGCGCTCCGAGGGCTACCTGATCGACGCCATGATGCAGATTGGGGCGAAGAGAGCCTGACGCCCGCCGAACGGGTCTTCGGCTGGAATTCCTTTGCGGTCCTCGCCATCTCTGCTGGCAACATTGCAGCGCCCCAGAACGCAATCTGTGGCACTGCGCGCGCGGCCTGCCAGCTGAGATTTGTTGTCGGCACCAATATGGATGAGCTTCTTCCCTCGCTTCGCAGGCATCTCGATGCGCACGGCTACCCGATGGTGGAGGTCCATGAGGTCGGCCATGCGCCTTTCAAGGCCACACGCTTTCCGCCGGATCATCCCTGGGTGCGGTTCGTGGAGCGGTCCATCATGCACTCAACCGGCAAATCGGTGCATGTTTTGCCCAATCTTGCCGGATCGCTTCCGAACGATGTTTTCACGGACATTCTTGGCCTTCCGACGATCTGGATACCGCATTCGCACGCCGAGTGTGGCCAGCACGGGCCCAATGAACATGCATTGGTGTCCATTGCGGGAGAAGGTCTGCGAATCATGACTGCGCTGTTCCTGGACATCGGAAAGACAACGGAATTGCCCAGCTGATGATTGCTCGGAGAACCGGCTGGACAGAGCATGGTCTGAAAATTAGACATGCCTGATGATTGCGTGCTGCCATGAATAACCGGGTGCTGCGCTGAATTGGGACTCCAAGGGAGGAAAAACTGGTGACCCGCATTGCATTGACGAACGAAATGATCCTGCCGCATGAGCCGGAGGCGCTTCTTGTCGGACGCGTCTGGTCAAAAGCGCAGGACGGTCCATGCCTGGTTCTTGTCCGGAATGCGCATGTCCTGGATATCACACCACTGGGCCCGACCATGTCTGCCCTTCTTGAGCGGCAGGATCTCGTCGCCACATTGCAAGCAGGGAGTTTCCAGAACCTTGGCTCTCTGGACAGCTTCCTGGATGGATCAGCCGGGCAACTCTTGGCGCCGGTCGATCTTCAGGCGGTGAAGGCCGCAGGCGTAACCTTTGCCGACAGTATGTTGGAACGGGTTATAGAAGAGCAGGCGAGGGGAGATGCATCGCGTGCTCTGGAAATTCGTCAACGTTTGGCGCCGGTGATCGGTGACAATTTGAAGGGCGTTGCCGCAGGCTCGGAAAAGGCCGCACAGGTCAAGGCGCTCTTGCAGGAAATGAATCTCTGGTCGCAATATCTGGAAGTCGGTATCGGCCCGGACGCGGAAATTTTCACGAAATCCCAGCCGATGTCCTCCGTCGGTTGTGGCGCCGAGGTTGGTATTCATCCGATTTCCGAGTGGAACAATCCGGAACCGGAGGTCGTGCTATCCGTGCGCTCAGACGGAACAATCATCGGCGCGACACTGGGCAATGATGTGAACCTTCGGGATGTTGAAGGACGCTCGGCGCTCCTTCTGGGCAAGGCGAAAGACAACAATGCCTCCTGCTCCATCGGACCCTTCATCCGCCTCTTCGATGACCGTTTCACGCTGGAGGAACTCGGTCAGGTGAGGGTTTCGCTTCTGGTGGAGGGGGAAGATGGCTTCCAGATGACGGGCGAGAGTGCCATGTCAGCGATCAGCCGCAGTCCTGCCAACCTTGCCGGGCAGTTGTTGAACCGCAACCATCAATATCCGGATGGCGCGGTGCTCTTCCTGGGCACGATGTTCGCGCCCGTTAAGGACCGGCGCGGCAAGGGACAGGGCTTCACCCATGAGGTCGGTGATCGGGTGGAGATCGCAACGCCGCGGCTCGGTCGACTGGTAAACTGGGTCAACCGCTCGGATGCTTGCCCGCCTTGGACCTTTGGCTCTACGGCCCTGTTCCAGAATCTCGCACGCAGAGGCCTCCTGTAAGATGTAAGATAGCCGGAATAGGGCATGCCTTGTCCTATTCCGGAATGCTCGGCAGCACCTTGTCGCGCTTCTTCAATTGCTGCTCGCGGAAGAAGATGAACAAGCCTGAGCCCACAATCAGGGCTGCGCCAAGGATCATGGGCAGTCGAGGCACTTCTCCGAAGAAGGCCCAGCCGAAGATCACAGCCCAGAGCAGAAGTGTATACTGAAGCGGCGCGACCGTCGCGGCATCGGATATCTTCAGGGCGCGATTGACGAGAATATGCGCGCACATGGCCACGATACCCAGCAGTCCCAAAAGCAGGCCTTCCGTTGTCGATTTCAACGGAACCCAGTCGAAGGGCGCAATGAAAAGACCTGCGATCCCGGATGCAGCCAGCTGAAAGAACACCAGGGTCGTATCGGGCGTGTTACGCAGGCTGCGGCCGGAAATCAGCATGAAGGCGAAGGCGGCAGTACCGACGATCGAAATCAGCGCCGGCATGGTGAACATAGCGCTCGACGGTTCGAGCGTCACGATTACGCCAACGAAACCGATGGCAATGGCAAGCCATCGGCGCCATCCAACCTTCTCTCCCAGAATGAACGGTGATGCGGCGGCCACATAGATCGGTGCGGCCAGCCAGTAGGTCATCACATCCGCGAGCGGCATGTACATGACCGCATAGTAGAAGCAGAAGATCTCGACTGTCGAGAAAAAGACACGTGCCGCTTGCAGCCACGGCCGTTCCGCCTGCAATATCGCCTGCTTGCCCCCGAGCCACAGAAACGGTGCCAGGATAATGAGCGCAGCAACGCTTCTCAGGAGAATGACCTGACCGAGGCCATAGCTGGCGACGAGCCATTTCCCCATGGCGTCGTTCAAAGCGAACAGAACCATGCCTAGCAGCATGATCGCAGGTCCTGCCGTTGTCATCGATTTCAATCCCTGCTGTAGGGTTTGGCTGGTCTGCATCATCCATCTCCGCAGGAATCAGGGACACAAGGTGTCGTTTGTGTCTTTCGCCTTTGGCTTAACTATCCTCCGACAGAGAGGAAAACCAGATCCATGCCCGGAGTTTGCGATGTGTGACGGGAACAAACTCGGCAATGGAACCAGATGCTTCACATTCCGTTGATGGACAAGAATCATCGAAGGAACCTATTCCATGCTGAAGTGGGCACTTATCTTTCTCGTCATCTCGCTGATTTCCGGATTTCTGGGCTTTTCAGGCGTATCGGCCGCGACGGCCACGATTGCCCGCGTCCTCTTCTTCATCGCGATCGTGATCTTCCTGATCTTTCTGGTTCTCGCGTTCATGGCAGGAAGTGCGGTCCTGTAGGACCCTTAGATCGCTCGAGGTCGGTGGCCGGAGGATCGGCCACCACGAAGCCTTGCTCTTGGGCAAAAAAAAGCCCCACCGAAGCAGGGCAATATGGGGGAAAACTCGCGTCATCTGACGTGAGCATGATCATGAAGCCAGAAATCCGCCCAATTGACGAGGGCACTTTGCTGGAATTCGGTACGATCATTGATTAAAATGGCAGCATTGTTGCCCAATTTTTGTATTTTATCGTTCTTTGACTGATTGCATTGCGACGGATGTTGACGTGCTGGCGACATAGGGCAGGCTTGAGATCTTTTCTCCCAGCACTTCGCGATACCGCCGGATGCTCTGCGTTCTGATCTTGATGAGATAATCGAAGCGGCCGGCGATCATATGGCACTCTTCCACTTCCTTGATTCTTGAAATGGCCTGATTGAATTCGGTGAGTGCTTTCTCTCGCGTGTCGGAAAGCTTCACTTCCGCGAAAGCAACGTGATCCAGTCCCAGTTTTGGCAGATTGATCACGGCACGAAATCCCAGAATATAGCCTTCATCGACAAGCCGCTTCAGGCGAGCGTTGCACGGAGTCTTCGATAGACCGATCTTCTCTGCGAGTTCCGTCACCGAGATCCGGCCATCTGCGGCCACAACATCCAGTATCTTCAGATCGAATGCGTCGAGTTCGCTTGTTTTGCGGATTTCCATGGTGAATTTGCCTGCCTTAACGCCCATTTCAGGTGATAATACCTGAAAACAAAGCGCAGAATAGTCTCTCGCGTTGCGGTCTGCCGTAGTATCATTTTCCCACTGTTTCCCTTGATACGAGGCTTGAGCCATGACTGTGCAAACTCCGCTGTCGGTCGCAGACCCCTATGCTCTCAAACCTGCTTTCAGTGATTTTGCTCCGTCGATCCGGCCGCCATCGCAACTGCGGCAGGCGATCACCAATGCCTATCGTCGTGCGGAAATTGATTGCATCCTGCCACTTCTCGATGAGGCCAGTCTGGAACCGCAGCAGAAGCAGGCAGTGCGCAAAACTGCAAGAACGCTGGTGACTGCTCTTCGAGGAAAGCATCGTGGCTCTGGCGTTGAGGGGCTCGTCCACGAATATTCGCTGTCCAGCCAGGAGGGAGTGGCGCTCATGTGCCTTGCAGAGGCACTGCTCCGCATACCCGACATGGCGACACGCGATGCGCTGATCCGCGACAAGATCTCCCATGGCGACTGGAAATCCCATGTCGGCGGCGGGAGGTCGCTCTTCGTCAATGCGGCAAGCTGGGGTCTTGTCGTGACCGGCAAGCTGACCGCGACCGTGAATGATCGAAGCCTGACGGCAGCACTCACCCGTCTGATCGCTCGTTGCGGCGAGCCGGTCATCCGGCGCGGCGTCGATATGGCCATGCGCATGATGGGCGAACAGTTCGTCACCGGCGAGACGATCGATGAAGCTCTGAGCCGTGCTCGCGAGATGGAGCAGAAAGGCTTTGGCTATTCCTACGACATGCTGGGAGAAGCAGCCACAACGAAGGCCGATGCCGAGCGTTACTTCCGTGATTATGAGAACGCCATTCACGCCATTGGACGGCAAGCAAATGGGCGCGGAGTTTATGCCGGTCCGGGCATCTCCATCAAACTGTCGGCCCTGCATCCACGCTATTCCCGCTCCCAGGCGGCGCGCGTTATGGCGGAATTGCTGCCTCGGGTGAAAGCCCTTTGCCACTTGGCGAAAGGCTATGACATCGGCCTCAATATTGACGCTGAAGAGGCGGACCGTCTCGAGCTTTCGCTCGATCTTCTCGAAGAGATCTGCTTCGACCCAGAGCTGGCTGGCTGGAACGGTATCGGTTTCGTCGTGCAGGCCTATGGCAAGCGCTGCCCCTTCGTGCTCGATTTCATCATCGATCTTGCCAGCCGGTCCGGCCATCGTATCATGGTGCGGCTGGTCAAGGGCGCCTACTGGGACGCAGAAATCAAGCGTGCACACCTGGATGGTCTAGAGGACTTTCCCGTCTTTACGCGCAAGGTCCATACCGATGTTTCCTACATCGCCTGCGCTCGCAAGCTGCTGGCAGCGCGCGATCTCGTCTTTCCGCAGTTTGCCACTCATAATGCCCAGACGCTGGCCACCATCTATCAGTTGGCCGGGCCGGAATTTTCCATCGGCAGCTATGAATTCCAGTGCCTGCACGGCATGGGCGAGCCTCTTTATGAAGAGGTTGTTGATCCGGCCAAGCTGGCACGGCCATGCCGCATCTATGCGCCTGTTGGCACGCATGAAACCCTGTTGGCCTATCTCGTGCGCCGTCTTCTGGAAAACGGTGCCAACTCATCCTTTGTCAATCGTATCGGTGACGAAACGGTCAGCATTGATGACCTGATTGCCGATCCGGTCGAGGTCACGCGCGCTCAGGCCAGACCGGGCTCGAAGCATGACAAGATCGCCTTGCCGCGCGAACTTTTCGGTAAGAGCCGTTTGAATTCCGCTGGCCTTGATCTTTCCAACGAACAGACGCTTCAAAGCCTTTCGACAACGTTCAAGGCCACTGCAGCCTCGCCCGTACAGGCAAAGCCGCTTCTTGGCTTTGAGCCAGATCTCGGTGAGGAGCAGGCTGTTTTGAACCCTGCCGACCATCGCGATCGGGTTGGAAGCGTCATCCCCGTCACGACGCAGGATGTTGTGAAGGCCGCAACAGCGGCAGCTGAGGCTCTTGCCCGTTGGCAGGCCGTGACAGCCGCCGAGCGAGCCGATTTGCTGGATCGATCCGCCGCTCTTCTGGAAGAGCGCATAGATCACCTGCTGCCGCTGATCATGCGGGAGGCCGGAAAATCTCTTCCCAACGCCATTGCCGAAGTGCGTGAAGCGGTCGATTTCCTGCGTTACTATGCCGAACAGGCACGCCGGACCCTTGGTGTTTCGCATCTCCCGCTTGGTCCCGTTGTCTGTATCAGCCCGTGGAACTTCCCGCTCGCCATCTTCCTCGGCCAGATCTCTGCCGCCCTGATTGCCGGGAACACGGTTCTCGCCAAGCCAGCGGAAGAAACGCCGCTGATTGCCTACGAGGCAATTGGCATCCTGCATGAGGCAGGCATTCCGCGGAGCGTCATCCAGCTTCTTCCCGGTGATGGCCGCATCGGCGCGGCTCTTGTGGCGGCTCCTGAAACCGCGGGCGTCATGTTCACCGGCTCGACGGAGGTGGCGAGGCTGATCCAGAAGCAACTGGCGGGTCGTCTCTCTTCCGCAGGCAAGCCCATTCCGCTGATTGCTGAAACGGGCGGTCAGAATGCCATGATCGTCGATTCGTCTGCTCTGGCCGAACAGGTTGTCGGCGATGTCATTGCGTCTGCTTTCGATAGCGCTGGCCAACGCTGCTCAGCACTTCGCGTCTTGTGCCTGCAGGACGACGTTGCCGATCGTGTTCTGACGATGCTGAAGGGTGCGCTCGCCGAGCTATCCATTGGCAGGACCGACCGGCTATCCGTTGATATCGGCCCGGTCATTACAGAAGAGGCGCGCCAGACGATCGAAGGTCACATAGAGCGGATGCGCATTCTGGGACGTACCATCCATCAGGCCGCAATGCCGAAGGAAACCGAACACGGGACCTTCGTTGCTCCCACGATTGTGGAACTGACCTCGATCAAGGATCTGCAGCGTGAGATTTTCGGGCCGGTTCTTCACGTCATCCGTTTCAAGCGGAACGACCTCGACCGGCTGATCGACGATATCAATGCCACGGGGTATGGCCTGACCTTCGGCCTCCACACGCGCCTGGATGAAACCATCGCCCACGTACTCAGCCGTGTGAAGACCGGCAATCGCTACGTGAACCGCAACATCATCGGTGCCGTTGTGGGTGTGCAGCCATTTGGTGGTCGTGGCCTGTCCGGAACCGGTCCGAAGGCGGGCGGTCCTCTTTATCTCGGTCGTCTTGTCCAGACACCTCCGGTGCCGCCGCAGTTGAGCTCGGTGCATCGCGATGCGGCCTTGGGCGATTTTGCCCGTTGGCTGGAAGATCGTCAGCAGGCGCAAGCGGCCGAATTGGCGCGCACGATTGGCGGCGCTTCGGCGTTGGGGCTTGAATTGCAACTGCCAGGACCGGTTGGCGAGCAGAACCTCTACGCACTTCACCCGCGAGGTCGCATCCTGCTGGTTCCGCAAACAGAAGCGGGTCTTTATCAGCAATTGGCCGCAGCTCTGGCCACAGGAAATACAGCCGTCGTTGACATCAGCAATTCGGTTCTTGCGAACCTGCTGCATGCGCTTCCGTCGAGCGTGGCTGCACGCTTGCAGCGTACGAAAGACTGGAAAGCGGATGCACCCTTCGCCGGTGCGCTGATCGAGGGAGAGGGTGAGTTTCTGACAGAAACCCTCCAGCGCCTGGCAGCACTTCCTGGCCCCCTGGTCCTCGCACAGGCTGCGGCATCAAATGCTATGGCCAAGCCCGATGCCTATTGTCTGAACTGGCTGCTGGAGGAAGTATCCACCTCGATCAACACGGCAGCCGCTGGCGGCAATGCCAGCCTGATGACAATTGGGTGAGGCAAGGCTTGCCTTGCTGCTTCTGAGACAGCAATAGTCGCGCCGGGTTCATCTCGGCGCGAGACAAACAGTGCGACTTCAGACAGCATCGATCTTCATCGGCTTTTCCATCAGTGTTTTGACGACCCTTGCCGGTCAGGCCAACGCCGCCGACTGGCAGGCGGTTGAGCAGATCAAGACCTATGCCATCACAGGCAAGACGGGCATCGATCTCTATCGATCGATCGGCGAAAAAGGCCCGCAGGCCGGTGTGCAGGCCATTGCTCATACCAGTTTCAAGCTGACCTGGACGCGCAAATACGAGGTGCAGGGGACCGCTTGCGCCATCACGGTCGCGAAGCCGAAGCTGATCATTACCTACACAATGCCGAAACCCGCCAATCCGCTGCCGCCCGATGTGGAGCAGAACTGGGCCCGTTTCATCGCAGGCGTTGAGAAGCACGAGCGTGTCCATGGCGGCTTTACCAAGGAGCTCGTGCAGCAGATACAGGATTTCAGCCTTGGTCTGCGGGTCGAGAATGATCCTGACTGCAAGCGTATTCGCGAAGTCTTGACCAAACGTCTTGGCGAGCTTTCCAAAGCAGAGCGTGCGAGGAATGCCGAGTTCGATCGGATCGAGCTGAGCGACGGTGGCGCCGTCCATCAGTTGATACTGGCTTTCGTCAACGGTCCGTGATGCGACACGGGCATGAAAAAGCCCGCCGGGATGAACCAGCGGGCCGTCATCAGGGCTCGTTCAGACGTGCCCTATTCCTTGGGAGGAATTATTCCGCAGCCTGCAAGGTGCCATTGGCAACCGGCTCCGAGACATGTCCTGCCAGCACTTCCTGAAGTTTCGTCTGGTCAAGTTCATTTTCCCAGCGTGCCACCACGATGGTTGCGACCGCATTGCCAACGAAGTTCGTCAGGGCACGGCACTCGGACATGAAGCGGTCGATGCCGAGAATCAGCGCCATACCGGCCACGGGAACCGAAGGAACCACCGAAAGCGTGGCCGCCAGCGTGATGAAGCCTGCGCCCGTGATACCGGCGGCACCCTTCGAACTCAGCATAGCCACCAGCAGCAGCAGGATCTGATCCGCGAATGATAGCTGAATATCGGTCGCCTGGGCGATGAAGAGTGCCGCCAGGGTCATATAGATATTGGTGCCGTCGAGGTTGAACGAGTAACCCGTCGGAATGACGAGGCCGACGACAGAGCGCTTGCAGCCTGCACGTTCCATTTTCTGCATCAGACCCGGCAGTGCCGCTTCCGAGGACGATGTTCCGAGAACCAGCAGCAGCTCTTCCTTGATGTAGCGAATGAGCGCGAAGATCGAGAAGCCGTTGTAGCGTGCGACGGCGCCGAGCACCACGACCACGAACAGGATGGAGGTCAGGTAGAATGTGCCGATCAGGAAGGCGAGGTTGGCAACGGAGCCAATGCCGTATTTGCCAATCGTGAAAGCCATGGCGCCGAAGGCACCAATGGGGGCAGCCTTCATGAGGATGGCAACCAGCTTGAAGATCGGAGCCGTGACCGCATGCAGGAAGTCGGTCACAGGCTTTGCCTTGTCACCGACCATCGCCAGCGAAATACCGAACAGCACCGAGAAGAACAGCACCTGCAGGATATCGCCCTGCGCGAATGCGCCGACGATGGTTTCCGGGATGATGTTCATCAGGAAGCCGGTGATCGTGGTCTCATGGGCTTTTGTTGCATAAGTGGCAACAGCCTTGGCATCCAGCGAGGCCGGATCGATATGCATTCCTGAACCCGGCTGTACGACATTTGCAACCAGCATGCCGACAGCAAGCGCGAGCGTCGAAAAGGTCAGGAAGTAGATCATTGCCTTTCCGGCAACGCGGCCCACCTTCTTCAGGTCGGTCATTCCGGCAATGCCGGTGGCAACCGTGAGGAAAATAACCGGTGCAATGATCATCTTCACCAGACGGATGAAGGCATCGCCCAAGGGCTTCAGGGAAGCGCCGATATCCGGATAGTAATGGCCGAGAATGATACCGGCAGTAATGGCAACGAGCACCTGAACATAAAGCTGCCGATAAAGTGGCACCTTGCCGCGGGGGGCGGCAGCATCGAGATTCAATTCCATGTTGATCCTCCTTCGCGCCCCTACCCAATGGTTCTCCCGAGGCGACATTTGATGATGCCACCAGCTTTGCAACAGGCGTGCCAGATCACGTAGTTTCTTTATGTATCTGATTTTTAATGTTTAATTGTCATGATTGGAAAAGATCGGCCCAATGTCGTGCGATTTTCCGCATGGATCGCATTGCGTAGTGAATGTTATTGTGCGATTTTCCGCACATGGATTCCGGTGAACTTTATCCTCTTGGGGCAAAGGTTTCGGTGCGTCAGACGCACCGTCCATGGTTCATTTTCGCCGTGGTGGCCATCCTGTTGAGTACGGTTACGCTCATGACGGTTCGCACCATTGCGGTCGATGCCACGATGCAGGACCTCGAACAGCAAAGCCGGATCGATGCGGGTCTCAAGGTCGCGTTTCTGAAAGCAGTGCTGGAGCGACCGCGGGCTCTGCCGCTGATTCTGGCCCGTGATCGGGATGTTACAGATACGCTCACCGCTCCAACGCAAGAGCATCTCGATGCCTTGAACCGTAAGCTTCAGGATCTCGTGGAGGGGACGAATGCCTCGGTCATCTATGTGATCGACCGCCGCGGCGTTGCCATTGCGTCCAGCAATTGGCGTGAACCGTCGAGCTTCGTCGGTGTCGATTACAGTTTTCGCCAGTATTTTTCCCGCGCGATGGCTGAAGGAAAGGCGGAGCATTTTGCGCTTGGCAGCATCAGCCTGCGCCCGGGTCTCTACATCTCGCAACGGGTGGGTCCGCCGGACAATCCGATCGGGGTGGTGGTGGCAAAGGCCGAGTTCGACCAATTGGAGCGGGACTGGCGCGATGCGCAACGACCGACCTATGTCACGGACGCCCATGGTGTCGTGCTGATCACCAGCATCGAGTCCTGGCGGTTCATGGTCGAGGCGCCCTTGTCTCCGCCGGTGCAAGCCGAGATCAGGAGTAGCCTGCAATTTGGCGATGCACCGCTTCTGCCCTTGCCGATCACGCGGGAACGACAGCTTTCCGGGGATGCCGCTACAATTGATGCACTGCTTCCAGGAGCCTCAGTCGCCGGGTTTGTCGAAATGAGCCTCCCAGTGCCATCCACCCCCTGGTCACTCAGGTATCTGCTGCCCGTCCAGCCGCAACTCGACAATGGTGTGGGGCAGGCGCAGGTTTTATCCATGGCCATCCTGTTGCCCCTGCTTGGCCTCGCCGCTCTGGTAATCTGGCGCAGACAGACATCTCTTCGTCATATTGCAGCGGAGCAGGCGGCGCGGATCGAGCTGGAGCGTCGGGTTCTGGAGCGCACAACGGATCTGAGCCGGGCGAGAGACCGTCTTGAAGCGGAAATTGCCGATCACCGAGCCACCGAGAACCGCTTGCAGGGCGTCCAGGAGGAACTCGTCCAGGCAAACCGCTTGGCCATTCTTGGACAGGTCGCGGCCGGTGTCGCCCATGAGATCAACCAGCCTGTGGCGACAATCCGGGCCTATGCCGATAATGCTATAACCTATCTTGACCGTCAGCGAGAGGATGCAGCGCGTGACAACCTTACGGAGATCGCCGGACTGACTGAACGGATCGGGTCCATTACCGAAGATCTGAAGGCCCTTGCACGGCGCGGTCGATCTGCAGCCGAGCCGGTGGATATGCGGGAAGCGATCGCGGGTGCGCTGGTGCTGTTGAAAAGCCGCTTCTCCGGACGTCTGGACCGGGTCGAGATCCGGGCGGAAGAGCAGGATCTGTATGCGATCGGCAACCGCCTTCGGTTGGAACAGGTGCTGATCAACCTGATCCAGAATGCGCTGGAAGCGGTTGAACCCGTCGCCGACGGGGCCGTGGTCGTCTCCGCTGGCCGCGATGCCGACAGGATTCACATCAGAATTGAAGATAATGGCGGCGGCATCGCTCCAGCAATCCAGGAACAGCTGTTCTCGCCTTTCAACAGCTCGAAGGAAAAAGGGCTTGGTCTCGGTCTCGTCATCGCCAAAGACATCGTGACGGATTATGGCGGCAAGCTTTCGGTGGAGACCTCGTCGCAGGGCACAATCTTCCTCATTGATCTGAAGCAGGCTGACAGATGAACGCTACGACCTCCCTCCTTCTGGTCGATGATGACCGGGATCTGTTAAAAGCCACCGCTCAGACCCTTGATCTTGCCGGTTTCTCCGTCACCAGCCGAACCTCTGCATTGGAAGCATTGAGCAGTCTTGAGCGCGACTATGCCGGTGTCGTCGTCTCAGACATTCGAATGCCTGCTATGGATGGTCTGGAGTTTTTCGAGCGTATTCGATCCATCGACCCCGATATACCTGTCATCCTCATGACCGGGCATGGCGATATTCCCATGGCCGTGGTGGCTATTCAGGCGGGCGTTTATGATTTCATGACCAAGCCTTTTGCCGCCGATCGTCTGGTCCAATGCGTGAGGCGTGCTGCTGAAAAGCGCAAGCTCGTGCTTGAGAACCGCCGTCTGCGCGAGGCGGTGCAGGATGAAGATCAGGGCGATGTAACCCTTCTCGGTCAAACCCCGGTCATGCAGCGGCTTCGAAACACCATTCGCCAGATCGCCGACACAGATGTGGACGTTCTCCTGACGGGCGAAACCGGCACCGGGAAGGAGGTCGTGGCAAGCCTTCTGCACCGATGGAGCAGCCGCTCGAAGGGGAATTTCGTAGCACTGAACTGCGGCGCCTTGCCGGAGCAGATTCTGGAGAGCGAATTGTTCGGGCACGAGACGGGCGCTTTCACCGGCGCACAGAAGCGACGTGTCGGGCGCATTGAGCATTCCAGCGGCGGCACTCTTTTTCTGGATGAGATCGAGAGCATGCCGCCAGTCTCCCAGATTCAGATGCTTCGCGTGCTGGAAATGCGCGAGGTTACGCCGCTTGGGACGAACGAGGTGCGGCCAGTCGATCTACGGGTCATCGCCGCCGCCAAGGTCGATCTCGGCAACCCGCAGGAACGCCGCGATTTCCGCGAAGATCTCTATTATCGATTGAACGTTGTCAGTCTGTTTATCCCTCCCTTGCGTGAGAGGCGGGACGACGTGCCACTGCTTTTCCGCTTTTTCTGTCAGCGCGCGGCTAAGCGTTTCAATCGCGAGGTTCCACCGCTGACGATCTCCCTCAACCGCCATCTGCAGGATCACACGTGGCCCGGCAATGTTCGCGAGCTGAACCATTTCGCCGAGCGGTTCGTTCTGGGTCTCGAGACGCTCACCCATGACACCTTGATGCCGGAAGCTGAGGTAATGGATCGCTCCGGAACGCTACCGGACCGCATGGCGAAAATCGAGGCGGAACTGATACGGGAGGCCCTTCAGGCGAATGATGGGGACGTGAAGCGCACGATTGAGGCCTTGGGAATTCCGCGCAAGACATTCTACGACAAGCTTCAGCGGCATGGGATTTCGCGCGCGACTTTCGTCAATGGTAGCTGAATGACATTTGAAAGTTGAGAGCATGGCCTATATGCCATGGCTATGAACCCTTCATGCTCCCGCCCGGGAGAACGTCAAGCGAGAGCTCTTCATGCGGATTACGATGATCGGTGCCGGCTATGTGGGTCTGGTATCGGGTGTGTGCTTTGCTGATTTCGGTCACCATGTGACCTGTGTGGATAATGTCGAGGAAAAGGTTGCCGCCCTGAAGGCAGGCACCATTCCCATCTATGAGCCTGGACTGGACGAACTGGTAAAGTCGAATGTCAAGGCGGGTCGCCTGATGTTCACCACGGATCTGAAAGCGGCGGTGGCAGAGGCAGACGTGGTGTTCATCGCGGTGGGGACGCCCTCACGTCGTGGCGATGGCCATGCCGATCTTTCTTATGTGTACGCCGCAGCGAAGGATATCGCGCACGCCATGACCGGTTTCACGGTCGTCGTGACGAAATCGACGGTACCGGTTGGAACCGGCGACGAGGTGGAGCGGATCATCCGCTCTGAGCGCCCGGATGCTGAGTTCGCGGTGGTTTCCAATCCGGAATTCCTGCGCGAAGGTGCCGCGATTGCCGATTTCAAGCGGCCCGATCGGATCGTCATCGGCTCGGAGGATGAGCGCGCAAGCGAGGTGATGCGTGAAGTCTATCGTCCGCTCTACCTCAACTCCGCGCCCTTGTTCTTCTGCGATCGCCGGACGTCCGAGCTGATCAAATATGCCGGCAATGCGTTTCTTGCCATGAAGATCACCTTCATCAACGAGATGGCCGATCTCTGCGAAAAGGTCGGTGCCGACGTTCAAAAGGTGGCCAAAGGCATTGGCATGGACAAGCGCATCGGCGACAAGTTCCTGCATGCCGGGCCTGGCTACGGGGGCTCCTGTTTTCCGAAGGACACGATGGCTTTGGTGAAGACGGCACAGGACAATGACAGTCCGGTCCGCCTGATCGAAACGACAGTCGCGGTCAACGATACCCGCAAGCGTGCCATGGCCCGCAAGGTTATCGCAGCCTGCGGTGGCTCCGTGCGCGACAAGAAGATTGCTGTATTGGGGCTGACCTTCAAGCCGAATACGGACGACATGCGGGACGCGCCTTCGCTTTCGATCATCCAGGCACTTCAGGACAACGGGGCGCTCGTCCATGCCTATGATCCCGAAGGCATGGAGGCCGCACGAGGTATGTTGCCAGATGTCGACCTTGGCGACAGTCCCTACGATATCGCCGCAGGAGCGGACGCCCTGGTCCTTGTTACCGAGTGGGATGAGTTCCGGGCTCTGGACCTGCGACGGCTGAGGCCGATCATGAACGCGCCGGTGCTGGTCGACCTGCGCAATGTCTATCCGGCCGATGAAGTCCACCGTTACGGCTTCGAATATCACGGCGTCGGGCGATAGCGAGCGGCAACTATGCCTGCGATTGACGTTGCTGTCTGCTTTCCGTCATCTGTCGCCGACGCAGCCAGGGAGATGGCACGAGGCTCGGCGGGATGTTGCCGCGATTTTCGCCACGCACGAACGTTTCGATGAAGGAGAGCGCATTCTCGAGCCCGTTCATCGTATAGGGCTTCTCGATCGCTCCCATCGCTCCGGCAAAATCTTCCGGGATGCGCTTTAGATTGCCACTCACGAAGACATAGGAAATACCCTTGCTTTCAAGGTAGCGGCCCACATCTATGCCAGTCGGGCCATCCAGCAGGTGGATGTCGACGAAGGCGAATTCGGGGTGCTCCCGGTCGATGATGGCCTTTGCCTCCTGGCTGGACATTGCGACGCCCACGATCGTGTGTCCGGCATTTTCCAGCTCGCTTTCGAGTTCCAGCGCCAGCAAGGCCTCGTCTTCAACAATCAGAATATTCACGCTTTCCTGCTCTCCTCGACACTTCCGACCGGCAGACGAATATCGACGATCGTGTCGTGATGGTGTTGGTGTCGTTCTATCTTTGCATTCACCTGCCGCGCGCAGGTTTCCAGAATCGTGCGGCTGAAGGCTTCAGCTTCACTGTCGACGGCCACATCGACCGGTGGCATTGTGTCCTTGACTCTGATCTGGAAGTGTCCGTTCAGGCGGCGGATGCAGATGTCGATGGCACCGCCCCCGTCCTTGAGACCTCGCCGCACGGCGTCCCCGACAAGCTCGTTGATGATCAGTGCCAGAGGCGAGGCCTTTATGGCCGGCACGAGGACTGGCGATAGGTCGAAATGAACGTGGATGTCGTCGCGTCGCAGCGCGCTGATCATATCCGTAATGAGGTCTCGCGCGAAGTCCGATACGTCGAAGCGTTCTACATCTGCGGTCGTGAAAAGTTTCCTCTGGACCGTGCTGAGCGCTTCGACACGGTCCAGAACCGATCTTAGTGTTTTCTGAACGGTCGTATCCGCACTGGTTCTCGCCTGCAGTTTGAGAATGGATGCGATTGTCAGCAGGTTGTTCTTGACGCGATGATCCACCTCGTGAACCAGCAGCGTTTTGGCATCCAGGGCATCGCGCAAGTCCTTGGTACGGCGCGCCACCTCTTGCTCTGCGGAACTGCGGGCCGCAGCGAGTTCCTTCTGCTTGTCTTTCACATGCGTGAAATCCAGCTGAGACGCGAAAAAGTAAATGACTTCGCCTTCGCTGTTACGGACTGGACTCATGAAAAGCGCATTCCAGAACGTCGAGCCATCCTTTCGATAATTCAGGATATCGACCTCAAGGCTTCGCTCGGCAGCAATGGCTTCGCGAAGCTGTGTGATGGCTGTTTGGTCGCTTTCAGGCCCCTGCAAAAGCCGGCAGTTCCGACCGACCAGCTCCTCCTGCGAATAGCCTGTAAGCTGTGAGAATGCCTTGTTCGAAAAGATGATCGGATTATCGGGCTGCCGCGGATCGGTAATCAGCATCGGCATGCGCGTTGCTTTGAACGCGGCAGCAAACGGATCCTCCGACCCATGTTCCGCAAGAAGACGGTCGCCGGCTTCCCTTGCGTTCTGCTTTGAATTCTCTTCGCTGTTCATACAATGTGAGCCGCCTGAAAGAGTGCGAAACCAGAGAATGAAATAAGGCTGGATTGGTTCCTGAAAAGTACTTCTGCCCACTGCGGGCGACTTAAAAAAATCGTGCCAAGTGCTTGTTAAAGCCGCAGGCCTCGGTTATAGGAGCGCCACTGGTCACGGAGTGTAGCGCAGTCTGGTAGCGCACCACGTTCGGGACGTGGGGGTCGAGTGTTCGAATCACTCCACTCCGACCAGCCGTTAACGCCTTGTCCCGAAAGGCATTTTAGCTTCCTGATATGTAGTGTTTTGACCCTGCGGCGCGGGCTGTCTGACAGAAACTCTGACAGAAACCCCTGGTATCTGTCATTCAGGTCAGAACGACTATGGCCCTCCGAAGAGGGCCATATCAGTCGATGCCGACAACTTTGAATCTCACCAGGGATGGATGACCGCCGACAGGCTGCACGACCGTTCGGCCACCTTACTCGAGCCGCCTGCGCATTACGCAGACCCTACTGGCGACGTGCCGCATGTAGCATGTGCGGCCCGTATGTCGTCACCGAAGCGTTCGGATGCCAGCAGAGTAGGTAGATCGCGCCGGATGTGGCCGCATCAAGATATAGCCGGCGGGGAGTGGTTGGAACGCGTGACAGGTTGACGTGTGGCAATTTATAGAACAAAACACGAACAAAACGGCAATCTGCGAACGCAGACTCAACTGGGGACCGCCGAACAAAGGAATGTCCGGCGCAAGCTCTATATGCTACGTCAGAACTAACCGTCGGAAATTGTAACTCGACTGAGTGCAGCGCGTCCGGTACACAGTCCGCAAGTCCCGGGAATAAAAGGAGATTTCATTTGCTCAATCGTCCAGACGAAGCTCCATCACCATCCCAGGACTTTCTCGATTTCACCGCCGGCCGCAAGTTTGCGACCATCATGGCCGACCCGCCGTGGCAGTTCATGAACCGCACGGGGAAAGTCGCGCCGGAACACAAGCGCCTGAACCGATACGGCACGATGGAATTGGATGCGATCAAGGCGCTTCCCGTCGCGACGGCCTGCGCGCCCACGGCACACCTATATCTTTGGGTTCCGAACGCCCTCCTGCCGGAAGGTATCGAGGTCCTGAAAGCTTGGGGCTTCACGTATAAAGCCAATATCGTCTGGCATAAGCTCCGCAAGGATGGCGGCTCTGACGGTCGCGGCGTAGGCTTCTACTTCCGCAACGTGACGGAGCTGATCCTCTTCGGAACCCGTGGAAAGAACGCTCGGACGCTTCCGCCTGGTCGTTCGCAGGTCAACTACATCGGCACCCGCAAGCGCGAACATTCCCGGAAACCCGACGAGCAGTATCCACTGATCGAGAGCTGCTCACCTGGTCCATATCTCGAGATGTTTGGCCGTGGCGTCCGCCCTGGTTGGACTACATGGGGTAATCAGGCCGACGAGAGCTATGAACCGACCTGGAAGACGTACGGCTTCAACTCAGCAACCGACCGCGTGGCGGCCGAATAAGTCATTCTGTGGCGGCCGCGATGCCTTCTTCGACTAGGGCGGCGGCCTCTCCTTCGATATCTTCGAGACCAAGCCCTTCGTTGAACGTGACGATTGACGAAGGGAGTCCGACAAGTACCAGAGGACAGGGATTGCCGACGCCGCGATGTACACGGTCTTCGAGCTTCGACCAGTGGGTCGTCGCCTGGCCGTACTTGTCGGACACGAATTGACCAGCCCACGCCTCTTCGTAAGTCATTCCGGCGTTGACCCGACGTTCGACTTCGCGGTTCTGGCGAGCGGTCCGGCTCATACCGAATGCGACCACCGCTTCATGGGAGTTCAGGCCTCGCTCGACGGCGAACCGCTGCACCATCGCTTTCAGATGGTCCTGCATCGACGTCCCGCGCGTGATGATCACGCCGACGGAGATGGCGCTATCCGCGTGCAGCCGTTTGAAGTTTTCGAGGTCGCGATCATAAAATGGGTCTTTGTTGTTCCACTCGATCTCGCAGGCGATGACGCCAGCGTCGAAAGTCTTCACGTGGTCGATCTCGTGTGAGATGGCTTCGCGAGCTACGCCGTTGATCCGCTTCTCGACTGTGAAGTTCATCTTGGTCCAGCCTAGCTCGGCCAGTTTCCGGCGCAGTCTCTGCGTCCCTTGGGACTCCCCGCCGCCCGACCCGATGATTTCCTCGATCGGGATCGACAGTCCGCCTACAGCCTCTTCAAGCTCGGCGACCGCATCGGGAAAATCAACGCTCAGGATAGCGCGGGCGTGGGAGTGTATCTCGACTTGGAAGCCGCGTTTTATGAGGCTGTCAAACATATGTGTATCGCTGATTGATTCGTTGGCCGATACTACCACACGCGACCAGGAAGACGATCGACTACGCCGCGACTAGCCACCATATCAACACTGCGATAGGCACGGCGACCGTCAACGCCGCCATTACGTACGCCTGAACGACCGGAGCCTCCCGCTCTCTCTTCTCATCGAGTTCCTTGAGCCTGCTCTCGATGCCGCGGGGGTCGTCGACATGTGTCCTCTTGATCCAGTGTCGCTCGTGGGCGTCACTATCCTGAAGTCCGGTAAGCCACATCTTCACAAGCCACGGTCTCTTCATCACGCTCTCCCTTCCTATGGATAACGCGCAGCGCTTACACGAGCTCCGTTAACTCTTCGATCGCCAAATTGCCCATTGTCGACTTGCCGGATTCCATCGAGCCCGGCACAACACGCATCCGACAACACGGAGGCATGCAGATGGCGAATTTTGGTTCACCGGCCCACAACGCGGCGATGGGTAATCTTCCAGGCATGATGCTCGTAGCCGGTGGCGCGATGTGCCTCGCGCGCGGTGTCTCAGATGCCCTCGATGCGGTCGCCGAAGCTCGCTACCGTCGTCAGTACCACGATGCTCTGGGCGCGGCGTCTGCGCATGCCCGGGAGCTGGAAAACGTCGCCCGGGTCGCCGTGACGCTGATCGCCGAACTCGAGGTCGAAGTCGCGGGCCTGCGCACGGCATGCGCACAACGTCAGGAAGTCATTGAAGCTCTGGTCGGCCGCGCATGAGTATCTCGGACCGGGAGTGGCAATGGATTCGTCGGCAGTATGGGGACCTCGCTTACGAGCATCCGGAGTGCCACCAGCAGTGGCTCAAGTCGATGCCACGGCTCCGTCTCGTGGTCGACAACACGACCAGCAAAAAGCCCGCCTAGTTGGCGGGCTTTGTCGTCAGAAGGATGATTTTCGGGGATAGGGGAATGGCTCCGATTCCGTGGGCTTGAGCATCTTCGCTCGGATTTTCCAGACCATCGCCTCGTGCACGGTCATGCCCTTCGGCATGGGTTCATCGGCCACCGTCGGGAGGCGTTCGCCGAATGACGGGACGCCCTGGATGCCGTGGGGCTTGGCGGCGAGGAATTTGCGCACCTGACCGATGCCCGACGTGTACAGTTTCCGCAGCGCGACGTCGTCCATCTGCAAGAGCGCCGCCCTGACCTCCGGCGTAAGGGTCTTGGGTAGCGACATGGTCGCGCGCGTGTCACGGTGCGCCTTCGCGAATTCTAGGACGCTTTCGATATCGTTGCGATCGAGCCGGTGGGCTTCGGCCTGCGCCGCCTCCCGGGCATCCTTCAGCGTGTTCAGCAGGTCGGCGGTCTGGACGTCGGGTGTGTAAGACGGCGCTCCTCCGCCACCACCGAAGACGGTCCGGAACGGCATCGACAGAAGGTCGTCGAGCCACTTTCCAGCGGTCGGCAATGAGTTGATGAGCTTGCTCGCGGCAGAGGCGAGGAGGGCGGCAATTCTACGTAGCATTTCTAGTCTCCCATTTTGTTCGCAGAATATTGACTCGCATGAATGCAAAATAAAAACCGTCGGCGTATTGTATATTTCTAAGTATACGCACAAAAATAATTCAGGATCGCTAGAAGGGGAGAGAATTAGTGAATTCTGATCATATGAATGCTTATCAGTTTTGCCGAGACATGTACCAGATATTGAGAGGCATCGGCGTCTCGCCGAATTACATCGCCACCTTCGTCAAGCGCTCACCACAGACGCTCAGACGATACATGTCGGAGCCAGGCACAAAGGCTGCGCAGAAGCCGCCGCTGGAAGTAACCGACCGCCTCGTCGCGCTTATCGATATCCTCGAAAGAGGGCATCGTCCGCAGACCAAGGATGAGTTTAGGCTGATGTGCGAGTGGACCGATATCGTCAACCGAGCCGAGGTTCCGAAGTCGATGTTGGCGAATATCGCCGGCGTGAGTGACTACCACCTGGCATGGGTGGGTCGGAGCCATCCGTCGTTCGGTATCCAGCCGACGCTTGACCAGGTTGCTACTGCGATGGCGGTCGAGGCACTGATGCAGGGAGTGGCGGCATGAGCCATGTTGTCGTGTTGAAGAAGTTGCCGGACGGCAGCCTGCGCCGCGCTCGTCCGGCGTTCATGTTTCAGGACCCGAAGTGTGTGACACAGAAGCTACTGTTGCCAGAAGGGTATGTCGTATCCGGATCGCCCGAACATCAGGCGGCATTGGAAGAACTCGAAAGACTGGATCGGGGAGCCTGAGGGCTCCCTTTCTGCATTCAGACACCAAAAAAAAATAGGCCCAGGTGAAAACCCGGGCCTCTTAGTTTGGAAGGTTGTTTCAGCTGACGCGTCTTGGACTGGGGAGACCGAGGACACCGTCTGCTGAGTAGATATTGCGGTCGGCGTGTGCGCCCATCAAGACCGCCGGCGGAAAATGCTCTACTCGACCAGACCGTTGTCCTTGATCCACTTCTGCGCCGTATCGGCTCTCGTCAGGCAGTCCGCGTGCGCAGCCTCCAGACGGTCGTAGTACCGCTTGACGTTGCTCTGCATCTTCCACTCTTCCGTCGGCCTCGGTTTGCGTGCGCAGGGCGTCACAAGCGACTGCGGGGCCTTGGGGCGGACGTATTCGATGCGGACGTCGGGTTTCGTGGCCGCGCATCCGGAGAGGGCGATGGCGGCCACTATTGCGATGATGGATACCTTGATCATCTACCATCTCCCGACATCAGACGCTGGCGTGTCTTCTGCCAAAACGGCGCTGCGGGGGCGTCTTCGGTCGCCGATATCGACGACGTCTCCTCGGAGGCAATCCGGGACTGCTTCTCGTTCTCGATTAGGCCGTTCTGGAGGAATTCGAGCGTGGCTACGGCGACCAGGCGGTCGGCCTCGGCCTTCCGGAAGGCTTCCTCGTTCCTATCTGCGCGTTCGGTCTGGGCGTCGCGCTCGACCGTCAAGGTGGCTACCTGGTCCTTGAGGCTGGTGTAGTGCCAGTACCCCAGGCCGCCGACGGTGATGAAGGAAGCGGCGGCCGCGATCTTGAGACTATCAATCATGCGGCTTCGCTCTCGTCACATTGAACAGGCCCGCCTGAATCATCGTTTTCAGGTCCCACGCTCCCACTCCCATGTACATTCCGCCAAGCGCGAGATGTGCGCCGACGTAGATACCGAAGACTTCCTGGGATGAGGTCGGGTTCAGGAACATCGAGAAGGCAGCCATCGGCTGTAAGAGCAGGATGAGAAGCACGACGAGGCGCTTCGAGAATGTTCGAGTTTTGGCCGTGCCCTGGAGTTTGCGTGTTGTCATTGGGGCTTTTCCGGAACGTGATTTCTGGGGAGTATCCGAGGGCTTCGGCGATCTGGGTAAGACGGGTAAGTCCGTAGAGCGCGCCGTCGCCATCGCGGAAATCGCGTAGGATCGAGGGCCTGCAGGACTTCACGGTTTTCTTGATCACGGCCTCGGCGGAGGGGTGGGATATGAGACGCTGGCGGATCGCTTCCGCAAGGGTCTCTTTCATCTCGTCCATGCTATCGCTGGAATAGGGCGCAGCCTTCGTCGGTCTCCATTCACCCATGTTACGCAGCCTTCCGCAGGAGGTCGGCGTACTCGGGGATCGCGTCGAAGCACGGGCACGCCTTGAGCCATTCCCTCTGCGTGATCTGCCCGTCGCCGTTGAGGTCAGGCGAGAAGTCCCGATGGCCTTTTATGGCCTTGATCGCGGAATAGGTCCTCGCGAGTTCGGCTAGGAGCTTCCGGAGCGCGGCCTTCTGTGCGGGCGTCCTGGTGTCCTTGGGCGTCTTGCCGTCGGTAGCGACACCGCCGATGTAGCTGACGCCGATGGACGTGGCGTTGTGGCCCGCTACGTGCGCACCGGCCTTTTCGACTGGGCGGCCTTTCGAGATACGGCCGTCGGGGTGGATGACGAAGTGATATCCGACGTCGCTCCAGCCGAGCGCTTTGTGCCATCCGCGGATGGTGTCGATGGTGTAGTCTTTCCCTTCCGGGGTTGCGGTGCAGTGCACAGCAACGGTGTCGATCAGGCGCATGCGGGGTACTCAGGCGAATACCCCGATTATTCGTCGACCGGCGGTTTGGAACCAGTCCCGGAAACGCAAAAGCGGCCCGTAGGCCGCTCTCGATCGTGATGGTGGGCGGGTTAAGCCGCTTCTGCTACCCGGTCCTTCAGTTCCTCATGGGCATCGAGGAGCTTCTGGTGGACGATTTCGCTGATATCGCCCAGCATGCCGCGCTGTGCATCCTGGCTGGCTTGCTCGTAGTGCTCCTTATCCGAGCTGGACAGCGCCGAGGCTACGCTGTGGCGATATTCGCCGTTGGCGGCGAGGTGCGTGTCCTGGTGGGAAAGGTCCATGTCTTCGTCAATCCACTCCAGCGTTGTGTGGACTACCTGTCCGTCCACAGCGATGTCGAATGCGATATGAGCAGCGGGGTCGAACCCGAATTCGGCGTTGACGACCGAAATGCGATCTTCGAGTGCTGCGATCTGGTTCTTTGCAAGCGTATTCTTCATTTTTCGTCTCCCTGTTCAGATGTAAATCACAATCTGTAATTAGATGATTGCTGTCGGCGGCTAAATATACAAGTAGATATACGCAAAAATATACAAATAATTTTTCCGTATATCGTGTTGGCTTGCTTTGTTAGCAAAATTTAACCTGTGAGACATAGGTAGAGTGTTCCAAGGGGTGGTTTCAAGCGATCGGAAAAATAAATTTTGGGAGGGCTTAGGCGGCCCTCAAGGCCGCCATTTCCCGCTCACGATCGGCACCAACTGCATAGTGCCGTCGGGTTGCTCGATACCGAATGAATGACCCCAGGTGTTGATGCCCCGTGCATATGGCGGCTCGTCGATGATGTTTCCGAGACGCACGAGCTGACGGTGGTTTTCGACCGCGTGATTGTCCGCAGCCGCGATATCGATGCCGAGACCCTTGAGGTTGGTGTTCGATCCTCTCGAGCCGTTGGACCCCTGATCGCCGTGGCATTGGAAGAAGTAGCGGAAGAACCTCAAAGGCTGGTCGAGGCTAGACATGAGAAAATTTGCCGCAGGGTTCGCCAGTTTAAGGGCATGCTCCAACACATTGAACGTCTTATCACCTGCCTGCATAGCCTCGACTTGCGCTAGATTGCATCTCAGCAATACAGCGGCGTTCTTAGGGTCTCGCTTCCAGTCCAGTTCTAGGAGGGCGCGGAAGAAGTGCTTGTGATGGTTGCTCTCGACGATCCACGTATTCCGGGACGGGCTTTGGATAGACTCGAGGAAGTCGGCGGTAAGCTTGAGTTCCGCCTCGATATCGTCGTCGTCGTTGATCCGCTTTTCGATCTGTAGGAATGGATTCTTCCGGTTATGCGGGCTTCCGGAATATCCATCGTAGACGTCGTTCAGGACCTGCTCCGACGGATTAAGTGCCTCGACAACGGAGATGTCGCCTTCGGGCTTGCCCCAGAGCGCCCTCACGCATGACTGGTTGATCCAGCGGACGTGAACACAGCCTACGCCCAGCACGGGACGCTTGAGGCCACGCTCTTCGATTACCGTCGAGGCGTCTCTGACGATGCCGTTTTCCACGACCACGTCTAAATCCCAAATTTCCCCTGACACTGGATGACACCGGACATTCCGGCTGAAGACATTGCCTTCGAAGTCGCCCTGGATGATGACGGCACCGATCACGTGATTTTGGATCGCAGTCATTCCGGCCTTCGAACGTGAATAGTTCGGCACGCTGATCGCACCGGAAGCGCGGGCGAAGGCCTGCTTTGCGCCCCGGAACCTCGGAAGCGTTATCATGTCTTGACGCATACTGCCGAAGACATGCGAGCGTCCCTGGCAATATGATCCTATGCCGTCAAGAGGAGCCTCGTGCGTTGCCTTTATCGGAAAGGCACCGTCTACGACGATGTCTCCGAGATCATGGCGCTGGGTCGTCACATAGCCTTCGACCATCGCGGGCCAATCGGCGATCTTGTCGGTTTTCGATGCCGCGCCTTGGGCGGTGTGTTCGATCCCGACTATGCAGAGAGATGCATCCCGATAGGCGGCCAGTGCCGCCAGCGCCATGAGGGCAGGGCCGTGCACAGGGGTGTGCTGTTGTGCCGCCGTGACGATGAGACCCCATTTGACCCGCCTGTTGGGTTTCGCAGCGATGCCGAGCTGGTCGTACGAGGTTGGTCCCTGCCAGTTTGCAGGCCACACGACGCCCGGGTCATGGGTTACGCTGCGGGTGCGGACCTGACCCTTGCGATCGGTCTCGGATTCGATTTTCGGGGGGTGGAATTCGCGGGTCCAGCCTTCACGCCAGTTCGTCAGGTCCGTTACGGACGCGCGTTCGTCGAAGGATGCCGTCGGTGGAATGGTGTCGGTGGTGTCGAGAGGCTTCGGCGGCTCTACAGGCCTTGTTTCGACCCGATTACGGATCATTTCCAACGCATAACGCGCCTGGCGCTCCGAAATCCCCAATTTGACGGCCAGTGCGCGCCTACCGAGGTCTTGCAATCCGTTTTCGATGATCTTGGATGCAATAACGTGAGTGTTGGTGTCTTTTTTCAATTTTTTGTCTCCCCCAGACGTTTCTGATGAGACTTTTTGTTCGCGGATTCGCCATTGCAAATTTCGCCGGCCGAAATTTCAGCGTGTGAAGAAATCTTGGAGACCCAGCCAGACCAGAGCGCCCGCACCGGTTACGGCCGTCGTGAAGATGGCGGCCACGGCCTTGAAGGAGATTTTCTCTGCGGCTTCACGCTGCCGGCGGAGATATCGGAGGTCGTCCGTGAACCCCACGACGGAGTCGATGTCAGCTGGGTCAACGCGCATCAGCGAAAAGACTTCCTTGACGGCCTCTCTAGCGGCTGTGGATGCAAGTGCGCGGATTTCGGCTTCGGTCATCGAGTTTTGTCCATATTTCGAAGATCATGAACCCATGACCGCACATTCAGCTGCAAGATTCAGCCCGCCGCCGACGGTTACGGGTCCGGGGTCGGCGGCGTGTAGGTCACTTCGGTGGATTCCAGGCACGAGGATGCGTCCACGGCCGTCAGGGAGCCGATGATGGCCGCCGAGGAGTCGTCCTCGGCGGTATCCCGACGTCCGCGAGGGTTCGTATAGCTCGCGGCGGCCGCCCTCGACCGCTGCTTCTGGATGCGGCGGTCCATGAGTTCGACGATCGCGGATGTGGCACTGAAAGACATGGGCTTACTCCGGTGTGAATCTGATCTGTTTCGGCAGCCTCAACGGCACCGTCCGCAGGGTTATCCGACGGGCGAGAAGGTCCTCTTCGCGGAGAGACGGGAACGCTATCGTCCAACGAGTGGGGTTGGCACCGATCGCGGCGATGGGGTCGAGGCCGGTGGTTGCCGCTTCACGCGCAATGGCTTCCTGGGCGGTCGCATCGTTGTCTACGATATCGGCGTATGGGCCGATCGTATCCAGACCGACCGCGTTGACGGGCTGGTAGAGCCTCCCGAAGGTCGTGGAATACGCCAGATCGCCAGTCTGCTCCTGGTTCTCGCTTGCCTCGGGCGGCAGGGTGCCGTCACCGTTCGCCGCGGCGATCTGTATCTGCGCGATCCGCTGACCCCGGTTGTCGATCCGGCGCTCGATGGAGATGATCTTGCCGACGACCTCACCAACGCGTGGAGCCTCGATCCTTATCGTGTCCGCACAGGACATAGACCTGGCGTCGAGGTATGGGATCGGAAACGTCAGGACCGCACAGCGTGCGCGCAGCGTAACGATGCGGCGGAGGCGGTTCACGGCATAGCGCATCGACCGCTTGCCACGGTTGGTGCCAAAGTACGTTGCGAGGCGGCGGTCAGCCTGCGGAGCGAGCTTGGTAAAGGCCCGAGACCAGTATTTTTCCTTCGGAATGCCCCACCACATTGAAAACCGGGGCGTGGCGTCGTGTTCGACGAGGCAGGTAAACCGACGGCCGTTGTACTGGACGGAATCACCGACCTTGTAGTGCTTGCGGATCAGCGTATCCGGGTGTTCATATTCCCAATACGGGGTCACGTGGTCGGCGTTTATGTCGCCGAGCTGTAGGACTTCGACGGTCTCGACGAGTTCGTCGGCAACGGGACGCTCCAGCGCCACGGGCATCTCGATATCGAGGATTTCCTCACGGGCCTGCTCATAGTCGTGATACGCACGCCAGTTTACCGTTATCTCCTTCGCACGGAGGTGTAGGTAAGACCCTGCGGCGTCGCCGTAGTTAGCGCTGTTGGCCTGGACGCGCAACGAGGTCGCCGCAGGAGTGACGTCGGTGACTTCGATGCTGTCGAAGGTCCATCCCGTGTCGCTGCCGATCGGGTCGCCAGCCTTAGGCATCGAGGACTGTAGGTCGTCGAAGGTATAGGTTCGGATCGTCTTGATCCTGTTGAAGTCCTGACGTGCGCGGTTGCGCTGCGCGAACTGCGCCGATACCCGGAGCCTCGTCACGGGCTTCGGAGGGTTGTTGACCTGAAGGGATATCCCGCCCGACCGGAGACCGCTCGGGACGACGTGTTCGGTGCGTCCGTCGGAGATCGACACGAGTTCCGGAAGGAGCGTGATCGGGTCAAACCTCCAGAACTCGTTACGTGCGAGGATCGCGGTTGTCGGATCGAGGATCGCGTCCAAGTCAAAGAACGCAGGGTCATAGCGGTCGTCGTCGTAGCGGTCCTCGGGAGCCGCGTCGGCATCGTATTCGACCTCGCCGACGCGGAGCGCCATGGCGGCCGCGCGTAGGACCAGGTCTTCGCGGGGAGGGACTGCAATGAACTCCAGCTTGGCGGTGACGTCACCGAGTTCGATGGGAACCACGTTGACGCGACCACGGATGACCTGGCGCGGTGCGACGTCGTCCTCGGCGCGCTCCGAATACACGAAATACTGCTGGTTCAGACCGACCAAAGTCGTCATGTGGACGTTCTTGACGGTCGTCTCGAAGGTGAAGCGTATGACGTCGCCTTCCTCCGCCTCGCGGGAGACGAAATCGAAGACCTCGAACTGGTTCTTGCAGTGCAGCGCCGGATCGAACGGGGTGTTCCATGCGGCCAGGGGTGCGAGCCATTTCATCATTCGTCAGGCCCTCCGACTTCCTGGCATGGGAGTTCCCATGAGACTTCGGCTAGGCCTTCGACGGTGGTTTCCTTGAGGGGCTCCCACACGGTGAGTTCGAGGATTGGGCGGTAGTAGATGCGCAGGACGGCCGGTGCGGGTGCCAGCAGGGTCACCACACGGCCTGACGCAGTGAACGGCACGTCTTCAAACCCAAGCGTCAGTACGCGGATAGACCCCGGATGCGGATCGCGGGCGAGGGTGCGCATCGTCTCGCCCACATAGAAGATATCGGGCATGAGGAAGCTCGGCACCGCTTGAAACGACGGCAGCCTCTGCACGTGGTCGAGAGCCGGTGGTCGCATTTCCCCGGGTCCACTGGCTTTAATGACTACAGACATCAGGTCGAACGCGGAGTCCGACATGGTGACCGCGCGGCCGTTCCACGTGCGGTCTTTCACGACGGCACCTTCGATGTACGTACGGTCGATCGTCAGCTCGGTGCACGACTGCCAGCCGATCGCGAGGTCGGTGCAGATGAAGGGGGTGAATGGGGTGTAATCGTTCATCAGTCTAGCCTCACCGCCCGCCGTAGCTCGCTGACGAGGCCGTTGCCTTCCTGCTCGTCGTAGCGTCCGGAGAACGTCTTTCCGTTGATCTTGAAATTCAGGTCGATCGACTGCCGCGACCGTGCTTTCTGGAGCATGTCATCGATGCGCAGGCGCTCCTCTGGAGACGAGCCAGTGTCCGCGTAGGTCAAAATCCGGCCAGATGCTTTCCGCGCATCAAGCTCGGCCTGCGCGGCCGCGTTGCGCTGCCCTGTGCTCATGACACCGTAGTTGTCGTAGCCACGCGCCGCCCGGTATTCGAGCTGCTGATCGCGGGTCATCGACGCGTATTTCCTGTCACCGTATGCCTTGTCTTGCATCCTCATCAGGCGGGCGGTGTCATCCTGGATTTTATTGTCGCGGTTGACGAGCGGTTCGATGAGCTTGCCGCCAAGCCACTCCCCGATTTTCCAGGACGCCAGTAATGTAGCGCCAATCAGAGCGACCTGTCCGACCACGGCAGCCGCGGCAGTCGCCATCGTTGCGAACGCCGCACCGAATGCTGTAGAGAGACCACCGGCCAGTCCGAAGAGGATACGCACGGTGCCAACCATCGCGCCCAGGATGCCGGAGAAGCGGAGCATGCCGAGGAATAGAGCGGTCGTGAGGACGTCAGTGCCAAGAAAGCTGCCGATGACCTTCAGTCCGGAGTGGAGAACGTCCAGGACCCGCTTGAACATGCCCCAGGCTTCTTTGAGGTGTGCCAGGAAGTCGAGAACAACGGCGCGGGCTTGATTGAGCCATTCAAACCGGACAGCCTCGCCACCGCTGAAAACGGCTACGACGTCGCGTACCGCATCGGCGATCGCGACGAAGCCGTCTCGGACATAGTTCAGCCAGGCCCATTCGGAATCCTGACCGGACATTACCTTCTGGAACTCGGTGTAGGTCTTCGCGAGAACGTCGAATACCAAAGCGGTGACGGCAATCGCCACCTCCTTGGCCTTGTTGTAGGCACCCATCGCCCAATCGACGACCGCCTGCCCCTTCGTGAAGAGCGCGGATTCGAACGACTTGTCGCCACTGAAGAGACCCGCGATGTCACGAACGACGGCGGTGATCTCGACAAAAGCCTCGCGGGTCCAGACCGCGATGGATTTACGGTTGGCGGCGAGCCAATCCGCGAAAGCCCGATTGGTCTCGATAAGGATAGGCGTCAGTTCACGCGCGATCTCGAGCTTGGCTCCACCGATCGCCGTGTTTCGCACCAGTTCGGCGCGCTTCAGCTCGGAAGCAGCCTCTCCGTCGGCGTCGGTGACCTTACCACCGTACCGCTCCATATCGGCCTGGTATCTGCGCACTCCCTCGCGCCCCTGGCGCAGGACGGGTAGCTGGGTCGTGTCGCCGAAAAGACCTCGCACGAGTTCGACCTGACGTGCCGAATCGAACTTCTGAATTGCCTCTGCGATTTCTTCGAGGGCTTCGACCCCGCCGCCGAGAGCGACGTCGGCATCGAGACCGACTTCCTTTAGGTCTTCCAATGCACGGCCCGCAGGACCCATCGATTCGCGCAGCGCTTTCGAGGCTTCTAACAACTGCTGGAACTGGAGGACGAGTGGCAACAGGAGTTCGGCCTGCGCCTTCCGCATGGCTTCGATGCCCTGCGTATCCGCACCGTCTTTCAGGTACTGGTTGGCGAGGTTCGACGCAATCCGGCCGCGCTGGGTCGAGCGGATGACGGCCTCAAGCCGCTTCATCCGGTACTCGACGTTCTTGATGTCAGCCATACCGGTCGACTTGGACGCCTCGATCAACTGATTGAGGGAATCGGCGTCACCTGTCTGCAGAGCGAGGCCGAGGCCGTATCTCAGGAAACCCCTCGAACGGCTCTGGGCGTCTTGGTTCAGGTCGCGGTTGCGCTCGAGTTCACGAACAGTCGCCGATACGGTCTGTAGGGACCCGAAAAGACTGTCGGGGTCTGTCCCTTGCAATCCGGCAATGCCGCGCAGGGCAGCTTGATCCTGCACCGAGACGCCCGTCTGGCGGTTCGTCAGGTCCATTTTACTGAGGTCGGTCGCGGAAGACGACGTGATCGCCATCGCGGCCGCGACTTTGGCACCAGCAGCGGCGGCGGCCGCGCCGATCCCGATAAAGGCGGCCTTGGCGGACTTTTCCATGGCGGAGAAGCCGACGGTCTTCGTAGCCGTCGCGAGCTTCTTGAGACCCGCGGTGGCCTGTTCGATCCTTTTGGTCACCTGCGCCACGGAATCAGATGCGGCGTTGGCGAACTCGCGGCGGATCGCGGTGCCAGCCCGCCGTGCGAGGTCGGTGGTCGCACGGCCGGCACGGGAAGCCGCGTCTCTGATGGACGTCTCAAGACGGCGCAGACCTCTGCCGACGGCGTCGATACCGTCGATGGCAAACCTTGCGATGATATTCGGGTGTCTACTAGCCATCAGATGTCTCCGACAGCTTCATGGCTGTCCTTGTCGCCCATCGCGGCGGCGACGGCGTGGAATATTGAAATCCTGTCATTGCGGTTGATGTCAGCCTGGACACGTAGTGCGAAGCCGAGGGCGGCGGGCGTCAGCTCCATTCCGTCCCGACCGGTGCGCAGCGTGTACTCGGTGGCGTCCTTCACCATCGCCAGGAGACCGGAGTCTGGCCGCACGTCGTCGGCAGCCTTCTCATTGTCCTTGGGTGTAGGCCGGCGCGGCCTTTTCGGCTGTGCAGGCTTCTTTTCCTTCGGAAAGAAGTCCGACCCCGGACGGGTCATCAGGGTCGCGCTCAGTACCGAGAAGAACAGGTCGAGCTTGAACTCGATCTCGAGGCCGGAAATCAGCTTCGCCGAGACGTCCGACCCCTTGGCCCCTACGGTCTCGATCGCATCGACACCGATCGCCTCGACCCATTCGTCCGCAGTCGTTCGCGGTGTGCTGGGGTCGATAACCTCGGCGAGGGTAGGGTAAAGCGCGATCAGGTGGAGAATTTCACGGACGCTCAGGCCTCTGACGTAGTGCTGCTTGCGACCGACCAAAATGCCATGTCTCGCCGCCGGGTCTGCGGCGACGAGGATGTCATGGATCGTTATAGGTTTCGGTGCCTGCATCGATACGCCCTCCCTGGCTCAGATGCCGACGGTCTCCCGTCAGTCCTTGAGTTCGGTGATCTTCGCGTAGCGGAACTGCGGAGGCTGAGTGCCGTCGGCAAGGACCTGGACGTTAAGCTCGAGCGACACGAAGTCGTCGGTTCCCTGAAGCTGGATCGACGTCGTCGTGATGCGGCAGTTCCAGAGTTCAACCTGGTACTTGAAGCCGTCGTCATGTGTTCCGTAGAACGTGATCTTGCCGTAGCTGCCCTGGTTCGCGACCAGACCGTAGACGCCGATATCGTCCTGCGCCGTGATAGCGGCGGCCGAGAACGTAACCTCGATCTGGGTCGCACCTTCCGGGACGGCGATGATCTCGATATCACCCGTTTCGGAGTTCAGCTTGTAGTGGACGTCGCGAACGAAGGTGATCGGCTCATCGCCGCCGTCGTCAATCGAGATGATCGTGACTTTGCGCTTTCCGAGGTTGTAGGAACGCTTGACCTTGGGAGACTGGAACGTGATCGTCTCCGACGTCACGGCGGTCTGGACCAGCTTCGCGCCGAGGTCGTCCATGAAGTAGAGCGCTGCCGTCGTGCGGTTCAGCGAGAAGATGGTCATCGTGAAGTTGGTTTCCTTCTGGATGGTCTTCACGGCCGCCAGAACCTTTTCGGCACCTTCACGCGAATAGCGGGAGATGTCGGTGAGCGCGATGGTCATCGGTGCGGTCTCGATGTCGCCAAGGCTCTCGGCGTAGTCCTTGCCACGCGGCTGGAAACGCGCCTGGGCGGACTGGTGTACGTAGCTGTCGTAGTCAGGCTGGAAGATTTGAGCCATTGATGTTTCTCCTCAAAGAATGATGTCGGCCCGACCGGGAGCGGTCAGGATCGTGCATGTGTACGTCAGGGTTTTCTCGGCGACGCCCGCCTGCGGTGAGCCGGCAGTCGGTGAGGTCTGGGCGTGGAACCAATTCTTGACGCCGCGAAGGACCGGCGGATCGCTGTCGAGGACGGCTTCGACCTTTGTCTGAAACTCCGCCAGCGCCTCTTCCCCGTCGTCGGGGTCGCCGATCTGGGCGATCTGGATAGCTGCGACGATGCTGCGCTTCTTGGCCTTGCCCCGACTGGGGCCTTCGGTAACCGGACCGACGGTCTCGGCGATCTGGATCACGACAAGCGGAAACTCATTCGACTGGAAATCGCGGTCGGCGCGGAGCGCAGGGACAATCGAGACAAGGCCTTCAACGCCGTCACGTAGACGGCGCTCGATAGCCTTCCTCAACTGTATGATTGCATGCTCGTTGTCGGCCATTACGATCTCGCCAGGATTACCCAGAGATCGTGTCAAACCCGGCTGCAAGATTCAGCGCAGCGGTCGCCGCCGGCTAAAACCGGACGTCAGCCGAGCTTTGATGCACCGAGCCAGAATTCATCGAGCTGGGACTCGGACATGCCGAGCGCGACTCCGAATGCGCCGACGAGAGGATGCGACCGGACGAACGTCGTCGCTCCGACCAGGAGCATCCTCGCGGAGAACTGGGTCTCGGATGGAAGGTTGGAGACAATCGCTTCCACGGCAGCAGGCAGCATACCGCTGGCGACGGCTGCGAGAGCCTCGGCCTCGGTGATGTATGGATCGTCACCGAGCGCCAGCGCCTGGTAAAACTGGCGTCGCGAAAGGTTACGGAGATAGGGCTTGCTCGGCGGCAGAGGAGCGATCTCGACCGTCGTCGTGGTTTTGGTTTTGACGTCGTAGCGTGTCAGTGTTGGCATCAATTTCTCCACTGCAAGTATGCGTAGCCGCCGATGAAGTTGTCTGTTCCGTCACCGTTTCCGTGACTGAAAATGCGTATACCGGTGCAGTCGGCATCTCCGACTGCAAGTGTACCGATGAAGTGCCGCGTGTAGTCGAAGAAGTTTGTGCTGACAAAAAATCCGTCTGCGCTGCGCTGGATATGTACGTATCCGCGCAAGTTAAATCCGCTCGAAAACCCTTGGTAAACGACTATAGATTGAGCATTCGAGACCGCCACATTCATCGACACATTTACGTCGTTCATGTATCCGCTGTAGCCGCTAATAACTTCGCCCGAGCCGTCGATAAGCTGTACATGTATGTCGCCGTAGTCGGCGACCGCAGCTCCATCAACGGTGAACATCACTTCGTTTGCGTGTGGACCGGCATTGTAGAGTTCATACGCGTTCGAGCCGTTAAGGACGACCAAGTCACTGCCGACCCAACCGTGTTCGCCTCTCCCGGTCGAATTCCAAGTGGCTTGATCGACCATCCGTTGAACCTGGTCTACGGATGTGCCGCCCGTGCCGCCGATGGTTTTGAGTGAGGGCTTAAACATCAACGTACCTCCAGAATTTTAACCACCGTGTCGTCGGCGATGGCTTTCCAGACGAGCGTCTTCAGGCCGTCAGGGAGGCCGTAAAAGTGGACGCCAGGCGGAAGGTCGAGCATCTGGGCATCGGTCGATACGCTGCCGTTTCCGATCAGGATGCCAGTGTCGCCACCGACATGGATTTCGACGATGTCCGTGGAGGGGTGGCAGACGTGTGTGGAAGCCGAAGCACCGACGGTGTGCGTCGATACATTCGAGCTATCAAGCATGACGATCTGGAGCGCGTCGTAGCCCGGATTGTTGGCGATGGGGAGTTGTACGGTTTTCAGGTCGGCGGTCATCTGCGGTCCTCTATCAGTGTGATCTCGAGAAGATCGTGCGACACCAGCCGACACGAGATGGGTTGATACGAGCGGCCCGAGATCAGCAGCGTGTCGTCGTTGTCGATTGCGCAGTCGATGGCGTCGCCGCGTTCGGGCGCTATCGAGACCACGTGTGAAAGCATGACCCAGGCCATGGGCTGCGGTGCGGTCATGCTCAGGCCGTCGGTTTCCACCACGGCGTGCGATGGGTTGAATATCAGTTCGATGGCGTCGCCGACGACAGGGCCGTCATGCCGCAACCAGCGATGCACACCCGGCTCGCGCAGGTGCTTCATGGCTCGCTTGGTCATGAGTTGGAAAGCCTTGGCGGACATCGGAACCTCCTCGGAGATATCCGGTCGGGCGGCGTAGGGAGTTCGCCGCCCGACCGTGACAAGCGAGCCTTACGGCTTCAGCTTGAGCTTGATGATTGCGCGCGGGCGCTGGGTGTAGGAGATAACGTCCGTGGTGGACTTCATCTCGACGCCAGCATCGTGCGGCAACAGTTCCGTTGAGAAGTACTCGGGCTCGCCCATCTGGCCGAGCGTCGCGGTCGCGATGCCGGGAGCGTGGCGGACCTGGTACATGTCGTCGGCGATCGGGCAGAGGTATGCCTCGTCATCGGCGATGAGCGGACGGCCGGCGATCTTGCCGCGGCTGTACGACACGGCGAAGATGTCGTTGGCGATCGGGAAGCCTTCGCGGTTGTCGGCGCGCAGGAACTCGCCGTCCTTCCAGCGCTTCCAGATTTCCGCCATCTTCGGGTGGCCCGTGAGCTTCTTGAAGAAGGTCTTGCCGCAGATGAGAACGTAGCCGTTCGCATCGAAGGCACCGAGTTCTTCTTCGGAGAGTTCCTTGCACTCGATCAGCTTCTCGACGATCGGTGTCGAGGCGGTGTTGAGGTCGAACTCGACCTGGTGGCGGGTAACGCCGAACAGATCGTACCAGTCGTACCTCGAGAAGAAGTTGCCGTCGGCGTCCATTTCGAGGAGAACGCCCGTGATCGCGCCGCCCTTGGAGTATTCCCAACGGAGCAGGTTGCGGTTGTGTTGCTTGTCCAGGATGTCGTTACGCTCTGTTTCGAAAGCCTGTTCGAGTTCGGACCCCGCCGCACGGACGCCACGGATCGACTCCGCGAGAAGGGCGTCGGTCTGGGGGTAGTGCGGGATCATCACCGGGAAGACGCCGCGGGTGTCGCGCTGGGTGCTGTCACCCTTCGCTCCACGCGGAGCTTCCGGGATGAGCGACAGGTTGCCTTCCTTCAGCTCAATGAAGGCCGCGTTCAGGTAGACGCCCTTGGTCGTCCACGGCAGCCACTTCGCGAAGTGCTGCGGAATGTAGGGCTTCTTGTCGACGTAGTCGAGCATCGCCCTCTGAGTGAAGACGCCCTGTGCGCCCCTGTAGAAATCAACGAAAGTTGCCATAGTCTGTGTTCCTCCTCGGAATTCTGTGATCAGCGCAGCTTGATGCCCGCGGCCTCTACGGCGGCGACGATCAGAGCTTTCGCTGGAGCGGATAGGGCGGAGAGCGTCGTGTCACTCGTGCGGACCTCGGCGTCCTGATCGACGACGAGCTCATTGATGTCGCCATCGGTCGCGAGCGTCGGGCGCACCAGGAAGGCGGCCTTTACCTTCGCGTAGCCCTCGAAATCGGCGGCAGGCACCGAGGTTGCGGCAACCCAAAGACCGGTCGGCGTGTCGAAGTCTCCGGAAGCGGAGACCGCTTCCTCGTATTCGGCGACGACGACTTCGCCCGAGACATATTCGGTCTCGGATTCCTTGAGCGTCACGGTGCTGTACGACCGGTCGCTTCTGGCGGTGGAAAGAATGAAGGCCGCGGCGACCCTGTTCATGTAAGTGATAGCCATATCTCAGGGCTCCTTATGCGCGCTTGTTGAGTTTGTCGTAACGGCTGCGCGTCGAGGCCGCCGAGGACTGATGCTCGCGGTCATCCCTGACCGTGAGGCCGTCGGTGGAAAGGCCGCGAGCGCCTGCCTTGGTCAGTTCGCGAAGGACTGCTTTGCGAATCTGGGAGCCACGAGCGCCATTGGCGCGCATCAGACGTGCGAACTGGCCGAGTTCCTCGGAAGCGCGCTTGGCGGTCCTGACGGCCTGGTCGGCGTCGGCCTCTTCTTCTGGCGTCAGCTCCTCGTCGGACGCGACATCCTCATCGGCACGGGCCTTGCGCTTCGCCCTCAGCTTACGGATTTCTTCCTCGAGCTGGGCGATCTCCTCTTCCTCTTCGGAACGTGCCTTGCGCTTGCTACGGGTCTCGCCGTCCTCGTCCTCGTCGGCGCTTGCGCTTCGAGCGAACTTCATCTTCGGCGGCATCGTCTTCCTCGGCGCGGGCGCGCTTGTTACGCTTGCCACGGAACTTCCGGAGACCGCGTGCGCGCTCCAGCAGTTCGTCCGAAACCTCGACGTCGGCATCCACGGCGTCCTCGACGGCCGCAATGGCTTCGTCGATAGCTTCTTCGGCCGCGATTACGAGGTCCTCGATTTGAGTCTCATCCATGTTTCTCTCCTGTTTTCTTGTTTTCGACCGCTTCCGGGTGAAGGCGGGCAGGGGGTAGAGCTTCTTTCCCCGGGTGCCCGTGACGATCGCGTTGGGGTCCGCCCCGACGGGGACGATGGACACCTCGTGGAGGGTCCAGGACACGGCTTCAGCGAGCGGGACCTGGCCCTCGCGCTCGGTGATCACGTATTCATTGACGGTGAAGCCCGCGCTGACCTGGGGGTAGAACCCCGCCTTCTGGTCGGCGGCGATGGACTTGCGGCTGGGGGCGTAGACACCGTCGGCGTGAACCTCGGTGCCTTCGACGCGGACGTTGTCGACGCGGCCCAGGGTCGCCTCAAGGCCACGTTC
Organism: Rhizobium sp. Root149; assembly: GCF_001427345.1. Taxonomy (NCBI): domain Bacteria; kingdom Pseudomonadati; phylum Pseudomonadota; class Alphaproteobacteria; order Hyphomicrobiales; family Rhizobiaceae; genus Rhizobium; species Rhizobium sp. Root149. The sequence goes on from NZ_LMGD01000020.1 coordinate 53,409, forward strand.
GAGCATGTGGTTGTCCATCAACGGCATGCCGGGGACGCGTGAGAAGTCGAGACCGGAAGCGAGTAGGACCTCGTCAACCTCGATCGTCTTCGTGGGGTCCAGAGGATCGGGGATCGACGTCCTGACCGGCGTCTCGGTCGTCGCGATCATCGAGAAACGGCCGGCGGCGTCGTCGACGGCAGACGGATCGACGAGGATGGCGCGCTTCGAAAGCTCGACTCCCTGTGTCCTGGTCTGTTGTTTCCGCCTGATCTTGGGCATGCGACGTCCTGAATTTCTGTCTTCAGGGAGCGTGACAAAGTCAGCTGCAAGATTCAGCGCAGCCTCGGCCGCCGGCGAAAACGGCATAAAAAAAGACCCCGAGGTTTCCCCCGGGGTCTGGTTGTCGAACTGAGTCCAGAAGACTATTGTGCCTTCAGCTTGAGCCACGCCATTGCCGTCACCAGCATCGGCGTCATGACCATGATATCGAGGTCCCTGACGATGTCATTGGCCTCATCAATCAAGCCTTGTTCTACTTTCCGGTCCGACAAACGGAGCAAGATCATAGAGAGGTTCAGCTGCCGCTGCATCTCTTCGCCGGTCATTTCGCCGAAGAAGATATGATAGAGGTCAGCATATGACACGGTAGTCTGCCTCCCGAAATCCAGGCGCGCAGTCGTTGCCTCATCGATGTGAGACAAGAGCTCCGCACGTGGACCCGCGACGATCTCCGTCATCGTGACGACAACGACAGCGTCGTCGATCGTCATGACTGGAGAGGATGCGCCTGCGAGGAGCGTCTCCCTGAATTTCACGATTGCCTTGTCAGCAATCGCGGTTTCAGATTCAGGGATGCGGTGGGTAGAAGTAGCCATTTCCAGGGTCTCCTGGTGTGAGATGACGGCAGGTAGGCCGCCCCGATCCGGTGGATGCGATAAACCACTTCGGTTCCCTGTTTTCTCACGCCTCTGTCCGGACCGATCAAATCTCCCTCTGAACCGTTTCGACGGCCAAGACCTACGCGGCGGGGTCATAACATCGAATTAAGACAACTGGTTACCTAACCTGATGTGACTTCGCCGCAATTTTACGGGTTATGCCAGACACCCGGAAACGCCAGATGTTCAGGGACAGGAAGATGCGGCGGCCGACGTCAGCTGCCGCATCATTTTTTTCTAGGCCGGTTCCAGTTCGTCGGCGTCTTCGAGCTGATCCTCGTCGGCTTCATCGAGGTCGTCTTCGAGATCGAATGACAGGTCATCGCCGTCGAGGTCCTCGGAGGACGAGAGGAGGGCCAGCGGAAGAGATGACGCTGACGGTTCCCCGTCGGGGGTGGTGGGTGCTGCCGTATCCGGGAACAACTTGTCCAGGCCGTAGACCGGATAGCCGAGCTTGAGCAGGAACGCCCGCGCCATGTCGGTCGCGTTCTCGGCATCGATGTCCTCGACGTCTTCGCCGAGCTGGGCGACGCCTCGCTTGCGAGACATGAGACCGTTCTTGATAGCCTCGACGACCGCTGAGACCTCTTGAAGAGGATGGATGTGTCCGCGCTTCGGCGTCATCCACTCGACGTCGCAATAGTCTTCGACGGTCTTGCCAGGCTCCGGCACGAAAAGTTCGGCCATGTAGGCTGCCTGAACGAACCGCTCGAAGATCGGTTGGCAGAAGCGAGCGACCATCACGTGGTGCTGGATAGCTTCGATGTGCCGGATCATCTCGAGCTGGACAGCGCGGTACTGCCGGTCCGACGTCATCTTGTCGTGGTTCATGTTGACCATCTCGACATACCAGCCGAAGGAAACGGCGAGCTGTGAGAGGTATTCACGCTTCACGTCGGCGTAGTTCGAGTCGCCGGGCGACGGCAACGCCTGTTCGATATCCCAGCCTTCGGGGATTTCGACCCATTCGCCGGGTTCCATCGCGCGGAATTCACCGTCGGCACCGTCGAAGATGGACTCATCGTCACCGGCCAGACGCGGTTTCTTGTAGTATCCGCCCCTGGTGGAGCTGACGATCATCCTTTCAAGCTGGACCTCGTCGTATGTCCTGGCGCGCTGGGTGGTGTTAAGGGCGGCCGCACCCCAAGGGTAGCCCCTGGTGTCACCGATGCGGTCGGGCATGTAGAGGTGAAGCACCTCGGACGCAGGCACCCTCTTCGGCAACGCCGAGCCCGCAAGGAAGATGTCCTTGGGGTGATGGTCGAGGAGCCAGTATGCGACGGTACGATCGATCTGGTCGCGTTCCACGCCGTTGATGATGAGGTTTCCACGCTCTCCGGGGATCGTCTTCTCGAGCGGCAGGTAGTCGGCCTCGAGGAGCTGGACCTGAAACGGGATTTTGGTGCGCATGTCCTTCGCCATCCGTGGCCGCAGGCGGGCGATGATCTCGCCGTCCCGAGCCATTGCGATGGCGGCTTGGAACTGCTGGCCGTAGAAGTCGAGCTGACCCCTGGCGTCGGACTCGCGGACCCACTGCTTCCACAGCTTCCGCAGGCGCTTGTTCCTGATGATGGGTTTGATGCCGTAGTGTACGACGTTGTTGCCGACTTGACGGCACGACTGGCGGAAGTAGGGGTCGTTGGCATACATCCAGCGCGATTGGGCACGTAGCCTCGCATGCTCGGCGTTGCGCGCGTTGGGTCCGACGTCGGTCGCCTGGACGACACGTTGGTTTTCGCCCGCGGCCTCGAAGAATGTCTGTCCGGGCGGCAGTCCAAAGAAGTTGGATGCGCGGGCTCGCCAAGTTCCGAGTGCCTGACGGAACGTCCGGGTCGCCTTTTCAGGGGGCTTGGTCGTGGCTTGGGTGGTTGTGGACCTGTTCATCTCGGACGCACTCCATACCAACCGCCCCTGCGTGTGGATTTCGCAGGCTTAACGCCGTCTATCTCGTCGATACGGGCTTCGATCTGGGCGAGGACGAGGGCGGCTTCGGTGAGGGTTCGGAAGGTCTGGCCCCCCGAGGTGGGATGGGAGATCGAGACGATGGGCGACGCCATGATCTCCTCGATATCTTCGACCTCTTGGACAAGCCACTCACGGGACCTGCGGCGAAACAGCTTCATTCTTCCTCCTCACCAACGCCTCGGACGGGAGGACTTGATGACGCCTCCAGCTCGTGGCTGCCTTTTCTCTTTGCCCACCGCGGGTGGCGGCACCGTTGCCGTCTGCGGTCGCGTTTCTTTCTCCTTCACGACCCTTCGAACTTCGTGGATGGTGGCCGCCTCGGTCACGGCAGCGTCCAGCTGTGTGTTTACCGGGGCCTTCTCCGTCGCCGGAACCGACATGTCTTCCGTCGGCTCGAATATCTCGCCCGTTTCAGGGTCGTGCGGGATAGCGACAATTCCGGCCTTGTCAGCTGCAAGATTCAAATCAGACCATTTGCTGGGGTAGCTCGTCTGTAGGCCCTTGAGCGCCGCATAGGCGTAGGCCAGACACATCCATTCTTCCTCAGGTCGCTCGCCGCGCTTGGGTACCCACTTGAGTTTACCCTTCACCCGCTTGCGCTCCTCGCACATCAGTCGGTTCAGGTAGCCGGTTCCGAGCTTGTGGGGGATCAGGGCGCGGTTGTTGCCTGTGAACTGCAGGAGATGGAAGACGGCGTCTCGGGCGAGGTGCGAGTCGATCATGTAGAATGTCGATCCACGCTTCGCCTTGCGGGGCCAGACCGTCGGCCTCCGATGCGCGGAGCCATGGATAGCCCAGACGTTGCGGTTCTGGGGATACTTGGCCGCGAAGGATCGGACCTGGTCGGTGTAGTGTCCGCCGCCGTCGAGCGCCGACGCCACGATCTTCATCTCCGTGCCGTCACGTTTGTAGAACTTGCGGTCGAGAAGTTCGCGTAGCTGCCGATCGGCCTCCGGCTCGCCAGGGGCACCGAGAATGACCCAGTGTCCGATGATCCGGAACTGGCCGTAACGGTTCCAGCCGACGACACTGACCTCTCGGGACCCTAGCTGTTCGAGGTTGGAGCCTTCCTTGTTCGTCTGCGTGTCTCCGCCGACCGTCAATACGACCACGTCGTCCGGGACTTCGGCGGTGTACCTGGCGAGCAGAGCGGAAAGATCGGAGGCCTCGAGGGACGAGGCGGTGAAGTCATCGAAAGGCCAGCCGGCGACGGTGTTGAACCATGCCTTTCGAAGGGACGGGTTGCCCTTGGAGTCTACCCATTCCTGTGCGAGGTTGATCCAGCCGGCCTTACCTGCCATGGAAAGCCACTGCGGCACGTGGAAGCCCACACGGCCCCTGACCTTGGCGACGCAGGACGGCCGGTAGTCGACGTTCTCGACCATGTCGTACTTATGGCGCTCGTCGATCCGGCAATGCTCGGGACCCTCGCACTGGTAGAAGCACTCGGTGACGTAGTTGTTCTCGTCCCGCTTGAACTTGAAGCCGTATTCCGTGTCCTCATCGCCCCACTTGAAGTTCTGCCACAGGCCGCAATGGGGGCATTGAAGGTAAGGCAGCCTTTGGTCCGAACCGAGCCATCGCGCATAGGTCCGGCATTCGTCCACGAAGGTGGGCGTACTGCCGAGCGCCAGGATCGAGTCGGCCCATTCACCGCCACGCTGCTTGAGAAGGTTGGCCTTGTCGCCTTCGTCGAGATCGCCGGGGTCATCCGCCCATGGAGGAGCCGAGTACTCGTCTCCGAATAGCCACATGCCGCGCCACCCGCGCAGGGCATTCGACCTCGCCGCACCCGTGATCTTCATCTCCGCCTGGTTCTTGAAGATGTGATCGAGCATGGTGTCCTGCGTGTCGCCACGTCCGGCCTTTCGGCGGATCGCCTTGAGCGCAGGAACCGTCCTCAGGAGCGGTTCGATGACCTTCTTGTAGAACTCCTCGGCCTGACCGCGTGTCGGCTGCACGATGCCGATGGGGAAACCCTTGTATGCGAGGGCGTAGGCTGACATGCCGCCGATGAAGAGCGACCACCCGACACGCGTTCCCTTGAGGACCACGACCTCGCTGACGCCCTCGCTCATGAAGGCCTTCGCGATAGGCCTCTGGTATCCCGTGAACTTGACGTATCCGGGCTTGTAGGTCTTGGCCTCGGGGAGTTCGATGTTCTCCGCCACCCATTCCGAGGGGTCCCTCGGGGGCGGTATCTGGAGGGCGGTGTTCCTCAGGCGGTCACAGCCCTCGTTGAACAGCGTCAGCGCCTCCGAGAAGTCCAGGTGGTCGATGGAGAACGACGAGTGATCGTAAAGCATGCGCTTAGTCCTCGTCGGTGTCTTCCGATGACGGGGCCTGGGCTGCCTTGATGACGTCTTCTACCTTGAGCTTCGCCAGCATCGCCCGGACCTGTTCGTCGGCGATCTCCTTGACGACCCTCTGGATCGAGGCGTCCATGCGTCCGGCTATGGCGGCCGACAGGGTCATGAGGCGCTTCTTGATCTCGTTGTAATCCCGCTCGATCCGATCGAGGACAGGCTGTAAAGGAACCACCATACGGAGCATGTCGGCGGCTTCCAGTTCGGCGACAATGGCCTGGGCGTCCTCCTTGCGCTTCTTGGCTGCCGTCGGCTTCCCGTCACCGTCTTCGTCCCCGCCACCGGTCGCATTCCGGACGGCACGATCCTGGAGCCAACGGACTACGGCGGCGAGATCAAGCTCCCAGGCGACGCCACGGTCGCGGTCGGCCTTGGTGATGTATGGACAGTCCTCGAACTTGACCCACTTCTCGACGGTATTACGGTCGTATCCGAGCATGATCGCGCACTGTTGCAAGGATACCACGCGGGCCTTGTTGACCTCGCGTTTAGTCGCGCCTTGGGTGTCGTCTTCGATGGGTGGTGCTGAGGATTTCCGGGGCTTCCCGCGCTTATTCAGCAGGGGGGTATTGTCATCTTCAGTCGTAGGCATCGGCCGAAACTCCATGTAAATCGCTGTGACCATTGGAGATTTGCGGCTTGCAAGATGCAAAACGGACCGCCGAGACGCTCGGGGGTGCTGATGCTGAACGCGATTTTAAATTTTTGTAGCGAGTGAAAGAGTGCGGTCTCCAATACACCGCATCTTGCCAGAATGCTCAGGGACCCCGGGTGATTTTTGGAAGAATTGCGTGACGAGAGACGGGGCTTGCACCTCACTCCAGGTCTTGAAATCGACCGTCGGGCTATCGTTCGTCCCTCGTCACGAGGTGGCCCCAGATGGAGACCAAACAGGCATTGCCTACAGAGAGACTGCCCCGGCGTCCGGCATGGCGCAAGCGCCGGCTAACACTTGGGGTCGAAGGCCTCCCGATCCCCACGCCAGCGAACGTTGTCCTCGTTAAGCTCCTCGGTGGCTGCCGTGGCCTGAGGGTTCAGAAGCCACTTAGCCAACCGCTCTCGATCCTCTTGGTCCCAGACCCAATACATGCGGTCCTTCTCGTACATGCCGTTGCGTCCCCAGCCGCTGGGGTGGATTAAGACAATGTCACCGCCGCCTGGATCGGGATAGCTGTCGTGATGGATGCTACTGGCATCGCGAACGTTTGGCAGAAGTGACGTCTCGCAATAGTCATTGGGGCTTCGGCCATAGAACAGGGTCTCGCCCTTCATCTTTACGTCTTCGATGTCGCCTCCGTTGTAGCTACGAGCCTCAGAGAAGATGGTGCCATCGGGAAGTGCGATGAATTCTTTCCAGTGAACCAGCCTCATACCGCACCCCCATTCATCGCCGCCAGCCTCTGCCTATCCCTCTCATTCTCCGCATCGACTGTCTGGACGTCTATCCCGAAGTACTCACAGGCCTCGCGGCGGGTTACTATGCCGTCCTGGATCGCGGTTGCGACGGCTCCCACCGCTGCCACGGGATGTTCGCCCATCTCGACGGCCTCCCAGTTGAAGACGACGTCGAGAGGATGGCGCTCGCCGTCCATGCGGTACCTCATCGTGTCGGCGAACACGAGATACGGCGCGCGACCTTCCTGCCGGATTTCACGGAAACGATCAGACAAGGGACCTGGTCCCACGAGCTCAACGTCGCCGTAGTCGTTTGAATACCAAGACCGCGTCACGGTCATCGAAACGGTTTCGGGTAAGTCGTACACCCTGCCAACCTCCAGCTTAAATTCTTCAGACATCAAACTCTCCCTCTGTTGTGTCTCCTTTCATGTTGTGACCAGCCGACGACCAGCACAAATCCGCCGACGGAAAATCACGGTTGCAGTTGAATGTGGTCGTGCTTACCTATGCGCGACAACGAAAGAGGAACCCTTCATGCAGACATACGAATTCGACGTCGCCCAGAAGCCCGTAGGCCCGGGCGTTCACTCCTGGGAAGCAATCGACCGCGCCAACGGCAAGAAGATCGACCTGCCGAAGGGTGGCAATGACGACGGCGTGAAGAACCTGGTCGGCCGCTACCCGGAGATCGAAGCCTATCTAGAGAGCGAATACGGCGTGAAGACCGACCTCTCGAACATGTATCCCGCCGACAAGATGGACTACATTGACGGCGGGAGCAGGTGGACGCTGCCTCGCCCGCAGGATGGCGTCACGGTCATCGTCGACGATATCTTCCGCACCGTCATGTCGATCGAAGCTACGCACTACCCGCCAACGCCTTGAGATTGCATTCCGTTGACTTGTGTAGCATATACGAGACGCAAGAGCTGAATGTGTAACGGATACGCGACATGGCCGACAACTCAAAAATCCCGAGGTCACGCGGCAGCGTTGTCCACCCGCGTGTAGAGCGCGGTCTCAAGAAACTCGGCGAGGATATCTCCTTGGCTCGCCGTGCGCGAAGGATGAGCGCTCAGGACTTCGCGGATCGTTGCTCGATTTCGCGGGCAACTCTGCACCGGCTTGAAAGCGGTGATCCTGGTGTCGGCATCAATGCATTGGCTGTCGCACTGCATGCGCTGGGTCGTCTCGATGCGCTGATCGATATCGCAGACCCGATGCACGACGCCGTGACGATGATGCAGCTGAGGGAGGCCGTTCCGCAGCGGATCAACAGGCCGAGGAAGAAGTCCGATGTCGAGGCGGCGGGACTGGTCGAAAAAACAGACGGCAAGTTCGTCGGTTTCTGACATCCGGATGGCGCAGATGGAAAACAAAGACCCCGTCGGTGAGAACGGGGTCTTGGGTTATCGGCAATGTTATGGGACGTCTCTTAAATCGCACCCTCCGATCATCGCGTCCTTGCCGATGCCAGCGACGAGAAGACCGACAGCCCGCTTGTTACGTCAGACTGCATGATCATCATGCCTGCCGGCGGTTAGCGGCGCAACGTCATGGTCTCCAATCTTGGCCTGAACATCCACACCGCGAACGGAGAATACGTTTGGCGATATCTCTTGAGCCGCAAGGAGATTGAGGTAGGCAACGCATTCGTCCCCATGCGAAGGCTCGACGCCGTTCTGCTCGTCTGTGATGAACGACAGGACCGTTTCGAACTCTCGTTGAAATGCTTCTGGCTCCTCAATGTAGCGGCGCATCCACTCGTTATGGAGGCGGGCTAGAGTCTTGCCCGAGAAATAGGTGTCGGCCGAGGATTCGAGGTGCCATCCTTCGGGCATCTCGACCACGGCTCCCGGCTCGACATGATAAACATTGCTTTCTGACATCAAAAATCTCCCTAAGTTGGTGTCTAGGAAGATGTTAGGGTCGCCAGACGCCAAACGGCGCTCCGCCGGTCATTTTTCGGTGGTCGGCGTGTTTCCCTGCGCCCAGGGGGGCGGCAGGCCGTCGGTGCCGAGAAGCGTCTCACCGAATTCGGTTTCGAGACCCTTGATGAGTGCGACCTCGGTGTCGTCGAGCGTATCTTGCCAGACAAGACGCCAATTCCTTTTGTATAGCGCCCACGCCTCTTCGCGTTTGACCGGCCGCGTAGGATCGCGGTTCCAGCAGAGCAGTCGCAACCCTTCGTAGTCTGCGGGAATGATCACGTTGCGCTCCGATCTAGAAACAGACGTCGAGCCAGTTTATCCATGACGTCGTCTACGGCGGTGTCCTGCGCTGCCGTGCCGCCATTGTCCCAATCCAACGCATATCCTGGATTTAGGTCTTCGCACCGCTCGAGGACGAAACCGATATCACCCATCGCATCGATTTCCCGCAGCGCCGAAAGCAGGACGTCACGCTGCCGATCATCGAGAACGACTATGCAGTCGGCGGCGAGCAGGTGCTTGAACTCCTCAATACCGGACGGATCACTGCGGGAAGCGTCCAAGTGCTCGACATCCGCCCATGTCAGGTCTCCGTGCGCAGCGTCGCGAGCCGATGTCTCCGTCTCGGCGCTGACATTAAGGCCCGCAAGGCGCGAGTTCGCCAACGCGTCCCTGACCATTTCATCTGGTGACAGCTTAATCGGAGGTCTCGGTGTGTTTGGCTCCGGACCCCAGACCAACGGCGCTCCGAGCAAGTCCTCGGGCATCACCGCATGAAGTTCGACGTCTGCATTGATAGACTCCGTCGGCCATTCGCCATCGTCGTCGCGGGGAATGAGATCGAAACCCGGAAGTGCGGAGCTGCCGTCGATTGCGACCAACATGGAAAACATGAGACCTGTGAGGCGCTCGTGGGTCGGGTTGCCGTTCGGGTTACCCGCGAGGACTTGGACGTCGGGTAGATCGCGCCAGTACGTGACCAGGTGGGCGATGTGGGCGAATAGGCGTTGGCGGGCTTCGTGTGGTGTCATCGGCATGGGCGGTCTCCATCTCGGTCGGCACACTACCGGGAGATGGAGACCGTGTCCGGGTGTTACTTCAGAAAGACGAGCCAGTGCGTCAATCCTTTGCGTCCGCCCGTCTGCCCGAAAAGAGGCGCGTAGGGTAGGGCGAGATCGAGGACTTCACTGACTTTGACTTGGGTCTCGTTCCATTTGAAGACCAGCGTGCCGTTCGGCTTGAGGACGCGCATGCACTCGTGGAAGCCCTGACGCAGGTCGTCACGCCAGTTTTTGCCGAGCTTGCCGTACTTGGCGGCTAGCCAGCTCTTCGGGCCAGCGTTGACCAGGTGCGGCGGATCGAAGGCGACGAGGTAGAAGCTCTCGTCCGGATACGGTAGCGCCCGGAAGTCCAGAAGCGTGTCTGGTTCGATCCGCAGTTCCCGAGTGCCGTCTTCGCGGCCGTGAGAACGATCGGTGACCGTCAGGACCTCGTTACGGCGATCCCCGAAGATGACCTCGGGGTTGGCCTTGTCGAACCACATCATGCGTCCGCCACAGCAGGGGTCCAGTACCCGCGCCGTCATTCGGCTTTTCCGGTCGCATATGCGATCTCGTCAGCCACTGCCGAAAGGACGTCAGGATGCACATACCCGGCGTCCACGGCAGCCTGAAGGTCTTCGGGGCTGACGGTCGCGTAGTTGCCTCGGGCGAACGCGAACAGGCCGCGTAGGGCGGGGATGTGGTCGGTGGGGTCGGAAGCTATGGGTGTGGAGCCGACGAGAATGTGACTGCCGTTCGAGAAGTTCTTCTTAAACCATTCTGCCGGGGTCAGAAGTTCCGGACGATCGAGCCTCACACCAGTGCGGGCTTCAATCTCATCATTCGTGTAAACCACCGGAATGGTCTGGAAATAGTTGACCAACCACTTCTTCACGCTGGCGGCCGGCAGGAGCCCTGGTAGGCCCTTCAAAACGTGCCACAGGTGATCCTCTGACTTATCCTTCAGGCTGTAGACCAGGATGAATGTACTGCCGTCCCAACTTTGGCTGGCGTCGATCACGAGGCCGCACTTCTGTCCTGTCAGGAGCCGACCGAGTTCCTGGCGGACGGCACCCTCGACGTCGACCATGAACGTCTTCGCGGCGACGTACACGCCGTGACGGAAAAACGAGGTACGAACGTGCGTTTTCGAAAACACGATCTCGGCCAACAGGTTTTCAGGCTTCTTATTCTCAGACATCAATCATCTCCCTATCGTTGTTGTCTGAGATGATTGTGTTCTCGCCGATCGCAGGATGCGTTTTCGCCGGCGAGATTTCCGGAAATGAAAGACCCCGCCGAGTGCGGGGTCCATAGTCAACAACACATGTTGCAGAGCGTTCGCTCCAGCCTCGCGATGTCGTCGAGAATATGCTCCCGTTCGCGGCCGTCTTCGTACCGCAGGCGCTCGCGGAGGTCTTTGACTTCCCGCTCGAGCTGATCCGCGAGCTGGGCGTCGTCGTGACGCCAAGGACGACCCCATCGTGTCTGCATCTGCTCTTGCATGTCGCCTCCTAGTCGATTTCGGCAAAGACGTCGTCGCCGAACTCGTTGACCCCATAGGCATAAGCCTGGTGTACGGCTGCACCGTGAGCAAGTGCCAACTTGCGTGCCGATCGGACGGCGGGTTCGAGCTTTTTGCGGATAACATGCGTTTCTAGATCGACAACGTTAGATGCAGTGCCGGAAGTCGATGGCCGCTTCCACACGGGTCTGGTGACGGCGTAAGTCGCTAGGCTGCGCACGTAGCGCGTCATGCGTTCCTGCTGTTTCGGCGAGTACCCTTTGAATGCTTCGATGGCCCACATCGCGAGCACCATCTCGTCGAGTTCTTCTTCCATTGTCGTTCTCCCCGCCGATCTCCCGTGTCGGCTACAGACATTGTGGTATCCGCCGGCGCAGGATCAAAATCGGCCGACGGAGCGGGCAGAGGGAGCGGAAGTCGTGGAGGGCATCTCGTCCGGCAAGATGTCGTCGAGCGCGTTATTGAAGAGTTCGACGATGTGCGGCTCCGGAACCGAGTTGCGGGGGCCTTGGAACTGCCGAACGACCACAGTTGGAACGTCGTCAACAAGCCGCGGCGATGTCGCTACCGTCGCCCAAGGTTGTCCGTCAGCGTCGCGGATCGAATAGAAGTGGAAACCCGGATGTCCGAGATTTGCGTCATATGCACCGTGACCGATGCAGTGGCGCATCCGGGCGCTCTCGACGTCCAACGCGTCGGGAGTCAGAAGCTCGACAACGGTGTAGCCAGCGCCGAGGTCAACGACGTGGCGCTCGTCAGCGCGAGTGAGGTCTTTTAATGTCTTGCGCGGAGAGTGACGGCCGCGCATGGCTTTTTGCGACTCGTTGTAGAGAGCCTCGACCGTTCCGCACTTCATGAGCTTGAGCGGCCGCCCCTGGTCATCGACGCGAAGGAGCCAGGCGTGATGCTCCGCGCCCGCGAGCAGGAGCCAGTCAATGATCTCGACCAGCTCATACTGATATTGCCCGAGAAATGCATCCGTCCGTAGAAGCCAGCGCTGCATGATGTCCTCGAAGCGCCCCAGGTCGCGACAGGGCAACGGTGCACCGTTGCCAGCGGCGATATCTCGGTCAACCTGACGTGACCACTTCACAAAGAGACGGCCGACCGACTCTGAGATGAGTTCCGGAACGGTGCGGTTGACCATGCGCATGGGCTCAGCGTCCAGTTCGCGGAGCAGGACCTTGAGACCGATCTTTTCGTCGTCAGTGTATTTCATCGCGCTCACTCCCTGATCCGCCGTCGACATAGTCTTTGATGGGAATGATGTCCGGGCCTCATGCATGAAAAAAGCCGCCCTGAGGCGGCTCAGTTGGTCATGTGGTAAAGGAGGGGCTCAGGCGGCTCTCTGCTCGGCAGCTACGATCTTGTCATAAGCTTCACAGCCGCGTACCGATCCGAATTGCACTGTCCACCACGCATCCACCGCCGCCCTCCGATTGTCGGAGGTCTCTTTCTCGGTAATTCCAGCGTTTCGGATTGCGGCGGCGAATCCGTGTTCAGCGCTTAAGTCAGCCATGACCTGATCGAATGTCTGGAAACCGCAGCCCGTTACGTTAAGCTGCTCGTAGAACGACTTTATGAAGTGAAAATCGAGCAATTCGGTTGCCGACGCTGTGTCGTATATGCGAGTTCTACGATTGTTCTCTAAGCTGACGAACACGGGCTTCAACTCTTGTTGTCTGCGATTGATATGCCCGAAAATCACCGCCGATGATTTTGTGTTCTTCAGTATTTCTGCAAGCGTCTTCATTGTAGTTCCCCAGTTAGAGCGGATGTGCTCTTAACAATAAGGGTTGCTTCATCGGCGGAATGAAGCAACCCCTTTGTATATTTTTCTGTATATTTATTTTCTATCGTCAGAAGCGAGGCTTGTACGCCGGAACTTCATGCCTTGGCGTCTCGATGATTTTCTCGAGAAGCCTCGGTCTATAGTCCGGGCGGCGGACTTCGCGGATAACGTTGTTCCTCAGTTCCTCGTAAACGTTCGACCAGATGATGCCGATGTCAGTCCAGGCCTGAAACATCGTCTTGCCCGTCCGTCGGGCCGCACCATCCTTTTCCCAGTTCGCTTCAAGGCGCGCCATGACGATCCAACGCAGGGCCTCGGGGTCTTCCTGGCAGACCGACATCGGAATGCCACGCTGCGCACACACCCGTGCTACTTCCTTGGCGACGACGTCGCAGTTGAGTTCGGCCGGCCAAAGCTCGGTGTGGACGAGATCAGCGAGATGTTTGACGCGGAGGTCAGAAGCGGGCTGCATGAGGACTGCAAGGAGCTTCTGCGCCGCCGAGGTGGACTTCGGCTGTATGTAGCCGTGGAAATCCGGCAGGCCTTTGATCAGTGACGGGATGCGTCTTGAGACGGTCGGCTCTGTAGTCCTAGCCAAGGGACCATTGGCGCATCCGATATCGAGATCGAAGTTTGTCCGGATGCCTCCGGTTGTCGCTTGGACGCGCCACCGGTTCACGGACTCGCCGTACTCCATGGGCATTTCCCGCGGCTCCCGTGACAGGTCTTTTATGTTGATGCCTTGAAGCGCCAGGCGCGGAGCGATGGTCTTGAACGCGGTCTGGATTTCCCTGTTCGAGACGTGCCGGATAGCGACGATATCGGCGTCTTCGGTTTCGCGGAGCTTGGCATCAAACGCCAGGCCACCGACGACCACGTACGGCGGCAGGTGTGGCTTGAGTGCCTGCAGGACGCTCTTGGCGGCGTGTGCGGTGGCGGTCTTGGTCGTGTCGAGGCCGTATGCGCGGCTAGCCTGCTTGAGCTTGTCGCCGAGCGCAGCGTCGGAAATCGTGAAATGTGCCATGTGATGTCTCCCCAGACGTTTCTGAGGACGACCATGTCCGCCGGCCATGCAAGCGACAAAACTACGGCCCCGATCTCGCTGACTGGATGCGTTCCAACTCCCTGCCGAACGACGCTGACGTCAATCTCGCCGTCTGGGCGCGTTCCATCGTCTCCGAGAACTTGAGCCGCTTGCGGTATCTCGCCTGGTCACTGAACGCGAGGATGAGCTTGGGCTTGTTGTTGCCCCTCGGCTCGACACTGCGGACACCCTTGCGGCGGATTGGAGCCGCCACAGAGCGCCCCGGACGCTCCCAGTAACCACGGACGCCGTCGATCGTCGCGAAGAACGTGCCGGGTTCATTCCCGGACTTCGTGACCCACTTCAGGGGCTTCAATTTCATTCCCGCGCGCGCACGGGCTTTATCGGTGGTCGCCTCGTTACGTAACGCGCGCACGGCAGCGCGACGTCCGGCGAGCGTCAGTCTCTTCGTCTTCTCGGTCTTCGCGGCCTTGGCGACCTTTTTCAGGGTACCGCGCTTGATGCCGCCGTATTGGTCGGTGTTCTCCGGTGCAGCGCCGACGGCGACGTCATACCTGGTCGCGCCGACGTCTCCCTTTCGACGGATGCCGCCGTCGATCTGATATTGGAGGACGGCAGCCTGTTGCGGTTTGGCCTTGAGAACGGCGACCATTCGAGCGCCGTCGGCGGGTTTTGCCTTGTCGACCTGCCACGCCTTGTCCACGGTCCACTCGCGCGGCCGGTCGAAGACACGTCTGGACTCGGCGATGATGCCGCGACGTCCTTCGAAGGCTGCCGACGTCAACGTCGCGGCGGCCGCCTTGAGGAGGTCTGCCTCGACGGCGGCAAACTGTCTGCGGAGAGATGCCAGGTCAGCGCTCATGTGTCAGCTCCTCGCGTCGAGACGGTTGCGGAGAACGTCGATCTGGGACTGTAGATCGTCGCGTTCGTAGGCTGCGGCCTGAAGGGCGTCGCGGACCCACGTCAGGAGGCTGCCGGAACCGATGTACTCGTCGTGGAGCGACTGTGTCCCAAACACCTTCGAAGCCAAGCTCTGGGACGAAGTCTCGAACGACCACGCGGTGCCTCCGAGAAGCATCTGCAGAAGACTGCGATTGGCCGTGCGCACCCCTTGCTCGTCCCCCTCGAGGACGCGCTGGATGAATGGCTTCGTCTCTAGGTCGAAATCGACGATGCCGTAAGCACCGTAGGTTCGTGTGATGATCGATGCGTCGTAGTTCAGCAGCCAAAAATCGGAATCCGGGCGTGTGTATGTGATCGGGTCTTCGCTGTTCGCAACGGAGCCCTTCATCGTCAGCTCGTAGAGGCGGTTGAGGCCCGCGATGACGGCTGTGAGGTCGCCACCGTCACCGGGTGCCACGTTCTTGAGCTTCTCTTCTACGAGATGAAGGCGTGTGGCGACCGACTGGGAATCGTACAGTTTGGTCGTCGTCGTCATCAGCGTCTCCTCAATCCGGTCACGCGCCTGTCACGCTTCCCGACCTCGGTGGGCGAGGGGGTCACGGTCTTGTCTGAGGTCTTTACGGACTTGGCACCCTCGGCGGGCTTGGTCTTGTCGGTCATCGTCGGCGTCTCTGTTTACTGCCGACCAGAATACCGCAGGGACAAGCGTGACGGTGTACGCCGGCGAAAACGGGACAGAACCGTCACTACGTGCTTTCACCCGGAATCGATTCAAAAAAACGAAGTAATGGGGAGAAGACAGCGAAAATCACTATCGGAAAACGATGCGCAGCGCGTCACCTAGACGACGTAGAACCAGAGCCGTTGACGAGCGGAATGAGAGACTCGACATCGGTACGTCTCACCCGACGACGGACCATGCGTTCCGCTTCGACGACAGAAGAACCTCGAGACACCAGGTATCTCACCGCCATCTTTTCCAGAGCTGTCACCCGCGTCCGGTCGCGCTCGGACTGCTTGACCTCGGCCGTATGCGCGTACAGGGCGACCGCGACGGCGAGGGCGGTGTCTACCGCATCCGTCTCCGGCCGCTTCACTGCCCGAAGCCGCTTGCGCCATTCCCTAGTACGCAGAGTGCTGTCTGCACCGTTGTTCTTCCTCGGCATATCCGTCTCCCATCGTCACTACGTGTCGTCACTACGGGACGATAGGCGGCAGCGATGCATGAGACAAAACGGCGGCCGAGAGACCCAGCCGCCGAAATCAGTTCAATGTGAGAATGGGACACGGACGTCCCATGTTTAAATCAGAGCAAATCGCAGGCGCTGCATGCGCTCTTCCCGTGTCATGTCCGGATATCGCAGGTACTTGGGCTTGAGGCTCCTGCTGACGCATTCTCCACGGATAGACATGGGAGCGCCGATCTGGTGCCGGAACACCTGGGCGAGCATTGCCTCGATCTCGTCGGCGACAGGCCCACCCCTCTGTAAAAGCATCATCGCGACGTCGGCGAGCGCCTGGCGTGTCGTGTCTGCGTCACGGATGACAGAGGCGGTTTCTTCGGCCTTCGCTTTACGCTGCCGACGGCGTTCGGCTTGTTCGGCCGATTTCCGTGCGCGACGCTCGTCGTCGGTCTCTCCGGTGCGGTCTTGCCTCTTTGGCCGACCAGGACGTTTCCTCGTCGCCGCCGGTTCTCCGATGAGTTCTTCGAGCATCGTGATCTCTAGTGCCTTGGCTGCCATGTTCATCTCCCCGTCGGCGTCCAATATGGAGATCATGCTTGTCGGCGGAACTTCGCACAATTCAAAAGTTACATGTAACTGAAATAATTATGGCTACATGTAACTTACGATTTTAAGGCGATATCTGTGGAGGGAGCGCAAGAAATGGAAAAGGGGCGACGCCGGAAGTCACCCCTTTTCAGAGCAGGACGGCCGGGATGGCGTCTTGCTTTACCCTTCGAGTCTGACCGTCGGCGGCGCATAAAGCAAGTATCTCAACCGGTTAATATCAGAGCGTCAAATCTGACCGCACAGCACCGTTTCTGGTTTCAGATGTGTCTGCATACCTTCGCGAGCGTTATCGGTGCTGTACGTCGATCCCTGCCTCGATTTTGATGCCTTGCGGTTAGCGGCGACAGTCTTTCCCAGTTCCCATGCAGCTAGACGTTCATCACGAGCGCGACGAAGGAACTCCGGAGCCGGACGACGAACGACTGGACGATACGGTTCATGGTCAGAGGCCGAGGCAACGTTAGAGACAAGACGAACACCAGGTAGAATCCAAGAAGGCTGCGACGAAGAAGAAGAAGAATCGAGATTCTCCTTAGACGTCGAACCCAGAAGAGAGGTCCCACCAACGACCACACCAACAAGAACTATCCCGTTTGTAGTCTATATTCGCGTAAGCCTCTGTTCTCGTTGCCGTATTCGCCACGGTCGACTTGACGATCTTCTCACGGTTTTCGACCTTCCCCATCACGCGCTCGAATGCGTCTTTCATGACCTGAATGAGGGCTTCCTTATGGCTCTCCGGAACGATGAAGCTATCGTGAACCGGGAGTACTGGAATGCCGCGCTTGACCGTCATTTCCGTCAGCACGATCTCCGCCATTCTTGCGTCCAGTCCCTGTAGCCTGATGCCGACGTTCGAGTGGAAGTAGCTCTCGACTCCGCGGTGACGTCTCTTGATCGCTTCGATGACGGCCTCGGCCGTGCGGAAGTCGCCGTCCAGTTCCTTGGCGACCGCGCCCGACGCTGACTTGTAGCACGAGGCATTGATAAGGATGTTAAAGGCAGCCTTACACAGACCTCGGTCGTATCCCGGGATGTCGTATGCGTCGCCGACCAGTTCGACGCCCGCCTCTAGGTATATGATCCGCGGGTGTATTTGGGAGTAATCGATTTCCTCGGTCCGCTCGCCGTTCAGGAGAAAGTATTGGCGGTCATCGGACTTCACACCTTGCCACCACCCGCCATAGAACCGGCCGCCCAACGTCCATCCTCCATTGTAGACACGGTACAGCGTCTTGAGCGCCGGATACATCACGTGATTGCCTTTACGTAGCCACGGGCCGTCTTCAACGATGCCCTCGGCGGCAAGGACGATCTCGGTGGCCTCGAGGACTTTGTTGACCTTACGGACTAGGTTCCTGACGTCGTGTACGCGCCCGGACTCTTTGTACGGCACGACATTGCCGTCCTTATCCTTCATCACGATCTCGGGACGGTTCGGGGACAGCACGATCGGCTGCAGGAGCATCGACAGGGACGGATGGGGTGTGAATGACGATTGCCTGCCGCGAGGTCCGGGCGGACGTCTCTTGTGGTTAACGATGTAGCCGAGGCTGTCGAGCGTATCGATCGCTGCCGTGACGTTCGCCAGATTGACGCCCTTGGGCAGATACTGACGTCGGTTTTTATAGAAGGCGTCAGTCCGGGAGTATGAGATGCTCCTGCCCGGATACATCTTTGCCGACATGACGATATTGGCCGCGACCAGGCGCAGAACGGCGCTGCCGATCTTTGACTGCATCGCTGGTAGCTTGAGTACGTCGGCGAGGGCGTTATCGACCATCTCACACCGAAAGCCGAGCGGCATGTCGCGCGTCGGGTCCTCGAGCCAGTGGTCATCGTAGCCGTGCATCGATGACGTCTTATGAGACGTATCGGTGTCTTGTATTTTATCGAAATCAAGCATTGATCTATCCCGGTCATAATCGAGACAGAACTTCCGGCACCATCTCGTACCATTACGGTGCTTGTCGGCGGCGATTGAATCAATGAATACTTGAGAAATACTTTGTTTACTTCCGATCGCAGAAAATTAACTACACCCGCGGCGTCGACGTTGACTGCAGGAGTCGTGCCCGGCATGGTCGCCACGAGTTCAACAGGACCACGGACATGAACGCACTGCGAATAGCCATAGCGCACTGACAGCCCCTCGGGGCCGCACGCTATCGTTATGTTCGCAGGAGACCCTCATGTCGTTCTTCCGACGCAAGTTCTACACCGCCGACTCTCATTTTTCCCACGCTCTCATGCTCACTCACCCGGGCCGTCCCTTCGCTTCCACCGAAGCCATGGACGAGGCGCTCATCGACGCTTGGAACGCGGTCGTCGGCGACAACGATATCGTTTACCACCTCGGCGACTTCTCGATGAACCTCGGCGACGAGGATCGCGTCCGTGGCATCTTCAACCGGTTGCGCGGTTCCAAAGTCCTGATCTTGGGAAACCACGACTTCAAGAAGCCGAACCAGGTCCACCCGACCCTCGCGCGCCTCGACTGGATGACGGGTCCGACGACGTCGCTCGAGACGACGGACGACGGACACCGTGTCTTCCTTTCTCATTACGCGCACCGCACGTGGCCTGGGGCTCATAAAGGCAGCTTCCACTTCTTCGGGCATTCCCATGGGAACCTGCCGGCACAGGGACGGTCTCGTGACGTCGGTGTCGATTGCCCTGACGTCGCCTACGCGCCGCGCACATTCAAACAGCTGACAGAAGGGATGATCTGATGACGACCGGTGAAGACATCAACGCACTATATGGGACAATGATTTCGCCGAATGCGCACGTCGCCGTTCCGGATGCATGGCTACCGGCCGTGCACACGGCGATGCAAGAGCTGTGCGATCTGCCAGCGGAAATCCGCTCCTACGTCATCGTCCTCGGGATTACGACGGACGCCGAGGGCGATCTGAGGATCGAGGTCGGGGCGGCGATGGGGTTCATCTCGGACCCTGGGATCAAGCGAGTGTGGGCGATCTGCGACAAGGCGCTGGCGGCGACGGCGGCGCTCGGAGTCAGGAATTAAATGGAGAGCCTGATGTTCAACGTTTTACGACACAAATTTCCGGACAAGTTCGATGCGAACTCGCCGATCGAGATTGGCGCTGGCTGGCTCGGCGTGGCGCAAGACCTAGTCATGCAACTCGCCGAGTTGCATCCGGACATCCGCATCGGGGCGATGTTCCGCGATCAACACGGCATGCTCCACGTCGACGCCGGAGTCGTGCCGACTGCAACGCCAGGTGACGTCCCGGTGGATGACCTCGATATCCTTTATTACATCGTCGACAACGTCCTCGATCCGGTCGCCGACAAGCGCCTGCTCGACAACATGTTGCACTTCATCGGGCAAGCACGGCTTCTGTCGGCATGGACTTGTTATGAAGACGGCAAGCCTGGGTGGCTCGTCGACGCTCCCGACGGCCGGCGGCCGTTGTGCGCGGAGTGTCAGCGGCGGCGGGGGCTCCTGCGACGTCACGAGGCCTGAGAGGCACCGGTCGGCGGAGGCATATGAAGACCTCAGGGCGTCATTCGCGGCGCTCTGGACGGCGAAATTCAAGACGTCGTGATGTACGCGGCATGGTTGAAGTCTCGAATTACGAATTCCGATAGTTAGACTTTTATTCAATTGCGACCAGAGAATTAAAGACTCCGATAATGCGTTGATTAATTTACAAATGTCGCAGGATTTTGCGTTCTGGCGACATTTGTAGATTTGGGATTGCTTATTTATTGAGGGTTGTAATTTTCTTGTTGACGAGATGGCGGTGGGCGTGATTTTTGCGCTGACAGAAACAGCGTGAGGTCGAGAAGATGACGAAAAAACTTCCGGAGCCGGAACTCGATCATGCGGAGTTGAGCCGTCGTGCTTTGGCCGACATGGAAGAGGCTCTCGTCGAATTCCAACTCGGCATGGACGACGTGATTGGCGGTCTCAATACGGCCAAAGATGCTTTCCAGATGGAAGCGGACGGGAAGGTCGCTAGGCCCTTCGGCGAAGACACTCCGCTGAGACTGTCGGACGCGGTCTATCTGCCCATCCTCGGTGGCGAGGTCCGTCGTAACGGAGAGAGGTTGCCGTCGCCGACGTTTACCAAACG
This sequence comes from Rhizobium sp. Root149, assembly GCF_001427345.1. Classification (NCBI taxonomy): domain Bacteria; kingdom Pseudomonadati; phylum Pseudomonadota; class Alphaproteobacteria; order Hyphomicrobiales; family Rhizobiaceae; genus Rhizobium; species Rhizobium sp. Root149. Next base: position 74,193 of record NZ_LMGD01000020.1, read on the forward strand.
CTCTCTGGAGGGTGCGATCAAAGCCGGTCATCTGGACGGTCGTCTGCTCCGTGGAAAATGGACAGTCACGATCCTGGCGCTCAAGGCATGGCTCGATGGCGGCGCTCAGACAGAAGCGAAGCCCGCAGCGGTTAAGCCTGCGAGATCGGTTGCAGCTGTTTCGAACAGGGAGCGAGAGCGTCGCGCGGCTTCGAACGCGATCGCCCGCGAGATGCTGGCGTCGATCGGAAACACAAGGAAGAGGTAGCGGACATGGGTAGACCCACAGAAGGTGCGCGTTGGTGGCACGATAAGAAAACGGATAGATTCTTCATCCGTGATCTCGTTGACGGAAAGAGCGTCAAATTTAGCCTTGGCTTCGGAGAAGCAGATGAGCCGGACTTCGTAAATCGCCGTGAGGCGGAGCTGGCGAAATACGTCGCGCAGAAGCATGCCGGGGAAAAGCTGCGTATCAAGCATCAAGACGCATCGGACGTCTACGTTTCGGAGGTGATCGCGAGATACATCGACGTCCGCATCAATAAATGGGAGTTCTATGATTACGAAAACCCGCCGAGACGCGAGAAGGAATTTAAAGCGCGTCTGAATGTCCTTCTGGACTTTTTCGGCGATATGACCGTGATGGACCTTGATCACGATGCGGTGGCCGACTTTGTCGATTTCCTCGACGAGCGGACCTATCAGCGCGAGTTGGCAAGGAAGCAAAGCTCTTACGAGAAGCGGAAGAAGCGGCGTGACTGGTGTGCCGAGAACGATACCGGACCTGAGCCGGTCGCGAAGAAGTTCAATCCCAAGGCGGCTATTCGCTACCTCGATGATCTGAATGCGGCGATCGAGGCGGCAGTCACAACTAATCTTCTGAAATACGGGAGAGTGGTTCCGACGCCGAAGGACTATAAGCCGCGTACCGCTGTACTCACTCGGAAGCAGGTCGCCGACCTTATCAGGGCTGCGCGCCGCAAACGTGGCCTTGTGTTTGTAAATAAGCAACCTGTAAGGAACGCTCGGATTTGGGAGCATCTTGCCAGGTTTATCCTCATCGCCGTCTACACCGGTTCTCGAAAGTCCAAGGTCTGGAGAATCTCATATAGGAATGAGAAGGACCGTCCGTGGGTGGAGTTCCGAGGCAACAACCCAATCCACAACACGACTCTTCATCGACTTGGTGAAGACGAAGTCGAGCACAAGATGAAGCTAGCGCCCTCCATTCCGGCACCGGCTAGGTTGGCGGCGCACCTCCATCGCTGGAAGAGAATGGGGTTGTCTTATCCGTGCCAGGGATTGCAAGGGACCGCAGGTGATCCAAGGACGGCCTTGGAGAACCTTTTCGACGAGGTGCTGGGAGAGGGGCATAACGTCGTGACGCATACACTCAGGCACACGGCGGCCACTTGGCTAGTCTCGCGCGCGGAGCTTCCGATGGCGGCTATCGCCGCCTATCTCGGTATGTCGGTCGAGACGTTGGTCCGCAGGTACGCAAAGGTCCGTAAGGTCGATCTCGTGCGTGTAGGAAAGTCGTTCACTCATTCAAGGGCGGGGTCGGATCAAGAAATCGACGTAGATAGCCCAGCCTTCACCGGAGGCCGTTTCGTGTCGCCTGTGATCGCGGATAGCCTGACAGATACTGACAGAAACGAAACGTTGGCGAATGTTTTGGAAAGTGCGTGAAAAGGAAATAAAGCAATAAAATCAGTAAATGGCGCTGGGGAGGCGACAGTTTGGAAGCCTCCCCTCCACGTTCGGGACGTGGGGGTCGAGTGTTCGAATCACTCCACTCCGACCAGTCGAAAAGCTCGCAGTCGTGGGCTTTTTTCGTCTTTGTCTCCCGGTTTCCTTTTTTCTTTGCCCATGGTCCCCTATTGATCGGAGACGTCAGGCACCCGAGCAATCCGAGTCGGAGCGAAAACGGCGTCGATAGGCCGCCGGAGACGTATGAAACTGTCGCTGGAAGTGATGGCGGAAGGTATCGATCGTCCCGAAGCCGACAACCAGCGCTATGTGTTCCAAGGGCATGACGGTTTCTTCAAGCAGCTCACGAGCACGCGCCAGCCTCTGCTGTATAAGCCATTCCGCTGGTGCGGTGCCGGTTGCCGCCTCGAAGCGGCGAATGAATGTGCGGCGGCTCATCAGGGCCTTTGCGGCCATGTCATTGACTGAAATCCTTTTCTGCAGATTTCGTCCCATCCATGCGCAGAGGTCGGCAAGGCCATCTACTTGCGTCTGAGCCGACGCAGGGATGTATTGACTCTGATCACCATCTCGATGCGCCGGAATGACCATGCGCTGCGCCACGGCCCGGGCGATCCTGCCGCCTTGATCCTTTCGAATGATATGGAGGCAAAGATCAAGGCCAGCGGCTCGCCCGGCTGAACTCATCACGTCCCCGTCATCGACATAAAGAACTTTCGAATCCACCTGTATGCGCGGAAATCGTTCGGCAAGAAGCCGCGCCTGCGACCAGTGGACTGCTGCCCGCCGTCCATCCATGATTCCAGCCTCCGCCAGAAGAAAGACGCCAGAGCAGATGGAAACGATCCTTGCTCCTCTGGTGCTGACACTCTGGATGGCATGAATGGCCGCACGAGGCAGCGGAGTATCCACGTCGAGCCAGCCAGGCACAATAACGGTATGGGCATTGAGAAGCGCTGAAGGACCCGCCTCGACATCAAGGCTCACCGGTCCAGCCGAGATCCTGCCCCCTTCTCGTGCGGCGCAGACAAGAACCTCGTAGCAAGGCTGAAAAGCGTTGCTCAGAGAAAATATTTCGAGCGCCGCTCCAAGCTCAAAGATGTTGACGCCGTCATAGGCGAGGATCGCAACACGCGGCAGAGATTTGGAATCCATCGCTCACTATCCTTGCAGGGCAATTTGGCACGATTTTCGGCAATACTGTCACATCCGACCGTTGTGAACATCTTACCACAAATGTGAAGTTTGCACCCCGACGGGCAAGCGTGACCGATGGCCGATAACGGCATCAGTTACGCCCGATCTCAAAGGGTAATTATATGATTTTATTATCTTCTCATATTCAATCACTAGGCGCACCCAGTGCTGCAGATCTGAATTGGTCAGGTCATCTGATGCAGCAGATTTCCTCTCGCTTCGAGCTCAAGGATGGACCGGAGTTCCCTTGTGTATTCGCGCAAAACGCGCATCAACGAGGCAACATCCTTTGCCTTCCCATCCCCTTTCAGAGCGATCTCGGAACCTACCGGTTCGAAGTGCTTTTTGAGGGATTGAAAGCCTATCTCAAGGCGGAGTCCCAGTGGGACGGTTCAGTCAACACCGCTCGCCCGTTATTAGTTCTGTTCCAGCCGATGGAGCACCTTTCGACCACGAAAGACTACGAACGGATCTTCGTCGAAGCGCTCCAGTATCTTATCGATAACGATCAAGTTCCGTGGGTGAACGGAACGCCGACGAAGCCTGAACAGGAATATTGGTCGATGTGCTTCGACGGCCAGCAGCTCTTCATCAATGTGAGCCATCCCCAAAACGTCAATCGGCTAAGCCGCAACCTCTGTGACGCCATGGTGCTGGTCATCAACCCGCGAGAACGCTTTGACGTGGTCGCCGGTGCTCACAAGCGCGGCTACGCAGTGCGCGAAAAGATCAGGAAAAACATCGATCTGTATGATCGGATCTCGCATAGCCCGCTTCTCGGTCACTATCAGGCCGGCGATCTCGAATGGCCGCAATACATGCTTCCAGACAACAATGAGGCGCCTCCCATGAGATGCCCGTTGAAATTTCGTTGAATGATGGGGTGAAAGGGGGGCAGTAATGGCAGGTTTGGCATTTCGTATTCCAGAGCCGGAATACATGACGGAAGAGGAGGAATTTTGCTACGCGCTGGCGGACTACAGTGTTCCGCATGAGGCGCTGGCGAGAGAGATCGTCTTTACGGTCGACAGACGGTCGGTGCGGGCGCTCGATATCGGCTGTGGTCCGGGAGACGTACTGCTTCGATTGCGCAATCATGCGCCGAACTGGACGCTCTTCGGTGCTGATATCTCGGCGCGGATGTTGACGATTGCCCGCGACGCGGCACAAACGAGACTTGCATCGCATCACCAGGGCATCAACTGGATTTTGACCAACGGCCGCAGTCTTGGTTTTGAAGACGGCTTCTTCGACGTCATTCTGAGCAATAGCGTGTTGCACCATGTCGCCGATGCGGATCAATTCTGGCGTGAGATCGGTCGTCTTGCGGTCGACGGCTGTCATATCTTCGTCCGAGACCTGCGGCGGCCTGCTAACGAGGAAGAGGCGCGCCGACTTGTAGAACTGCACGTGGGACAGGAATCGAGGGTGGTTCAGGATCACTATCTCAGCTCCCTGAAAAGTTCCTACACCTGCCAGGAAGTCCGGGCGCAACTGGATGCTGCAGGTCTGGAAGGCCTGCAGGTCGAGGCTCTGGAGGACCGTTACCTGACGGTAAGCGGCCGGCTGCGTCGTACTGTTACAGCAGAGATATGAAACAGCAGCGCGTGGAAAACGGGTGAGCGGGTCCGGGCAGTTCGATTGTGCTTTCATGCCAGTCGTCGCCCGGCCCGGGAGAACTGCAAAAGACCGGGTGGAGAATTGCCATGTCACTCAAGAAATCGATGTCGGTTCCACAGGGCGTCGTCCTCGCCATATGCACCATCATCGGCTCCGGATTGCTTGGCCTTCCCGGCCTGGCAATAGAGGCAGGCGGAGGCGCGGCAGCCGCATTGGCCTGGCCGCTGACCATGCTGATCTCTCTTCCGCTCGTCGTCATCTTTCTCAGCCTCTCATTGCGCGTCCAGAGTTCCGGCGGTGTTGCCCGCTATGCAGCGATGGCGCTGGGCGACTGGGCGGAAACGGCCGTTTCCCTTATATTTTCGATAACCTTCATGCTGTGTATTCCGATTGGGACATACATGGGGTGCATCTATCTGCAGAAGATATTCGGACTGCCGGAAAGCTCGGTCATCTGGTTGGCGATCGGCGTTCTCTCCGTCTCGACCGTGGTGAACTTCTTTGGTTTGCGACCCGCATCCTGGATCAACATCGCATCAGCGCTTTCGCTCGTATTGCTCGTCCTGCTCATTGTCATCAGCCAGCCTGATTTGCTGGCAAAAGGAACGACAGCCTATCGGCACTACGCGCTGTCTCTCCCCGATGTCCCAATCTCCTCGCTCTGGACTGCCGCCGCTGTGCTTTTCTGGGCGTTTCTGGGATGGGAGAACTTGAGTTTCGGGACGGAAGAAGTGTCCGGCGGCACGAAAGCGATCAAGACGATCTTTGCGGTCGGGTTTGTTCTGGTGACGGCAATCTATGCGGCTCTTGCTGTCGTTGCTACAGGGGCCGAAGCATCGGGATTGAACATCCACGGCGTTGCCGGGCTTCTGGGATTGCTGGATGGAAGCCCGCTTGCAATTGTCGCCTATCCACTCATCGTTCTTGTGGTGCTGGCCAATGTGAACGCCTGGGTATTTGCCGCCAGTCGTCTGATCTATTCCGCGGGGCGCGCCCATATCTTGCCGTCATTTCTGGGTCATCTCGCAGAAAATGGTATGCCGAGACGCTCGCTCGCGTTCATGCTGGTGGCCTATATATGCATCTGTACAGCGCTTCACCTCGGTCTGTTCTCCATCACAGATGGATTGATGCTGGCAAACCAGAACTTCATCGTCATCTATCTGGCTGTCATCCTCTGCTATGTTCGGCTCAATCGCAGCTTGGTCGCAAGGTTGATCGCTCTGCTTGCCGTCGCTTCGAGCCTTTTCCTGGTTGCTGGCTTCGGTTGGACATTGCTGGTCCCGCTCGCGCTGATCCTTGCGGGCCATCAGTTGGAACAGCGTCGGCGGCTGCGACCTGCCGCGCTCGCAAGCTGATCCAACAGGCGTCTTTCCTCCCGGACCAGCAGCCTGCTGCTCCATGAACTGGAGTGGCAGGCTGCTGAGCGGAGAGCAAGACGTGATCGAGCGTGTCTCGTTACGATTATTTGAGCTTGGACGTGCACTTCGAAAATCTCTGTTGATTCAGATCAAGGCTCTCTTCTCCCGATAATGTGATTTCTCCCAAGCGAAGGGGTTCGTCGGTCCAACCGGTGCGGATCCTGCAATTGACGTCTCTGGGGGATGTTCCGATGAACAATACCATACCCGTCGTGGCGCTGACCCTGGGGGCCTTCGTGGCCCTCCTGGGGGCTGGCTTTGCTAACGACAGTCTTTTCGCCGCGCATATGTGGGTGCTCTTTTTCACCCTGACGGCATTCACAATCATTCTGCTTCGGCGGGTCAACTTCGCTCCCGTTAAGAAGGTGGCGCAGGCTTCCGATCATTCCGGCTACTTCGATGAAGTGGTGAAATACGGTGCGATCGCCACGACCTTCTGGGGTGTCGTCGGCTTTCTGGTCGGCGTGGTCGTTGCCTTGCAACTGGCATTCCCCGATCTCAACTTCGGACCTTGGTTCAACTTCGGGCGCATGCGTCCGTTGCACACATCTGCCGTCATCTTTGCCTTTGGTGGTAATGCGCTGCTGTGCACCTCGTTCTACGTGGTCCAGCGAACATCGCGTGCACGCTTGTTCGGTGGTGATGGTTTGGGTTGGTTCGTCTTCTGGGGCTATCAACTCTTCATCGTCATGGCCGCTACTGGTTATCTGCTCGGCATCACACAGGGCCGCGAATATGCAGAACCTGAATGGTATGTCGATCTTTGGCTGACGGTTGTCTGGGTCGCCTATCTGGTCGCTTTCCTCGGCACGATCCTGATGCGCAAGGAGCCGCATATCTATGTGGCAAACTGGTTCTACCTTGCCTTCATCGTCACGATCGCGCTCCTGCATGTCGTCAACAATCTGGCGATCCCCGTCTCGTTCCTGGGTGTAAAGAGCTACTCGGTTTTCTCCGGTGTTCAGGATGCGCTGACGCAGTGGTGGTACGGCCATAATGCCGTGGGCTTCTTCCTGACAGCAGGCTTCCTGGGCATGATGTACTACTTCGTGCCGAAGCAGGCCGGTCGTCCGGTCTATTCCTACCGCCTGTCGATCATCCACTTCTGGGCTCTGATCTTCATGTACATCTGGGCCGGCCCACACCATCTGCACTACACCGCACTGCCGGATTGGGCGCAAACGCTGGGAATGGTCTTCTCGATCATGCTGTGGATGCCATCATGGGGCGGCATGATCAACGGTCTGATGACGCTGTCCGGCGCTTGGGACAAGATCCGCACGGACCCGATCATCCGCATGATGGTCATCGCGATTGCCTTCTATGGCATGTCGACCTTCGAAGGCCCGATGATGTCCATCAAGGCCGTCAACTCGCTCAGCCACTATACGGAATGGACCATCGGTCACGTTCACTCGGGCGCCCTTGGCTGGGTCGGTATGATTTCCTTCGGCGCCGTCTACTTCCTCGTGCCGAAGCTGTGGAACCGTAACCGCCTCTACAGTCTGGCCATGGTCAACTGGCACTTCTGGCTGGCCACCCTCGGCATCGTTGTCTACGCCGCCGTGATGTGGGTTGCCGGTGTGCAGCAGGGCCTGATGTGGCGCGAATACGATAATCAGGGCTTCCTGGTCTATTCCTTCGCGGAAACCGTGGCCGCCATGTTCCCCTACTATGTGCTGCGTGCCGTTGGTGGCCTCATGTATCTGGCTGGTTCGCTGATCATGGCCTTCAATATCACCATGACCATCCTGGGTTACGAGCGGCGTGAAAACGTACCGGGTGCTATCCCGGCCGCCCTCCAGCCTGCCGAATAAGGAGTGGATCCCATGTCCATTATGGAGAAACACCAGTTTATCGAGCGCAATGCGACCCTGCTTCTGGTCGGCTCGCTTCTCGTCGTCTCGATTGGCGGTATCGTTGAAATCGCACCGCTCTTCTATCTGCAGAACACGATCGAGAAGGTGGAGGGAATGCGTCCCTACTCGCCGCTCGAACTGGCGGGACGCAATATCTACATCCGGGAAGGTTGCTATGTCTGTCACAGCCAGATGATCCGTCCCTTCCGCGATGAGGTCGAGCGCTATGGCCATTACTCGCTTGCTGCGGAAAGCATGTATGATCACCCCTTCCAGTGGGGCTCCAAGCGAACCGGTCCGGATCTTGCACGCGTCGGTGATCGTTATTCCAACGAATGGCACGTCCAGCACCTCACCCGTCCGCGCGATGTTGTGCCGGAATCGGTCATGCCCGGCTATGCCTTCCTGAAGGAAACCCCGCTGAAGGTGACGGATGTCACGATGGATCTAAAGGCCAACAGCCTGGTCGGTGTGCCCTACAGTGCGGAAATGCTGGAGAACGCCAAGGCAGACCTTGCAGCGCAGGCTGATCCGAACGCCGATACGGCGGGTCTTCTGGCTCGCTATCCAAAAGCCAAGGTTGGCGATTTCGACGGCAACCCGGCTCAGCTTACCGAAATGGATGCTCTGGTTGCCTATCTCCAGATGCTCGGCACGTTGGTCGATTTCACGACCTATGACGACGCCACTGGTTATCGTTGAGGAGGGCTGATCCATGGAAGTCTACACGGCAATGCGCCACTTCGCCGATAGCTGGGGTCTCCTGGCGATGGCTCTGTTTTTTGTCGGCTCGGTCCTGTTCGTTCTGCGCCCAGGCGCAAAGCGCTCGGCTCAAGACGCCGCAAGCATCCCTCTGAAGGAGGATTGATCATGGCAGACAAACATATCGATGAGATCAGCGGCGTCGAAACCACCGGCCATGAGTGGGACGGCATCCGCGAGCTGAACAATCCGTTGCCACGCTGGTGGCTCTGGTTCTTCTACGGCACGATTGTCTGGGCTATCGTCTACATGATCCTGTATCCGGCCTGGCCTTTGCTCACCAGCGCGACGCCGGGAATATGGGGCTATTCCAGCCGGGCCGAAGTTGCAGCTGAAATCGTCGCTGCGAAAGAGGCGCAGGGCGAAATGCTGCAGAAGATCGCAGACTCGTCCGTGCAGGAGATTTTGGCAGATCCCCAGCTGGCCAAATTTGCAACATCCGCAGGTGCCGCGGCCTTCAAGGTCAACTGCGTCCAGTGCCATGGCTCGGGTGCGGCCGGTGGAGCTGGCTATCCGAACCTCAACGATGACGACTGGCTGTGGGGTGGAAACATCGAGCAGATCCATCAGACGATCTCGCACGGCATCCGCTTCCAGGATGATGCCGAAACCCGTACATCGGAAATGCCGGCCTTTGGCGATATTCTGAAGCCGGATGAGATCAAGCAGGTGGCGGCTTATGTCGTGAGCCTGACCGAAAAACCGCACAATGCCGCACTCGTTGAACGCGGCAAGCAGCTGTTCGCAGACAATTGCGCTTCCTGCCACGGCCAGGATGCCAAGGGTAACCGCGAATTCGGAGCCCCGAACCTTGCCGATGCCATCTGGCTGAAGGTCAGGGGTGAGGAGCAGATCATCGCCCAGATTCGCCAGCCCAAACATGGCGTCATGCCAGCCTGGACGGCGCGCCTCGGCGATACGACTGTGAAGGAACTGGCAGTCTACATTCATTCGCTCGGTGGCGGCGAGTAACGATCTCCCGGACGAAACCTGAGTTTAACACCCGTCCTGAATTAAGAGCCGTCTCTTCGACAAGAGGCGGCTTCTTTCGTTTTGCCGAACGGGCTTTGGTGTCCATAGCGGTGCGACATCGCGGCGCGGCGGATCCATTCTTGACCTATATCAAGGTATGCTGTCGCATCCGGTGCGAAAAGGCTGGGAGATCATACTGGATCCTTGCCATGAACCTTTACACAGCCCCATCCACCAAAGACCGGAAGAAGACAGAGGACGAGAAGCGCCCCGCTGCGCCGCCGCCTCACGAGCCGCTCTACGAAGCCCAAAAGAAGATTTTTCCCAAGGAAATCAAAGGTCGCTTCCGGCGCTTCAAATGGCTGGTCATGCTGATCACGTTGGGGATCTATTATCTGACGCCCTGGATCCGGTGGGACAGAGGGCCCTTCGCCCCTGATCAGGCGGTGCTGGTGGATCTGGCCAATCGTCGCTTCTATTTCTTCATGATCGAGATCTGGCCGCAGGAGTTTTTCTTCGTTGCCGGTCTGCTGGTCATGGCAGGCTTTGGCCTTTTTCTCGTGACGTCTGCGGTCGGTCGCGCCTGGTGCGGCTATGCCTGTCCGCAAACGGTGTGGGTCGATCTCTTTCTGGCTGTCGAACGCTTTGTCGAAGGCGACCGGAACGCACGCATGAAACTGGATGCGTCACCCTGGAGCGCGCAAAAGCTGGCCAAGCGCACTGTCAAGCATGCGGCATGGCTTCTCATTGCCATTGCAACAGGCGGCGCCTGGATCTTCTATTTCGCCGATGCACCTTCGCTGGCCTTTGATTTCGTCACCGGCCATGCAGCTTTCGTCGCTTATTCCACAGTCGCGATCCTTACAGCCACGACCTATGTGCTGGGCGGGCTGATGCGCGAGCAGGTCTGCATCTACATGTGTCCCTGGCCCCGCATCCAGGGGGCCATGCTGGATGATAATTCGCTGGTCGTGACCTATAATGACTGGCGGGGCGAGCCGCGCGGCAAGAGCGCGAAGAAGGCGGTCGCGGAAGAGCGAGCCGTTGGCGATTGCGTCGATTGCAACGCCTGCGTCGCCGTCTGTCCCATGGGTATCGATATTCGCGATGGCCAGCAATTCGAATGTATCACCTGCGCTCTGTGCATCGATGCCTGCGACAACGTGATGGACAAGCTCGGACGTGAACGTGGTTTGATCGCCTATGCCACATTGAATGAATATCAGTCCAACATGGCGCTGGCGACTGATGGCGGGCGCTCGAGCATCGATCCGAACCGTGTACGCAAGTCCGACGGAAGCTTTGTCGATCAGATCCGGCACTTCGACTGGAAGATCCTGCTTCGTCTTCGCACGCTTCTCTATATGGGGGTCTGGAGTGCGGTAGGACTTGCCCTGCTGGTCGCCTTGCTCAGCCGCGATCGGCTGGAGATCAACGTCCTCCATGACCGCAACCCCCAATTTGTTCTCGAATCGGACGGTTCGATCCGCAACGGCTACACGGTGCGCCTCCTGAATATGATCCCAGAGCGCCGCACGGTATTTCTGTCGCTACAGGGATTGCCGGGCGCGGAAATGAAGATCCCCGAAATCTCGACCGATTATGCGGACCGCGTCTTCGCCATTCCGCTGGATCCGGACAAGGCAACGCCACTCAAGGTCTTCGTCACTTTGCCCAAGAAGGCGATCTTTGATCCGAGAGAAGGCTTCAACTTCGTCCTGGAAGACCGCGCCAGCGGCGAGACGGATATTTACCACGCAAACTTCAACACCCCGGGAGCCAGCAAATGACAACGCGCGATGCAGGCAGCTTCACCTTTACAGGCTGGCATATGCTGGGAGTGATCGGACTCTTTTTCGGTACGATCATATCGGTGAACTTCTACATGGCCTATCAGGCCGTCCATTCATGGAGCGGGCTCGTCGTCGAAAACACCTATGTCGCGAGCCAGCAGTTCAACGCGAAGGTCAATGAAGCAAAACAGCTGAATGCGTCAGGCATAACAGATGTACTCTCTGTCACACCCTCGAAGATCGAGATCCTGATCACCGATGCCAAAGGCCAGCCGGTCTTTGCAGATGAGGTCTTTGCGATCTTCAAGAGGCCCGTGGGCGACCATCAGGATTTCAGAGAGACACTTCAGCCATTGGGCAGAGGTGTATACGCTGTGGAACGAACCGTACAGGCGGGCCACTGGATCGTTGATATCAGTGCCCTGAAAGATGGAAGCCGCATCCTCCACCATTCGCAGCGGATTGCCGTCATGGGAGAGGCAAGATGAGCTGCTGCGCGCCCGGTACCGAGGCCGCGCTTGAACTGGCTGGCGCCTCACACACATTTCCCTCTTCCGAAGAACTGAGGCTGGCAAGCCGGGATGTCGGCGATGGCTTCCGTCAACTGGATCTCAGCGTTCCGGGCGTCCACTGCGGTGCCTGCATCACAGCGGTAGAACAGGCCTTGCGTGACGTTCCAGGCGTTCGCAGGGCGCGCGTCAATCTTTCAACGCGGCGGGTTTCGATTGTCTGGACTGCGACCGCCGAAGTAGCCGGGCAAGAAACGGATCCGCGATCCTTCCCGGCGGCCATCTGGAAGCGAACCGGTTACGAATCTCACCTCTTCTCCGCAGAGCTCGAGGGAGACGATGAGATCAGGTCCCAGCTTCTCCGCGGTGTTGCAGTCACAGGCTTTGCCGCGGCCAACATCATGTTGCTTTCCGTCTCTGTCTGGTCTGGAGCAGAGGCGGCGACGCGTGATCTGTTTCACTGGATCTCGGCCTTCATCGCAGCACCCGCGCTGATCTACGGGGGACGCTTCTTCTATCAGTCAGCCTGGGCTGCGCTCCGGCACGGACGCACGAACATGGACGTGCCGATCGCGCTGGCAATATCCTTGTCCTATGCTGTCTCCCTGTGGGAAACGATCAATCATGGCGAACATGCATGGTTTGACGCAACCGCCTCGCTCCTGTTTTTTCTGCTGATCGGCCGCACTCTCGATCATATCATGCGTGATCGTGCCCGCTCCGCCATCGTCGGCCTTGCACGTCTGTCTCCGCGGGGCGCCATGGTCATTCAGCAGGACGGCTCGCGTGAATATCGTCCGCTTGATGAAGTGAAGCCGGGCGATCGCATCGCAATCTCTGCCGGTGATCGATTGCCAGTCGACGGGATTATCAAACAGGGCAGCAGCGATGTCGACCGCTCCATCGTCAACGGCGAGTCTGATCCGTGCCCGGTTGGCCCCGGTGCCAGCGTCCAGGCGGGCACCATGAACTTGACAGGCGCTCTCGTGATCGAGGCGACGGCGTCAGCGCGCCAATCGTTCTTGTCCGAGATCATCGGGCTCATGGAAGCAGCTGAAGGTGGCAAGGCACATTACCGGCGCATTGCCGATCGTGCTGCCCAGATCTATGCCCCTTGCGTGCATGTTCTGGCGCTTGCAACCTTTCTGGGCTGGGGCATTTTCGGTGGTGACTGGAAACAGGCGCTGCTGATCGCCATTGCCGTTCTGATCATCACCTGCCCCTGTGCGCTCGGCCTTGCTGTGCCTGTGGTTCAGGTGGTCGCGGCCGGACGTCTTTTCAAACACGGGATCATGGTGAAGGACGGTTCGGCAATGGAGCGTCTCGCCGAGGTCGAAACGATTGTCTTCGACAAGACGGGAACACTGACCCTGGGCAAGCCACGCCTCGTTTCGAGTCGAGGAAAACCCGCACACGTGGCAATGGCAGCATCGCTGGCCGTCCATTCGCGACATCCCCTCTCGCAAGCGATCCACGCTAGTCATGTTGGGCCTGTTCTGGCTTTTGACGGTGTCGAGGAACTGGCGGGGCAGGGGATCCAAGCAGAAACGCCGGACGGGACCTACCGACTGGGCCGTCGTACATTTGCCTCGCCTGCCTCTCCCGAGATTGACACAGGAGGATTCTCAGAGGTTGTCCTGTCGCTGGAAGGACAGGAACTCGCGACATTCCTGTTTGAGGATATGCTTCGTTCCAATGCGCGCGAGGCAATCGAGGCTCTGAAGCAGCACGATCACGAACTGATGCTTTTGTCCGGTGATCGGGAAAGCGCTGTGGCTCGGGTGGCCGATCATCTGGACATTGACGCCTGGCGGGCTGAACTGACGCCGCGTGACAAGTGCGAAACCCTCGCAGAACTCACACAAACCGGCACAAAAACGCTGATGGTCGGTGACGGCATCAACGATGCGCCAGCTCTCAGGACAGCCTACGTGTCAATGGCACCTGCAACCGCAGCTGACGTTGGAAGGCAAGCCGCCGACTTCGTTTTCATGCACGAGGGGCTGGATGCGGTACCGACGGCGATCAGCATCTCGAAGCAAGCCGGTCGCCTCATTCGAGAAAACTTCGCCTTGGCAATTGGCTATAACGTCATTGCCGTTCCGATCGCCATTGCCGGTTATGCAACACCGCTTATTGCCTCGATAGCAATGTCCACATCATCGCTGATCGTTGTGGCTAATGCTCTGCGTCTCAATGGAATCGTCAGATCACGGGCTAATTCGGCTCCTCGGCAGGCTGTGATGACGACGAGCCAAACCAGAGAGGTGCATGCAGCATGAACATGCTGATTTATCTTATCCCGGTCGCTCTGGCTTTGGGTGGATTGGGTCTTGCAGCGTTCCTCTGGTCGCTGAAGAGCGGCCAGTATGATGATCTGGATGGCGCGGCCTGGCGGGTGCTGGAAGACGACGACGGGCCGAAATCCTGATTTTCGAACCATTCAGGCGGCGTTGCGTGACTTTGCCGCCTGTTGGGTGCGTGCAACACGCCGCATGACATCCTCGGCATAGAGGCGAGCGTTTTCACGTGCCTTGTCCAGATTGCTGACCCGACCAAGATCCATGGTGTGAAGTGTGCCGCCGCAATCGAAGACGTCGCGGAAAGCCGACCGCTCGATGATCGGAACGTTGAGAACGTCAACATTCTTCTGGGCCAGCAGCCCTTTGACGGCCAGGAGTGCACGCGTCGTTACCATCGAATTGACCCGGGTGAGGATCACGGAATGGGGCACCTTCAGTCCGAGCTTGTCATCGAGGTATTGCAGCAACTCAAGAACATGTGCGCCGCCCTGCGCATCCATCGCACACCCTTGGATTGGTATCAGCACATGATCGGAAAGCCCGATTGCCTTGGCAAGAAGCGGGCTGCGTGCACCGGGAAGATCGATCAGAACATAGTCCGATTTCTTCCGGGCTTCCTGCAGATGGCGGTCGATCGAGGATTGCGTGACATAGGGGATGACATTGAGGCGGGCGATGGGCTGCGATAGATCGTACCAGCGCGACATCCAGTACTGCGGATCGGCATCCAGAACCGTCACCCGGTGGCCCATCTGTGCCAGTTCTGTTGCGAGCAAAAGTACGGCGGTTGTCTTACCGGCGCCGCCCTTGGTGTTGGCAAAGGTGATAACGGACATGGTCTATCCTGATCAATGAAATCATGAGGCTGCATCGCTCGGCTGCTGCACGCTCATCGTGTGATTGCATTGTCGGTCTTCATGGTTAATCAACGGTATATGAACAACTAAAACAATTGCGGTTTGATCCAGTCCGTGCAGCCAGATTTCACCGGCGCCGGTCTGCTGCCATGATCTCCTGTGCGATCTGTTGAAGCGACACGATACGGTCAACGCCGCCGCGCGCGATAGCTTCCTTTGGCATGCCGAATACGACGGATGATGCCTCGTCCTGGGCGAGCGTAAAGGCACCCGCTTGATGCATTTCCTCCATTCCCCGGGCACCATCGTCTCCCATGCCGGTCATGATCACGCCCATGGCATTGGCGCCGGCGGCGCGGGCGGCGGAGCGAAACAGAACATCGACGGATGGTCGGTGGCGGCTGACAAGCGGACCGGTACGTACAGAAACATGGTAACGTGCGCCACGACGCTCAAGCAGCATGTGCTTGTCGCCGGGTGCAATCAGTACATGACCCCGCAGAACCGGATCGCCATCCTCTGCTTCCTTCACCTCGACTTCGCATAAACCGTTGAGGCGCTTAGCGAAAGCCGCGGTAAATTTCTCTGGCATATGCTGCACGATGATGATGCCGGGCGCGTTGGCAGGTAAGGTTTCCAGCATTTCGCGCAGCGCCTCCGTGCCGCCGGTGGAGGCACCGACGCACACGACCATCTCGGTCGTTTTTGCCATCGCCCCCCCGGTGGGCGGTGGAAGGATTGCATCGGCAGTCAGCTTTTCCTGGACCGGGCTGGGAGCCTCGCTCCGGAAACGCTTCAGTTTGTTCATCCGGGCCCGGGCGGCGCCCTTGACGGCGGTTCGGACGCGCTCGGCGCTTTCGGCAAGTTGATCGGCTGCGCCGATCTTTGGTTTCAGGATGATGTCGACTGCGCCTGCCTCCAGAGCCTGCATCAGGGTCTCCGAGCCCTGTTCGGTCAGCGAGGAGCACATGACCACCGGGATCGGATGCTGGGACATCAGCTTGCGCAGGAAGGTGATCCCGTCCATCTGCGGCATCTCCACATCAAGCGTGATGACATCCGGGATCTCATCTCGGATTTTTCGTGCTGCCATGAACGGATCGGTAGCCGCACCGATCACCTCGATTTCATCATCTTCGGACAGGATCTTGGTGAGTGTCTGCCGGATGCTGGCGGAGTCGTCGACGATCAGAACTCGGATCTTTTTCTTCATCAGTCAGATTCGCTTGAAGATGGTGTTCGCGACCTGCTTGATCGGCAGATCGAGCCCTGTGGCGGATTCGGAGTGGCCGATAAAAAGATAACCCCCTGGAATTAAGCAATCGCAAAGGTTGGAGAGGACGTGCTTTTGCGTAGACTTGTCGAAATAGATCAGCACATTCCGGCAGAAGATGATGTGCTGCAAATCCCGGACGGGATAGGCTTCATCCATCAGGTTCAAACGTCCAAAGCCAACCTTGCGACGGAGCGATACGTCGATCCGGACTTCTCCTCTGTCCCGGTCGACATGATCCAGCACGTATTTCCGTCGAAGATGATGGGGTACGGGATCAACCATGCCCACCGGATAGATCGCTTTCCGGGCTGTCTCCAGCACTTCCGTGGAAAGATCGGTGGCGATGATCTGGTAATCCAGGTTCGGGTCACGTGATCCGAGTGCTTCGGAAAGCACCATGGCCAGCGTATACGGCTCGGCACCGATCGAGCAGGCAGCACTCCAGACCCTCAGCTTTCCCGGAACATCTCTCAAGAGATCCGGCAGGGCCGTGTCGATGAGATACTCGAAATGCTTTGGCTCACGAAAGAAGTCAGTCTTGTTGGTCGTCACCGCGTCGATGAGGAAGATTGCTTCTCTTTCCAGCCCGTTATGGTCGAAGAGAAAATCGCAATAGTCGTCGAACGTGGCGATATTGCACACGCGCAGGCGCTTTCGAAGCCGGCCCTCCAGCATGGTCGCCTTGGTAACGGGCATCTTGATGCCGCTATATTTGTAGATGAACTTCGCCAGACGATCGAAATTCCGCCTGCTTAAACGGTCATCCGGAGACTGGGAAACCTGCCTGGCTGCTAAGCTCACGTAAGAACTCCGTTACGCTACGTGCTGCATGCGCGTGGCAGTCGCCAGTGCGCTGCCGCTATCGGAGAACAACCGGGCAAGATCGATGATGACAACGAAGCCGCCATTGCGGCGCACGACGCCGGAAATATAGTCGGAGCGCCACTGAATCCCGATATCAGGCGCTTCTTCGATCTGATCTCGCAGGAATGGCACGACTTCGTAAACACGGTCCGCGACCAGCCCGAGGGCGAGAACGCGATTCTCGACGGGAACATCCAGAACCAGGATACGTGTATGGGACGTCTTGACGGTTGGTGTCATCCCGAGCCGAACGCGAAGGTCGATGACGGGCACACCCTGACCTCGCACGTCCCGGAGCCCCAGAAGATAGTCAGGGCCATGGGGGATTTTGAACGCATCCTCGTGATCAAGGATTTCTCGGACGACTTCAACAGGCACGGCGAAGATTTCTTCGCCGAGACTGAAGGTTACGAACTGCGCTTCGGTTTTCTGCGCCATATCAGGCAATCCTCTGAAAGTCGTGATCCTCGTCATCGGGTCCACCCATGTCGAGCGCGAAGCCCTTCACGCGGGATTGTTGGCCCGCCACGCTGTTGTCCGATGAGCGAGCCGACGAGGCAGTCTTGGTGGCCGGACGCTTGGCTGATGGCTTCGGCTTTGCTGCCTGCTGCGGCGCGACGACCGGTCGAGAACCACCGGAGCGTTCGACCCGGAAGAAGGCGATGGACGCCTGTAATTCCTCGGCCTGTGCGGCGAGTTCTTCCGAGGTCGCCGACATCTCTTCCGATGCCCCGGCATTTTGTTGAATGACCTTGTCGAGTTGCTGGATCGCTTCGTTGATCTGGCTTGCACCAATATCTTGTTCGCGGCAGGCGGCTGAGATTTCTGCAACAAGTTCCGCTGTCTTCTGGATATCTGGCACGAGCCGGTTCAGCATCTCACCTGCTTCCGTCGCAACCTGGACAGTGGCGCCAGAGAGGGCGGAGATTTCGGCGGCTGCAGCCTGCGAGCGTTCTGCGAGCTTGCGTACTTCGGAGGCGACGACGGCAAAGCCCTTGCCATGCTCCCCGGCACGCGCAGCCTCGACCGCGGCATTGAGGGCAAGCAGATCCGTCTGCCGTGCGATTTCCTGTACGATGGAAATTTTCTCGGCAATCGTGCGCATCGCGAGGACCGCCTTGTTCACGGCCTGGCCGGACGCTTCAGCATCGCGCGAAGACTGGCGGGCAATCTTCTCCGTCTGAGCCGCATTGTCGGCATTCTGCTTGATGTTGGCGGCCATCTCTTCCATTGAGGCAGAGGCCTGCTCGGCAGCGGAGGCCTGCTCGGTCGCGCCCTGGCTCAATTGTTCCGAACCAGCCGATAGTTCCTGACTGCCGCTGGACACGTTGTCTGATGCAGACAGTGCATCGCCCACGATTGTGCGAAGGCGCTCCACCATCTTCTCCAACGAGATTCCCAGAGTGTCCTCGTCGGACTTGCGGCGCACATCGGTCGTCAGATCGCCTTCTGCAATGTCCTGGGCAATCGCTGCCGTTCTATGCAGATAGCCCACCATACGCTCCATGGCGATGCCGAGCGTGTCTTTGTCGGACAGCCGTTTCACGGTAACACTGATGTCACCTTCGGCGATCTGATCGGCAATGGAGGCTGTCTGACGCAGATTCGCAGTCATCTGGTTGACGGTGTCGATGACGTCCTTGACTTCATCATTGGTCTTGACCTGGATCTGCTGGTTCAGGTCTCCAACAGCGACCGCGCTGGCCGCAGATTGTATTGCAGCCAGCCCGCCTCGAATTCCGCGAAGAATGACGAACGCGGTTACGGAACCAACGAGCAGGGCGATGATAAGTCCGGATGTTACGATTGTGAGAGCGAGCGTCTTGCTTTCGATTGCATGCTCTTCCGCCTGCTGCATCTGACTGCGGTTGGTCGCGAGCCGACCTTGCAGCAGGGTTTCGATTTGCGACATGAGGGGAGAACTCTGACCTTGCATTAGAGCGAGGGCAGCCTGGCGATCACCGGCCCGAATATGCGCCCGAATCTGGTCATCGATCCTGCCGATGTCCCCCGCCAGTTTTACGATGTCCGCATAGGCCTTCTTGCCGGCCTCGGTTTCCGCAGCATCGGCCGCCCACTGGGCTGATTCGATGAGTGCTTTACGACTTGCGTCACTTTCTGCGATCAAGGGAGACGTTTCCGCTGCCGTCTGAGCTTCGATCAGGCTCAATTGCGCACGCGCGATCTGAGCCTGATCTTTTGACATGGTCAGGGCATTGGCCTGACGCGCCACCGGCCCCTGGAGGACGTGATGGAGTGTCTTTGCGGAGTCATCAAGGGCGTAGAGACCATATCCGCCCGTGATCAACATCAAACCCAATAGAAAGGCAAATGTAGCCGTCAGTTTTGTCTTGATAGTCAGGCGCATCACACTGAATCCCCGTGAGCGAAGAAAGCTTAAACGACCCGGTTCCCCAGAACGGGCGAGATGTAGGTTT
Source organism: Rhizobium sp. Root149 (assembly GCF_001427345.1). Classification (NCBI taxonomy): domain Bacteria; kingdom Pseudomonadati; phylum Pseudomonadota; class Alphaproteobacteria; order Hyphomicrobiales; family Rhizobiaceae; genus Rhizobium; species Rhizobium sp. Root149. Next base: position 93,753 of record NZ_LMGD01000020.1, read on the forward strand.
GGAAGTCAGAGCGCCTAGGCGCTCTGACGAAAGTGTGCGTCTTCATCATCGGGTCCGCCCATATCCAGCGCGAACCCTTTGACGCGGGACTGCTGACCAGCCACGCTGTTGTCAGGGCGACGTTGCGGCGCGGCTTTGGAGGGGGCACGTTTTGTCTTGGCACTCGCCGACGATACGGGAGCTGTCCGGTGCCCACCGGAAGCCTCGACCCGGAAGAAGGCGATGGAGGCCTGTAATTCCTCGGCCTGTGCGGCGAGTTCTTCCGAGGTCGCCGACATCTCTTCCGATGCCCCTGCGTTCTGCTGTGTCACCTTGTCCAACTGCTGGATCGCGTCGTTGATCTGGCTTGCACCGATATCCTGTTCACGGCAAGCGGCAGAGATTTCGGAAACAAGTTCCGCCGTCTTCTGGATGTCTGGTACCAGCCGGTTCAACATCTCGCCTGCTTCCGTCGCAACCTGCACGGTGTCACCGGAGAGGGCGGAGATTTCAGCCGCCGCAGCCTGCGAGCGTTCTGCGAGCTTGCGTACTTCGGAGGCGACGACAGCAAAGCCCTTGCCATGTTCCCCGGCACGCGCAGCCTCGACGGCAGCGTTCAGGGCAAGCAGGTCTGTCTGTCGGGCGATTTCCTGAACGATGGAGATCTTTTCCGCAATCGTGCGCATCGCACCGACCGCCTTGTTTACGGCCTGGCCGGACGCTTCTGCATCGCGCGAGGACTGGCGGGCGATCTTTTCCGTCTGGGCCGCATTGTCGGCATTCTGCTTGATGTTGGCGGCCATCTCTTCCATTGAGGCGGAGGCCTGCTCGGCAGCAGAAGCCTGCTCAGTCGCGCCCTGGCTCAGCTGTTCCGAGCTGGCAGAAAGTTCCTGGCTACCGCTGGAGACGTTATCGGAGGCAGAGAGCGCGTCGCCCACGACGCTCCGGAGGCGCTCGATCATCGTATTCACGTAGCCGAGAAGATCGCCGATCTCATCGCGGGTCGTCACATTTGCAAGCTTAGTCAGATCACCGTCTGCTACGTTCTGCACTGCGTTGACGGCGTTCCGAAGACCGCTGTTGATGGACATCGCGATCCAGACAGCAGCAATGACAGCGATCAGGAGAGCCGCACCAGCGACGCCGAGGAGAATGAGGCGGGTCTGGGCATAGTCCGCACCAGCTTGCACCTTCGCATCCTTCAGACGGCTCGTCTCCAGTTCGACGACTTCGGTCAGAAGCTTGTCGATTTCGTTGACGGTTGCGCGGTTTTCATTGAGGGAAATCTTCAGGGCTGTCTGCGTGTCACCCGCCAGCACCAGCGTGCGGATCTGGTCGTCCTGCTTGCGATATTCCGTTTCAAGCGCGCTCAATTTATTCCAGAGAACTTTTCCCTGTTCTGTCGCGAGAAGCAGAACGGCCTGGAAGTTCTGGTCGAATTCCTTGCGGTAGCCATCACGAATTGTCGTGGCTGTTTCGATAGCCTTGGCATCCGTCACAAGAAGCATGTTCTTCTGCTGGCGCAGTTGTTGCAGCTGAGCATTATTCATGTTCTGCGCGAGGTTGAGGCGGGCTGCCGGACCTTCAACCACGGTCTGGAGTGTTGAGTTCAGTTCTCCAAGACTCGATACGCCGAGAACGGCAACCGAAACGAGCATTGTGATGACAAAGCCGAATGCAATGCCCAGTTTGAGTTTGATTGTGGCGCGCATTGTATTGTTTCCCTATCGCCTCAGGCCTGGGTCGGTGATCCGCCGATGCGTTCACGCTGAGCCGAGAATATGGTGTGAAGGTTCGGTATGATGATGAATTCCCCGCCGCGTCTGACGAGGCAGTCGATGAAATCAGGACGCCAGCGCATGCCGACGCTCGGAGGCGGTTCACCCGCGGATTTCATCAAGGTGGTGACTTCATTCACCTTATCCGTACGGATGCCGACCAAGGTCGGCTCCCCTTCTATATCCAGCTGGATGACGATGATCCGGCTGTCGATCGTTGTGCGTGTGGCCTCCATGCCGAAGGCCAGACGAATGTCTGCAAGCGGAATGACCTTTCCGCGAAAGTTGATGACGCTCGCAACGAAGGCCTTGGCGCCAGGCACACTGGTTTCTGGTACAAGATCGAGTATTTCCTGAACCTTGATCGCTTCCAGGGCGAACATTTCGCCAGCGATATCGAAGGTCAGAACCTCCAGTTCTTCTGCATTTCCCCAGAGGCTTTCGGGAAGTTTTCGTGCCGGTTCGCTCATCCTGCTGCGCGCAATTGCGCCTCCTGATGCTGCCCCGCCGCGACCAGATGGCCGACGTCGAGGATAAGGGCGACCCCGCCATCGCCAAGGATGGTTGCACCGGAGAAGGTCGCGACGTCATGGTGCAGTTTGGACATGCTTTTGATCACGGTCTGGTGGTCGCCGATGATCTGGTCCACCACGAGACCGACACGTTCCGAGCCGGTCGAGATCACCACGACCTTCTGGAAGGGATCTGGCGTCGTGTTCGTATGGAAGAGATCCCGCAGGCGGATGAAGGGAACCAGGCTGTCGCGCAGCGAGATGAAGCTGCGTCCGCGAGAACGCATGTCCTCTTCCGGCGAAAGTTCCAGGCATTCCTCCACGGCGGAGAGCGGTATCACGTAGCGACCGGCGCCAACCCGCACCAATAGCCCATCGATGATTGCAAGCGTCAGCGGAATGGCGAGCGAGATTTCCGATCCGGTGCCGTTGTGGCTCATCACGTCGATCGAGCCACGCAGAGCGTCAATCGTCCGCTTGACCACGTCCATGCCGACACCACGGCCGGACAGGTTTGTCACCTGCTGTGCTGTCGAGAAGCCCGGTTGGAAGATGAGCTGTAGAAGATCCTGATCTGCCAAGACCGCGTTGGGAGCGATGATCCCGGACGCTTCCGCCTTGGCTCGCACACGCTCGCGATTGATGCCGCGCCCATCATCCTTGATGGTGATGATGACTTCGCCCGCCGCCTGGCGCGCGGAGAGGTAAATGTGACCGACAGGGTCCTTTCCGGCGGCTCTGCGTTCTTCCGGCGTTTCCAGCCCATGGTCGCAGGAGTTTCGAACAAGATGAACCAGAGGGTCCGCGAGACGTTCGACGACGCTCTTGTCCACCTCGGTCGTCTCGCCTTCGGTGATCAGTTCAATGGTCTTGCCGGTCTCGATGGCAAGATCATGGACCAGACGGCGGAAGCGGCTGAAGAGATGCGCAACCGGAACCATGCGCAGGACCATCATCGTGTCACGCAATTCGCCGGAAAGCCGCTCGACGTCCTCCGACACGGCGCGCAGTTGCAGGTCGCCGCTGGAGCCAGCCAACTGGCTAAGGCGAGACTGTGCAATAACCAGTTCGCCGACCCGGTCCATCAACTCGTCAAGTCGCTCCGCCGGGACACGCACGTTCTCGTTCGATTTTGCCTGCTTCGCGTCCTGTTGCTGCGGAGCAGATTTCGCAGGCACCGCACTGTCCTGACGGGCAGGGGCGCTGGCGATCTCGATTTCCTTGGTCTGTGGTGGCTGTGCCTGTTCGATCGGCGCAGCGATAGTCTTCCGACGCTCGCCTACAATTTCGAGGCTGAGCTGCATTTCATCCATGACGAAAATGAAGACGTCGTCGATAGCAGAGCGTGGCTGTGTGGTTTTCAGATCGACAGTCCAGGAGAGGTAGAGATCGCGCGGGTTCAGATCGTCGAGCGACGGGATTTCCTGTTTGTCGACTTCGATAGTGCACTCTCCGAGCTCACGAAGCTCATCAAGCAAGGGAAGCGGATTTGTGCCATTCACCATCGCATTGCGAGGCAGGCTGAAGTGAAGCCTGTAATGGGTCAGGTCGGGGCCGGCCGCAGGCTTGGCGATCGCCTGCATGTCAGGATTGCCAGCATGCTCAACGGCCAGCCTCAGCGCGGATAGAAGATGTTCGCTTGCCGCGTCGTGATCCCCGGCAGGAACCTCTATGAGCGCGCGCATGTGGTCGGTGGCATTGAGGACGGCACTGACCAGGTCGTGCGTGGCCGGAACAACACCCTTGCGAACCTGATCGAAGGCGCTTTCGCAGTGATGGGTGAAGGCCGCCAGCGCCTCGAACCCGAACATGGCGCCGGATCCCTTCAGCGTGTGCAGCCCACGGAAGACGGCGTCGACCTGGTCCTTGTTGGCCAGGTCATGATTGAGATCCAGCAGACCGGTTTCGATCTGCTCAAGCAATTCCGCAGCTTCCGTACGGAAAACCGCTATTGGATCGGGAAAACTCATCTGCCGAGAACCTTCTTGACAATCTTGACCAGGCTTTCCGGGTCAAAGGGCTTGGTCAGCCAGCCTGTCGCACCGGCGGCCTTGGCTTGGCTCTTCAGTTCGTTGTCGGATTCAGTCGTGAGAAAAATGACCGGGACCCCCATATAGGCAGGGAGCTTGCGAAGCTCGCGGATCATGGTCAGGCCATCCATCTGCGGCATGTTCAGGTCTGTCACGATCAGATCGAATTGACCGCTTCGCATTTTGCTTAATCCATCCATACCGTCCACGGCTTCCGTGATGGCATAGCCCGCATTGGTGAGCGCAACGCGTGTGGTAAGGCGGATACTGGCAGAATCGTCAACAGTCAGAATCTTGGCGGTCATTACTTAACTCCATCATGCAGCCAGAAGTTGGAATCTTCCGGAGATATGTTTTGCAGGAAACCGCCTCGCTCAAGCACGTCACGCACATGACCTGACGCCGGCTTCAGCAGTGTGAGCTTCTTGCCGGAGGTCGAGGCATAGATGCGCGCCGACTCTATAAGTTGGATGAGGGTGAGATCTACAGGCTGGTCATCAGTTATATCTATAGCAACCACAGATTTCTGGGTTAGTGCTAATAGAAGCTCATCGCAATGGTTAGATATGGTGCGAAGCGTAGGGCTTTCGTCCCAGGAAAGGACCGCCACAGTCTCATTGCTGCTCATCGCGAATTAACCTGTCGCTAAACGGTGATTCAACTTTGGGTAATGTGGTGCCGGATGCTTAACAAGTTACTAATGGTCGAGCATCACTTCTTGCCTAGTAATTTCCGGTGCCTTCAGAATTGCGCACTTCAGCGTCAGGAAAATTAACCAAGCTGCAGAAATCGTGAGTCCTATTGGCAAGTCTTTAACGCCCGGCAGGTCAACTAATTCACGCACAAGTCGAGTAAAGCGATTCGAAACTCGATGCGGAGTGCTGGAACGGGGCAATTCTGCCTAAAACCGGAGATTGACGGCGTGGTAATGGCAGCAACCAGAAAAGAGATGAGCTTTCCGCGCGATGCCTCATCTTATGCGGATCGGCTGGAGGAAGCGCGTACGCGCATCGAGCAACGCTTTCTGGACGGTGGCGCTGTACTTCTGTCTATTCTCGATATCTTGAACAAGATGATCTCTTCTCTCGATGCCCTGACCGGCTCGCTGGACGAAGGAACTGCCAACGCCACGATGGGCGAACTGAAAGCCACCGTTGCCAGGCTTTCCAGCCTCACGGAAGGCGAGGCGAAGCGGCAGATCGGATTTCGAGAAATTGCCGAGGCAGAACGCTCTTTGCGTCCTCACATCAGCCGGATGCAGGAAACACTGCGTTATCTTCGAACCTTTGCCGTAACAGCCAAGATCACAGGGGCCGGTATCCCGGATTTCGCAGGATTTGCGGAAGAGATCCTCGAACGCATCCAGGAAGGCAGCGAGCAGGTCAATGGCCTGTCGCAAAAGCTCGGCGAACTCGGATCAGGACTTGGTCCTGTCATGAGCAAGGGCTCCGCGACACTGGACCGATATAGCCAGACGATTCCGACGATCGTGTTTGGCCTGGGGCGCGGCATCGATCAGATCAGCGCGCACCGCTTTGAGCTCAACCAGCGTGCCGAGCAGGTAAAGGGTATTGCAAGGGGCATCCAGAACAAGTTGGCTTCCACCCTTTCCGCCATGCAGGTGGGTGATATCACTCGCCAACGTGTCGAACACTGCCAGACCTCATTCTCGATACTGGAGGATTATCTTCTATCCGCGGAAGCGGCATCGCTGAGCCGTGACGATCATGAGGCGCTCAGAGCCATCGTTCGCCAACTCGTCGCTGCACAATTGCATCAGACGCGCCAGGATTTTGAGCGCGATACGGCGAGAATCGTCGAGACAATCGCGAGCTTCCGTCATGAACTTGGCCAGATCACGACAATCCAGCGTGAAATGGTCGGCGAGGGTGACGAGCCCTCGAACGGATCGTTACGCGATCTCGAAACCGGCATTGGACAGGCGCGTTCAGCCGTTACCGAAATCGAGGCGGTCGCTGACGAGGCTTCTCGGATGACGAGGCGCACCCTGGCGACAGTGGAAGTTCTCCTGAAAGACATCGGAATCGTTCGTGTCGTTCGCGGCGACATCCACTACATGGCCCTCAATACGAACCTGCGTTGCGGCAAGATTGGCGAGGAAGGCAAGGCCATCAACGTTGTCACGGCGGAATTGCGCATCTTCGCAGGTCATCTGGATGAAGCGGCTGAGCAGATCCTCGAGCAATTGAAGGTGCTTGAAGGAGCGGCAAAAGGCCTTTTGACCGATACGCCAGAAGATGCTCCACAGGATTGCCTTGATGATCGTCTGCGGCGCGCGCTGGAAAGCATCCGCTCGGTCGGCCAGGCCATGGAGGGTGATCTTTCCAATTTGGCGAAGGAAGGCGCTTCCGGGGTTGCTGAAATGAATGCCGCTCTTCAGCGACTGGATTTTCGTGCGGATCTGGGTGAAATCCTCCATCGGTGCGAAGAGGAACTGCATACCAGTTCCCACCAGTCCGTCGATGTCACGCGCCTTCAGCCTGCACTCGATGTCATTGGTCCCAGGATCAACCGGATCTACACAATGGCGGCCGAGCGAGAGCTTCACGCTGCCATCCTTGGAACCGCTGTCCCGGAGCAGGCACCGCTTACCGTCCTCTCGGATGATGATCTCGATGCCGCTCTGTTTTGACCTGAAAGTCAGTCATCGACGTGATCGTGACCGCCGTTGCGACCGGGGCGCCAGTAACCTTCTGATGCGATCCGATCCCGGCTGAAGCCACGTTCGATGAGATAATGGCGCTGGGCCCGCACATTGCTGGTCTCGCCGATGATGAGAGCCTGCCCATGTCCGTCAGGCAGCGCAAGCGTGCTCAACCGATCGATCATCACGGAGCTCGGACCTGCCTTGCCGCGTGCGATCCACTCGATCGTGACCTCGCCTTGCGTCTCGAAATCCTGTTTCCAGCTATCATCCTCGATCTCGATGAAAGCAATCGCTCGTGCGCCGGTCGGCAATGTCTCGAGAATGTGCAGGATGCCGGGAATGCAGGTTTCATCGCCAGTCAGCAGGTGCCAATCGGCGTCCGGCCTGCAAACCACCCGTCCGCGCGGACCCTTTACCTCGACCTGATCGCCCGGCTTTACGCTTCGGGCAAAGTTGGGACCGACGGAATTGCCGTGCAGAACGAAGTCCACAGAGAGGGTGCTGGCATCCCGGTCAACTGCGCGCACGGTATAGTGCCGGCGTCCATGGCCGCCTGCTGGATCATTCAAGAAAAAGACGATGTCCTGTCCAGGTTTGTACTCGAAACGGTCTATGTTTTCGACGCTGAACACAATACGCCGCATCTTTGGCGTCACGTCGAAGCTTTCAAGCACGGTGAGTGTCCAGGAGGGCAAATTGGGGCCTCGACGAGGCGTCTCTGTCACAGGGGCTGAAACTTGATCCATGGCAAATTCCTGAAAATTGAGAAGCAATCTGCCTCCCTGAATAACGGTCAATTCCTGTATTTAAAAGTCATGTTTTATTACGGTTATGTCATGATACCTGCAAAATGAAATCGGGCCCATCAAGGGCCCGATTTCGTGTCTGAACTCAAGTCAGTGCTTCGGCACCATGTGCCTGTTCACGTCGATTGTAGCGGATGGACGACCAGAGCGAGAGACCGATCAGACCTGCGCCGCCGAGACCGGTAATGACCTCCGGGATATGATACAGCGTCTGTACATACATGATGACCGAGAGGATCAGGATGGCATAGAATGCGCCGTGCTCCAGGTAGCGATACTCTGCAAGCGTGCCCTTCTCCACCAGCATGATGGTCATCGAGCGCACATACATGGCGCCGATACCGAGGCCGATGGCGATGATGAACAGGTTCTGCGTCAGGGCGAAAGCTCCGATCACGCCATCGAAGGAGAAGCTGGCATCGAGCACTTCGAGATAGATGAAGGCTCCGAGGCCACCTTTGGCCGCTTCGCTCATTGTCTTTTGGGACGCATCAAGAACGCCGCCCAGCACTTCCACCAGAAGGAAGGTCAAGAGGCCGTAGACTGCTGCATGCACGAAGGTCGAGGCGTCCGCTTCCGGCAGCAATTGCGAGAACAGCATGATCAGCAGCAGGACGAAGGCGATCTCGACGCCCTTGATCGTCGCGAAACGTGCAACACGGCTTTCGAGAAACTCCACCCAGTGCACATCCTTCTCATGGTTGAAGAAGAAGGTGAGGCCGACCATCATCAGGAAGGTACCGCCGAACGCGGCGATCGGCAGATGCGCCTCGTGCATGATACGTGAATATTCTTCCGGGCGCGATGCCGCCAGAACGATGGCATCAATGGGTCCAATGCCTGCTGCGATCACGACGATCAGCAGTGGGAATACGATACGCATGCCGAAGACGGCAATCAGGATGCCCCATGTCAGGAAGCGCTGCTGCCACACGGGCGTCATGTCTTTGAGCTTGTTCGCATTGACGATGGCGTTATCGAATGACAGGGAAATCTCCAGCACGGCCAGGACCGCACAGATAAAGAAGACCGTGAGGGTTCCGCTCACGGTTCCCGTCGACTGCCAGCCGAGAACGCCACCCAGCACAAGTCCGACAAAGGTGACGATGAATGCCCACCGGAAATAACCGAGGGTGGAGGATGAGGAACTGCTCATGGCTGCACCTCCCGGCTACTGGAGAAGGAGGGCATGCAAGATGTTGCGGGCACGCGCAGGGCGTCACCCGTCGAACGGATTGGATAGTAGGTCATGTTTGTTATCCGCCGGCTATGCTGCAGGCGGTACCGACATCGCGAGAGCGCCGTAAAAACTCTCGCCAGAGGGGCCCGGCACCAATGTTCAATCCCCGGCTTCGGTTTAGCCATGGGGGAGACAGCGGTTAAAATGGAGGATTCTCATAAAACGTCAAGTTCGATGTGCGACACGGTAACGCATGAGGTCAAAAATTCGTATGGTTGGGTTATCAAAAAACTCAGCTCTTCGTGAACGCATGTCAGGCAGATTTGCCCGGAAACCTTGACGTTTGGCATCAAGCGAGGCATTGAGCACGCCTGCCCGCGCCAACCGGTCCGGATTCTGCTATTCTGGCATCTTGAGATTGGCCGAAGGAAAGAAAAACAACAATGAGCAAAGCAACTTCTTCAGCGCCTTCCCAGCGCATGCTGCGCGTTGGCGAACAGGTTCGTGCCGCTATCACGCAAGTCCTGCAGCGGGGCGAAGTGCGCGACGATATCATCGAGCGCACGGTCATTTCAGTGTCGGAAGTGCGCATGTCGCCGGATCTCAAGATCGCGACTGCATATGTCACGCCTCTCGGCGTCTCCGATCATGCCAAGGTTATCGAAGCCTTGAACCGCAACGCGAAATTCATTCGCGGGCGAATGGGCGGCGCACTTCGTCAGATGAAGTACATGCCTGAGGTTCGCTTCCGCGACGATACGAGCTTCGATAACTACAAGAAAATCGATGAGCTTCTGCGCTCACCGGAAGTCAGTCGCGACCTCGCTGCTGACGACGCAAAAGATGACGAAAACGAATAAGAGCAAGATGTCCAAACCGCGTAAACCCAAGGGCCGGGCCATTTCCGGCTGGCTCGTTCTCGACAAGCCCGTTGATTTTGGCTCCACCGAAGCCGTGGGCAAGATCAAATGGCTGTTCAACGCCCAGAAGGCCGGCCATGCCGGCACGCTCGACCCGCTTGCCTCTGGCATGTTGCCGATCGCGCTCGGCGATGCCACCAAGACCGTGCCTTATGTCATGGATGGCCGCAAGATCTACGAATTCACGGTCTCCTGGGGCGAAGAGCGCACGAGCGATGATCTGGAAGGCGAGGTGACGCAGACCTCCGACAAGCGTCCGACAGAAGAAGAGATCCGTGCCCTGCTGCCAAACTACATGGGCGTCATCAGTCAGGTTCCGCCGCAGTTTTCAGCCATCAAAATCGCGGGCGAGCGCGCCTACGATCTGGCCCGTGACGGCGAAACCGTCGAGATCCCCTCTCGTGAGGTGGAGATCCACCGGTTGACGCTGTTGAAAGCGGAACAGGACCGCGCCTTCTTCGAAGTCGAATGCGGCAAGGGCACCTATGTTCGGTCGCTGGCGCGCGATTTTGGCCGCGACCTTGGATGCTACGGTCATATTTCCGGCCTCCGTCGCACATTCGTCGCGCCTTTCGCTGAAGAGGCGATGGTGCCACTGGCGGAACTGGTGGCTCTGGAAGAGATCGAGGACCGTGACGAGCGTCTGGCAGCACTCGACGCATTCCTCATGGAGACGAGCGAGGCCTTGTCTGCGCTGCCGCAGATCCGCATCAGCGATGATCAGGCCCATCGTATTCGCATGGGCAATCCGATCATTCTGCGTGGACGCGATGCGCCCGTCGATGAGCCGGAGGCCGTGGCGCTTGCCGGTGGCAAGCTGGTAGCAATCGGCGAAATCGGACAGGGCGAGTTCCGGCCGAAGCGCGTTTTTGCCTGATTTGCGGCAACTAACATAGCTCTTCCCATCAATGGCCGAATGGTTTATAGCCACGGCCAGCTAGGGTGCGCTTGTGCGTGCCCTTTGCGTTCATGGCCAAGGCTGGACGACATCCCGGCCTTTGGTGTCTTTATTCCTAAATTTCAGAAAGGATTGTCCGATGTCGATCACTGCAGAGCGTAAGGCTGCCCTCATCAAGGAATACGCAACCGTTGAAGGTGATACCGGTTCTCCGGAAATCCAGGTTGCTATCCTGACCGAGCGGATCAACAACCTCACCGAGCACTTCAAGGGCCACAAGAAGGACAACCACTCCCGTCGTGGCCTTCTCAAGATGGTCTCGAGCCGCCGTTCGCTGCTCGACTACTTGAAGAAGAAGGACGAAGGCCGTTACACGAAGCTCATCTCGAGCCTCGGTATCCGTCGCTAAGAGCAGATTCGGCGGACGATCCAAAGGGTCGTTCGCCGCATTTCATCCGGGCGCAAGACCCGGAAACGGCCGCATGGATTGCGGCAGACTTGGCAGGCCCGGATCCGCCGTTCCTGCTAACTTAACCGATGACCTGTCATGGGGCAGGATTGCCGGATGCTTTCGCCAGGCACATAGTCTGGCTCATTGAAAGCCTCTTGTTGTCTTGCCCGTGATCTCGTCACACGAAGCGCTGGATGCGGCTTTCGGCATGCTCCCCTTGGCGGGTGAGGTGCAAGGCCGCCGCGCATGAAGGACTGAAAATCATGTTCAACACACATGCTGTCGAAATCGAGTGGGCAGGCCGCACGCTCAGACTGGAAACCGGCAAGGTTGCTCGTCAGGCGGATGGCGCCGTCATCGCCACCTATGGCGAAACCGTGGTCCTGGCGACTGTGGTCTCTGCCAAGGAGCCGAAGCCGGGCCAGGACTTCTTCCCGCTGACCGTCAACTATCAGGAAAAGACCTATGCTGCCGGCAAGATCCCGGGCGGCTATTTCAAGCGTGAAGGCCGTCCTTCGGAGAACGAAACGCTGGTTTCGCGCCTGATCGACCGTCCGATCCGTCCGCTCTTCCCGGAAGGCTACAAGAACGACACGCAGGTTGTCGTCACCGTCATTCAGCATGACCTGGAAAACAACCCGGACATCCTGTCCATGGTTGCTACCTCTGCTGCCCTGACGCTGTCCGGCGTTCCGTTCATGGGCCCGGTTGGCGGCGCACGCGTTGGCTACATCAATGGCGAATACGTTCTGAACCCGCATCTGGACGAGATGGACGAGTCGACGCTCGACCTCGTTGTCGCCGGTACATCCGACGCGGTTCTGATGGTTGAGTCCGAAGCCAAGGAACTCAACGAAGAAGTCATGCTTGGCGCCGTCATGTTCGGCCACAAGGGTTTCCAGCCGGTCATCGACGCCATCATCAAGCTGGCTGAAGTGGCTGCCAAGGAGCCGCGCGAGTTCGAACCGGAAGATCATTCCGAACTCGAAGCCGAAATGCTGAAGCTTGCCGAAGCCGAACTGCGTGACGCCTACAAGATCACCCAGAAGGCTGACCGCTACGCTGCCGTTGATGCCGTCAAGGCAAAGGTCAAGGCACACTTCCTGCCTGCAGAAGGCGAAGCCAAGTATGCGCCCGAAGTGGTTGCAGCCGTGTTCAAGCACCTGCAGGCCAAGATCGTTCGCTGGAACATCCTCGACACCAAGAGCCGCATCGACGGTCGCGACCTCGAAACCGTTCGTCCGATCATTTCGGAAGTTGGCATCCTGCCGCGCACACACGGTTCCGCTCTCTTTACCCGCGGCGAAACGCAGGCTCTGGTCGTTGCAACGCTCGGCACGGGCGAAGACGAGCAGTATGTCGACAGCCTGACGGGCATGTACAAGGAGCAGTTCATGCTCCACTACAACTTCCCGCCCTATTCTGTCGGTGAAACTGGCCGCATGGGCTCCCCGGGCCGCCGCGAAATCGGCCATGGCAAGCTCGCATGGCGCGCTATCCACCCGATGCTGCCCACGCCGGAACAGTTCCCCTACACGCTGCGCGTCGTGTCTGAAATCACCGAGTCCAACGGTTCGTCCTCCATGGCAACCGTTTGCGGCACCTCGCTGGCGCTGATGGACGCAGGCGTTCCTTTGGCCAAGCCGGTTGCCGGTATCGCCATGGGCCTCATCCTCGAAGGTGAGCGCTTTGCGGTTCTCTCCGACATCCTGGGTGACGAAGATCACCTCGGCGACATGGACTTCAAGGTGGCCGGCACCGAAGCGGGCATCACCTCGCTGCAGATGGACATCAAGATCGCCGGTATTACCGAAGAGATCATGAAGGTCGCTCTCAACCAGGCCAAGGGTGGCCGTAACCACATTCTCGGCGAAATGGCCAAGGCCATCACCGAAAGCCGTGGTCAGCTGGGCGAATTCGCACCGCGCATCGAAGTCATGAACATCCCGGTCGACAAGATCCGTGAAGTCATCGGTTCGGGCGGTAAGGTCATCCGCGAAATCGTTGAGAAGACCGGCGCCAAGATCAACATCGAGGACGACGGTACGGTCAAGATCGCATCTGCTTCCGGCAAGGAAATCGAGGCAGCCCGCAAGTGGATCCATTCCATCGTGGCAGAGCCGGAAGTTGGCCAGATCTACGAAGGCACCGTCGTGAAGACGGCCGACTTCGGCGCATTCGTCAACTTCTTCGGCGCACGTGACGGCCTCGTTCACATCTCGCAGCTGGCTTCCGAGCGCGTTGCCAAGACCTCCGACGTCGTCAAGGAAGGCGACAAGGTATGGGTCAAGCTGATGGGCTTCGATGAGCGTGGCAAGGTTCGCCTGTCCATGAAGGTTGTCGATCAGGCAACCGGCCAGGAAATCAAGAAGGCTGAAGGCGACGCTGCCGCTGAATAAGGTTTCTTCTTGAGACCATTCTTGGGGCGCGGGATCGTTTCCGCGCCCTTTTGCTATCCCGGAGCACGTCCGAGCAAAAATGCGTTAGCGGTTTTGCGTCCGGACTGCGTAGAAACAAAGACATAGAGCATAATCAATGATCCGGTTGACCGGAAAAGCTCTAAGACCCGGAACCCACCATGATCCGCGACGCCGCTAAAACACTGTTTCATCCCTTCGCCATTGGCACGCTGGACGCGCCGGGCGAGGGCAGCCGCTTCCTCTTTCTTGCTGCGGAAGTGGCGCCTCGTTTACCCGAGGACTTCAAGGCTGAGATCCTGAACATCCAGCCGCTTCGCCCTCTCTTTCGCCCCTTGAGCGCGACCGGTGCCCGTGTGGTTCCGGAAGTTGAAGGCGAGAACTTTGATGGTGCGCTGATCCTGTGCAGCAAGCACAAAGGCGAAAACGAGCAAAATGTTGCCGAAGCCCTGACGCGTGTGCGCGACGGCGGGGTCATTGTTCTGGCCGGCGCCAAGGAAGACGGCGTCCAGCCGCTTCGCAAGCAGCTCGCCAATCTTGGCTTCGACGTGGAGCACATGCCGAAGTATCACGGGGTTGTCGCCTGGTTCACAAGACCGGCAGACGTTACGGCTGCTGTGGTCAAGCTCGCAAAGCAGCCGCAATTGATCGACAATCGGTTTGAGACCGTTGCTGGAACCTTCTCGCACGATCATGTCGATCCGGGCTCGGAGCTGCTCGCAAGCCGCCTGCCGCGCGATTTCGATGGAAACGCAGCCGATCTGGGCGCAGGTTGGGGCTATCTCTCGGTCATGCTCAAGGAAGCGTCGCCGCGTACCAATCGTATCGATCTCTTCGAGGCCGATCACCGTGCATTGGAGTTCGCGAAGCAGAACCTTGCGCGCAATTGCCCGGATCTCGCGACCCGCTTTTTCTGGCAGGATCTCGTGGCTGAGCCGATCAAGGAGAAGTACGATCTCGTGATCATGAACCCGCCGTTTCATGAGGGTCATGCAGCCGATCCAGCCATCGGCCAGGCTTTCATCAAGGCAGCATCCAGCGCGCTGCGCATCGGCGGCCAGCTGCTGATGGTGGCCAACCGCGGTCTCCCCTATGAGCCGGTCCTGAAGGCAGAATTCAAGGAAAGCAGCGAAGTCTGCCGCAATGCCCGCTTCAAGGTGCTTCAGGCACGAAAGTAGGTCAAAGTCGCCATCAATTAGAAAAGGCCCCCGGATCTGATGATTCGGGGGCCTTTCTTGTTCGACGCTCGGTTCCTTACTCGGAGTCGGCGTTGCGCAGACGATCCAGATTGGGCAGCGAGGTGATGTTGTAGCCCGCATCCACGTAGTGGATTTCACCCGTGACGCCGCGCGAGAGGTCCGACAGAAGATAGAGGGCGGAACCGCCGATATCCTCGATTGTCGCGGTGCGGCGGAGCGGCGAATTCTTCTGGTTCCAGGAGTAGATAGCGCGCGCATCGGAAATGCCAGCGCCGGCCAGGGTCCGGACAGGGCCAGCCGAGATCGCGTTGACGCGAATACCCTTTGGACCATAGTCTGCGGCCAGATAGCGTACGGACGCTTCCAGAGCTGCCTTTGCGACGCCCATGACGTTGTAGTTCGGGATAACGCGCACCGAGCCGCCATAGGTCAACGTCAGCATCGCGCCTTCGTCCGTCATCAGTTCTGCGGCGCGCTTTGCGATCTCCGTGAAGGAGAAACAGGAGATGACCATGGTCCGGCTGAAGTTGTCACGGGTCGTATCTGCGTAAAGGCCCTTCAGCTCGTTCTTGTCGGAGAAGCCGATCGCGTGGACGATGAAGTCCAGCTTGCCCCAGCGCTCCTTGATGGCATCGAACGTGGCATCGACAGATGCCAGATCCTCGACATCGCAGGGCAGGACGAAATCGGAATTGACCTCTGCTGCCAGCGGCTTGACGCGACGGCCCAGCGCTTCACCCTGATAGGTGAAGGCCAGCTCTGCGCCCTGCGCCGAAACAGCCTTGGAGATGCCCCAGGCAATGGAGTGATTGTTCGCGACGCCCATGATGAGCCCGCGTTTTCCCTGCATGATACCGCTCATGGTCTTATCCGTTATAGCGCTGGAAGACGAGCGTGGCGTTGGTGCCGCCGAACCCGAAGGAGTTGGAAAGGGCAATATCGAATTTCGCATTGTCGATGCGCTGACGAACGACAGGCATATCGGCAAAATCTGGATCGATCTCTTCGATATGCGCGCTTTCACCAATGAAGCCAGCCTGCATCATCAGCAACGAATAGATCGATTCCTGAACGCCGGCCGCGCCGAGAGAATGGCCCGTCAACGACTTGGTGGATTGAATGTGCGGGATCTTGGAGCCGAAGACTTCGCGGATCGCTCCCATTTCCTTGGCGTCACCCACGGGCGTGGATGTGCCATGCGTGTTGATGTAGTCAACCTCGCCTTTAACTGTAGAGAGCGCCTGCCGCATGCAGCGGATTGCGCCTTCGCCGGAGGGGGCGACCATATCGTAGCCGTCGGATGTCGCACCGTAGCCGACCACTTCCGCATATATCTTCGCGCCACGCGCCTTGGCACGCTCCAGCTCTTCGAGAACGAGGACGCCTGCGCCACCGGCGATGACAAAGCCGTCTCGGTTGGCATCATACGCGCGCGAAGCAACCTCTGCGCGGTCGTTGTACTTCGTTGACATGGCGCCCATGGCGTCGAAGAGGTCGGACATCGTCCAGTCCAGATCCTCGTGGCCACCGGCAAACACCATATCCTGCTTGCCCCATTGGATCATTTCGACCGCATTCCCGATGCAGTGCGCCGATGTCGAGCAGGCTGAGGAGATCGAGTAGTTCACGCCATGCAGCTTGAACCATGTGGCAAGCGTTGCCGAAGCAGTGGAAGACATGGCCT
The DNA here is from genome assembly GCF_001427345.1 of Rhizobium sp. Root149. Classification (NCBI taxonomy): domain Bacteria; kingdom Pseudomonadati; phylum Pseudomonadota; class Alphaproteobacteria; order Hyphomicrobiales; family Rhizobiaceae; genus Rhizobium; species Rhizobium sp. Root149. The sequence continues at coordinate 110,275 of NZ_LMGD01000020.1, forward strand.
TCGGCACAGCGAACGGCCCAATGCGCTTGGGGCTGTTGTTCTGGCGTACGATATCGGCAGCTTCAACGATCTGGCGGGTGGAAGGACCGCCGGAGCCCATGATGATGCCAACGCGCTCATTCTGCGCGTAATCGGCTTCTTCCAGGCCTGCGTCGGCAATCGCCTGCTTCATCGCAACATGGTTCCAGGCGCCGCCCTGGGAGAGAAAGCGCATCGCGCGCCGATCCACCAGTTCGGTCGGATCAAGGGTAGGCTTGCCCCAGACCTGGCACTTGAAGCCGTGCTTGGCAAAATCGCTGGAGAAGGTGATGCCGGACTTGGCATCGCGAAGCGAGGTGGTCACCTCATCGGCATTATTGCCGATTGAAGAAACGACACCCAAACCCGTGACAACTACCCGTCGCATGACAATGAACCTTTTGAAGTCGTTGAAAAAAGAAAGCCGACATCGCCGGCTTCCTGGCACTGGCCTGCAATCAGGCCGCCTTGTCCTTGGAAAGCCCAACGCGAAGGTCGGTCGCCTGATAGATCGTCTCGCCATCGGCCTTCAGCCAGCCATCGGCGGTGCCAAGAACCAGACGCCCACGCATGACACGCTTGAAGTCGATGCCGTATTCCAGGAGTTTTGTGTGCGGGCGAACCATGCCCTTGAACTTGACTTCGCCGGTTGAGAGAGCCATTCCGCGGCCTTCCTCACCCAGCCAGCCGAGGAAGAAGCCGGTCAGCTGCCACATCCCGTCAAGGCCGAGGCATCCTGGCATGATCGGATTGCCCTCGAAATGGCACGGAAAATACCAGTCGTCCGGCCGCACATCGAACTCGGCGCGCAGAAAGCCCTTGTCGAAGGCGCCGCCTGTTTCGGAAATTTCCGTGATCCGGTGAACCATCAGCATGGGCGGCAGCGGCAATTGCGCATTGCCCGGCCCAAACAGTCTGCCGTGGGCGCACTCGATCAGTTCTTCGTATGTGTAGCTGGATTGTCTGCTGCTCATGAGGTCTTTCCGTTCCCCCTCGTCTTTGGTCCACAGCGTGTTTAAAGCAAGACCGCTGGAAAATGAAGCGCGAGGGTTAGGTCTCCTGCGGATAAGCAGAAGCTTTTCGCGCCATCTTGGTGGTCGGCATATAGGAAGCGGCACCGGCAAACCAGAGGCTTTGAGCGCATTTTTCGCATTTCGACCTAACAGGAACCTTAGAAGCGCCATTTCTCGCTATTGAAAGTAAGGGCTGCAAAAGTTATATCGAAAACTTGAGTACATTGGTCTTGATGGAGCAAGGCAACGAATGGCGGACGCCACAGTTCAAGTGGAAACAAGACTTCGCGCGCGCGGCTTGCGCCCGACGCGTCAGCGTGTAGCGCTGGCCGATCTCCTGTTCGCCAAAGGTGATCGTCATCTGACGGTCGAAGAACTGCATGAGGAAGCCTCCCAGGCAGGCGTGCCCGTGTCGCTGGCGACCGTCTACAACACGCTCCACCAGTTTACGGAAGCCGGACTGATTCGCGTTCTGGCCGTCGAGAGCGCCAAGACCTATTTCGATACGAATATCTCCGATCACCACCACTTCTTCGTCGAGGGACGCAACGAGGTGCTGGATATTCCGGTCAGCAATATCGAAATCGGCAATCTTCCCGAAGCGCCCGAGGGAATGGAAATCGCCCATGTGGATGTGATCATCCGCCTGCGCGAAAAGAAATCCTGATTAATTCCGCTTTTTGGTTTTCGTCTTCAGCGCCTCGTCCGCGGGCCTGCCTGGACGCGGGCGATAGCGTGGCAGCGTCCATCCGAAATGCAGCGCACCTCCGCGAAGCGCAAAAGCGATGACGATGCCCGCTGCGGAACTGGCGGCCAGCGGCAGATCCAGCAGCTGTGCGGCTGTGAAGGCGCTGGCGCCAGCAAGTGCTGCCGTCACATAGATTTCAGGGCGCAGCAGAATTGACGGCTCGTTGGCAATCAGATCGCGCAGAATACCGCCGAACGTTGCCGTCATCGTGCCGGTAACGATGGCGATGGTTGGCGAACCGGTGGTCGCCAAGCCCTTGGCCGCCCCCATGACGCTATAGGCCGAGAGACCGATCGCATCCAGCCAGATCAGCAACTGGTAGCGCCATTCGATCATGTGCGCTGTCAGAAACACGATGATTCCAACTGCAACACAGATGAGCAGATAGGTCGGGTCAGCGACCCAGAAAACTGGCTTGCCGAGCACGAGATCACGCAGAGTCCCGCCGCCCACCCCCGTGGCCGCCGAGAAGAACAGAAAGCCGATGAGATCCAGTTGCTTGCGTGATGCTGCAAGCGCGCCTGTGGCGGCAAACAGGGCGACCCCTGCGTAATCCAGCAATCCGAGCAGAGCCATGGCAGGGCTTTCCCCTTAATGTTCACAAGCGTCGCACAAGTACGGCGCGATTATATGCGCGGCATCTGATTTTGATGCCGCCGTCCCGGCAGGTTTGTATGCCGTGAAAAAGCATCGGGGAAGTCGATCGTGGTAAAAAGCTTCAGCAATCTTTTCTTGATGTCATCGCTCGCTATCCTCATGGCAGTCGCGCCTTCGGTTGCCTCTGCGCAGCAGCCGTTGTTAAGTGATCCCGAGATCTACGAAAAGGATCACTACCGCAAGGAATGCCCCGGCGTTTTGTTCGGCGATGGCTTCATCAAGCGCTTTGACGTCAATAATGATGGGTTGATCGACGCAGTCGTCAATCATGGAGAAATGACCTGCAAGGGTCAGAAGGGCATTGGCTGCACCGAGGAAGGTTGCCCCAACAACTTCTATCTTCAGGTCAAGGAAGGCGGCTACTTCATGATCGCCACCGCCCAGATCTATGGCTATGATTTCGTCAAGCGGTTCGGCAACATGGTGTTCGTCTTCAAGATGCACCCGAAATATTGCAACCGTACCGAAAAGCCCGATTGTGAAATGACGGTCCGGATCCGCGGCGCGCAAATGGTCACGATCTCGAAGAAATAGTCAGCCGGTTCGCCCGGATAGCCGATAGGCGACGATCGCCAGCCATTCCCGGACCGCCGTTGCCATGTTCTGGGCATTCAGCGAGGGTTGGGTGAAATCGAAGCCGATCTCCGTCCTACCAGTCGTTCGGTAATCGACCGGGTAGGGAATAACGCCGATCCCCATTTTGGCAAAGAGCGCCGTGGCGCGTGGCATGTGGAAGGCGGAGGTCACCAGCAGGCAATCTGTCAGGCCATGCCGCTCCAATAGCTCCCTGGTGTTGGCTGAGTTCTCAAACGTATTGCGCGACGTGTTTTCCTTGATCAGACGGTCGGCGTTGATCCCCAAATCGGTAAAAAACCGTTCTGTCACCTCTGCTTCACCTTCATATCGCCCGCTGAACGAACCATCGCCACCGGAAATGATCATCTTGGCTTGCGGGTATTTCAGAGCCAGTCTCACCGTCTGCGTATAGCGGTCCGCCGCTGCATTGAACTCTATGCCACCGCGTGCGTCCATCACGTCATTTTCGATCGCGCCACCCAGCATGATGATGCAGGAGACAGAGGCGGGGTCCGGTTGAGGGCGCACTGCCTTGTTCTCGAGCCTTTGCAGAAGAACATTGCCGGTTGTCGTGTAAAGCGTCACGAACAGCAGAAGCGCAGCAAGGCTCGAAAACAGGAAACCGGATTTCCGCCAACCCGCGAGGCTGAGAAGCAGCGCCAGCAGGATCGCCAGGAACACAAGCGAAAGCGGCTGTGCGACCAGCCAGACGATCTTCGAGAGATAAAACATGAACACTATCTACGTGAGGTGCTGGCAGGGCGCTGGTTATAGCGGTGGTGCAGCGTCTTGCGGATGAAAAGCGACGAAATGGCGATGCCCATGGCAAATACAGCCGCAAGGAACAATGATTCGCGCGCAAATGCACCGCCGATCAGGGCGCCGCACAGGGCACCCGTCACCATGCCGGACCAGGGTACGATCTGGATGGACCAGTCCAGCCGCCGGTCTCCCATGATGAAGCGGCCAATGCCGCGCCCCAGACGCGATAACGCGCCCGTCACATAGGTCAGGCCGATTGGCAGGCCTTCGATCTGTTCGACGGCGGCATTCACGACCCCCATGGCGAGAACGACGAGGTAGAAGCGCAAGACGCCAAGCTGCGGCTGGTCCAATATCGAAGCGAAACTAAGGAGCAGGGACACCGCCGCCAGAACCCCGAAGATCCTGCGTCGAACGATACTGGCGATGACGATGCCTAGCGCGTTGCCCATGACGAAAAGGGCAATGGCGCCGAGCAGCACCAGTCCATGTCCCCAGTTGCCATCCACGAAGAAAATGGCGGCGCGCGTGGTATTTCCCGTCATGAACGAAACAAAGTCGCCGGAAAGCCGCAGGCCGATGGCATCAGTTATTCCGGCCAGGAAGGAAATCGCGGCAACGAGCGCAATCCCTGTCCAGGCACGTTGCGCCCGAATCAATCGCTTTCGCCTCGCCACAGTCATTGGTCGTCACCCGGTGATTCGCATTCCGTCACACCCAAGCGTAGATCCCCTTCAGACCGAAGGGGAGGGGCCATGTTGAGGAAGGTCGCTCACATTTTACAGACGAAGACGAAGAAGCGTGAAAAGTCAGGAAAGAAGGGTCTTCACCAGAGGATGATGAGGATCGGCAAGGCCGTCGACAATGGTGAAATGGTGCTTGTCAGGTTCCGCATAGGCTCCGGTTTCCGCGCCGAGACCGAGCCACACGCTGGCCATCAACGTATTCTGGCGAACGAATTCAGAGCGCTCGTTCGCACCCACCCAGCAGAAAAGGCGCGTGTCGCGACCGGGCCTCATCAAGACGGGACTTTCCTGAGCGGCCTCCGCATCGTCTAGCCGCAGCTTGGCATTGAGGTTGGTGTTCACCAGCGGCCGCAGATCATGAACGCCGGAAATCGAAACCACCGTCCGCACCCGTGACCGAACATCGTTCGGCAGCGGTGAAGTTTCGGCCACCATGCGGGTGACAAGATGCCCGCCGGCGGAGTGGCCTGTCAGGTGGATTGGTCCGTCGATCTCGCCTGCCGCATCCGAAATCGCAGCGGCAACTTCCTGAACGATGTTACCCACACGCACATCCGGACAAAGCGTGTAGGAAGGCATGGCCACCGCAAAGCCATGCTCGATGCTGCCATGGGCCAGATGCGACCAGTAGTTTTTGTCGAGTGCCTGCCAATAGCCGCCGTGGATGTAGACGACCAGACCCTTCGGGGTTCCTTGTGGCAGGAAGAGATCAAAGCGATTACGCGGGTTTGCACCATAGGAAAGATCGAGCCGGGCGCGACCTGCTTCGATCATGCGTTCGCGATAGAGCCTTGCCGGTTCCACCCAGACTTCAGGCCAGGCTTCGCCGCGCGGGATGTTGCCGCCGTTTGTATAGGCGTCGCTCCAGTCATCGATCCGGTAAAACAGCATGAATCCCTCCCGCTGGTGTCAAAGTACGGTTCTGACGCGCCACAATTCTGGAAACAGTTCCACCTCCAGCATCTTCTTCAGATACTGGGTGCCAGACGTCCCACCGGTGCCGCGCTTGAAGCCGATGACACGCTCGACGGTGGTGACATGGTTGAAACGCCAGCGACGGAAATAGTCTTCGAAATCCACCAGCTTTTCCGCCAACTCGTAAAGCACCCAATGTTTGCCGGGCGCCGCATAGACGGCTCGCCAGGCTTCCAGCACCTGCTCGCTCTCACCACGTTTGTCACGCCAATCCTGGCGTTCGCCGTCAGCGCCGATGTCGAAACCGCTTCGTCCGAGAAGCAGAATGGCTTCATCGTAAAGGCTTGGGCGGGACAAGATGTCTTCCAGATGCGTCATCAGGTCCGGGCGGTGCTGGTGCGGCCCCAGCATCGCTGCATTGCGATTGCCCGCCAGAAACTCGATGGCGCGATACTGATAGGACTGAAAGCCGGAAGACTGACCAAGCGCGTTGCGGAAATCGGTATATTCGCTTGGCGTCATCGTGCGCAGCACGTCCCAGGCACTGTTCAATTGCTCGAATATGCGTGCCACGCGTGACAGCATCTTGAACGCGGGCTGCGGATCGTCCCGTCGAATGGCCTGCATGGCGGAGGTTATCTCGTGGATCGCGAGCTTCATCCAGAGCTCGGACGTCTGATGCTGGATGATGAACAGCAATTCGTCATGCGCGCTGGAAAGCGGCTTCTGGGCAGACAGGATCGGGTCGAGCTGCAGATAATCCGTATAGGACATGCGCTCGCGAAAGGACATTTGCGCCCCCTCCCGGGAAGGATCGTAGGGCTTGTCGGTCACGTCACGAGCGCCTTCTGCTTGAATTGCGGTTGGTCCCAGAGATTATTCGTCATGATGTCGGCCAGAATATCGACAGCAGCGCGAACGTCGGTCTCATCGATATAAAGCGGCGTGAAACCAAAGCGGATTGCGTCCGGCGCACGGAAATCACCAATCACGCCGCGGCTGATCAAGGCCTGCATGATCGCATAGCCTTCCGGATGGATGAAGGATACCTGGCTGCCCCGCTGGGTGCCGTCGCGTGGTGAACCGAGTTTCAGGCTCGGGCATTTGCCTTCAACCTCACGAATGAACAGATCGCACAGCGCAATCGACTTCTGTCGGATATCGGCCATGTCGATGCCGTCCCACGCATCGAGAGCCGCATCGAGCGCCGCCAGCGCAATGATCGGCGGCGTACCGACGCGCATGCGGTCTATTCCGTCGCCCGGACGATAGGTAAGATCGAAAGCAAACGGTCTTTCGTGCCCCAGCCATCCCGAGAGGGCAGGACGTGCCTTGTCCGCCCATTTCGGCGCCACATAGATGAAGGCAGGCGCACCCGGCCCACCGTTCAGATATTTATAGGTGCAGCCCACGGCGAAATCGGCTTCAGCCCCCGCGAGGTCAACCGGGATGGCGCCTGCAGAATGCGCCAGATCCCAGATCGCAAGTGCACCCACGGCATGGGCCTTGGCGGTCAGCACCTTCATGTCATGCAGCCGGCCGGTGCGATAATCCACTTCCGTGAGCATCGTCACGGCCACGGTCTCATTGATCGCCGCCTCCACTTCGTCCGGCGCGACCACTTTGAGCACGTAACCGCGATCGAGAGACTTTATGAGTCCTTCCGCCATGTAGAGATCGGACGGAAAGTTACCGCTGTCCGACAGGATCACCCTGCGGCTTTTGTCTTCAACGAGATCGAGGGCTGAGGCAAGTGCCTGATAAACCTTGATAGAAAGCGTGTCACCCATGACCACGGTTCCGGCAGGTGCACCGATCAGTCTGCCAACGCGGTCGCCTATCCGGCGGGGCATGGTCATCCACTGCGCGTCGTTCCAGCCGCGGATCAGCATCTCGCCCCACTGATGTGTCATCAGCGAGGAAACCCGCTCGACGGCTGAATGCGGCAAGGGCCCGAGCGAATTCCCATCCAGATAAATGACACCATCCGGCATGTAAAACAGTTTGCGTGTCCTAGCGAAATCCATCATGCCGACAATCCCATCATAAACCTCACCGCCTCGTCATAGCCGAAGAACATAGACGATAACGATAATCCAGATATTTTAAGTTTAAAATAGTCTTGGTGAGGTGACTGCCAATTTTACCAATCAAGACGACCTGAATTTTTTGCTCACGTAGACGGAATTCTGCAGACCGAAGCGCCAGAGATGATCAACCGCCTTGCTGATGCCGATTCTCCGGTCTGTGACGACCAGCACCGATTCGTGGGATGGTTTCAGTTCGAAGGGCGCGTCTGACAAGGGTAGGCCATCATGCCGGATGTCGATGCCGAGTGCCTGGGAAACCCTTCCGGGTCCAGCGCATAGCAGCAATGGATCGGAAACCCGGCGCCGCTCTTCCATTTCTGCCAGGCCGTGGACCGGCTGGAGGGCGCGGATCAGCACCGCGCTTGCGGGAAGGCACACGAAGTTCAGGCACCAGTGGATGCCATAGGAACGGTAGACATAGGCGTGCGCGGGCGGCCCGAACATGGAGCGGTTGCGGTTGGTCTGGCCGCGAAAACTATGCGAAGCCGGATCATCGGGCATATAGGCTTCAGTCTCGACGATGACCCCGCCAATGCCATCAACGCAAAGGCTCGCACCGATGAGATCGCGGGCAACCTCGACGGCGCTCCTGTTGAAAAACTGTTCTAATTCCTGCAAACGCCTCTTTCTCCCATTTCCCTGTCACTATCTGGACGCGGCGAAAACATTCGGCAAGTCAAAGATCAGCAGGCTTGCCATCGTCAAGCTCCCATCTTAGGTAAGCGCCATGGCTGCGCGCGATCGATACTCCCGGAAACTTGAATGCCCTCAATGCGGACACTCCGGCTTTGCCGAGGTTTCCGAGGATGATGACCCGCGCCGCAAGGACCCCGGCTTCCAGATCGACGAAATGCCGAGGGGCTTCTCGACCGAATTCGCGTCACGCGATCCCCGCAAATACATGCTGCGCTGCCAGTGCAGCCACAAGTTTCGCTTTGAAAGCAAGAGCGTTTACGCGCCGGGCGGCGAGCCGCGGCGGTAGGTGGTCTGGTAGGTCGACGAGGTTGGTCTGAAACGCTCGTCTGCTACGACAGATGCAACAGCTTCAAACGTAGAATTAGAATGGAAAAGTTTGGTGGAGCTAAGCGGGATCGAACCGCTGACCTCTTGCATGCCATGCAAGCGCTCTCCCAGCTGAGCTATAGCCCCATCAGGGTACCGGGCATTTACCGGTTCCGGGAACCCGTTCGAAGCAGCGCTTCTGTCGGGGTGGCGGCTTATTACTTCCGGAAATTTCCAAGCGCAAGCCGAAAATGAAAAGCCCGGTGATTTTTTTCACCGGGCCTCGAAATTCAAGAGCTTAGACTTCGTCTTCGTCGCCACCGACGCCGATGATGCCGGACACATCGTCATCATCATCGTCTTCATCGGCTTCCAGGAACGTGTCGTCGTCGTCGCCGTCGATTTCGACGTCGTCATCGCCCATATCCGGAATGTCATCGCCGGCCGCCGCGTCATCACCCTCTTCGAGCGAGACGAGTTCGACATCGGGATTTTCCGTATCGACTTCGGCGACCTCTTCCTCTTCGGCCTGCTCCATCTTCATCTGCGCCGTGTTCTCTTCAAAGAAAGAGAGTGGCCAGGATTTGCCGGTGTAAGGAGAGACGACCGGATCTCTGTTCAGATCGTAGAATTTCTTGCCCGTATCCGGGTCAGTACGCTTGGTTCCAAGTTCCGCTTTTGCCACTGTGGATGCCCCGTGAGAATGGCCGATCAGTTCGGCGTTGCCGCAAATGCGACGCTCAAAAATGTTAGCCGGTCCCATTAAAGCTTGTAAATCCCCATGTCAAAGGCAAACTTCGCATGTAAATGCCCGGTTTCCGGCCCTTTTGCAGAACCTGTCGCGGGCGCGTTGTCTCCCATCAACTCACGAGGACAATACAAAACTTCTCCGTCTGGTCATGCGGCGGATATTTCGTTAAGCCGGATCCCATTGATTTTCGGGAGTGAGTCATGACTTTTATCATCGCGATCGATGGGCCAGCTGCTGCCGGCAAAGGAACGCTCTCGCGCAAGATAGCCGATACCTACGGCTTCCATCACCTCGATACGGGCCTGACTTACCGGGCCACCGCAAAGGCGCTTCTGGATGCTGGCCTGCCGCTGGACGACGAGGATGTGGCTGCAACAACGGCTCATAAGATCGATCTGGCCGGTCTTGATCGCTCCGTCCTGGCGCAGCACCATATTGGAGAGGCGGCCTCCAAAATCGCAGTCATGCCGTCGGTTCGGCGCGCCCTTGTCGAAGCCCAGCGCGCCTTTTCGAACCGAGAGCCGGGAACTGTGCTGGATGGGCGCGATATCGGCACGGTCGTCTGCCCACAGGCGCAGGTCAAGCTGTATGTGACGGCCTCGCCGGACGTGCGAGCAAGGCGTCGTCATGACGAAATCATCGCCAATGGTGGAAGTGCCGATTACGAGGCCATTTTCGAAGATGTCAAAAAGCGCGATGAACGCGATATGGGTCGCGCCGATAGCCCTTTGAAACCGGCAGATGATGCGCACTTGCTTGATACATCGGAAATGAGTATAGAGGCCGCATTTCAGGCAGCCAAGATCTTGATCGACGCAGTCCTGAACCCCAATTGACGGTCCGTCGGCCAAGCCGGTGAACCGGAGACTGAACAGACTAAGCTTGAAGATATGGGTCCTGCGCCGGATTGCCCTCGAAGTGTGTAGGGCGGACTTGTTCTTTGGGTATGAACAACACCAACCCCCGGCGCATTGCGTGCCAGACAAACGGCACGATCAGGAGATTTCATGTCAGTAGCAACCCCCACGCGGGAAGATTTCGCAGCCCTTCTCGAAGAATCCTTTGCCTCTAACGATCTGGCCGAAGGCTATGTTGCCAAGGGTACAGTCACGGCAATCGAGAAGGACGTCGCGGTTATCGACGTAGGCCTCAAGGTTGAAGGCCGCGTTCCGCTGAAGGAATTCGGCGCCAAGGGCAAGGACGGCTCGCTCAAGGTCGGCGACGAAGTTGAAGTTTACGTAGAGCGCATTGAAAATGCTCTCGGCGAAGCTGTTCTGTCGCGCGAAAAGGCTCGCCGCGAAGAAAGCTGGATCAAGCTCGAAGCCAAGTTCGAAGCTGGCGAGCGCGTTGAAGGCGTTATCTTCAACCAGGTCAAGGGCGGCTTCACGGTTGACCTCGACGGCGCTGTTGCCTTCCTTCCGCGCTCTCAGGTCGATATCCGTCCGATTCGTGACGTAACGCCTCTGATGCATAACCCGCAGCCCTTCGAAATCCTCAAGATGGACAAGCGTCGCGGCAACATCGTTGTTTCGCGTCGTACGGTTCTGGAAGAGTCCCGTGCCGAGCAGCGTTCTGAAATCGTTCAGAACCTCGAAGAAGGCCAGGTTGTTGACGGCGTCGTCAAGAACATCACCGATTACGGTGCGTTCGTTGACCTCGGCGGCATCGACGGCCTGCTGCACGTCACCGACATGGCATGGCGCCGTGTAAACCATCCGTCGGAAATCCTGAACATCGGCCAGCAGGTCAAGGTTCAGATCATCCGTATCAACCAGGAAACTCACCGCATCTCGCTCGGCATGAAGCAGCTCGAGTCGGATCCGTGGGATGGCATCTCCGCCAAGTACCCGGTTGGCAAGAAGATCTCCGGTACCGTCACCAACATCACCGACTACGGTGCATTCGTTGAGCTGGAGCCGGGCATCGAAGGCCTCATCCACATCTCCGAAATGTCCTGGACGAAGAAGAACGTTCACCCCGGCAAGATCCTGTCCACGAGCCAGGAAGTTGACGTGGTCGTTCTCGAAGTCGATCCGTCCAAGCGTCGTATCTCGCTCGGCCTGAAGCAGACCCTCGAAAATCCGTGGCAGGCATTTGCCTACAGCCATCCGGCTGGCACGGAAGTTGAAGGCGAAGTCAAGAACAAGACCGAATTCGGCCTGTTCATCGGCCTCGAAGGCGACGTCGACGGCATGGTTCACCTGTCCGACCTCGACTGGAACCGTCCAGGCGAGCAGGTCATCGAAGAGTTCAACAAGGGCGATGTCGTCAAGGCTGTCGTTCTGGATGTGGACGTCGAGAAGGAACGCATTTCGCTCGGTATCAAGCAGCTCGGCCGTGATACGGTCGGTGAAGCCGCTTCCTCCGGCGAACTGCGCAAGAACGCTGTCGTTTCGTGCGAAGTCATCGGTGTTAACGATGGCGGCGTTGAAGTGAAGCTCGTCAATCATGAAGACATCACGTCGTTCATCCGCCGCGGCGATCTTGCCCGCGACCGCGATGATCAGCGTCCTGAGCGCTTCTCCGTTGGCCAGGTCTTTGATGCTCGCGTCGTCAACTTCTCCAAGAAGGACCGCAAGGTCATGCTGTCGATCAAGGCTCTCGAGATCGCAGAAGAGAAGGAAGCTGTTGCACAGTTCGGTTCGTCCGATTCTGGCGCATCGCTCGGCGACATCCTGGGCGCGGCTCTGAAGAACCGCAGCAACGACTAATCGTCGCTGGATTGAATAGAACAACCCGCCGGTGCCTTGATTGGCCCCGGCGGGTTTTTTGTTGCCTGTTACCAGCCGCCCAGCCGCCCGTAGAAGTCGGATGATTCTGCCGAGGTAGATGCGTCCTCTTCAGATGTCTTGGGAGCGCCGCTGCGATGCGAAGGCTCATCGCGATCACGGGATTGGTCTTGCTGATTGTCTCGCCGCCGCCTGTGGTGCCGGTCCTCATCCTCCGCCTCCACCGCCGGAATCAGGGCATCCTCATCGTCACCCGGTCCGCCGTCTGAGGGGTAGAGCACATGCGCAGGAACGGCAGTTTCCTTCAGGACTGTCCGCATCTGGACAAGGGCTTGCGCCAGACCCGCAATGGCGGATTCATCCTGAAGCAAGGCCGCAGTCAGACTGAGCGGGATCGCAGGCTGTGGAATGATCTCCGCCGCACTAGGCGCGGACATGGCGTCTGGTGGGGACGATTTCAAAACTGGTGCGTGATCTTTGGAAGCAGCTGCTTGCCGTGCGGTCAGCGCCTCCTTGTTCAGACCTTCAAGCACATCTTCCTCAGCGGTCGAGCTGCTTACCGCGATGCGCTGAAGAAACAGATTGGAGCTGCTTTCCCCCTCTGCGCCTTCCATGGTCTGCACTTCCGAGGCTTCCAGGATCAATCGCTTGGCAAGCATAGCATCATTTGCTTGCACTGCGCGGCCAGTTGGGTTGGCAGTGGTTTTCACATCCGCCGGGCGTGTCCCTGCCTCCTCATCTGCTTCACCATAGGCGTTGGGCAGGATCTGCCGATAGCCCCTTTCGTCAAAATCACTCTCGTCCAGAGTGAAAGAAGGGTTCCCCGTCTGCAGCGTTTCGGCTTTGGTTGAATTGCTGGCAGAAACCTTCGTGTCGTTAGGCAGCGAATCTGCTGCCGCCTCGCTGTCGGATTGGGGGAGCGACGCCGGCATTGCCGTGGCCAGGGCAGGCGATGTGCTGGAAGGCACCGCGCTTCGGCCCCCCGGAACTGCGCGTTGCGAAGCCGCCCGGTCAATATCCGAATCACTGCCCTTGATGGCGATCTCAAGACTGACAGGCTCGTCGGCTCCAGATATGGCTTCTTGCGGACCTCGATCGGCCATTGGTTGGCCGCTGGAAAGGGCGGATCGAGTAGGCGCCCGCAAGTCGCCTGGAACCTGCTCTGCCAGCGGCATCATAGGACGGCTCGTCCGAGACTGGTCTGTCAGCCCTGTATCATTGGCGGCTTTTGGCGGGATGACAGGCCGAAACGTCTCTGAAAAGTCGTCGATATCGTCAAGATCGGTATAGCCGGCTGTGATCTGACGCTGAGCCGCCTCGCGATCGCGACCGACCGTTTCCAACTGCGCCGCAAGCTTCGTAGCCTCTGCCCCTGCTGGATTACGCAGTGCCTGCACAAGCATGCCAATCGCCAAACCACGGACCCACTGATTGAGCGCTTTCTGCAGAGCGGCTTGAGCGGATGGAGGCAATGCCTTCAGAGCGTCCAGCAGCCGCTCCGTAAAGTTTGCCGTGCTTTCGTCTGGTTGCCGCTCGATGTTCAACAAGGAGCCGATCATGTCCGTCACATTGGCAATGCTGCGCCCGCTGGAAAGCTGTCCGGCAAGTGCGAGTGCGACAAGCCGTTCCTGAACGGGTTGAGCCGCATTGACCGGGATTACCGGCTCAATGTCACTGCCTGCTGGCGGTTTGATGGACGGGGCTTCAACTGGTGCGTCCTGGGGTGATTGTGCCGGACGGAGAGAGGCAACGCTGGAAATAGGCGGCAGCATAGGGACACCTCCGCTTGCCTGGAACAACGGGCATTTCGGCGAACTTCAGGAGCCTCCCGGGTTTCCTTTCCCTGCGCCACGTCTCATGACGTGAATCTGCCGACAGGCTGTCAGCCTGCCCAGATCAAGGTAAATCTTTGGTAAACAAACTCCGCCGGGAGGCCGGTTTTATTGCGATCAGGCAATCAATATGTCGCAAATCGAACCAGTCGATCACCTTTGCAACCATCAACTATGGGCGAAGATATCCGTCTCTTCCCAGCCGAGAAGGTCGAGTTTCGAACGTGTCGGCAAGAAGGCAAAACAGGCTGCCGCCAGTTCCATACGATCGTCACGCATCAGGCGTGCGAGCAGCTTGTCTCGCAACGCGTGCAGATGCAGAACATCCGAGGCTGCATATTCGAGCTGTGCCTGAGACAGGACCTCGGCCGCCCAGTCTGTCTGCTGCTGCGCCTTGGAGATATCGACCTCAAGCAACTCCTTGAGATTGTCCTTCAGGCCGTGGCGGTCCGTATAGGTACGGGTAAGGCGGGAGGCGATCTTGGTGCAGAACACGTTTTCCGTCGTCACGCCGAAGGTATGGAAAAGCACCGCGATATCGAACCGGCCATAATGAAAGATCTTTTGCCGCGAAGCATCGGCCAGAAGACTGCAAAGATTCGGTGCCTGGGATTGACCGCGGGCAATGCGAATAACGTCCGCTGTGCCGTCTCCGGGCGAGAGCTGGACGACGCAAAGGCGGTCTCGGCGCGGAACAAGGCCCAGAGTCTCCGTGTCGATTGCAACAGCATCCGTGTACCGTCTCATGTCCAACCCGGAAATGTCGCCCTCGTGATAGCGGATCGTGGTGCTCATGCCTGCCCTCAGTTATCAAGTCTCGGATCTATCGAGTGGATGCCTACTTCAATCCCAGCTTGATCAAAAGAGAAATCACCCTGAAGATCGAGGGTCTCCGCCCTATCCTTCCAAAGCCTCCGCATAGAATCGCTCAAACATTTGGCGGAGGCGACAAGAGATATGCAGTATACGCATTGCTGCATTGCGGTGAAGCTCTTGTTCCCGCCGACCATAAATCATATATATCGACCATCGAAGCGACGCACTCCTCCTCCCAGCGTCGCACGATGAGATCGGCAATCTCCTCCTCCTCCCAAATTGCCGATCAGGTTTAAAAGCCTGCCGCACCTCCTCCCGCGGCAGGCTTTTTCATTTCTAAAGCATGGCGCGCAATAGTGGGCCGCGGTTTTGCGGTAACGACATACGATTAAACAAAGAGATAAGCGTCAGGAGCGAATCTGAAAGATCGCGACGCGCTTTAGAACCGCCTTCATCAGCCGCTCTTGTAAACGCCCTGAAGCCGTCTAGGCTGCTTCTGCTGACTTCACGCCGTCAGTGACGCACAATCAGCTTTTCGATTGCCTGCATCAGGCTATCATCCACCTCTAGCCCGTTCTGAAGGGCAAGCGCGCGCAGACCCAGACCCCGTCGGCCAGGCAATCGTACACCTTCTTCGCGAGACATCTCCTCCGCAAGAAGCTGAATACGACTGTTGACGCGTTCACCGGCAGCCGCGCAGGGATCAATCGCGATGATGAAATGGCCGAGTGCCGGAGCGGGCCCTTGATCGTCGAAAAGCGAGCTTGCCTCGAAAGAATAGTTGGCGCCGGTCAGGCTGGCCGCCAAAACCTCCACCATCAAGGCCAAAGCGGCTCCCTTGGCGCCTCCAGCGGGGGCCATGGTGCCGGTCAGGGCGATCGTTGCATCGGTCGTGGGGTTTCCGTCAGGATCCAGAGCCCAGTCATCCGGTATTGATGTACCCTTCTGGTGCGCCTCCATAACTTTGCCGCGCGCGACTTTCGACAGGGCGAGATCAATAATGATCGGCTCTTGCCCTGGAACGGGCAAACCAAACGCTATGGGGTTCGTGCCGAAAAGCGGCCGTCTGCCACCCCATGGCGCCATGGACGCCGGAGCATTGGCAAACATCAGGGCAATGAGACCCTTCTCGGCAAACCGCTCCACCGTCAGCGCCAGAACGCCTGCGTGGTGCGAGCGATGAATGGCCGCCGCCGCAATACCTTGGCTCTTCGCAAGGGGAACGAGCCGATCAACGGCAATGTCGATGGCCGGATAAGCAAAACCCAACCCTGCATCGATTGAAAGCATCGAAGGTCGCGGTTGGGTCACGGCAACATGTGCGTCCGGCTTCACCTTTCCGGACCGCGCCTGCGCGACGTAGGCCTGCACGCGTCTCAGGCCATGCCCGGATTGTCCAGCCGCCTCTGCCGCAACAAGGCTTTTCGCAACAGACAGTGCGGCTGTCGCAGGAACGCCATTGGCTTCGAAAACGGAAGCGATCTGACGTTCGAGTTCGGAAAGCGAAATATGCATGCTTCAGTCCTTGGCTGGTCGCGGCGAACGAATCCCGAGAGCGCGACCCGCAAGGGCTTCACAACATTGGCGCATATCGATATCGCAAAATCGCAACACACGTTTGCGCGGCATGCTTTAGCAGTTTCTATAGCCGAGCGGAACCGTAACCTTGTTGCCGATGCCCGAAGGCGGTGGCGGCACGGGAGAGGCCCGGCGAACCAGATCCACCATGTAGTCATCGAAATCGCCAAAGCCCGAAGAACGCGCCAGCGAAACGGCGCTCAGATTTCCGCCACCATCAATCCGGAAGCTCACATAGGCGGTGCTACCACGTCCATTGGCCGGGCACTTTCCGCGCTGACGGGCCAGATGCGCCGCAAGCTTGGCCTGCCACTTCGCCGGTGAAACGGAAGACGTGCCAGTTGCGCTGGATGTGGCGGCTGCAGCTGTCCGCGTCGATTCCTGAACGTCGGCCTTTGCCTGTACGGTAGCTTTCGCTGCCGGCGGCTGCGGCTTTGGCTTGCGCTGTTCTACCTTCTTTTCAGGCTTCTGTGTCACCACCGGCTTTGGCGTCTCCGGGGCAGGGCGGGCTGCGGGCAAAGGAACCTCGACATGCTCCAACATGGTCAGTTGTTGTTCCGCCGGTTGTTCAACGGGCTCCGGAATCTCTTGTGGAATGGTCTGGGTGGTTTCCTGCACCGGTTCCGGCTTCTCCTCGATCGGTGGCGGCTCCGGTTTGAGCATGGCAGTTTCCAGAGGCTGCTCTGCTGGCGGTTCCGGTGTTGGCTCAGGTTCCGGGACGGGCTGTGCGTCAGGCGTCAACTCGGCCTGCTCAACCGGTTCGCTTTGCTCTGTCTTGACCTCAAGCGAGTCTTGCGTTTCTTCGGACACAACCGTTTCCTCGGTCGCTGCGGCTTCCGGAACCGCTGCAAGCTCGATCATGATCGCGGCAGGCGGCGCAAGATCACCGCTCTCCTCCGGCTCATGACGCAGCAGAACAGCGGCCGCAGCCAGATGAGCGGTTAGAACCAGCGAACTTGCCCCGGTCCACAGGGCTGCTTCACCCAGTCTTCGTTTCCATCTGCCGGCTGTGGATGTCATCATGACTAACTCCTCAAGGCCCTAGTGCCGGTGTCGTCGTTGATGGAACGCCAACCGTTTCCAGGCCCACAAGAGCGATCTTCAAATAACCAGCATCGCGCAAAAGGTTCATGACTTCCATGAAGTGGCCGTAGTCCACCATCTTGTCTGCACGCAGGAAGATCCGCGTATCCTTGTTGCCCTGTGTCTGCGCTTCCAGAGCCTGTGAAAGCTGCTCGCGCGCTACGGGGTCATTGCCAAGGTTAAGGCTAAGATCTTCCTTGACGGTCAGATACAGCGGTTGGTCAGGTCTCTGGGCCGGTTTCGCGGTCGAGGCGGGGAGATCGACATTGACATCCACTGTCGCGAGCGGCGCCGCCACCATGAAGATGATCAGCAGAACGAGCATGACATCGATGAAAGGGGTGACATTGATCTCATGATTCTCGCTCAGATCATCCCCATGGTTTTCGCGAATTCCACCTGCCATGTCACTCTCCCGCCATCAGCGACACGTTAGGCTTTGTACGCTGGCCAGGCGGCACTTTGCGGAAATCCAGATCGCGGCTCACCAGCCGCTCGACACCTGCGGCAGCATCGGCCAGCAACTGCCGGTAACCGGTAATGGACCGGGCAAAGATGTTATAGATCACCACGGCAGGAATGGCGGCAACAAGACCGATCGCAGTCGCCAGCAGCGCTTCAGCAATGCCGGGTGCAACAACAGCAAGGTTGGTCGTCTGGGATTGGGAGATGCCGATGAAGGAGTTCATGATCCCCCAGACGGTCCCGAACAGTCCCACGAAGGGGCCGACGGAGCCAATCGTAGCAAGTGCACCGGTCCCGCGCATCATCCGGCGACCCGCGCCGACCTCGATCCGTGAAAGTACTGAAGCGACGCGCTCCTTGACGCCGGAATTGTCTGCATGATCGAGCGTGGTCTCGGAAAGCTTGAGTTCGCGTGCTGCCTCATGAAGCATGGTGGCAGCAGGACCTTTGCGCCGCTCCGCAAGCACAATGGCGTCCGCCAGTGTGCGCGACTGACGAACCGCCTCCACGATTGCCGTCGCGCGCCGCCGCGCGCCCATAAGTTCCAGAGATTTGGCCAGCCAGACCGTCCAGGTCAGCAGAGAGGCCAGAGCAAGGCCGATCATGACGCTCTTCACCACCCAATCGGCGGCCATGAACATGCCGAGAGGCGAAAGATTATGGGGAATGTCCGAGCGCTCGCCGCTTGGGAGCAACTGGGAGAGCGCTTGACCCGTTGCCTCGACAATTGACTTACCCTGTGGCGCGTCGCCGGCTGGCGGCGTTGCTGCCGAAGTAGCACCGGTTGACGGCGTGGTCTGCCCAGGGGCAGCAGGAGCGGTCCGGTCCAAAGGTGCCGTAACTGCCGGGGCGGCTTGCTGGGTCTGGGGAGTTGAAGGCTGCTCGGTTTGCGCAAGGACTGGCAGGGCAATAAATGCAAGGCAGGTTGCCACCAGAAGCATCCGGCTCCAAGAATTCCGGGCTGTCGGCGGTTGAATAGAGAGGTTGGCGAGTGTGTAAGACATGGACAGCTCCCGATTTCTGACCGGCATCAGGGATGACGGGTTATCCCGCCCTATCGCGGACAGGCCAGTCCTGCCACGCTCCGTTGAGCTACCGCATAATAAACATGACGAAAAATGTAAACTATTAAAGGCCGCCGTTTGAAAGAATCTTTCAGACGGAACTCATGTTTTAAAGCATGGCGCGCAAAAGTGTGCAGCGGTTTTGCGATAACGACATGCGATAAGGGAAGAGAGATAAAGCGGCAGGAGCGAGTCTGAAAGATTGCGACGCGCTTTATCTCAAAAGGCTTTCTGAAACGAAAAACGCCGGGCACGAGGCCCGGCGTCGGATGCAATCGATCGTGTGACGATCAGAGTGTGCGTGTAACGTGTTCCACACGGAAGCACTCGATGGTGTCGCCAGCGCGAATGTCTTCGTAGTTTTCGAAGGCCATACCGCATTCCTGACCCACCGGCACTTCGGAGACTTCGTCCTTGAAGCGCTTGAGTGTCTTGAGCTTGCCTTCGTGGATGACCACGTTGTCGCGAACCAGACGCACGCCTGCGCCGCGCTCGACCTTGCCTTCCACGACACGGCAACCGGCAACCTTGCCGACCTTCGTGATGTTGAAGACCTCGAGGATTTCGGCATTGCCGAGGAAGGTCTCGCGACGTTCCGGCGACAGAAGACCCGACATCGCTGCCTTCACGTCATCCACCAGATCGTAGATGATGTTGTAATAGCGAATTTCGATACCTTCGCGTTCAGCCAGCGAGCGAGCCTGTGCGTTAGCACGAACGTTGAAGCCGATGATGGCTGCGTTCGACGCTTCAGCGAGTGAGATATCCGATTCCGTCACGCCACCCACTGCGGAGTGAACGATGCGGGCACGAACCTCGTCGGTGCCGAGCTTGTCGAGAGCGCCGGCAATGGCTTCGATCGAGCCCTGCACGTCACCCTTGATGACCAGCGGGAACTCCTTCATGCCGGAGCTCTGGAGCTGGTTCATCATCTGCTCGAGCGAGCCGCGCGAACCGGACTGGCGTGCTGCCGCCTTGTCACGGGCCAGACGCTGGCGGTACTCGGAGATTTCGCGAGCACGTGCTTCGTTCTCGACGACGGCGAACTTGTCACCGGCAGCAGGTGTGCCCGACAGGCCAAGAACCTCGACAGGCATGGCCGGACCGGCTTCCTTGACGTGCTCACCCTTGTCGTTGACCAGCGCGCGAACGCGGCCCCACTGATCGCCCGCCACGATGATCTGGCCCGGACGCAGAGTACCCTTCTGGATCAGAACGGTCGCAACGGCACCGCGACCACGGTC
The DNA here is from genome assembly GCF_001427345.1 of Rhizobium sp. Root149. Lineage (NCBI taxonomy): Bacteria > Pseudomonadati > Pseudomonadota > Alphaproteobacteria > Hyphomicrobiales > Rhizobiaceae > Rhizobium > Rhizobium sp. Root149. Next base: position 130,364 of record NZ_LMGD01000020.1, read on the forward strand.
GAGCTCGGCTTCGATAACCGTACCTTCAGCCGTCCGGTTCGGATTGGCCTTCAGGTCGAGAATTTCGGCCTGCAGCAGGATAGCTTCAAGAAGCTTGTCGAGGTTGGTCTTGTTCTTTGCCGAAACTTCGACGTCAAGAACTTCACCACCCATGGATTCGACGAAGACTTCATGCTGCAGAAGCTGCGTGCGCACCTTCTGCGGATCAGCCGTCGGCTTGTCCACCTTGTTGATCGCCACGATGATCGGCACGCCGGCCGCCTTCGCGTGGTTGATCGATTCGATCGTCTGCGGCATCACGCTGTCGTCGGCCGCAACCACGAGGATTGCAATGTCCGTCGCTTGCGCACCACGGGCACGCATGGCCGTAAAGGCGGCGTGGCCGGGCGTATCGATGAAGGTAATCTTCTGGCCGTTCTGTTCGACCTGATAGGCACCGATATGCTGCGTAATACCACCAGCTTCGCCAGCAACGACGTTGGCGTGACGGATGGCGTCGAGAAGCGAGGTCTTGCCGTGGTCGACGTGGCCCATGATGGTCACGACCGGCGGACGCGAAACCAGCTCGCCTTCATCGTCCTTCACGTTGAAGATACCTTCTTCAACGTCCGACTCGGAAACGCGCTTCACGGTATGGCCGAATTCGGTTGCGATGAGTTCTGCAAGGTCGGCGTCGATGACGTCGCCCGGCTTCATCATCTGACCTTCCTTCATCAGGTACTTGATCACGTCGACAGCGCGTTCGGACATACGCTGCGAAAGTTCCTGGATCGTGATCGTTTCCGGCAGGATGACTTCGCGCATGACCTTTTCACGCGTTTCCTGCATCTGGCTGCGGCGGAACTTTTCCTGACGGCGGCGCATGGCAGCCATCGAGCGGCCACGCGAGGAACCGTCATCATCCACATCGGCGGTGGTCACCGTCAGCTTGCCGCGGCGGCGATCGTCTTCCTTCGGACGGGCCGGAACCTTGGCCGGAGCCGGGGCGGCAACCTTGCCACGCGCCGGACCGCTACGGGCTGGACCGCGATCATCGTCTTCGTCATCCGATGGCTTGCGACCACGAACCGGCAGACCAGGCTGCGGGGCAGGTGCGGCCGGAGCCGCACGGGGCGGCTGGGGACGGTTGTTGTTTTCGCGCGGGCGAGCCGTGACCGGAGCCGCAGACTGGGAACGTTCCGCTGGAGCCTCTGCAGCCGGAGCTGGCTGTGCAGTGGCGGGCGCAGCAGGCTCGGCGAGCGCCTGAGCCTTTGCCTCCGCAGCACGACGCTCTTCTTCGGCACGCTGTTCTGCAGCGCGACGCTCTTCCTCAACCTTGCGACGGGCCTCGTCTTCGGCACGCTGCTTGGCTTCGATGATATCGCGTGCCTGAGCTTCTGCCAGGGCGCGGCGGCGTGCATCCATTTCCGATGCGGAAAGGTCGTGCAGCACTGCACCGCGCGGACGGTCGCTGTTCGGACGCGAGTTGTTCTGCTGCGGGCGGGAATTGCCCTGCTGCGGCCGCTGGTTCTGCGAGCTCGGCTGATGAACGCGCTGGGGTGACTGCGGCGCCGGACGGGCGGGCTGCGGCGCGGGCGCTGCGGGGCGTGCCTGCTGAACAGGAGCCTGCTCTACGGGGCGCGGCGGCTGGGCAGCCGGTGCTGCTGCAACGGGAGCCGCAACAGGCGTGATCGGCTTTTCGTCTTCGGGGCGGAGAGGGCGGCGCTTGCGGGTTTCAACCACAACCGCTTTGGTGCGACCGCGACCCATATCCTGGCGCACGGTACCCTGGCTCATCCCTGACGGCTTCAGGGTGAGGGTTTTCTTGCCCGATACGCTGAGTGTCTTGTCGTCTTTACTGTCGGTCATCCGTTCCTGTTCCTTCCGGCAGGAGCGGATGGCAACCATCAGGTCCTGTCGTTCAATACACGTCTTCCAATGCGGCAGCCGGCAATAGCCGGTGACCGCGTCATGTGTCTGACCGGCCAGCGCCACCATCTGCTCCGGAGTGACCGCCATTGCGGTACGTTTCGAGCATGGTTGCGCGCTTCACTACACCTTCACCCGCCTGTCCGGCAAGCGCCGCGGCATGGATAAAAGCATTCTGGCCCATCAGTTCGTCCATTTCGGCTGCGGAGAAGAGCCGAAAGGAGGGAATCTCCTCCTCGGCATCCGTTCCGAGCCTCCAGGCCTTGCGGGCCTGGTCAATCTTTCGCACGCCATCTGCGGCGGCATCGGCAGCGTGAAACACGCCGACCGCTTCGCCGGTCCGCACGGCATTATCCACCTTCATCGCGCCGGAGATGAACTGTCCCGCCTTGCGAGCCATGCTCATCATCCCGACCAGATCGGTTACCAGCAGGCGCTCGACCATCAGGCCCAGATCGGGCTCGGCCTTCACGTCCCGCTTGAGAGCCCTGGCGAAGAGCTTGCGTTTGATCGCGAGCTCCACCAGATCCCGTTCCGCCTTCACCCAGCATCCACGACCGGGTAATTGCCGCTTCAGATCCGGCACAACCTGCCCCTGCGGGCCGGCAACGAACCGGATCAGTTCATGAGGGTCGAAGGTCTTGCGGCTCACGATACAGGTACGATCGTTCACCACGAGTTCCTCTTCATCCGCTGCGTGATCACGGGCGTCAGCCGCCGCAATCATTGTTCGGCAGCGGCGTCCGCCTCCTCGTCAACGGCCTCTTCTTCAAGAGCAGCCTGTTCGCGAGCCAGATCTTCCTGCGTGATCCAGCCAGCAGCCAGGCGCGCCTGCAGGACCATGTTTTCCGCTTCCACGCGGGAAACGTCGAACTTTGAAAAGAGGCCTTCGAATTTCTTGGTCTCACCGTCCTTGCGCTCGGACCAGCCAACCAGATCGTCTGCAGCGCAACCGGCGAAATCCTCTACGGTCTTGATACCGTCTTCGCCAAGCGCAACGAGCATCTTTGCCGTCAGGCCGTCGATCTGGCGCAATTCGTCGGATACGCCGAGTTCCCGGCGTTTTGCATCCATTTCGGCTTCGATCCGGTCGAGATATTCACGAGCACGCGTCTGGATCTCGTTGGCCGTATCTTCGTCGAAACCGTCGATAGAGGCGATTTCGCCAAGTTCAACGTAAGCCAGTTCCTCGACCTGCGCAAAGCCTTCGGACGCCAGAACCTGACCCACCATTTCGTCGACGTCGAGCGCATCCATGAACAGGTTCGTGCGCTCGTTGAATTCCTTCTGGCGGCGCTCGGATTCTTCCTGCTCCGTCATGATGTCGATATCCCAGCCCGTCAGCTGCGAGGCAAGACGAACGTTCTGGCCACGACGACCGATGGCCAGCGAAAGCTGCTCGTCCGGCACCACGACTTCGATGCGCTCTGCATCTTCATCAAGAACCACCTTGGCCACTTCCGCAGGTTGCAGTGCGTTGACGATGAACGAAGCCGGATCGCCCGACCACGGAATGATATCGATCTTTTCGCCCTGAAGTTCGCCGACGACCGCCTGAACTCGGCTACCGCGCATACCAACGCAGGCGCCGACGGGATCGATCGAGCTGTCGTTTGAAATGACGGCAATCTTGGCGCGAGAACCCGGGTCGCGAGCAACCGACTTGATCTGGATGATGCCATCGTAGATTTCCGGCACTTCCATGGTGAACAGCTTCACCATGAACTGCGGATGGGTACGCGAGAGGAAAATCTGTGGGCCACGCTGTTCACGGCGAACGTCATACACGTACGCACGAACGCGGTCGCCATAGCGCATGTTTTCGCGCGGGATCATCTCGTCACGGCGAATAATGCCTTCGCCACGGCCAAGGTCGACGATGACGTTGCCGTATTCGACGCGCTTGACCGTTCCGTTGACGATTTCGCCGACACGATCCTTGAATTCGTCATACTGGCGATCGCGCTCGGCTTCACGAACCTTCTGCACGATAACCTGCTTGGCAGACTGTGCAGCGATACGGCCGAAATCCATCGGTGGCAGCGGATCGGCAATGAAGTCGCCGATCTTGGCGTCGACGTTGCGGTCACGGGCCAGAGCGAGCGGAATCTGGGTCGTGTAGTCTTCCGCATGTTCCACGACTTCCAGCAGGCGCTGAAGGCGGATCTCGCCCGTCTTGGAATTGATGTCCGCGCGGATATTGCTTTCCGTGCCGTAACGCGAACGAGCGGCCTTCTGGATAGCATCGGCCATAGCGGCCAGCACGATTTCGCGGTCGATGACCTTTTCGCGCGCCACTGCATCTGCGATTTGCAGAAGTTCAAGCCGGTTCGCACTCACTGCCATTGTCGTCAGTCTCCGTCGATCGATTTTGTCTGTGCCCCAACCCGAGGAGGGTGAAGGTCTTGAAACGTGTTGTCTTACTCTTCGTCAGCGTCGTTCTGGTTCGCGGCTTCCGCCTTGGCCAGTTTGTCGGCGCGCAGGGCGTCGCGGATCAGATCATCCGTCAGGATCAGCTTGGCTTCCGCCAGGGCTGTGAACGGAACACGCAGGCGGGGCTCTTCCCCGTAGCCGATCTGGTCGCGCTCCAGCGTGAAGCCTTCATCGTCTGCCTCGGTAATCTTGCCGCGAAAACGCTTGCGGTTATCCAGCAGGATGGAGGTCTCGCATTTCACGATATGACCGGACCAACGGGCAAAATCAGACTTGCGAACCATGGGCCGGTCGATTCCGGGCGACGATACTTCCAGATGATACGCCTTATCGACGGGATCTTCCACATCGAGAACCGGAGAAATCGCCATCGAAACCTGCTCGCAGTCTTCAACGGTCATCGTACCGTCGTTGCGCTCGCACATGACCTGAAGGGTCAAACCGTTGAGGTTCAGCAAACGCACCCGCACAAGACGAAAATCCATCGCGTCGAGAGTGGGTTCAATGATTTCGGCGATCCTGAGATCGAGGCCCGTCTCGACGATGAGACGCGGTTCCTTCTGGTTTTCCTGCATATGGTCTTCCGGCTTTGCTCGCACAAGGGCGAGAACGTCGCGTGCATCGACCGCCTAACAAAAAAGAGCGGGTCCGGTGCGGCCCCACTCTTCATCTGACGATCAAGAATTTGAACTCTCTATACCGCTTAAGCCCCGTGAATGCAAGGGTTGCGGTCAGAGCCGCCAAAGCCTCTCGATTTGCGCTTGTTAGAGGTGGCCAGCACGCTAAGTTAGTCAGCATAAACAAATCAGCATGAGGTTCAACGTGCCCGAGCGCATCTCATCCTTTGCGCCCTTCCGTCACCAGACCTTCCGTGAAATCTGGCTCGCAAGCGTCGTTTCCAATTTCGGCGGTCTGGTGCAAGCGGTCGGTGCCGCCTGGATGATGACGGCGATCTCCAGTTCGGAAAACATGGTGGCGCTTGTTCAAGCCTCGCAGGCTCTGCCGATCATGCTGTTTTCCCTGATTGCCGGGGCGCTGGCGGACAATTTCGACCGTCGGGCGATCATGATCTCCGCGCAGGGGTTCATGCTCATTGTCTCGGTTTTTCTGGCAGTGTTTGCCTGGGTGGATCTTCTGACACCCTGGCTGCTGCTGGCCTTCACCTTCCTCATCGGCTGCGGAACGGCGCTCAACAATCCATCCTGGCAGGCCTCCGTCGGGGATCTCGTCCCGCGTCCGGTCCTTCCTGCCGCGGTCTCCTTGAACAGCGTCGGCTTCAATATCACCCGCAGTGTCGGCCCTGCCATCGGCGGCATTATCGTGGCCTCTTTCGGAGCGGCCGCGGCCTTCGCCGTCAATGCCATGAGCTACATCTCCCTGATCTTTGCCCTGTCGCGCTGGAAGCCCGAAACACCGGACAACCGGCTTCCGCGCGAGACGCTGGGGAGGGCGCTTTCGGCGGGCTTTGGCTACGTGGCCATGTCTCCGAAGCTCATCAATGTCCTGTTTCGCAGCCTCCTCTTCGGCGTCTCCGCCAGCGCCATTCTGGCGCTGCTGCCGCTGGTCGCGCGCGATCTTGTCGTGGGTGGTCCGCTGACTTACGGTCTGATGCTCGGTGCCTTTGGCGTAGGTGCCGTGATCGGCGCCCTTTTGAATGCGCGCATTCGCGAAACATTTTCGACGGAGATCATCGTCCGCATCGCTTTCACCGGCTTCGGGGTGAGCGCTGTAACCGCTGCGCTCTCATCCTCCACGCTCCTGACCTGTGCAATCCTTACGATCCCTGGGGCGTGCTGGGTTCTGGCGCTTTCGCTGTTCAATACAACGGTGCAACTGTCGACACCGCGCTGGGTGGTCGGGCGCGCACTTTCCTTTTACCAGACAGCGACCTTCGGCGGAATCGCCCTGGGCAGCTGGCTCTGGGGCATGCTGGCGGAAACCTATGGCGTCTCAACCTCACTGATGATTGCCAGCCTTGCGATGGTTTTCGGCGCACTGTTCGGCTGGCGTTTCGCGCTTCCATCCATGGAGGCCCTGAACCTCGATCCGGCCAATACTTTTCGCGAACCCTCGCTTCGGCTTGATCTCCAGCCAAGAAGCGGCCCGATCGTTCTGCTCGTTGACTACACGGTGCGCGAAGAAAACGTGCCTGCCTTCCTGGCGCTGATGTCCGAGCGACGCCGTATCCGTATTCGTGACGGTGCGCGCCAGTGGGCCCTGATGCGGGACTTGGAAAACCCCGATATCTGGACTGAAACCTATCACACGGCCACCTGGGCGGATTATGTGCGTCATAATCAGCGTCGCACCAAGGCGGATGCGGAAATCTGGACGCAGATCCGGGCGCTCCACGCGGGGCCGGACGGTCCACGCGTCCATCGCATGCTGGAGCGGCAGGCCATACCTCCCGATCACGCCCGTGAGGATGTCTTCCACAAATCGGCGCTCGACCTTCATTGACCTTGTCGCAACATCCGGAAAACCCGCATGACCGAATATCGCAGAGCCGAAGAGACAGACCTTACCGCCATCGTCGCCATGCTTGCCGATGACGCTCTGGGCCGGACCCGTGAAGTGGTGTCAGATCCGGTCGACCGACGGTATGTCGATGCATTCCATGCCATTCAGGCTGATCCAAACCAAATGCTGGCAGTCGCGGTCGATGGCTCAGGCGATGTCGTAGGATGCCTGCAGATCAGCTTTCTGCCTGGGCTTTCCCGCCTTGGCCTCTGGCGCGGCCAGATCGAAAGCGTTCGGGTGGCGGCAAGCCAGCGTGGCAAGGGCGTCGGGCGGGAGATGATTCGCTGGGCCATCGGAGAGTGCCGCAAGCGCGGCTGCGGCGCCGTTCAATTGACCTCCGATAATCGCCGGGAGGACGCCCATCGCTTTTATGAAAGCCTAGGCTTCGAGAAAAGCCACGTGGGCTTCAAATTAACGCTCTGACTTATCTCAGCTTCGCCTTGAGGTTCTTATCGGGAAAGCAGGTGGGCGCCATCCCGTTCTTCGCCTGCCAGTCGCCAATCGAGCGGCGGGTCTTGAAACCTGCCAGTCCATCGGCCTTGCCCACGTCATAACCTTTCGCCTGCAAGCTTTTCTGCATGGCCAGCACATCGGAACGCAGCATCTTCCCCGTGGGCTTCCAGCCTGCCTGAAACGGACCTGCTCCGAAAGCGATACGGTCCGAGAGATTGCCGATGAAGAGCGCATAGAGATCGGAGTTGTTATACTCCTTCAGCACGTAGAAGTTCGGCGTCACGATGAATTCCGGGCCATTGCGACCGGCAGGCACCAGCATCATGCCATCTACCTTTGCCTCATGTGCCGGAAAGCCTTTGCCGTTGACACGGGAAATTCCGAGCGAAGCCCATTGCGAAATCAGCTTGGCGAGATCCGGCCCCTCCTGCGCACAGGAAACCTGAGCCGGGATCGTCACCTCGAAGCCCCAGTCGCGGTCGCGCTGCCAGCCCTTCAGCACCAGATAGTGTGCGATGGAGGCGAGTGTATCCGGCACGGAATCCCAGATATCCGCCTTGCCGTCGCCGTCGAAATCAACCGCATACTTTGCGTAACTCGAGGGCATGAACTGCGGCTGGCCCAATGCGCCGGCCCAGGAACCCCGCATACGCTCCGGCGTGATGTCGCCGTGCTGGATAATGCGCAAAGCGTCGATCAACTCGGTGCGGAACATGTCCTTGCGGGTGGACATGAAAGCCTTTGTTGCCAGCACATCCAGCGCCGCAAAGGGCAGTTTCGCACGTCCATATCCGGATTCACGACCCCATATCGCAAGAATGATCGACCCCGGTACACCATAGGTCTGTTCTACCTTGCGCAAGGTCGCAGCATGCGTCTGCGCCAGCGAACGCCCGGTCATGGCCAGGCCTTGCATGCGTTGCTCGGAAAAATAGGCGCCGGGTGAGGAAAATTCGGCCTGGGTTTGATCCTGTTCCTTCGGCGGCGTGGTGCCCGGTGGAACAAGGTCCGGCAGATCCCATTTCAATGAAACGCCTTTCAGCGCCGCATCGATCGTGGAGGCGGAAACGCCGGCCTTCTTTGCTTCCGGCGTGATGTCCCGGCTAAGCCATTGGCGAAATTGCTGCTCAACCTCGGCCTTGGAGGGAGCCGCCAGCGCAGGCATGGGAAGGCCGAGTGCCATCAATGAGAGGCAAAGTGTACCAAGTTTCCGGATCATCCACGCCTCCTCAAATCGCCGTTCGTGCACGTAACGCTGCCGTCAGCGTACCCTCGTCCAGGTAATCCAGTTCCCCACCCACGGGCACGCCATGGGCCAGCCGCGTGATTTTCACGGGCAGGTCTGACAGGCGGTCCGTTATGAAATGGGCGGTTGCCTGACCTTCCACGGTCGCATTGACGGCCAGAATGATCTCGCGAATGCCACCTTCGCTCACGCGGTCGACAAGGCTCTTGATGTTGAGATCGTCAGGCCCCACGCCATCGAGCGGCGAAAGCGTTCCACCCAGCACATGATAGGCGGCGTTCATGGCGGCTGCCCGCTCAAGCGCCCAAAGGTCCGATACGTCCTCCACGACGATGATGACGGATTGATCGCGACGGTCGTCGGTACAGACGGTGCAAGGGTCGCTTGTATCCACATTGCCGCAGCGGGAGCAGACCTTCACCTTGTCATAGGCCTCGCCCAGCGCGTGAGAGAGCGGGCCCATCAATTGCTCGCGCTTCTTGATGAGATGCAGCGCCGCCCTACGTGCGGAGCGGGGGCCAAGCCCCGGCACCTTCGCCAGCAGTTGAATGAGTTTTTCGATTTCGGGACCGGTAACACGTTTTGCCATGAGGCGCTTTTAGACGATAAGCACCGTTAACGGAATCTCACATTGAGGTATCTCTCATGAAAGTCAGCGCCGTCTGTCTCGGCAAGCCGGAAAAACTACCGGGCAAGAGCTACAAGAGCGGCATCAACAAGCAGCCGGTGGGCTATCCAGTCCATGTGGACGAGAACGGGCTGGTGGGTGATTCGATCTGCAACGGCAAATATCACGGGGGCCACGAACAGGCGGTCTATCTGGAAGGCAGCGAGACGCTCCGCTGGTGGGAGCAGGAACTGCAAAGGAATCTGCCACCGGGAACCTTTGGCGAAAATCTGGTCATTGATGGCCTTGAGAATCGCGATGTCTGTGTGGGCGACCGCTTCCACCTGGCAGGTGGCGTCATTCTGGAAGCCACATCACCGCGCGTTCCCTGCAACACGTTCACGGCGCATATGAATGATCCGAAAATTGCCAAGCGCTATACAGCGGCGGCGCGACCCGGCATTTATTGCCGCGTGATCCAGACAGGGGTTCTTGCAGCCGGTGAAGACGTCGAATTTCACCCCTATCGGGGCGAGCGCGTCAGGATTGCCGAACTCATGATCTTTCAGCCAAAGCGGCTCAGCATCGAGCAGCGAACCCGCTACCTGAGCGTTCCGCTGCATGAAGATCTCCAGGCAAAAATCAGGGATCTGGTATAAAAAAGGGCCGCATCTGCGACCCTTCGTCGGAGATCAGAACGGCAGCTTCATGCCGGGAGGCAGCGGCAGACCAGCCGTCACGGCGGCCATCTTTTCCTGCGCCTGCGCCTCGCTCTTGTCCTTTGCATCCTTGTGTGCGGCAACGATAAGGTCTTCAAGAATCTCGACCTCGTCTTCCTTGAACAGCGACGGGTCGATCTTGAGGCTGCGCAACTCGCCCTTGCCGTTCAGAACAACAGTCACAAGGCCGCCACCCGCCTTGCCCTCGACCTCAAGAGCGGCGATTTCCGCCTGCATCTTTTCCATCTTGGCCTGCATTTCCTTGACCTTGCCCATCATGCCCATGATGTCGCGCATCGTCTTGTCCTTCTCTTGTCGTTGTCAGATGTCGAGGTCGTCACCCGGCAGAATGTCGCCTTCGTCTGTTTCGATTATCGCCGGAGGTTGAGCCTCTTCCAACTCGTCCTCAACCGGCACCTTGATGCGAACGTCAATGATCCTGGCGCCCGGAAACTGAGCGAGAATGGCCGCGACATCCGGATCGGCTCGTGCATCCGTCTTGTGCTGTTCCTTGATCTGCGCTTCCGCCTCGGCCAGCGTCGGTTCGCCGCGCTCATTGGATAGCGTTACCCACCAGGTAATGCCGGTCCATTCTTTCAGCTTGGATGCCAGATCACTGGCAATGGATTTCGGCGCATCCGGCTCCAGGCGAATCTCAAGCCGACCCGGTTCCAGTTTGACCAGATGAACGGATTGGCGCACGCGTGCCCGCAGGATCGGCTCCCGGTTCGCTGTGCAGAGGTCGGAGATATCGGCGAGCGATCGGACATCCACCTTCGGCTGAGGCTGCGCATTTTCTTGCGGCCTGGTTTCCACGCGCCCGACCGGGGAGGGCTCAGCGCTGCTGGAGGGAACGGCCTGAAGTCGTGCCACCGGTTGTCCAGCCGTGGTGCGGGCCTGCGGTGTTTCGATTGCGCGGGCGGCCGGTGCCGCAGACATGGAGGCAGAACCGCCAAGGCTGGCCCGGGCGCCGCCACCGGAACCGCTTGGCGCGGATGCAGCGCCAGCATTGCCCGAAGCCAGAAGCTCGGTCACGCGTCTCGCCGCATCCTCCGGCGAAGGAAGGTTCGCCGCATGGGCAAGCCGGATGAGTACCATTTCGGCAGCACCTGCCGGACGAGACGAGTTTTCCGTTTCGGGTATGCCTTTGAGCAGCATCTGCCACATGCGAGACAATGTGGTGACGGCAACGGCTGCGGAAAACTCGGCACCGCGAACGCGCTCCACTTCGCTCAACGAAGCATCGTCGGCGGCTGCCGGAATATATTTGATCCGGGTTACCAGATGGGTGAAATCGGCAAGATCGGTCAGCACCACGACCGGGTTGGCGCCCGCTTCGTACTGGGCAGTAAACTCCTCCAACGCTGCCGTCACGTCACCACGAACAATGTGCTCGAAGAGGTCGACGATACGCGCCCGGTCGGCGAGCCCCAGCATGCCACGCACGGTTTCCACCTGAACGGAACCGCCACCATGGGCAATCGCCTGATCGAGCAGAGAAAGGCCGTCACGGGCGGAACCTTCCGCAGCGCGGGCAATCATCGCAAGCGCTTCCGGCTCGAACGCGATCGCTTCCTTGCCGAGAATGGTCGAGAACAGGCCGACGAGATCAGCGGCACTGATGCGGCGCAGGTCGAAGCGCTGGCAGCGCGAGAGAACCGTGATCGGGACCTTGCGGATTTCCGTCGTCGCAAAAATGAACTTTACATGCTCTGGCGGCTCTTCCAGCGTCTTCAAGAGACCGTTGAAGGCTTGCGTCGAAAGCATATGCACTTCGTCGATGATATAGACCTTGTAGCGCGCCGATACCGGGCGGTAGCGCACCTGCTCGATGATCTCGCGAATATCGTCGATGCCGGTATGGGAGGCAGCATCCATCTCGATCACATCGACATGGCGGCCTTCCATGATAGCCTGACAATGCTCGCCCGGAACGCGCAGGTCGATGGTCGGCTTATCGATGTCAGCGGTCTTGTAATTCAGGGCTCGCGCCAGAATGCGCGCTGTCGTGGTTTTGCCCACGCCACGAACACCCGTCAGCATATAGGCCTGGGCAATCCGGCCGGTCTCGAACGCGTTGGTCAGCGTTCGTACCATGGGCTCCTGGCCGACCATCAGGTCGGAGAAATCCTTCGGGCGATATTTTCGCGCCAGAACGCGGTAGGTGGCTTGGGGGGAATTCGTCAGGCCCGCATCACTCATCAGGTGTCACTCATCCTGTACCGCCAGTCTGATAGAAGCCTTGGTGGGGCCAATTCATCTCCGGTCAGTTCATTGATCGGACATCAGCGGGAAGCTGGCCGAACACTGACCGTGAGATAGATTAGGTGGGAGGCTGGCACGGCGACCCGTGCCGGGCTCGTTAGGGCTGCTTCCTTCCGGACCTGACCCGGTTGGCGAGTGGCTCGTCCACCACCAACCTCCCGAGGCCACATATCGTCGTTTCCCAAACCAAATGCAAGCCCCCAAACCAAATGCGAGCCAAGCCCTGAAAAAACTGCTAGCAAGATTATCGATGCAGGAGAGCCACGTGAATCGATTTGTGCTGGACGCCCGACTGGAAAAGGATTCTGAACTCGTCACCACGCTTGGCCTCTGCCAGTTGCGTTTGCTGAAAGACAGCCGCTGGCCTTGGTTGATGCTGATTCCACAGCGGGCGGATAAGACCGAGATCTTTGAACTGACGCCGCTTGATCAGACGATGCTGACCTTCGAGACCAATCTGGTTGCAGAAGCCTTGAAGACGGTGACGAAGGCTCGCAAGATCAATGTGGGTGCTCTCGGCAACATCGTTTCGCAGCTTCACGTCCACATTGTTGCCAGGCACGAAGGTGATCCCAACTGGCCCGGTCCGATCTGGGGTCATGGCTCCGCCACGCCTTGGGCCGACGATGCCAAACAAAACTTTCTGACCAATCTGAATGAAGCCCTCGCATCATGACACTTTCCATTTTTGAAACTCGTGCGCCGCACGATGAGCCAAGCAAGCTGACCGCATTTTCCGGAAACCGCCTGAATCGGGACGCCGAACATCGTACCGACGATTGCCTGGAGCCGGCGCTGGGTGTTCCAGGGCAGACGCTTCTGGTCATTGCTGGCGGCAAGGTCGTCCTCAAGCGGGAGGAGCCGGTTCCAGGCGCGTTCTTTTCGCGTGACGAGATCGCTGACCTGGGGTCGGACGAGGACAATGCCGTTCTCCTGGGCTACACGGTCGATGGAGCGCCACGCATCGCCATGCCGATTCGCACTCCCATGGAAGAGCTTGAAGCACGTTTCCGATTGACGGATGGCCGAAGCGCCTTCCGGGACGGTCTGCTGGATGAGGAAACGCTTGGCATCATCGCACAGGGCATCAGTCTGGTGCACTGGAACGGGGCCAACCTGTTCTGTGGCAAATGCGGAACGAAGACGGTCAGCCAGCAGGGCGGCTACAAGCGCAGCTGTCCGAACTGCGGACATATGATGTTTCCACGCACCGATCCGGTTGTCATCATGTTGACGGTCGACATCGAGCGCGATCTGGTGCTGCTGGGTCGCGGGCATCATTTTGCCCCGGGAATGTATTCGACGCTCGCCGGCTTCGTAGAGCCGGGTGAGACCATCGAAGATGCCGTTCGCCGCGAAACCTTCGAGGAAGCCGGCATCCGCACAGGCCGCGTTCGCTACCATGCCTCCCAGCCATGGCCCATGCCGCATTCTCTCATGATCGGCTGTTATGCCGAGGCGCTCGACCGGGACATCAACCGTGATGAGCAGGAGTTGGCAGATTGTCGCTGGTTTACGCGGGACGAGATCGCCACCATGCTGGACGCCGATCCTTCCGGAGAGGGGCCGTTCAGTCCACCACGCGGGGCGATCGCTCACCGGCTGATGCGCGATTGGGTGGAATGGCAAAGATAAGGGAGGCCGATGACGGTCAGTGAACCGCCATCACCTCGTCCTCCACCGCTTTGGGCTTGCGACGTGTAAACTGGTGCACCGCCAGCGAGACGCCAAGGATCTGCAGAAGGGCACCCAGGCTCTCGGTTATCGTAGGCCATCGCCCATCCATCATCAGCCCGAAGATGAGGCCGAAAACTGTTTCGGCAATGATGAGTTGCGCCGTCAAAGCGAGCGGCAGGCGGCTGGATGCGATGCTCCAGCACCACGTGGCAAGCCATGAAGCGGCAATGCCAAGCACGATGGCCCAGAGGAAGAAACGCGTTACCGCTTCGGCTGGTGCAGTGACATAAGCATTGGAGGCTAGGGGGATCAGCATCCCTGCACCGATCAGGCAGCCGATACCATGCAGTGTCGTCCAGTCGATGGCGCGCGGTGGATTTTCTGAGCGCATGACCTTTGCATTGAAAATGCCATAGACGACCCAGACCAGAAGGGCCGCCACGGCGCAGCCGATACCGGCGGCCATCATCTGCCGACCCTCGACGTCCAGCCCGTTCAGATGCTCGGCGTTGACGATCAGGATCCCGCTGCCGATCATCACGAGCGGCAGGCCGATCCTGCGCCACGAAATCGATTTGTCGATGAGATTGGCGATCACTGGCAACATGATGGGGGTGATGCCGATGATCAGCGGCGGCACGACGGATCCGGCCCACAGCACAGCCTGCGATGCAAGCGCGAAATAGGCGACATAGCCAATGAGGCCCAGCACAGAGCCGGCGAGCGCGTGCCGCCACCCGATGTTGCGCGGCCGGAAATAGGGATGCGCCAGCGATATCAGGCAGGTCAGCCCGAAAATCGCATAGCGCGCTATCGTGATATCCCACAGCGTGAAGGGGTGCACCAGCCGCGCGGCAACAAAGGTCAGCCCCCAGACGGCACAGGTAAACAGACCGGCGAGCAGACCAAGCAGCATGACGCGACCGTCACGCTGCGTTCAGGGTGCCGCGCATGGGATGCCCGCGATAGACGCCGAGAATGCGAACCTTCTCGGAAAAGAACCGGAGTTCCTCCAGCGCGCGGCGCACCGGTGCATCATCCGGGTGCCCCTGGATATCCGCATAGAACTGGGTCGCGATGAACTTGCCGCCAATCTGGTAGCTTTCCAGCTTGGTCATGTTGATGCCGTTGGTGGCAAATCCACCGAGCGCCTTGTAGAGTGCCGCCGGAATGTTGCGGACATTGAACACGAAGGTTGTGACAAGAACGTCTTTCTCGTCGCGGCGTGTCGTCCAGTGTTCGTCGCGGGACAGGACGACGAAACGCGTGACATTGTGTTCGGAGTCCTCGACGTTTTCCTGCAGGATGTCGAGACCGTAGAGGCTGGCTGCCAGCCGTGGCGCCAGCGCCGCCATGCTGCGGTCCCCCCGTTCGGAAACCAGCTTGGCAGCACCCGCCGTATCGCCTGCCACGACGGCCTTCCAGCCGTTTGAGCGGATGATCTTGCGGCACTGGCCGAGCGCATGGATATGGCTGTGAACGGTGCGGATATCGTCATGCTTCACGCCGGGCAGAACCATCAGCTGGAAGCGGATCGGCATGAAGTATTCGCCGACGATATGCAGGCGCGATTCCGGCAAGAGATGATGGATATCGGCAACGCGGCCTGCCAGCGTATTCTCGATCGGGATCATGGCGAGATCCGCATCGCCGCTTTCCAGAGCCACGAAGGCATCTTCGAAGGTCGGGCACGGCAAGGGCTCCATTGTCGGGAACATGTCCCGGCAGGCCATGTCCGAGTTGGCGCCGAAATCGCCCTGAAAGGCGATGCGATTGGTGGTCTGAACCATCTGCTTTTCCGATTATTGCTTGCGGCCAGCGAGGATTGCACGGGCCTTTTCGAGGTCGGCGGGAGTATCGACGCCGAGAGGAACCGAGTCAACGATCTCGACATCGATGCGCATGCCCGCCTCAAGGGCGCGCAATTGCTCGAGGCGCTCGCGAAGTTCCAGTGTCGAGGGACGCAGCTTTACGAATCGTTCGAGAGCCGAGCGGCGATAGGTGTAGAGACCGATGTGGTGATAAAGCGGGCCGGGGCCCGTCGGTGCAGTTGCCCGTGTAAAATAAAGGGCCCGAAGGCGGTTGTCCGCAATCGGGGAACCGATCACCTTCACGATGTTCGGGTTGAGCTTGTCTTCTTCGTCGACGATCTCCACCGTCAGCGTCGCAATATCGACGCTATTGTCTTCCATCGGACGAAGCGACGCATGGACCGCATCCGCCTCGATTGTCGGCAGATCGCCCTGCACATTGACGACAAACTCAACCTTGCCTTCGGGATCCGCCGCAAGAAGTGCCTCATAGATGCGATCGGAGCCGGATTGATGGTCGTCGCGTGTCATGACCACGTCGAACCCGGCGGCCTGCACAGCCTCGAAAACACGCGTATCGTCCACCGCAACCATCACGCGACCGACATCGGCTTCGCGTGCACGATGCGCCACCTGCACGATCATCGGCAGCCCGTTGATGTCCGCCAGTGGCTTGCCGGGAAGCCGCATCGACGCCATCCGTGCCGGAATGAGAACGAGTGTCTTGTCAAATCGCGGATTGCGCATGGTTTTCTCTTCGTATATGCCGCGCTGATGGAGGCAAAAGGTCTCAGGGGCGGGTTCGTGATTCAGGTTGCGCCAGTCCCGCAAAAGACATAGCTTTCGGTGGAATTCAAGGTGGGACGCCTGTGATTCCGACGGGTGGGAAGGAGCTTTTCGCGGATGAATGCCTATTCGAACATGGCTATGGGGGCCTTGCTCAGCACTGTATTTGTCTTGATGTCTGTGTCGATCGCCTCTGAAGGGCTTTTTCATTCGAAAGCGCCTGAAAAGCCTGGCTTTGCGATTGTAGCGGAAGAAGCGCCGAGCGCAGGTGGCGAAGCCGCCGCTCCGGCTGCTGTTCCGATCGCACAGCTTCTGGCAAAGGCCGATGCAACGGCGGGTGCCGCCGTCTTCAAGAAGTGTCAGGCCTGTCATTCCGGAGAGAAGGGCGGACCGAACAAGGTCGGTCCAGATCTCTGGGGTATCGTCAATCGCCCGATTGCGGGCCACGAAGGCTTTAGCTATTCGGCAGCTCTTAAGGATTTCTCCAAGGGCGGTTCCGTGGTCTGGGACTTTGAGCACCTAAATCACTTCCTTGCTGCGCCAAAAGCTTATGTTGCCGGAACGGCCATGGGTTTTGCCGGTGTGAAGAAGGATGATGAGCGCGCAAATCTGATCGCTTATCTCCGTTCGCTGGCCGATAGCCCGGCACCGCTGCCGACGCCCTGATCAGGCGTTGGGTCCGACTCTAATCGAAAGGCTCGCCCTGGCGGGCCTTTTTTTCGTTCGTTGTCGCCTGCCGATATTAACTTAGCTGAGAAGCCAGGCCCAGAAGCTAACGGAAAGAACGCCGAAGAGCGTCGTGATGCTGATGACGGAAGCGGCCAATCCGCTGCCGGAGCGAAAGCGCGTCGCGATGATCCAGGCGTTGATGCCTGTGGGAACTGAGGCGGTCAGGACCATGGCGGCCGTCCAGGTCTTCGGCAGGTCGACCAGCAGGGCAACGGCGTAGACTGCTGCCGGAAAAAGGATCAGCTTCAGCACTGCCATGACCGAGGCAAGCCCAAGCTGCCCGCGTACCGGATATTTGGTCAGTGTCATGCCGAGAGAAATTAGTGCAGCCCCGGCGGTGATGCTGGCGATCTGGTCGACGACGCTTTTCAGCACGGTTGGCAGAGTACCAAAGCCCGAAAGATTGAACGCGACGCCCAAGGCCAGCGCGATGACCAGCGGATTGCGGCTGAGATTGCTGCCGACCTGTTTCAGAACCGCGCCGATGCTGCGCCGCCCACCGCCATCGACTTTGGCGCTGGCATGCTCCATCAGGACCGTGCCGATGATCATCATCAGCGGCAAATGGATCGCCAGCAAAATGGAGATTGCAAGAATGCCGTCATCGCCCACCGATCGTCCAACCAGCGGCAGCCCGATGAACACATTGTTGGCGAAGGCGGCGGACATGCCGGCAATGACGCCCACCTTTTCATCCCGCTTGAAAAGATACTTCGCGATCAGATGACCAATGGTCCAGGTGACCGCAACGCCGCCGAAATAGGCAATCCAGAGCCTGAAAGGTGAAGCGCCTCCAAAATGCGCTTCCGCCAGCGTCCGGAAAATGAGTGTCGGCAAGGCGATCTTGAAGACGAATTCAGCGATCGAATCGCCCGCCTCAGAGCGCATGAGACCGGTCCGGGCGACAAGCCAGCCAATCAGGATCAGGATGAAGACGGGAGCGACATTGGTGAATACGGCAGACAAGGCGGGAACTTTCCGGGTCGGGGAGTTCCGGTCTATCGCATTCGCATATCAGTGACAAATGATGCTGCGCGCGGGCGATGCAGAAAAAGCACGCCCGTCCTCGGCTATGAACCCACGCTGCAAGCTTCGCGGTTGTGAGGGGTACCGGAACCGCCTCGCGCCAGTTCATCCGTGGACTGCAAGGCGTTCCGATGCTCCAGTCACTAAACGATAAGGATGACGATGGTATGACAGCAGTATCGAGCGCGCGACGGCCGGTTTTTTGCTTTTCTTCGGGCGTGAAATTATCCATACAGAGCGCGCAAATCCTACGGAGATGGATCAGTTTATGAGCAAGTTCGACGTCCTCACCATCGGCAATGCCATTGTCGATATTCTGTCCCGCTGCGAGGACACGTTTCTGGACGAGAACGAGATCATAAAGGGAGCGATGAACCTGATCGATGCCGATCGCGCCGAGCGTCTCTACAGCCTGATGGGCCCGGCCCACGAGGCATCCGGCGGAAGTGCCGGCAATACGGCGGCAGGTGTTGCCAGTTTCGGCGCGCGGGCTGCCTATTTCGGCAAGGTGGCCGAAGACGAACTGGGCAAGATCTTTCAGCACGACATCCGCGCGCAGGGCGTTCATTTCGAAACGAAGCCTGAAGGCACCTTTCCACCAACGGCCCGCAGCATGATTTTCGTCACACCCGACGGCGAACGCTCGATGAACACCTATCTCGGTGCCTGCGTCGAGCTTGGTCCCGAAGATGTGGAGCCGGAAGTCGTTGCCCAATCCAAGGTCACCTATTTCGAGGGCTATCTCTGGGATCCGCCGCGTGCCAAGGACGCCATCCGTGATTGCGCCCGCATAGCTCATGAAAACGGGCGTGAAGTCTCCATGACGCTTTCCGACAGCTTCTGTGTCGGACGTTACCGCGCGGAGTTTCTCGAACTCATGCGCTCCGGAACCGTAGACATCGTTTTCGCCAATCACGAAGAAGCCCTCTCGCTCTACGAGACCGATGACTTCGAACTCGCTCTGTCCAGCATAGCAAAGGACTGCAAGCTGGCGGCTGTCACACTTGGCGAAAACGGCGCAGTGATCGTGCGCAAGGACGAGCGGGTGAAGGTCGAGGCGATCAAGATCGATCGCCTGCTCGACACGACCGGCGCGGGCGATCTGTTTGCAGCCGGCTTCCTGACGGGCTACACGCAGGGCCGCTCGCTGGAAGATTGCGGCAAGCTTGGCTGCCTTGCGGCAGGAATCGTGATCCAGCACTTCGGGCCACGACCCATGGTTTCCCTGAAAGACGAAGCGATCAAGGCCGGGCTGCTGTAAAGGCAGCCCTTATTTGAAGGCTTCTCCCGGATAGGCGCCCCAGATTTCGCCTTGCGAAACCCAACCCTCGGCACTTCCGGCCTGCGCGCGGCACCAATCGCCATTGCATTCCTTGATATGGATGATGACGCCGGGCTCAAGCTTGGCAACCACCTGAGCCGAGGTCTGGGCTTCGCGCCGCATGTTGACAAAGACATCCTTGCCCTTGCCACGCATCCAGGGAGCGGCAATCGCGGTGCGGTCACCCGATAGAAGTGCCTGGTTCACCCAGCCTTCCGTGCCCTCGGCATCACGCACACGCCGCCAGTTTTCGTATTCCTGGATGATCTCCATCGGAAGCCCTTCCTTGGTGTACATCCAGGAGACCGCATAATCGACGCTTGGCCCGATGCGGATATTGACGCGGCGTGACTTCAGGCTGACGAAGCGGGGGAGGGGCAGGCCACTGGCACCCTTGGTCGTGCCTTGCGCATGGGCAGTGCTGTCTTCCATCACAGCGCCAAGCGTGGCTGCCATGATTGCAAGAACGCTGGTAAGGCATATGGTTCGTATGAAACGACGCATGTAAACTTCTCTCTGGCCCGTGAGGTTCAGTCAAACCGAAAAACCTTGGCCGGACCTGTCGTTGCGCAAGTCCGCGAGGTTTTATTTGTCTTCCCCGTCGGGTCTGGTAGAAAACGGCTGATCCGCCGAATGTCGCCGATCTTGGTTAACGACCTCTGAACGCGTTTCTGAAGGATACTCATGACTGCCAGGAAGAAGCCCAAGGTCTATCTGACCCGCAAACTGCCGGATGCGGTGGAAACGCGCATGCGCGAATTGTTCGATGCCGAATTGAACATCGATGATTCGCCCCGCACGCGTGAGCAGTTGGCGGAGGCCCTGAAAACCGCGGAAGTTCTCGTTCCCACGGTGACCGACCGGATCGATGCGGGCCTGATCGAGGCCGCCGGACCGCAATTGAAATTGATTGCCAGTTTTTCCAACGGTGTCGATCACATTGACGTTGATGCCGCAGCAAAGCGCGGAATTACCGTCACCAACACGCCCAACGTCCTGACGGAAGACACCGCCGATATGACGATGGTTCTGATCTTCGCCGTACTGCGACGCCTGATCGAAGGTTCGAAAGTACTGACCGATGATCCATCGAGCTGGGCAGGGTGGTCGCCGACCTGGATGCTGGGGCGACGCATTGGTGGAAGGCGCATCGGAATCGTCGGCATGGGGCGAATCGGGACCGCCGTTGCCCGCCGTGCCAAGGCGTTCGGCCTTTCCATTCACTATCACAATCGCAAGCGTGTGAACCCGGCCACCGAAGAAGAGCTGGAGGCGACCTATTGGGATAGCCTCGACCAGATGCTGGCGCGGGTCGATATCGTATCCGTCAACTGTCCGTCGACTCCGGCGACCTTCCATCTTCTGTCGGCACGACGATTGGCGCTCATGCAGCCGTCCAGCATTATCGTGAACACCGCCCGTGGCGATATCATCGATGAAGATGCGCTGATCCAGCTTCTGCGGGATGGTAAGATCGCCGGCGCGGGGCTTGACGTGTTCACCAATGAACCCCTGGTCAATCCGAAGCTTCTCAAGCTTGCCCATGAGGGCAAGGCCGTGCTGCTTCCACATATGGGGTCTGCCACCATGGAAGGGCGGATCGACATGGGCGACAAGGTCATCATCAACATCCGGACCTATTTCGACGGTCATCGCCCGCCAAACAGGGTGCTGCCCGGTCGCTTGTGACAAAGGTCCTCAACTGTTCGTTTCAAAGAGCCCGCATCCGTGCAAGGACGCGTTACTGCGTTAACGCGGCAGAGCCTGCCCGTGGTGTGAAGGTCAGTTCGGGCAGTTCCCTCAAGAGCGATAGCGGCTAAATTCCATTCGAGATTTCGTGATCGGAAATCCAGTCGCTCGGCGGTCGCGTATCACATCGCGAACAGGAAAGGAGACAGCCTATGAACAGGGCAGTGCTCTCTATGGCGATGGGGCTTGCGATGCTGACTGTGACGCAAGAAGCGTATTCAGCGGATTTTACACTCGAATCCTATTTCACCGGCAAGACGAAGGCGACCGGATCCTTCAGCGCCATCAATGGCGTGAAGAGGCAGTTCGATGTCGACCTGACCGGCACGTGGAATGGCAAGACATTGACCTTGCGCGAGGATTTTAAATATTCCGATGGCGAACGCGACACCAAGACCTGGCGCTTCACCAAGATCGGACCCGGCAAATACACCGGAACCCGTGAAGACGTGATCGGAGAAACGACCGTCGAAATCGAGGGCAAGGTCGCCAAGTTCAACTACCTTGTCAATCTTGGAACGTCTGCCAAGCCCAACAAGGTGCATTTCTACGACACGATGGAACTGAAACCGGACGGCACTCTCGTCAACACGGCATGGGTTACGAAGTACCTGCTGCCGGTTGCCAAGACGACGGTGATCTTTAAGCGGTAACCGGTTGCGCCAGCGGCTTCATCATCTCGATGAAGGTGATGCGGTCATAGCCCGGATGAGAGCGATCGGCGGTTTTGACAAAACCCCAGCGCTGGAACGCTTGGTGATTCTCGCGAAGTTCGATGCGGGTTTCCAGACGCAAGTTTGGAAGCCCGCGCTCGACAGCCTCCAATTCCGCACGCTCGAGAAGCGCGCGACCGATGCCCTTGCCTTGCATCGCCTTGGAGATCGCAAGTTTGCCGATGTAGAGGAAAAGCGGCGGCTCAGGCCGGCAGAAGATGCAGCCGACCAGCACGCCCTGATCTTCCGCAATGTAGCAGATTTCATCTTGTGCCTTTTGGGCAAGCGACGTTTCCGTCAGCTTGTGGGCCGAGGATGGTGGATCAATGCGCTCATCCATATAGGCAAAGGCCGACATGATCAGCGAAAGCAGTCCGGACCAGTCGGTAAAGTCATCGGGTAGCTTGTTGATGCTCAGCATGGTCAGGCCTTTGAACGCCGCCGGTAACGGATGGTGTTGAAATTCGCACCGAGGCTATCGTAGCTCAGCAGGCGACCGATCAAGGGTTCGCCGATGCCGGTGACGATCTTGATGACTTCCATCGCCATCAAGGTACCGATGACACCGGTGAGAGCGCCAATGACGCCGGTTTCTGCGCAATTGGGCAAAAGCCCCTGCGGCGGCTTGATGGGGAAGAGATCGCGGTAAGTGGGGTTCTGTTGGCCTTCTTCATTCGTCTCGTAAGGCGCCAGAACCGTTACCGTGCCATCGAACCGCCCGACAGCGCCTGTGACCAGCGGAATTTCCGCCGCCTCTGCCGCATCGGCAGCGGCATAGCGTGTATCGAAATTATCGGAACCATCCACCAGAAGATCGAAACGCTTGAGGTGGGTTGCCGCGAAGCTTTCGTCGAACCTTTCCTCAAAGCGCATGACCCGCACATTGGGGTTCAGCCGTGCAATGGCCTGCGCGGCACTTGCCGTCTTCAACTCGTTCAGGGTGCCGCTATCGTGGATGACCTGACGCTGGAGGTTGGAGAGCGATACATGGTCGTCATCGGCAATGCCGAGCGTTCCAACGCCCGCAGCCGCCAGATATTGCAGCACAGGGGCGCCGAGCCCGCCAGCACCGATGACCAGCACACGGGCATTCTTGAGACGTTGCTGCCCTTCGCCACCCACTTCCGGCAGCAGGATATGCCGCTTGTAGCGCTCGATTTCGTCCTGGCTGAGTATGTCTGTCATGAGGATTCTGGCATTCTGGAGTGCAAGATCAGCTAAGGACTTCGCCCTGGCTGACGGTGAAGAACTGCGCCCGATCGTTCAGCGCGGAGAACATGGCACGATCCGTGCCGGTCATGAAGGCCTGACCGCCAAGATCATGAACGAGATCGAAGAGCGATGCACGGCGACCCTCATCGAGATGGGCGGCAATCTCATCCAGCAGCAGAACGGGCGCGCAGCCCGTCATGTCGCCCGTCAACCGTGCATGGGCAAGGATCAGCCCGACCAGAAGCGCCTTCTGCTCTCCGGTCGAGCAACGCTCCGCTTCCATGTCCTTCTCCCGGTGGCGCACCAGAAGATCGGCACGGTGAGGACCATGAAGTGTGCGTCCGGCGGCAGCATCGCGATGGCGGCTATCACGGAGGTTTTCCGCATAGGCCTCTTCCAGTTCGGCATAAGGGCGCGTGTCGTCTTCATCCAGAAAACCAACCAGACTAAGGGTTGGAGAAGGAAAGGGCGTTTCGCCGCTCCGCGCAAGGAGCGCAGCCAGCAGGGTCAGCATTTCGCGGCGGGCGGCCGCCATGGCAATGCCCAGCTCGGCCATCTGCACCTCGATGCCGCTCAGCCATGCAGGATCGAACCGGCCTTCCGAGAGAAGACGATTGCGGCTGCGCATGGCGCGCTCGTAATCGGCAGCGCGACGTCCATGGGCTGGATCGAGCGACAGCACGAGCCGGTCCAGAAAGCGGCGGCGATCCGATGCGCCGCCGGTGAACAGCCCGTCCATGGCCGGTGTCAGCCACAGCACGTTCAGGTGGTCGGTCAGTTCCTCGACCGACTTGGCGGGCGTGCCGTTCAGACGCAGCTTGCGGCTTGTGCTTTCTTCGCCGGTCTCGATGCCGGTGCCGATGGCAACCTCGCCCTCGCGTCCCTCTAGATCGGCAAAAACCGAAAAGCCGCCGGACGCCCCAACCCGCGTTACATCCGACAGGACGGCGCGGCGCAGGCCGCGACCGGGCGAGAGAAAAGAGACGGCTTCCAGAAGATTGGTCTTGCCCGAACCATTGTCCCCCGTCAGCACCACATGACGCTCGTCCAGCGCAAGACTGGCTGATGCATAATTGCGAAAATCAGTGAGCTTCAGCCGGGTGAGATAGGTCTTCTGCGCCATGCTGCTCTGCTATCGCCAGTGACCGGCGAAGGCAAGCGGATCGTGGTCTCTTCGGAACAGTCTTGATCACCATCGAGAACTGTAGGCAAAGTCAGATCAAACTATCTGAGGATGAAGAATTCTGCTGATGTAACCTGTGCCACTGTGCTATCATGTCGCAGGAGGATGCGCGCATGGTGGACAATGAGGAGATGACACCGGACGAAGCCCGCGACGACCATTGGCAGATGCTGCGGTTTCTGGGCTTCAATGCCGGGTTCGGATTTGCAATCGGGCTTCTGATCGCAGTTGCCATCGTCTGGATGAATGTCGGCGATCTTGGCACGCGCATGGCGCGTTCGGCCAATCCGCCGCTGGTGTTCTTCATGCTATCGGTGCCGCTGGCCTTTACCTTTGCCAGCGCCGTGCTGGGATCGGCGGTGATGCTGATGCCGTACAAGCGCAAGAAACAGCTGAAAGGGTAGCCTCAAGGCCCTTGCTTCGTTACAAAGCCAGCCATGAGCGAGATCAAGACTGACGCAGAGCGCATAACGCTTCTGGAAGAGACCATTGCCCATCAGGCAAGGACAATCGACGAGCTGTCCGAGCAGATCGCCGAACAGTGGAAGGTTGTCGAGCAGACGCGCGCCAAGCTGGACCGGCTGACGGAGCGTTTTCTCAGTCTGGAAGAATCGTCGCTTGAAGCACCCGCTATCACCCGACCGCCCCATTATTGAGGATTGTCACCATGATTCATGAAGGGGCCGCCAAGGTTCTCGACTTTTGGATTGAGGCCGGGCCGGAGCGCTGGTTCGACAAGAACGCCGAATTCGATGCGAGTTTCCATGACCAGTTTCGCGAGCTGCATTTTGCTGCGGCACGGCAGGAGTTTTCCGGCTGGCTGAGAAATGCGCAGGAAACTCTGGCGCTGCTACTGTTGCTCGACCAGTTCCCGCGGAACTGCTTTCGTGGCACCGCGCATATGTTTGCGACGGACTATCTTGCACTTCATTACGCAAGACAGGCTCTTGCCGCAGGGCTGGACCACCAAGTCGAAGAGCAATTGCGGATCTTCTTCTATCTACCGTTCATGCACGCCGAGACCCTGGCCGATCAGGAATTATGCTGCACTCTGTGTGAGCCACTGGGCGGCACATCCCTTCAATACGCGATCATTCACCGGGACATCGTTGCCCGGTTTGGCCGCTTTCCGCATCGCAACTTTATTCTGTTAAGAGAAACGACAGCGGAAGAGCAGGCCTTCCTGGACGCGGGTGGCTTTTCCGGGTGATTCGATATCAAGGGTTCGATGATGGTGCCGCATTCGGATTTGCGGGCGTCGTCGGACCAGCAGGCGGGCTTGCCGTCTGCTCCGCTGGCGGTTCGGTCGCTTGACCGTACCATTCGGCGGCACCCCAGGCGACCATTGCCAGAAGAAGACCGGCCACGAGCACCATGAAGACCGGTTTTCCCCTTTCACCCTGACGGGCGTCTGTCGGCGTCAATGGCCTTTCGACCGGTGGTGTCGTGCTGCGGGTAAAGTTCGGATCCTGCAAATGCGTGGGCGTGCCACGGTCGTCGATACGTGTGTTCATGCCGATGTTCCTCCATGGCGCGGTGATTGCGCAATCTGGGGAGCCAACGACGTGAGATTAGAAATGGTTCCGAGGGCAGAAAGCCCCGGAACAGGGTTATTGCGCAACGGCCCCGGTACGCACCGCTTTGAGATTGAAAGCGGCGGCCATCAGCGCCTTGGTATAATCATTCTTCGGCTCTGCGAAGATATCCGCCGACGGGCCTTCTTCCATGACCTTGCCCGAGCGCATGACGATGACGTGATTGGCCAGTGCCTTCACCACTTTCAGATCGTGGCTGATGAAGAGGTAAGCGAGATCGTGCTTCTGTTGCAAGTCGCGCAGCAGATCCACCACCTGGGCCTGAACGGTCATATCCAGCGCCGAGGTCGGCTCGTCCAGCATCACGAAACGCGGTTTGAGAACCATGGCGCGGGCAATGGCAATGCGTTGGCGCTGGCCACCGGAAAATTCATGCGGGAAGCGCCAGCGGGTAGCAGGGTCCAGCCCCACTTCCTCCAGCGACCATGAAACCTGCCGGTCTCGCTCCTCGAAGGAAAGCTGCGGCTGGTGCACACGCAAACCTTCGGCGATGATATCGCTGACAGACATGCGGGGGCTGAGTGAACCGAAGGGATCCTGAAACACCACCTGCAACCGGTCCCGCAGCGGGCGCATCTGCTTGAAGGTATATTCGTTGATGTCCTTGCCGATGAAACTGATGCGGCCCTGGCTGGAAATGAGTCGCGCCAGCGCAAGGCCTAGCGTCGTCTTGCCGGACCCGGATTCGCCAACGATGCCGACCGTTTCCCCGGCGCGAAGGGTGACATCGATACCATCGACCGCCTTCACATGATCCACCACCTTGCGCAGGAAGCCCGCCTTGATAGGGAACCAGACGCGAATATCCTTGCCTTCCATGACAACGGAACGTGACGGATCCGCAGCGGGCGGTTCGCCGCGCGGTTCCGAATCCAGCAGATGGCGGGTGTATTCGTGGGACGGACGCTCGAACACATCCGCGACCGCGCCCTGCTCGACAATCCTGCCCTTGGTCATGACGCAGACGCGATCCGCGAAACGGCGGACGATGCCGAGATCATGGGTGATGAACAGGATGGACATGCCATAGTCGCGCTGAAGCTTTTTCAGAAGCTCCAGAATCTGCGCCTGAACGGTGACGTCCAGCGCCGTCGTCGGTTCGTCTGCGATCAGAAGCTTGGGGCGGTTGGCAAGCGCCATGGCAATCATCACACGCTGACGCTGACCGCCCGAAAGCTCATGCGGATAGGCTTTCAACCGCTTTTCCGGTTCGCGAATACCCACCTGATTGAGGAGTTCGATCACGCGGGCACGCGCAGCATCACCCGTCATGGCCTGGTGTAGTTCAAGAATTTCCGCCACCTGCTGCTCGATCGTATGCAGCGGGTTGAGCGAGGTCATCGGCTCCTGAAAGATCATGGTGATGTCGTTGCCGCGTACATGACGCAGTTCGGCATCAGAGGCCGTCAGCATGTCCCGGCCCTCGAACAGGATGGAACCGGATGGATGGCTGGCCGATGGATAGGGCAGGAGCTTCAGCACCGAATTGGCGGTAACCGACTTTCCGGAACCGGATTCGCCGACCAGCGCCACGACTTCGCCGGGCTGGATGTCGAAGGAGACCCGGTCCACGGCGAGCGACTCATGGCCGCCCTGATGAAACGCGACCGACAGGTCTCGAACGGAGAGGAGGGGCTCTGTCATCAGGCTCACCGGAATGTCTTGCGGGGGTCGAAGGCGTCACGCACGGCTTCCCCGATGAAAATGAGCAGCGAAAGCATGACGGACATGGCGAAGAAGGCCGTCAGCCCCAGCCATGGCGCCTGGAGGTTGTTCTTGCCCTGCGCAATCATTTCACCGAGCGAGGGCGAGCCGGGTGGCATGCCGAAGCCAAGGAAATCCAGCGAAGTGAGGGTTGCAATCGAGCCGGAAAGAATGAACGGCAGGAAGGTGAGCGTCGCGACCATCGCGTTCGGCAACAGGTGGCGGAACATGATGGTCCAGTCACCGACACCCAACGCACGGGCTGCCCGTACATATTCGAAATTTCGCGCCCGCAGGAATTCGGCTCGCACCACGCCGACGAAGCCGACCCATTGGAACAGAAGCATGATGCCGAGCAGGACGAAGAAGCCGGGAGGCAGGATCGCGGCGATGATCAACAGGATGTAGAGAACCGGCATGGAGGACCAGATCTCGATGAAACGCTGCATCAGAAGATCCGTCCAGCCGCCGAAAAAGCCTTGGATCGCGCCAGCGGTCACGCCGATGATGGCCGACAGGATGGTAAGCGCCAATCCGAACAGAACCGAGATGCGAAAGCCGTAGATGAGGCGGGAGAGAACATCGCGCGCCTGATCGTCGGTGCCGAGCCAGTTCATGTTGCCGAGCGTGCAGTTCGGATCGGCATCCTTCAACGGATAGGCAGCGCAACGCTCTGCCTTGTCCATCAGCCAGAAGGGTTGCGTGGGGGCAGAATGGGGAATTTCGGAATTCACCGTCTGATAGGAATATCGGACCGGCGGCCAGATCATCCAGCCATTGCCCTGAATTTCCTGCTGGATGTAGTCGGACCGGTAATCGGTGGTCGCCAGAAAGCCGCCGAACTTCTCCTCCGGATAGTTCACGACGACGGGAAACAGCATCTCGCCCTTGTAGGAGACCATCAGCGGTCGGTCATTGGCGATCAGTTCGGCGCAGAGCGACAGCACGAACAGGACCATGAAGATCCAGAATGACCAGTAGCCGCGACGGTTGGCCTTGAAATTCTGCCAGCGACGAAGGTTCGTCGGCGAAAGAAGACCGCGCCGGGGCGGTGCAGCGGGAGCGGTGCGTTCAGCGACAGAGGCCATGCTCATACCTCCCGCTTTTCAAAGTCGATGCGCGGATCGATCCAGGTATAGATCAGGTCCGAAATCAGACCGACCACGAGGCCGAGCAGCGAGAAGATGTAAAGTGTGCCGAAGACGATCGGGTAGTCGCGGTTGACGATCGCGAGATAGCCAAGACGGCCAAGGCCATCCAGCGAGAAGATGTTCTCGATCAAAAGCGAACCGGTAAAGAAGGCAGAGATGAACGATGCCGGGAAACCGGCAATCACGATCAGCATGGCATTGCGGAACACATGGCCATAGAGCACGCGATGCTCCGACAGGCCCTTGGCGCGCGCTGTCACCACATACTGTTTCTTGATTTCGTCAATGAAGGAATTCTTCGTCAACAGCGTTGTCGTCGCAAAGGCCGACAGGGACAGCGCAATGAGCGGCAGCGTGAGGTGCCAGAAATAGTCGACGATCTTCTGCCACCAGTTCAATTCGGCCCAGTTGTCGGACACAAGGCCGCGCAAGGGGAACCAGTCGAAGAAGGAACCGCCCGCAAACAGCACGATCAAGAGAATGCCGAACAGGAAGCTCGGCACCGCATAGCCGATGATGATGACGCCGGAAGTCCACACATCGAAGGCCGAACCATCCTTCACCGCCTTGCGAATGCCAAGCGGAATGGAGACCATGTAGGAGACGATCAGGATCCAGACGCCCAGCGACATGGAAACCGGCAGCTTGTCGATAATGAGATCCAGCACCGAGGAATTGCGGAAGAAACTCTCGCCGAAATCGAAGCGGATATAGTTCCACATCATTTCCAGAAAGCGCGTGAGAGGCGGCTTGTCGAAGCCGAACTGCTTCTCGAGCTTGGCAATCAGCTCCGGATCAAGACCCTGACCGCCGCGATAGCGCGCCTCGTCTCCGCCACCGGCCTGCAGGCTTTCCGAACCTCCGCCGGAAAGCCGGTCGCCGCTATCGGAGCCCTGCAATTGCGCAATGACCTGTTCGACCGGACCACCCGGTGCAAACTGTACCACGAGGAATGAAATGCCCATGATGCCGATCATCGTCGGAATCATCAGCAGAATGCGGCGAAGGATATAGGCTCCCATCAGCGCTGGCCCGTCCGGCTGGCGCCTGCGCAGCGCGTGTCATTCCTGGTCAAATTGCAGCATCTCCTGAGAGCTAGGTTAGAGAATCAGTTGTCCCGACTAGAGGGACTCTATGGCGAGAATGGCGCAAGCAGCTTGAACCGGGCTTGCGCCGCTGAAGTTTACTTCGCCCACCAGAGCGCCGGGAAGCCGATGCCGTATTCAGGCAGGGGATCAGGGCGAACGAGCTTGCTCCAATAGGCGATGCGCGTTTCGCCGGAATAGAACATCGGGATGACGAAGTGGTTCGCCAGCAGCACGCGATCGAGCGCATGGACCGCGGCAACCTGATCCTCCCGCGTCGGAGCGGTGATGATGAGCCGGATAATCTGGTCGACGGCCGGATCTGCAATGCCGGCAAGATTGCGCGAACCGGTCTGGTTTGCGGCTTCCGAACCCCAATATCCGGCCTGCTCGTTGCCGGGGTTCATGGTCTGCGCCCAGACGCCGAATATCATGTCGAAGTCGAAGCTGCGGACGCGATTGACATATTGCGAGGAATCCACGGTGCGAATGCGCGCATCAATGCCGATCTTCTTCAGGCTTGCCACATAGGGGAGAACCGTCCGCTCCATGGACGGGCTGTTGAGCAGTATTTCGAAGCTCATCTGTTGACCGGTCTTGGCATTGACCATCCGGTTGCCCTTCAGCTCCCAGCCCGCCTGCTTGAACAATTCGACGGCCTTGCGCAGGTTATCGCGCACCTTCTGCGGATCGCCATTCACCGGATTGGTATAGGGCTCGGTGAAGACGCGGGCCGGAACCTTGTCCTTCAGGCCGTTGAGGATCTCCAGTTCCTTGCCTTGCGGAAGTCCCTTGGCGGCCAGATCCGTTCCCCAGAAGAAACTGTCCACACGGTTCAGGCCACCAAAGGCGAGATTCTTGTTCAGGTCCTCGAAGTCATAGGCATAATTCAGCGCCTCGCGAACACGCGCATCCTTGAACTGGTCGCGGCGCAGGTTCGGCACATAGGCCTGCATGACGCCCTTGGCGCGAAACTCGTTCTTCAGCGCCTCACGTTTCACGCGCCCATCCTTGACTGCATCGAAATCATAGCGTGTCGCCCAGCGGCTGGAACTGTTTTCCTGACGATAGTCGATCTGCCCGGCGCGGAAGGCTTCCAAGGCCACATCGTAATCAGCAAAATAGGTGTAAGAGATCACCCGGAAATTGTTCTGGCCGATATTGATCGGCAGATCCTTGCCCCAATAGTCGTCCCGCAATTCGTAGCGGATGGTAGAGCCGGCCTGGAAGCTGGCGATCTTGTAGGGGCCTGAACCCATGGGCGGCTCCAGGCTTCCCTTGGAGATATCGCGCGCGACGCCCTTGGCATCCTTGCCTTCATACCAGTGCTTGGGCAGAATCGGAAAATCCCCGACGATAGCGGGCAATTCCTTGTTGTTCTTTTCGTCGAAGCGGAAGGTCACTTCCCGCTCGCCGGTTTTCTCCGCGCTTGTTACATGACGGTAGTAGTTCGCCAGGACATTGCTGTTGGCCTTGGCGCTCTGGAAGCTGAACACCACATCATCCGGTGTGACCGGTTTTCCGTCGGCCCATTTTGCTTCTGCACGTAGCCGGAATGTCACCGACGAGCGGTCTTCGGGAAATGACAAGGCCTCCGCCAGCAGGCCGTAGCTCACGCCGATCTCGTCTTCCGACTGCTTCAAAAGCGTATCGAAGACGATACCGACACCTGCTGCCGGATTGCCTTTGTCGGCCAGTGGATTGAAGCTGTCATAGGTGCCTTCATCGGCAAGTCGCAACTCCCCCTGCCTGGGCGCGTCCGGGTTCACATAAAGCAGGCGCTTGAAATCCGCGGGCAGCTTTGGCGGCTCGAGAACGCCGATCGCGTGACGCCACTGTGGCTGGTCCTGGGCATGGAGATCGGCCGGAGACGCCATCATTGCCAGCACTGCGAGCGCCAGCGCCCCATTTCGAAACTGCGCCAAATTCATTCGGGCTGCCCCTTCTTATTTTCCGTATGTCGATGAAGCATAAGGCAATTATCGACAAAAAACAGTCCGGCCGCCTCACCATCGGTTTACCGCGGATCGTGGCTTGCCCTCAATTGGCCCCAGAATTGAGGGCAGAGATTCACCAGACAGGCAAATCAGTTTAGAAACGAAGCGAGATGGCTTTACTGGCAAAGCGGCAAAAATCCGGATTCCTGCGCATGAGATCATTCCCGACTGTCCTGAAAGCTGGCGTGCTGAGCATGCTTTCGTTTTCCCTATCCCTCTCCGCCGCCATGGCGGATCAGCCGGCCAAGCAGGCTTTCGGGGCCGTGACGCTGCCGAGTGCTGGCACGCCGACGCCGATCGGTTCCTACGCGAAAGGCTGCATTTCCGGTGCCATGGCGCTGCCGGATGATGGACCGCATTGGCAGGCCATGCGCCTTTCCCGCAACCGCCACTGGGGCATGCCGCAGACGGTTTCTCTGTTGAAGAAACTTTCGGAAGACGCCGCGAGCATCGGCTGGGGCAATGGCATACTGGTGGGTGACATGTCGCAGGCACGCGGTGGGCCGATGGTCTTCGGCCATGCATCCCATCAGATGGGTCTGGATGTCGATGTATGGTTCACGCCCATGCCGGAAAAGCGCCTGACGCCGGAGCAACGAGAAACGCTTCCCTTCACCTCCATGCTGGACAAGTCGAAGTTCCTGACGGTTGATGGCCGCAAATTCACCTCGACGGCGGCACGGCTTGTCATGACTGCCGCCAGCTATCCGCAGGTGGAGCGCATCTTCGTCAACCCGGCGATCAAGAAGAAACTCTGCGACAGCTGGACCGGCGATCGCAGCAATCTCGGCAAGGTGCGGCCCATGTATGGCCACGACGAGCACTTCCATATTCGCCTGACCTGCCCGCCCGGCCTCGCCAGCTGCAAGCCGCAAGCCGCCGTTGCTGCGGGCGATGGCTGTGACAAATCGCTGGCCTGGTGGTTTACCGAGGAGCCTTGGGCCAAGCCGAAGAAGGATCCGAATGCGCCGCCGCCAAAGCCGCCGCGTCCGGTCATGGTGTCCGATCTTCCCAAGGCCTGCGCCGCTCTGCTGGAAGCCCCTGCCAATCGCAATGCCGTAGCCGGAACCCGACCGCCAGCCGCACCCGCTTCGGCGCTTGCACCCATGGCAGATGACGATCTGCCCGATCTGCCCGATAGCGCACCGTCACCGCGCGCCAAACCCTGATTATAATCGGTTTAAATGCTTCCCATGTCCGACGGGTTCGGTATAGATACGGCCGGTGGGCGTGGGGAGAAACCGTGCGCTCTGACGAATGGGAGGCGGTCCGATGTCTGACAGACCCTGTATCGCGCTGATTGCGCATGACCAGAAAAAGGCCGAGATGGCCGAGTTTGCCCGGCGGCATCAGCTTGCTCTCTCCCGGTTTCGCATTGTTGCGACCGGCACGACAGGCGGGCGCGTTCTGGATGCCTGCCCGACATTGGATGTGACGCGCCTGAAAAGCGGGCCGCTGGGCGGCGACCAGCAGATTGGCGCGATGATCGCGACGGGAGAGGTCAGCATGCTGATCTTTTTCACCGATCCATTGACGCCGCTGCCGCATGATGTTGACGTGAAGGCGCTCACCCGCCTGGCGACCGTCTACGACATTCCCATGGCGCTGAACCGCGCGACAGCTGAAAAGCTGATCGATTTTCAACTGACCTGATACGGATTTTCTGATGGCAAACGCATCCGAGAGCGAAACTCTGGCCTTCCCGATCCTGATCGGCGACATCGGTGGAACCAATGCCCGATTCTGGATCCTGTCGGACGCGAAAGCCGAGCCGCAGCAATTTCCCAATGTGCGCACGGCAGACTTCGTCAACATCGATGATGCGCTTGCCCGTGAAATCCTGCCGAATGCGAAGCAGAAGCCGCTCTCTGCCATACTGGCGATTGCCGGTCCGATCGAGGGCGATGAAATCGCGCTGACCAATTGCGACTGGGTGGTGCGCCCGAAAACCATGATCGCCGATCTCGGTTTCAAGGATGTGCTTGTCATCAACGATTTCGAGGCGCAGGCCTTGGCCGCAGCGACGCTGGCGCCGGAATATCGCGAGCCGATCGGTCCTGCGCACGAGGCACAGATTGCCTCTCGCGTCGTCATGGGTCCCGGAACGGGTCTGGGTGTGGCAGGACTGCTGCGCGCCCGCGACATGTGGTTTCCC
Source organism: Rhizobium sp. Root149 (assembly GCF_001427345.1). Lineage (NCBI taxonomy): Bacteria > Pseudomonadati > Pseudomonadota > Alphaproteobacteria > Hyphomicrobiales > Rhizobiaceae > Rhizobium > Rhizobium sp. Root149. The sequence goes on from NZ_LMGD01000020.1 coordinate 164,409, forward strand.
ATCCCGGCCGAAGGCGGCCATGTGGACCTCGGCCCTCGCAGCGAGCGCGACCTGCAGATCTTCCCGCATATCGAGCGGATCGAAGGTCGGGTGGCGGCGGAGCAGATCCTGTGCGGGCGTGGTCTCGTCAATCTTTACCGGGCGCTGTGCACGGCGGATGGCATAGAGCCGAAGTTCACCGATCCGGCAGATATCACTTCGCACGGTCTGGCGAAGTCCGACCCGCAGGCCACCGAAACGCTGTTGCTGTTCGTCACCTATATCGGTCGCTATGCGGGCGATCTGGCGCTGATCATGATGGCAAAGGGCGGGGTCTATCTGGCAGGCGGTATCAGCCAGAAGATCATTCCCGCCTTCCGCTGGCCGGAATTCCGTGCCGCCTTCGAGGACAAGGCCCCGCACAACGGCCTGATGCGCCAGATTCCCACCTTCGTGGTCACGCATCCGCAGGCCGCTCTCTCCGGACTTGCAGCCTTTGCCCGCACGCCGGATGAATTCGGCCTGAACACCGCAGGCCGCCGCTGGCGTGGTTGATGCAAAGCCGCAAGTTGTTGCTGCTCTTTCTGTTGCAAGGCGGGAACACCTTGCAGCAACAGCACGGCTGACACGCAATGGTGTGCTAGCAAAACAGGCACGGACTGGCTAAGACCGGCTTGAGTTTGGCAATTTCGCCGCCTCGTCACATGGGACATTGCTTTTGGAGCAAAGCGAAAAAGAAAGACTTGCCGCGTCCCGCGTCGATGCCGGTACAGTTACCAGCATGCTGAAGCGCATCATCGCGGAAAACGGTCGCGAGCACGTCAAGGGCTATGCTTTCGCCATCAGCTGTCTTGTGCTCGTCGCGCTGTCCACGGCCTTTACGGCCTGGATCATGGAATCCGTGGTCAACGAGGCCTTCGCCAACAAGCGCGCCGACCTGGTGCTCCTGATCTGCGGCTCAATTTTCGTTGCCTTTCTCATTCGCGGTTTCGCCTCCTATTTCGAAGCGGTGACGCTTTCCAAGATCGGCAACAACATCGTCGCCGTCTATCAGCGCCGCCTTTACGACCATTTGATGAAGCTGTCGGTCGGTTTCTACAACGAGTCCCGCTCCGCGCATCTGGCAGCGCAGATCAGCCAGAACGTCAACGGTATCCGTGACGTGATGAACCTGACGATCACATCGACCTCGCGCGATCTCCTGACGCTGATTGCGCTGATCGGCGTGATGATCAGCAAGGACTGGATCCTCTCGCTCATCGTGTTTTTCGTCGCGCCGCCGCTGCTCTATGCCCTGCGCTACGTATCGAAGCGGCTGCGCAGCGCGACGCGCGAGTCTGTCGAGTTCAACAGCCATGTCGTCGGTGCGATGCAGGAGACGATCCAGGGCATTTCCATCGTCAAGGCCTTCACGATGGAGCAGGAACTGAGCCGCAAGGTCGATTCCATCATCGGTTCTGCGGAAAATCGTGCTAACCGCATTGCGAGGCTCTCGGAACGCACGGCGCCCCTGACGGAAACCTTCGCCGGTGTAGCGATCTCCAGCGTTCTGGCCTATGCAGCTTTCCGCTCGATCTACAATGACGTGCCGCCAGGCGCCTTCTTTTCCTTCGTGACGGCGCTGCTGATGGCCTATGACCCGGCACGGCGTCTCGCCAAGCTGCAGGTCAATATCGAACGCGCCGTCGTCAACGCGCGCATGATCTACGATCTGCTCGATCTCCAGCCCATGCAGCGGGAGCATCCGGAAGCCAAGGATCTGGTGATCACTTCCGCGACTGTCGAACTGCGCGACGTCGTATTCCGCTATGGCCCGAATGAGCCGGTGCTGAGGGGCGTCAGCATCACCGCCGAAGGTGGCAAGACGACCGCGCTGGTTGGCCCCTCGGGTGCGGGCAAATCCACGATCATTGCGCTGATCCCGCGATTCTATGATCCGGCAGAGGGCACGATCCTGATCGACGGACAGGACATTGCGAAGGTCACGAAAGTCTCGCTTCGCAACCACATCGCCTATGTTTCTCAGCAGCCTTATCTGTTTGAGGGCACGATCCGCGACAACATCCGCTATGGCCGGCCGTCAGCCACGGATGCTGACGTGGAACAGGCAGCAAAACTTGCCTATGCCCATGATTTCATTCTGGCCCAGCGCATGGGTTATGACACGCCTGTGGGTGAAAATGGTGTGACGCTATCAGGCGGCCAGCGCCAGCGGCTGTCCATTGCCCGCGCATTGGTGCGCAATGCGCCGATATTGCTGCTCGATGAGGCGACCTCCGCACTCGACAACGAATCCGAAGCCGCAGTCCAGAAGGCCCTTGAAACAGCCATGAATGGACGAACTGTTCTGGTCGTGGCCCATCGACTGTCGACTGTCGTCAAGGCCGACAAGATCGTGGTGATGGCAGAAGGTCGCGTGGTGGAAGAAGGCAGCCACGAGGAACTTGCACGCCGTCAGGACGGGCTTTACGCTCGCCTCAACAATCTGCAAGCACCGAACTGATCAAATCCCGGATGGAGAACAGAGTTTCCGATGAGCGAGCATGACATGAAGCTGGTGGTCGTGGGCGCCGCAGGGCGTATGGGCCAGACCCTGATCCGCATCATTCAGGAGACCAAGGGCGCGAAACTTCATGCAGCGGTGGAGCGGGAAGGTTCACCCTTCATCGGCAAGGATGCTGGCGAGCTGGCGGGTGCCGGATTCATTGGCGTTCCGGTTACCGCAGATCCGCTTGAAGCCTTCCTGCATGCCGATGGCGTTCTGGATTTCACCTCACCTGCCGCCAGCGTCAATTTCGCCGGTCTGGCCGCTCAGGCCCGGATCGTTCATGTGATTGGAACGACGGGCTGTGCGCAAGCCGACGAAGACAAGTTCCAGGCCGCCGCACGCCATGCCCGGATCGTCAAATCCGGCAATATGAGCCTTGGCGTGAACCTGCTCGGTGTCCTGACGGAGCAGGCCGCCCGTGCGCTGCCTGCGGCAGGCTGGGACATCGAAGTGCTGGAAATGCACCACAAGCACAAGGTGGACGCGCCTTCCGGCACGGCCCTTCTGCTGGGCGAAGCCGCAGCCAAGGGCCGTGGCATTGCGCTAAAGGACCATTCCGTTCGCGTGCGCGATGGCCATACCGGCCCGCGTGAGGCTGGCACCATCGGCTTTGCCACGCTGCGCGGCGGCTCGGTCATTGGCGAACATTCGGTTCTTTTTGCCGGCGAGGGCGAAATCGTCACCCTCTCGCACAGCGCCGGAGACCGCTCGATTTTTGCCCGTGGTGCCGTGGCCGCAGCCCTATGGGCGCATCCGCAAAAGCCGGGCTTCTATACCATGCTCGATGTACTCGGGCTCAACAGCTGATCACCCTTATATCTGGAGGAATTCATGAGCGGAACTCTCGTACTCGTCCGTCACGGACAGAGTGACTGGAACCTGAAGAACCTGTTCACCGGCTGGAAGGATCCTGAACTGACAGAGCTTGGCGTACAGGAAGCTACCGCAGGCGGACAGGCTCTGGCTGAGACCGGCATCAAGTTCGATATCGCCTTTACCTCCGAACTGAAGCGCGCCCAGGAAACCTGCCGCATCGTTCTGGAAAAGGTCGGTCAGAGCGGTCTGGAGACGATCCGCGATCTCGCCCTCAACGAGCGTGACTATGGCGATCTTTCTGGGCTGAACAAGGACGATGCTCGTGCAAAGTGGGGCGAAGAGCAGGTGCATATCTGGCGCCGTTCCTACGACATTCCGCCTCCGGGTGGCGAATCCCTGCGTGACACCGGTGCTCGCGTCTGGCCCTATTACCTGACTGAGATCCTGCCGCGCGTCTTGAAGGGGCAGACGGTTCTGGTGGCAGCGCATGGCAATTCTCTGCGTTCGCTGGTCATGGTTCTGGATCGGCTTTCGAAGGAAGAAATCCTGAAGCTGAATCTCGCGACCGGCGTACCCATGGTCTACAAGCTGAACGCGGATTCGACCGTTGCGTCCAAGCAGGTGCTTGGCGATATGTCTGGCGCGCACTGACACCTATCTGACATGAGAGCGGCCCCGCGATTGCTCGACGGGGCCGCTTGCCATCCGGATCAGGGGATTCATCCGGAGGAAGGAAGAGGGCGGATCTTGCACGCATCTGCACCGCTTCCGGGGAATTTACTCGAAACTTTTACTTGGCGTACCAGTAGGCAGTAAGCACGCCGCTCGCTGCAAAGACGGCCATGAAGGTTGCCATCAGGATTTCTGCATCCATCGTCATTCTCCTTCTGTTTGCGTGACAATGCGCAAACAGAGCATTTGGTTGCGATGGGGCGCTGGATTTTCATTTCAGCCAGCAACATAAGTTGCATAGGGCTGTGAGAGAAATGTCATAAACATCCTGTTTGTAGAGCAGATTATCGATCCGACAGAACAGGTCATCACCCCGCATGCGCAATGCCATCTACTTCTCGCCGCCAGAAACTCATGCACTGACACAGACCGCGAGCGCCTGGCTGGGACGCAGCGCCTTTGGGACGCTTTCCGCTGAGACCGTGACGGCGGGATCATCGGCAGAAGAGCACCGGCAACTGACTGCGGAACCGGCGCGTTACGGATTTCATGCAACGCTCAAGGCGCCGTTCCTTCTGCCGACGGACCGGACGCAAGGGGCGTTGGAGATCTTCTTCGACGAGTTCTGCAGCAGGCAGGCGCCGACGCTAGTGCCGAGGCTCGAACTGACGGAGATTGGCCCTTTCTTCGCCCTGACCTGCGGTGGCGGGACGGAAGGGATCAACCACCTCTGCAACAGCGTGGTCGAAGCATTCGAACCCTGGCGCGCACCGCTGACCCCGGAGGATATGGCGCGCCGGAAGCCGGAGCGGTTGAGCGAGCGCCAGCGGGAGCTTCTCGATCGCTGGGGCTATCCTTATGTCTTCGAGGAATTCCGGTTTCACATGACGCTGACCGGACCTGTCGAGGAAGGCAGCAAGGCCAGGGTCCGGGATATCCTGCAGACTGTTTTCGCAGACCATCTTGGCAGGCCGCTGCCCATTGAGCATCTGGGTCTTTTCGTGGAAGTGGAGCGCGGTGCACCCTTTACGGTGGCTCGCCACGCAGAACTGCGCGGCATGGGGGATCGCCCATGAGCCACGAGCAGGTGTTTACCAATGCACGGATCGTCCTGCCGGAGAGTGTCATCAGCGGTGCAGTGGTCATCCGCGACGGGCTGATTGCCGACATCAGCGAATCCCCAACCCGGACCGGCGAAGATCTGGACGGGGATTATCTCATTCCCGGACTGGTGGAACTGCACACCGACCACCTGGAAACACATTACGCACCGCGTCCGGGAGTGAAATGGGATCTGACGGCCGCCTTGCAGGCCCATGATGCCCAGATCGCCACCTCGGGCATTACCACGGTCTTCGATTGCCTGCGGCTGGGCTCGGATGAAGCCGGTGGGTTCGCACGCGGCGAAATGCGCGAATTGGCCAATGTCATTGAACAGGCGCAGAATGAGGGCCGATTGAGAGCGCAGCATTTCCTGCATCTGCGCTGCGAAGTACCGTGTCCGGACGTGCTGGAGCAGTTCTCGGATTTCGAGGGCGATCCGAATGTGCGCCTGGCGTCCCTGATGGATCACGCACCCGGCCAGCGGCAGTTCCAGACGCTGGAGCAGTACATCTTTTTCTACAAGACCAAGCGCGGCCTTGATGAGGAGGCGTTTCGGGCCTTCACTCAACGCCGTATGGAAGCTTCCGCGCGCTATTCTGCCAGACACCGCGATGCTCTGGCCGAGCGCTGTGCCGCCAACGGCATCTTTGTGGCAAGCCATGACGATGCGACCCTTGCGCATGTGGAAGAAGCAATTGGCCATGGGGTGCGGCTTGCGGAATTCCCGACGAGCATCGAAGCGGCGGAAGCATCGCATGCGGCGGGTCTCAGCGTTCTGATGGGCGCGCCGAATGTCGTGCGCGGCAAATCGCACTCCGGAAACATCGCTGCACGCGATCTGGCGGAGCGCGGCCTGCTGGATGTTCTTTCGTCAGATTACGTGCCCTTCAGCCTTTTGCATGCACCGTTCATTCTGGCGGATACGGTGGAGGGACTGGATCTGCCGCATGCCATCTCAATGGTCACCCGAGCCCCAGCCGACGCTGTTGGTCTGACGGATAGAGGCCGTATTGCAGAGGGCGCCAGGGCGGATCTCGTGCGCGTGCATCGGGTCAGCGGCGTCCCGGTCAGTCGTGCTGTTTGGCGCGCGGGCAATCGTATTGCCTGAGCTGAAAGACCTCGCGCTGGCCCGCGCGGGGAACCACTCCACTCCGAATGAGTTTCTCTCACCAGGCTTGAAGCCAGGCCTGCAAACTAGAAGCTATGGAGAAACGGAATGGACGAACTTCGATCGATGAAACACAGCAAGATCGAGACCGACCTTGACCGCGTTTCAGCACTCGAAGCGCGTATCGTCGTGCTGGAAATCGTATCCATGTCGGCGCTGGCCATGGCAATGGATACGTCCGAGAATGCCGACACGGAAGCGGCGCGCGGCATGGCCGGCCTCATTGTGGATACGGTCAACCAGCGTTGCGATGAACTTGGCGTGTCGGACCAGACGCGCAAGGCGGCGCGCGATTACGCGAACCGCCTCTTGGGTGTTGCCATGGAAAGCCTTTATCCGCAGCCTCACTAAAGCGCGGCGCACCTTTTTGGATTCAACAGAGCCGCGCTTTCGATCTTTTCCTGCCGCATGTACGTTATCGTTCAATCGAGGACGATTGAACGCGACATGCTGTAGCCAGCGTCTGCAAGGCGTGGTTTGCGCGATCAATGCGCCTCGTCCCAGTTTGACGCCGCACGCGCATCGACTTTCAAGGGAACCTTCAGTTCGAGTGCCGGGAGAGCGGCGTTTTCCATCGTATGGACGATGACCGGCATGGCGACACCCACTGCCTCGTCTTCCACTTCGAAAATCAATTCATCGTGGACCTGAAGCAGCATCCGCACCTTCTCGCCCAAACCGGATTTCGCAAGCGCCGGTTCGATCTGCACCATGGCACGGCGGATGATATCTGCCGCAGAGCCCTGGATCGGCGCATTGATTGCTGCGCGCTCGTTGAACGCTCTTACCGACGGGTTGGACGACTTGATGTCCGGATAGTGGGCGCGGCGTCCGAAGATGGTTTCGACATAGCCGTTCTCCCGCGCAAACGCCTTTGTGCTCTCCATATAGTCGCGAATGCCGGGGAAGCGCTCGAAGTATTTCTTGATGTAATCGCCGGCTTCGGAGCGTTCGATGGATAGCTGGTTGGCAAGACCGAAGGCCGAGATGCCGTAGATGATGCCGAAGTTGATCGCTTTGGCACGGCGTCGGACCTCGGATGGCATGCCTTCCACCGGCACGCCGAACATTTCGGACGCCGTCATCGCGTGAATATCGATCCCCTCGGCAAAGGCCTGCCGAAGCTGTTGGATGTCGGCGACATGCGCGAGGACACGCAGTTCGATCTGGCTATAGTCAGCCGAAAGCAGCTTGTGTCCGGGCGTCGAGATAAAGGCCGTGCGGATCTTGCGGCCCTCCGCATTGCGCACCGGAATGTTCTGCAGGTTCGGCTCGGAGGAGGAGAGGCGACCCGTGGTGGTGGATGCGAGCGAATAGCTCGTATGCACTCTCTTCGTCTCAGGATGGACATAGGAGGGCAGGGCATCCGTATAGGTGCTCTTGAGCTTGGTCAGCTGGCGCCAGTCCACGATCTTGCGCGGCAGGGGCTCGCCCTGCGCTGCCAGATCTTCCAGAACCTGCGCTGATGTGGACCATTGCCCGGTCTTGGTTTTCGAGCCGCCGGGAAGGCCCATTTTGCCGAACAGGATATCGCCCAGCTGCTTCGGCGAGCCGATATTGAAGCGCTCGCCCGCCAGCTCATAGATTTCGTCCTCGAAGCTTGCCGCCTTTTGCGCCAGTTCGCCGGAAAGGCGCGACAGGATCTGCCGGTCGATGGTGATGCCGCGTTCTTCCATATGGGCCAGAACCGGCACGAGCGGACGCTCCAGCCGCTCATAGACGCGGGTAAGACCAGCGGCGGCGAGGCGCGGCTTCAGGGTCAGCCAGAGACGCAGCGTCACATCGGCATCTTCGGCGGCATAGGCGGTGGCCTTGTCGATGTCGACATAATCGAACGTCACGGCGGATTTCCCGCTGCCAGCCACATCCTTGTAAGCAATCGGCGTATGGCCAAGCCAGCGCTCCGACAGCGCATCCATGCCATGATTGCCAGCACCCGCTTCCAGCACATAGGAGATGAGCATGGTATCATCGAAGCCCTGCAACGTGATGCCGTGGCGCTTGATGACGAGATAGTCGTATTTGAGGTTTTGCGCGACCTTCAGGACAGACGGATCTTCCAGCAGCTCCTTCAGGAGCGCCAGAGCCTCTGCCATCGGAACCTGGTTCTCGACAAGCTTTACGCCATCGCTGAACAGATCGTCGGCACCCGCCTTGTGCGCCAGCGGCAGATAGGCCGCCCGGATCTCGTTCGCGTTCGGCTGTTGGGTATTGTCCTGAATGGCAAGCGAGACACCCACCAGCTCCGCCTGCATGGGATCGAGCGAAGTGGTTTCCGTATCAAAGGCCACGATGCCCGTTTCCCGGGCAGCAGCGATCCAGAGCTTCAGGTTTTCGACCGTGCGGATCGTCGTATAGGAGGCGTGGTCGATCTTGTGACCGGAAAAGGCCTCATGCCTCTGCGCTGCCAAATCCATGGCCCTTGCGCCATCCGCCGAGGACGCAGAGGCGGGCTTGGCGGACGCTGTCGCAGCCTTCGGCGCTTCCGCATCCTGACCCTCCGCCACGCCCGGATCGAGATCCGGTCCATGAGCTGTTGCCCCCCATTCGACCGGCACTTCCGCGGGCTCGATGGCAGACGCATCGCAATCACAAGTCTCTGCAACGCGACGGGTCAGCGTGGTGAATTCCATGGCCTTCAGGAAGGCGATGAGCTTCGGTCCGTCCTGTTTTTCCAGAACCAGCTCTTCCAGGCCAAGCTCCAGCGGCACATCCGTGCGAAGCGCCACCAACTGGCGGGAAAGACGGGCTAGATCCGCATTGGCGACAATGTTTTCGCGTCGCTTGACCTGTTTGATCTCCGAGGCCCGGGCCAATAGGGTTTCGAGATCGCCGAATTCTTCCAGAAGCTGAGCGGCGGTCTTCGGGCCAATCCCGGGAATGCCGGGAACGTTGTCGGTCGAATCGCCGGTCATCGCCTGAAGATCGATCATCTTTTCAGGCGGCACGCCCCATTTCTCGATGACATCAGGAATGCCGATCTGCTTGTCCTTCATCGCGTCGTACATATGCACGTTGGGCGTAACGAGCTGCATCAGGTCCTTGTCGGAGGAAACGATGGTGACATCGGCGCCGATGGCCTCTGCCGCACGAGCATAGGTCGCGATGATGTCATCCGCCTCGAAACCTTCCGTCTCGATGCAAGGCAGATTGAAGGCGCGCGTCGCGTGGCGGATCAGACCGAATTGCGGGATCAGGTCCTCAGGTGGGGCCGAGCGGTTCGCCTTGTAGAGAGGGTAGATCTCCTTGCGAAAGGTCGTCGAGGAATAGTCGAAGATGACGGCGAGATGCGTCGGCGTCACTCCGACATCGGTGTTGCGCGCATCGCGCAGGAGCTTCCACAGCATGTTGCAGAAGCCTGAGACCGCATTGACGGGCAGGCCGTCCGACTTGCGGTTCAGGGCAGGGATGGCGTGAAAGGCGCGGAAGATGAAACCCGAACCGTCAACGAGGAAGAGATGATCGCCTGTTTTCATGGAAGGATGGATAGCGCGACAGCGGCAAAAGGTCCATCGGCGAGACCTGCTCGGCTACGTTTTAATCAGGGTTCAACGCCGGATTATCGGAGGTACTATCAGCCCCGTTCGCAGCGCTGTTCAGGTTTCTGACGTGCATTTTTGAACGATGCACCTAAGTTGAAAATGGATTTCTGAGGCATATGACAAAGGGAATAGGCGGATGATTGCTCAAACATCTGGTTCGAACAGGCGGAATTTCTATCTTCTCTTGCTGGCGCTGATCCTTCTGGTCACTGTGATGGACTATCAGCAGGAAAAGAGCGGAGCAGACATTTTGCGCCATGTCATGCTCTGCCCGGTCTACCTTCTGGCTGGCCACGGCATTGCAGCTCTCTTTCCCCCTGTAGATCGAGCGTCCAGTTCGTGGTGGATCGACATGGAGCGTCACATCCTCGATGGCCTTTCGCTTGCAATCTTCCCCGTCGTGGTCATCCTTGACCATCCGGGGGTAACCCTTCTGGAGCAACTGCAGACCTTACTCCTGTTCATGCTGCTTTACGTTTTCGCGCGATGCGTGATGTCGTGGGTGAAGCACCGACCTTCGGTCAGGTGATCACCGCAACGTTACCTCGTTGTCATCGAGCCTCGCCTTGAATCTGCCCGATACGAAAACCATCTCAATCGTACCGGCGATTGATCACGCCGCAGCCTGACCGCTGGCTCGTCCCCCGCCGCGGTAGGCCGGGCAAAGGCTCATCCCCCCTCTCCGGGCCTTTGTCCCTCCATTCCGCCACGACCGTCCCCCTCCCCGGTCGTGGCGGTTTCACTTTCTGGGCCTCCCCTTTCAAAAGCCTCAAAAAAGCATACGGTGCTATGCAACTTCTGCTGCCCGAATCATATGGCTGTTGCCCGGCAGACGGATGGCCTAGACCGTCGGGTGAGGGGAGGCCTCAAAACAGGCTCAGGGATGCCATGCCATTTGAACGCTCGGATTCTGCGCTGTATCTCGCCACGCAACTGGCCAAGGGGCTTTCTCGCGCCTTGCAGAAACGGGCAACGGCGCTGGGTTTCTCCCCAGGCCAGTTTCCAGTGCTTCTGTCGCTTTGGCACGAGGACGGACTGACCCAGCGCCAGCTCCTTGACCGGCTGGATGTCGAGCAGGCGACATTGGCAAATACGCTCGCACGCATGGAGCGCGATGGCCTCATCCATCGAACGCCGCATCCCACCGACCGGCGTGCCCAGATCATTGTCCTGACGGAACACGGTCGTTCGCTGGAACGTCTGGCGATCGAAGCCGCAGCCCATGCGGATGATGAGGTCTTTGCCGGGTTTCGTCGTTTCGAGCGAGAACTGTTGATGGAATACATGCGCATGGCCATCGCCAATGCGCGCAGGCTGGACGATCCTTCGGAGCAGGGTCGCTCCTGAATTTCTATGCGCACCCGGTTTCCTCTTGGTACGGATCGGTCTAGGTTCAGGCCTTCGCAATTTAGTAAGAGCTGATCTCCATGACCGATCTCACTCCCGTTCTCGACCGGGCGGACAAGAACCTCGACAAAAGCCTTGAGCGCCTTTTCGAACTGGTGCGCATTCCCTCGATCTCCACCGATCCATCCTACAAGGCCGATTGCCGCAAGGCCGCTGAATGGCTGGTGTCGGCGCTCACGGAACTGGGGTTCTCGGCTTCGGTTCGCGATACTCCCGGCCACCCGATGGTGGTCGCCCATCATGAGGCCGGTCGTGCGGATGCGCCGCATGTGCTGTTTTACGGTCACTACGACGTCCAGCCGGTCGATCCGCTGGAGCTTTGGGAAAACGATCCGTTTGCTCCGGCCATCAAGGAGCTCGACGGTGGCCGCAAGATCATCACTGGTCGCGGCACCTCCGACGACAAGGGCCAGTTGCTGACCTTCCTCGAAGCCTGCCGCGCCTACAAGGACACGATCGGCTCCCTACCGGTGAAGATCACCATCCTGTTCGAGGGTGAGGAGGAATCGGGCTCTCCGTCGCTGAAGCCATTTCTGGAAGCGAACCGGGATGAACTGAAGGCGGAGTATGCGCTCGTTTGCGACACGGGCATGTGGGACACGCAAACGCCCGCAATTGCCGCGACCCTTCGCGGTCTCGTCGGAGAAGAAGTCACGGTGCAAGCTGCCGATCGTGACCTGCATTCCGGCCTGTTCGGCGGCGCTGCCGCTAACCCGATCCACATCCTGACGACTGCGGTTGCCGGCCTTCGCGATGAAACAGGCCGCATCACGCTTCCCGGCTTTTATGATGGCGTCGAGGAAACGCCGGAAAACATCAAGGCAAGCTGGGGAACGCTCGGTCGCGATGCCAAAAGCTTCCTCGGCGAAGTTGGCCTGTCCGAACCATCTGGCGAGAAGGGCCGCTCCGTCCTGGAACTCACCTGGGCAAGACCGACCTGCGAGGTCAATGGCATTTGGGGCGGCTACACGGGCGAAGGGTTCAAGACGGTCATTGCCGCCAAGGCATCCGCCAAGATCTCGTTCCGACTCGTGGGAACACAGGACCCTGACAAGATCCGCGAGAGTTTCCGCACCTATATCCGCTCAATGATCCCGGCAGATTGCTCGGTCGAATTTCATGAGCATGGCGGATCGCCTGCCATCCAGCTGTCCTATGATTCGCCCGTGCTGACGAAGGCCAAGGCCGCTCTTTCCGACGAATGGCCGAAACCTGCCGTGATCGTCGGGATGGGGGGCTCGATCCCGATCGTCGGCGACTTCCAGACCTATCTCGGAATGGATTCCCTGCTGGTTGGCTTCGGCCTGATCGATGACCGAATTCATTCGCCAAACGAGAAGTACGATCTCAATTCCTTCCACAAGGGCATCCGCTCCTGGGTGCGTATTCTTGCGGCTCTTTGATTTGGGAAAATGAGGAGGACTGCGTTCACTCCGAGCGCAGTCCTCAAAAACAAAAAGGCCGGGACGAACCCGACCTTTTATCTGCCTGTTTCACTCTGCCAGTACATCCGTGGTCAGTTTGCAAAACAGGTCCGGCATTTCTACGGCGCCAACCTAAATCAGCGCTTCTGTATCTTCATGGTCTCTCAAGAAGGTTAACGTTCGGTTAACGAAACCGTAAACCTTCGAAAGGCAACGCAGCCGTGAGGCTGGCGGAAGATCGCGTCGTCATGCCGCTTGATCCTGAAATGGGAATGGCGCCCCGCGATTGCAAGGGCGCCATTCAAAAACAAATCCGAAGAGTCGGATAAAGCTATCAGGCAGCCTGCAGGCTGTCAGCCGAAACGCGGCCCGAACGACGGTCGGTGACCAGTTCGTAAGCGATCTTCTGGCCGTCCTTGAGGCCGGCCATGCCAGCGCGCTCAACAGCAGAGATGTGAACGAAAACGTCGGCAGCGCCGTCGTCAGGCTGGATGAAGCCGAAGCCCTTGGTTGCATTGAACCACTTTACAGTACCAGTAGCCATTACGAAGTCCTTTCTTTCGCAACGTTGACTTTGTTCCGTGCCCGAAGGCGCGAAACGTGGAAGGTCGTATTTGAAGGAAAGGTCGTCGTAAGCGCAGTCAGCGCTGTAGTGCCGCTTGTCAAACAAATATCGATGTCAGGGAGTTAGCCTCGCCACGCCGCCTGTGTCAAGGCTGACGGAATATCACAACTCCCGCTTAAAAATGGAAGAAGCCCGGCGTGGGAGGAGGATACGCCGGGCTTCAGATACTGACCAACAACTGGGAGGAGGAGGTGTTGTTGGTCCCGTCGACAAACACTGGGAGGAGGAGTGCGTTTGCCGATGACCTCAAGATAATACAGAATAGCTTAAAAAACAGTCAACATTTCGCAGTGCAGCATTGCATTTTTCGCATGGCTCTTTCCGGCTTGCGCACGAGGGGCGTTCTGGATAGCGTGACGACATGAGCCTACAGTCCGTCAAAGATTTTTTCGCCGTTCATGCACCCGATATTTCGGTCATCGAAACCGAGGCGAGCTCGGCTACTGTCGCCCTTGCCGCCGAGGCGCACGGCGTTGATCCAGACCAAATCGCAAAGACCATCTGCCTGCGAGCGGGGGATGAAGTCTTGCTGCTTGTTGCCTCCGGGATGAGCCGTCTCGACAATCGGAAATTCAGAGACCGCTTTGGGGCAAAGCCGCGCATGCTGGAGGCCGATGAGGTGGTGGCGCGCACAAGTCATCCCGTCGGGGGTGTCTGCCCGTTCGGTGTTGCTGAACCTCTGCAGATCTACTGCGACGAATCCTTGCGAAGGTTCGAGCTCGTCGTCCCGGCAGGCGGCGCAACCAATGCCGCCGTGAAGATTTCGCCACAAAAAATGGCGGAGTTGACCTCCGCCATTTGGGTCGATGTTTGCCAACCGCCAAAGGCGCCAGAAGCTTAGCTGTAGTAGCGACGATACCAGGCTTGCTTCTGCTCGAACGAGTTCGAACCGACGAGATAGCCAAGTGCAAAGAATACGCCGCCGACAACCGTCAGAAGGGTTCCAGCCGTTGCCGGATGCTCGCGAATGACGCCCGCAACGGAAGTCGCTTCTTCCTGGACGTACTGGGCTGCATCGCTCGCCTTTTCCTTGACCGTGTCATAAGCCTCGGAGCCAAAATTACCCAGCGATGCGCGAATGCTATCCATCTCGCGGCGCAATGCAGACAATTCGGCACGCAGGGCATCGTCGGCCTCGTTGGCAATGCGCTGGCCACGTGCTTCAAGCGACCCTTCTCTTCCGGCTTCGATCATGACGCGATCTCCTTGTTCATCAACCTCAAAAGACGCCGGTTAACTACCAAGTCCGTGATAGGTTCCTTGTGATCTGTTCTCAGTGGACGCTTTGCGGATCAGCCCCCTGTTCAGGGGCATGGGTTGGATCTGACAAAGCGGGCGGAATTCCAACCCGCAGGACATTGCGGCTTATCGGCTTTGAGCCATGGCCTCGGCCAGCGCCGCCAGGGCTTCCTTCTCGTCCATTCCCTTCTGCAAGGAGTTGACCAGAATAAGTGCCAAGGCCTCACCGTCCGGGCTGTCCTTGCTGATCTGGTATTGCTGGCAGGCAGTATCAAAAACCTGCTGCAGCAAGGTCAATTGCGCGGGGCCGACAGGTCGTCGTATCTGTTTGGAATGCAACTGAACCTCCATCCGTGCCTGGCAGTCTTCTCCCGAGACGCCGTCAGATCATTCAACCACAAGCTCTTCACGATCCGGGATGGCGTCCCTACGCAAAATTGTCATCAAGCCGGAAGAAACGCAACATTGTGATTAAGTGACGGTTATATGTATTTGTTGTCGTTTCGAAGGCAACTAGCATTCTTTGTAGATGATTTAGCATAGGCTCATAATTTTGCTGCACCAGATGCATACACCATGCAGGATCTATTTTGGCTCAGTCCTTTTTACACTTTGAACGTGCAATTGGTTGTGTCCGTCAAGGTTTCTGCAACCTCGTGTGTGATCCAATAGGTTAGCAGATAGGAATTGGCTTTAACGCCCCCTTAAATCGCCGCATTTAGCTTGCAAGGCGGCAAGTTATGGCGGGGTCTGCGGCGCAACGATCCCTTGCGTCGCTTCCTTTGGCCCAAGACCGCTGCAATGTACCACCAACAACCGGGAGCATGGCCAGGAGATATGGCATCGGGCAAGAGACCGCGCGAACGCGTCGAGCCATCATTTGGCGCCGATCAGGACAATGATTCAGGCGAACTGCGTCTCGGCGCAGGAGAGCGGATCGTCGGTCACTCTTCCCGCAAGTCGAAGCGTGTTCCCGTTGAAGACATCGATGACGATGATGATGGGGAGGAAGAGGACCTGGAGCCTCGAACCCGGCGTGCGAAACCGGCAAGGACGAAGCGGCCAGCCCGCGCAAGTCGCGGTGGCGGCTTCTTTGGTGCAATCCGCTCTTTGCTCTACTGGTGCATCGTTCTGGGAATATGGGCCGGTATCGCGGTCGGTGGCGTGGTTATCTATTTCGCCGCTCAAATGCCGAGTGCGAGCACGTGGTCGATTCCCGACCGCCCTCCCAATGTGAAGATCACCGCTCTCGATGGAACGCTGGTAGCCAATCGCGGTACGACTGGAGGCGAGGCGATAGCGCTCGAAGAGATGTCGCCCTATCTGCCCCAAGCCGTCATGGCCATCGAAGACCGCCGCTTCTACTATCATTTCGGCGTCGATCCCCTTGGTCTTGCGCGTGCCTTCGTCAACAATCTGACGGGCCGCAGCATTCAGGGTGGTTCGACTCTGACCCAGCAATTGGCAAAGAACCTGTTTCTATCGCCGGAGCGGACATTCGAGCGCAAGGTACAGGAGGTGCTGCTCTCCTTCTGGCTGGAGCACAAGTTCACCAAGGATCAGATCCTGGCGATGTACCTGAACCGTATGTATTTCGGTTCGAACGCCTATGGCGTGGAAGCGGCGTCGCAACGCTATTTCAACAAGTCGGCGCGGGACGTGAACCTTGCGGAAGCTGCCACGCTTGCGGGTCTCCTGAAGGCGCCGAGCCGTCTTTCTCCAGCCCGCGATCCGAAAGCGGCCGAAGAGCGGGCGCAGGTTGTATTGGGGGCCATGCGCGAGGAAGGTTATGTGACCGCCGAGGAAGCAAAGACCGCCATGTCGCAGCCGCCTGCCAAGGCGCGTTCCTACTGGTCCGGAGCAGAGCATTACGCCGCCGACATGGTGATCGACGAGGTCAAGGCGCTCATTGGTGATGTAAAGACGGACATCAACGTTCAAACGACCCTGGACATGCGGCTGGAAAAGCAGGCGGAAGCTGCACTGACCGCAGCACTGGACAAGGAAGGCCGCAAGGTCAATGCGTCCCAGGCGGCTCTCGTTTCGGTGGATGCGACCGGAGCCATCCGCGCCGTGGTCGGCGGACGCGATTATACCGATAGCCAGTTCAATCGCGCGGCCAAGGCCAAGCGCCAGCCGGGCTCTGCCTTCAAGCCCTTTGTCTATGCTGCGGCACTTGAGGCTGGTTACAGGCCCGACACCCTGATGAATGACGGGCCGGTGAGGATCGGCAACTGGACGCCGGAAAACTATGACCAGAAATATCGCGGCCAAGTCACTCTCTCGACTGCGCTCGCCCACTCGCTGAACACGATTGCTGCCCAACTCGTGATGCAGGTCGGTCCGAAGAATGTGATTTCGGTGGCGCACCGGCTGGGCATTGATTCCGATCTGCAGGAAAACGCATCCATCGCGCTCGGAACGTCGGAAGTCTCGCTGGTGGAGCTGACCTCCTCCTACGCAGCCTTCATGAACGGGGGCATGAAGGCGACACCGCATCTGGTGACCCGCATCACCGATACGAGCGGCAAGGTTCTTTACGAGGCAGACTATTCCAACCCGCCGCGCGTGCTGAGCGAACAGGTTGTGGCCAATCTGAACGGCATGCTGAACCGCGTGATGACCGAAGGAACGGGTCGTGCGGCGCAGCTCTCCAAATGGCAGGCGGCGGGCAAATCTGGTACGACGCAATCGTTCCGAGACGCGATCTTCGTCGGTTTCACCAGCACCATGACGACGGGCATCTGGTTCGGCAACGACGATGGGACGCCGATGAAGAAGGTGACCGGCGGCGGATTGCCCGCCCGCGCCTGGAAGACCTACATGACGGCAGCGCTTGAGGGCTACAAGCCGACGCCTCTCTTTGGCGTTGGCATCCAGCCCGCCAAGCCGGAGCCGCAGACAACCTTGAGCGATATCATTTCCGGTGTTCTCCCGGGTGTTGGTGGATCGCGCGACGATTTCCCGCCCGCACCTGATGCGCCGCCGGAAGATGTGCCCGTACAGGGCCAGGCAAGCTATCCGGCAGCGCCGCCGCCGGTCCAGCAGGGGTACCCAGCACAACCGCAGCAGCCCGTGACACGGGAACCCGCCATGCGCGACCCCGCGCAACGGGCGCCTTCCCAGCGTGATCCAGCCCCTGTGGACCGACGCCAGCAGGCGGTTCAACCGAACTATCCGCCGGGAGCCGTTCCCGATTACAGAGCTCGCGATGGCGGGCAGATGGTGCCTCCGGCCGATGTGCCCAATCGAGGCTACCAGGACTATCGCCAGTATCGCGGACCCTATGACGACCGTGTCCCCCCGGATGCCGTTCTCGAAGGCCGGGCACCTCCCGATGCCGTGCTGGAAGGGCCTGTTCCGCCGGGGGATGTGGGTGGAAGCAGTCGTCGCGGACAGCCACGCGAATCGACACTTTTCGATATCATCATGGGCCAATAGAGACCGCTGGATTGAAGCTTGCGTTCCCCGTACCCCTTGTCGCGACGCAAGTGCCCTTGCGTGAGGCTTGATCCGCTGCGAATTCCGCATTTTTTTGCGCGAGACCAGTGACTTTCCTGCCTTGCAGTCGGAAAAAGCGGTCCTTATATACGCCGCATGACAGCAGCCGATGCTGCGAAACCATCCCAGTCGAGGAACTGTCAGTGGAATGCCTTGAGAAGGGGTTCCGACAGTTCGCTTAAAGGAGAGAGAAGAAATGGCAAAAGTAATTGGCATCGACCTTGGCACGACCAACTCCTGCGTTTCCGTCATGGACGGCAAGGACGCGAAAGTGATCGAGAATGCCGAAGGCGCACGTACCACGCCGTCCATGGTTGCATTCAGCGATGATGGCGAGCGTCTGGTCGGCCAGCCGGCCAAGCGTCAGGCTGTAACAAACCCCACGAACACGCTGTTTGCCGTCAAGCGCCTGATCGGTCGCCGCTATGACGACCCGACGGTTGAGAAGGACAAGGGTCTCGTCCCTTACGAAATCTCCCGCGGTGACAATGGCGATGCCTGGGTCAAGGCCAATGGCAAGGGCTATTCTCCTTCGCAGATCTCCGCCATGATCCTTCAGAAGATGAAGGAAACGGCTGAAGCCTATCTCGGCGAAAAGGTCGAAAAGGCCGTCATCACTGTTCCGGCCTACTTCAACGACGCCCAGCGTCAGGCAACAAAGGATGCAGGCCGCATCGCTGGTCTTGAAGTCCTGCGTATCATCAACGAGCCGACGGCTGCCGCACTTGCCTATGGTCTCGACAAAAAGGACGGCAAGACCATCGCCGTTTACGACTTGGGTGGCGGTACCTTCGATATTTCCGTTCTCGAAATCGGTGACGGCGTCTTCGAAGTGAAGTCGACCAACGGCGACACCTTCCTCGGCGGTGAAGACTTCGACATGCGTCTGGTCGAGTATCTCGCAGGCGAATTCAAGAAGGACAGCGGCATCGACCTGAAGGGCGACAAGCTTGCGCTTCAGCGTTTGAAGGAAGCTGCCGAAAAGGCAAAGATCGAGCTGTCCTCCTCGCAGCAGACCGAAATCAACCTGCCGTTCATTACGGCGGATGCATCCGGTCCGAAGCACCTGACGATGAAGCTGACCCGCGCGAAGTTCGAAAGCCTGGTGGATGATCTGGTTCAGCGCACCGTGGCACCGTGCAAGGCAGCCCTCAAGGATGCTGGCGTTTCCGCCTCCGAAATCGACGAAGTCGTTCTCGTCGGTGGTATGAGCCGCATGCCGAAGGTGCAGGAAGTCGTCAAGCAGCTGTTCGGCAAGGAGCCACACAAGGGCGTGAACCCGGATGAAGTGGTCGCCATGGGCGCTGCAATCCAGGCTGGCGTTCTGCAGGGTGACGTGAAGGACGTTCTGTTGCTCGACGTGACCCCGCTGTCGCTCGGTATCGAAACGCTGGGTGGTGTCTTCACCCGTCTGATCGATCGCAACACGACGATCCCGACGAAGAAGAGCCAGACCTTCTCGACCGCTGAAGACAACCAGCAGGCCGTGACGATCCGCGTCAGCCAGGGCGAGCGCGAAATGGCCGCAGACAACAAGCTGCTCGGTCAGTTCGACCTCGTTGGCCTTCCGCCCGCACCCCGGGGCATGCCGCAGATCGAAGTCACGTTCGACATCGACGCCAACGGTATCGTGCAGGTATCCGCAAAGGATAAGGGCACGGGCAAGGAACAGCAGATCCGCATTCAGGCCTCCGGTGGTCTGTCCGACGCCGACATCGAAAAGATGGTGAAGGACGCCGAGGCGCATGCCGAGGAAGACAAGAAGCGCCGCGCTGGTGTTGAAGCCAAGAACCAGGCGGAAAGCCTTGTTCACTCCACCGAGAAGTCTCTCAAGGAGTATGGCGACAAGGTTTCCGAGACGGATCGCAAGGCTATCGAAGATGCGATTGCCAGCGTGAAAACGGCAATCGAAGCCTCTGAGCCGGACGCAGACGATATCCAGGCCAAGACCCAGACCCTCATGGAAGTTTCCATGAAGCTCGGTCAGGCCATCTATGAATCGCAGCAGGCTGAAGCCGGAAACGGCGGCAAGTCCGAAGATGGTGTAGTCGACGCCGACTACGAGGAAATCAAGGACGACAAGAAGTCCGCTTGATGCGAGGCTTCTTCCACCTGGTGTAACTGCGTTGAGTATCCGGCTGCCCTCGTGCAGCCGGAATCCTTTCGGGAGCCGCAATCTTCATGGCAAAAGCTGACTATTACGAATTGCTGGGTGTCGGCAAAACAGCGGACGAGAAGGAGCTGAAAAGCGCCTTCCGCAAAATGGCGATGAAGTATCATCCGGACAAAAACCCGGATGACCAGGAAGCCGAGAAGAAATTCAAGGAGATCAACGAGGCCTACGAAACCTTGAAGGATCCCCAGAAGCGCGCAGCCTATGACCGTTTCGGTCATGCAGCCTTCGAACAGGGCGGCATGGGTGGCGGCGGCTTTGGCGGAGGCCAGGGTGGCTTCGGCGCCGGGGGCTTCTCTGATATCTTCGAAGATATCTTCGGCGAGATGATGGGTGGCGGTCGTGCGCGCCGGTCTTCCGGTGGTCGCGAGCGCGGTGCCGATCTTCGCTACAACATGGAAATCACGCTTGAGGAATCCTTCACTGGCAAGACGGCGCAGATCCGCGTTCCAACAGCGGTGACATGCGATGTCTGCACCGGTTCGGGTGCAAAGCCCGGTACGCAACCGAAAACCTGTGGCACGTGCCAGGGTTCCGGTCGCGTACGCGCAAGCCAAGGCTTCTTCTCGGTCGAGCGCACCTGTCCGACGTGCCATGGGCGTGGCCAGATCATTCCCGACCCTTGCACCAAGTGCCACGGTCAGGGCCGGGTGACGGAAGAGCGTTCGCTATCGGTCAATATTCCGTCGGGCATCGAAGACGGCACACGCATTCGCCTGCAGGGCGAGGGCGAAGCCGGTGCACGTGGCGGTCCGTCGGGCGATCTCTACATCTTCCTGTCGGTCAAGCCGCACCAGTTCTTCCAGCGCGATGGAGCCGACCTCTATTGCACCGTTCCGATTTCCATGACGACGGCAGCCCTTGGCGGAACCTTCGACGTTGGGACACTGGATGGCACGAAGTCTCGTGTGACGGTGCCGGAGGGAACGCAGCCGGGCAAGCAATTCCGTCTGAAGGGTAAAGGAATGCCGGTTCTGCGCTCGTCGCAGACGGGTGACCTCTATATCCAGATCCAGATCGAAACCCCGCAGAAGCTCACCAAGCGTCAGCGCGAGTTGTTGCAGGAATTCGAGGAGATTTCCTCGAAGGAGAATAACCCGGAATCGACCGGCTTCTTCGCACGGATGAAAGAGTTCTTTGAGGGGTGAGGAAGGCTCCGAGTAGTTCTTCTTGTCGCATGGGTTGGGCGAAAAACCGCTTCGCACTTTGCCTGCCCAAGCTTTGAAGCGAAAGGCCGGGATACGCGCCTCGTATCCTGGCCCTATTTTTAAAGCGCATGCCGAACGCGCTACATTCAAATCGATTGATATGATGGCTGGACATCCTATCGGCTTTTTTCGATAACAACCGGCGAGGTTGTCAGTCGATGCCTCGATCAGAGGAAGTGCAAACGCGCCGTTCTTCGGCCGTTGGGCAAAGGCAATCATGGCAACCAAGACCGATATTGCAAAGCGCGTCTACAATCACACCTGGAAACTCGATCCGATCGTGCGAAGCCTGATCGATACGGATTTCTACAAGCTTCTGATGCTGCAGATGATCTGGAAGCTTTATCCGCAGGTCGACGTGACCTTCTCGCTGATCAATCGTACCAAGCGTGTGCGGCTGGCCGACGAGATCGATGAAGGCGAATTGCGGGCGCAACTGGACCATGCGCGAACGCTTCGGCTTTCAAAAAAGGAAGCGATCTGGCTGGCCGGTAACAGCTTCTATGGCAAGTCGCAGATTTTCGAGCCGGATTTCCTCGCCTTCCTCGCCAATTATCAATTGCCGGAATACGAGCTTTCCAAGCGAGACGGTCAGTATGAACTGACCTTCCATGGTCGCTGGGTGGATACTACCATGTGGGAGATCCCGGCGCTTGCGATCATCAACGAACTGCGTTCACGGGCAGCGATCCGGTCATTAGGCCTCTTCACGCTGGATGTTCTCTATGCCCGCGCCAAGGCCCGCATGTGGGAAAAGGTAGAGCGCCTGCGTTCGCTTCCGGGCCTGCGGATTTCCGACTTCGGTACCCGTCGCCGCCATAGCTTTCTCTGGCAGCGCTGGTGCGTGGAAGCGTTGAAGGAAGGCGTGGGGCCTGCTTTTACCGGTACCAGCAACGTCCTTCTGGCCATGGATTCCGATCTGGAAGCGGTGGGAACGAATGCCCATGAACTCCCCATGGTCATGGCGGCCTTGGCTAACAGTGATGAAGAGCTGCGGGCTGCGCCCTATCAGGTTCTGAAAGACTGGAACCGGCTCTATGGCGGCAATCTGCTGATCGTACTGCCGGACGCCTATGGCACGACGGCCTTTCTGCGCAATGCGCCGGAATGGGTGGCAGACTGGACGGGCTTCAGGCCGGACAGCGCGCCGCCAATCGAAGGCGGCGAGAAGATCATCGAATGGTGGAAGAAGATGGGGCGGGATCCGCGCCAGAAACTGCTGATCTTTTCCGATGGCTTGGACGTCGATGCAATCATCGACACCTATCAGCATTTTCAGGGGAAGGTGCGCATGTCCTTCGGTTGGGGTACAAACCTGACGAATGATTTCGCAGGCTGCGCTCCCGAAGACATAGCCGGTCTGAAGCCGATTTCCATCGTTTGCAAGGTAAGTGAGGCGAACGGCCGTCCTGCCGTCAAACTCTCTGACAATCCGTTGAAGGCAACGGGCGATCCGTCCGAAGTCGAGAGATATCTGAAGTTCTTTGGACAGGAAGATCTGGTCGAGCACGAAATCTTCGTCTGACCAAATGCTGTGAAGCGGGCCGCGTGGCCCGCCTCACGGTACACAGCTTACTCGATGATCTGCACGACCGTATGGGTGCGGGGATCGACGATCACGCGCTGATCGTTGACGATCGCGTAGGAATATTCCCGGTGCTGCGGAACCGGCGTCAGCACGACGGTTTCCGGCAGAGGTTCACCGACAACTACCTTACGTTCGACAACAACGGGTGCTGCGACCGGTTGCTCGCGAACATAGGTAACGACCTCGCGCGGCGGCGGATCAATGGCTGTGCCAAGTGCGGCACCCGCAATGCCACCAACGGCCGCACCGATGGGACCGCCCACGATTGCGCCTGTCACGGCGCCGCCGGCCGCACCGCTGACCGTGCCATCCTGAGCAGAAGCTGTACCAATCGTGGCGAGGGTCAGAACTGCCGTGGCAGCCAGAATGATCTTACGCATAAGTTTATCTCCTCTCGTTGTTTCGGTTCGGCTCAAGAACTCCCAATGTCGACAACCCGTTCCCGAGTCTCGCACACGAAAAGTGATAGAAAGTAATTTTTTGCGAGCGAGATCGTGTCGACGGAAAGCGGGTAGATGCATAAACATCTGTTTACACAATAAACATTTGTTGATATAACGGCACTCTCGCCATAGGGATTGATGATGTTCGCCGACCTAGCTCAACAGGAAGCTGCCGTACTCAAGCTGATTGAGGACAATCCGTTTGTCGGACAGCAAGAGATTGCCGATGCTCTGGGGCTGGCGCGTTCCACGGTGGCAGCGCATATCGTCCAGCTTGTTCAGAAGGGCTATATCCTGGGACGTGGCTATGTCCTGCCCCACGTGTCTCGTGTCGTGTGCATGGGCGGCGCCGTCTTCGATCGCAAATATCGCGCGCGCCAACCGCTGGTTCCTGAAACATCGAACCCGGTCGATGGAATGCGTAGCTTTGGCGGTGTTGCGCGTAATGTTGCTGAAAATCTTGGCCTTCTGGGTGCCTCGACCAGTTTCATTTCCATTCTCGGCGATGATGAAACAGGCAGTGCACTGCTGGCGCATCTGCGACAGATCGGTATCGACGTCTCTCAGGTGCTAACGAACAGGGAACGCCCGACTGCGGAATATGCCGCTGTCCTCGATGAGAAAGGAGATCTGTCCATCGGTCTGGCGGATATGGGCATCTTCGACCTGTTCCAGCCCGCCCATCTGGAAAAGGTCTGGCCGCATCTCGCTTCTGCTAACCTTGTGTTCTGCGATTGCAACCTGCCAGCCGAAACCCTGAGGCTGTTGATCGAGCGCCGCAAGGATGCGCGCTTCCGCCTGGCCTTCGATGCCGTTTCCACACACAAGGTCATGCGACTGCCGGATGATCTCAGCGGCATCGACTTTCTGTTCATGAACCTGGACGAAGCCAATGCGCTGATGGCGCGGCGCTCGCTCGGTCCTTTCCGGGACGCCGAAGCGGCTGCCCTTGCCCTTGTAAATGCCGGCGTTTCCCATGCGATCGTGACGCGTGGCGCATCCGGTGCTGTCGTTGCCGAAGGAACGCAGGTTCGAGCCGTTCCTGCGGTCACGGCAGAACCCGTTGAAATGACGGGTGCGGGCGATGCAATGATTGCCGGAACGCTGCAGGCCTTGCTCTCTGGAAAACCTGCCTTCGAAGCTGCACGCATCGGCACACTGCTGGGTGCCTTGACCACCGAAAGCGCCGCCAGCGTTCACCCCGAACTCTCCCCCCGCTTCCTGGAAGCGAACATGCACCGGCTGCAGCCGGTTGAAAGGATTTGAGACATGACCCTTCACAAACCGAAACTCAGCCGCGAAGTGGCACAGGCTCTTGCCGCTGGCGGCCCTGTCGTTGCACTGGAATCCACCATCATTACCCACGGCATGCCCTATCCCGCCAATCTGGAAACGGCGCTGGCCGTGGAAGATGTCGTTCGGCAGAACGGTGCCGTGCCCGCGACGATCGCTGTGATCGACGGTGAGCTTCGCGCCGGTCTGGAGCGTGCCGAGCTTGAGGCGCTGGCGCAGGCCAAGGGCGTGGTGAAAGCCTCCGGTCGTGATCTGGCGGTTGCCATGGTACGCAAGCAGTCAGCAGGAACAACGGTTTCCGCCACCATGCTGCTTGCCGATCTCGCAGGCATCGATATCTTCGCGACCGGTGGCGTGGGTGGCGTACATCGCGGTGCCGAGCAGAGCTTCGATATCTCCGCCGACCTGACGGAACTGGGCCGCACGAAGACAGCAGTCGTCTGCGCGGGCGTCAAATCCATCCTCGATATTGCCAAGACGCTGGAATATCTGGAAACCCAGCGCGTGCCCGTCATTGCCTATGGCACGGACGAGTTTCCGGCCTTCTTCACCCGAACCAGCGGCTTCAAGGCAGATCACCGGCTGGATGCGGCGGAAGAGATCGCCAGCGCCATGCACCTGCATCACAAGCTTGGAACCGGAACTGGCCTGCTGATTGCCAATCCGATCCCTGAGGAAGCCGCTCTTTCCAACGCATTCATCGACGGCACGATTGCCGATGCGGTACGCGAGGCGGAAGAACGCGGCATTGGCCGCAAGGAACTGACACCCTTCCTGCTGGCGCGCATCAACGAGCTTTCCAAGGGTGAAAGCCTGAAGGCAAACATCGCGCTGGTAAAGAACAATGCCGCACTCGCAGCACGCATGGCCGTCGCCTACGCGGCGCTGAAAAAGGGCTGATCGGCAAGAGTGGCGGCTCAAGCTTCGGCATGAGCCGCCTCAATGATTACGCTGGCAGACGTGCCAGACGCTCTGTCAGAAGCGCGTAAAAGCCATCGGCATCGACATCGCGCATGAAGGTCGCATTCTTCGGGCGGTTGGTGACGCCCCACCAGTCGGCAACCGTCATGCCCTTGGTGAGTGCGCTATCCGCTTCGATTTCCACATTGCAGAGACGGCCCGAATAAAGCTCCGGCTTGATGAGATAGGCGATGACATTCGGATCGTGCAGCGGTCCGCCATCGGTGCCGTATTTCTGCTCATCGAAACGCTCGAAGAATTCCAGCCAGCCGACAACCGCTTCCGAAAGCGGCGTGCCAAGCGCCTTGATGGCGGCGACACGCTTGGCCGTTGTCAGCACCTGGTGCGTGACGTCCAACGGCATCATGACGATGGGTGCACCGCAGCCGAACACGATCTTGGCGGCAGCCGGATCGACGAAAATGTTGAACTCGGCGGCAGGCGTGACATTGCCGCCCTCGAACAGGCCGCCGCCCATCAACACGATCTTCTGGATGCGTTCAGCAAGCTTCGGCTCGCGCTTCAGTGCGGTTCCGAGGTTGGTCAGCGGACCGAGGGTGCAGATGACGATGCTGCCCGGCTCGCTGTTCATGACGGTCTCGATGATGAAATCGACGCCGTGCTGCCCCTGAAGCGGCATTGTCGGCTCCGGCAGATCAGCACCATCCATGCCCGTGGCGCCATGCACATATTCGGCGGTGAACAGCGTACCCTCCATGGGGCCATCGCAGCCTGCAAACACCTTCACGTCGGAGCGTCCGGCCAGTTCGCAAACCTTGCGGATGTTATTCGACGTCAGGGCTATCGGCACATTACCAGCTGCCGCCGTGATGCCCAGCACCTCGATTTCCGGACTTCCCAGCGCCAGAAGAATGGCGAGCGCATCGTCCTGGCCCGGATCTGTATCGATGATGATCTTTTGCGGCATGATAGGTCTCTTCTTGGTCTTGTAAGGCAAGCGCCTTGATAAGCATCAAGCGATGGATGTTGCATGTTGTTCCACGCTCGACAAGCCTGTGCAACGACGGCTTGAGAACCAAATCCGTCGCTCTGCGTAGTAGAAGGCAAATGGAGGCTTTCGATGACAGACACCACCCTATCGTCCCCGCAAGTGCAGACGGGGAAGCTTGCCTGGATCACGGGTGCCAGCTCGGGTATTGGACGTGCAGTGGCAATCAAGCTCGCGCGTGAAGGCTACCGCGTGGCGGCAAGCGCTCGCAGCGCTGACAAGCTGATGGAACTTCAGGCCGAAATGCCGGACCGGATCTTTGCCTTTCCGCTGGACGTGACGGACCGTGCCGCCGCAAGTTCGGTCGCAAACGCCATCCGGGCCAGCCTCGGGCCGATCGATCTGGCCATTTTTTCCGCCGGGAGCTACAAGCGCGACAGCGTTCGTCGTTTCGACAGCGGAGCCTTTGCAGAAACACTGAACCTGAATGTCATCGGCACCGCCCATACGCTGGAAGCGGTGATACCGGACATGGTCGCCCGCCGAAACGGCGAAATATGCGTCGTCGCCTCCGTTGCAGGCTATGTCGGTTTGCCGGGCGGCGGGTTCTACGGAGCCACGAAAGCAGCTCTCAACAATCTCTGCGAAGCGCTTTATCCGGAACTGGAGCGGGAAGGGGTGCGCATGCGTGTCATCAATCCCGGCTTCGTCGATACGCCGCTGACCGCCAAGAACGATTTTCCGATGCCTTTTCTGATCAGTGTCGATGAGGCAGCAGAGAGCATCGTCGATGGTCTGAAGACAAACAAGTTCGAGATCATCTTCCCGTGGAAGATGGCGCTTGCCATCAAGTTCCTGCATGCGCTGCCACACAGGCTGCGATTTGCACTGACCCGGAAGATGCTGCGGAAATGAAGGGGCTTTCTCCCGGGATATTGATCCCGGGAGAGGCCGTCAGGCAGATTTTGCCAAACGGAACTGCGCGACGTCGATCCGGCCGGTACGAAAACCGACAGCGCAGTAATGCAGGTAGTAGTGCCACATGCGGAGGAACCGCTCGTCAAATCCCAGCGGCGCGATCTTCGCCCAGGTCGCCTGGAAAGCCCGATCCCAGACGAGCAGGGTCCGTTCGTAATCCCGGCCAAACCGGAAGCAATCCTGAACCTTCAACCTCGCCTTTTCGGCAATCTCGCCGAAATTGGTCACCGTCGGCAGCATGCCGCCTGGGAAGATGTAGGTCTGGATGAAATCCGCGTGCCGTCGATAGAGCTCGAAGCGGCTCTCATCAATGGTGATGACCTGGATCATGGCTTCCCCGCCGGGCACCAGCAAATCACGCACCTGCTCGAAATAAATCGGCCAATGTTCTTCGCCGACCGCCTCGAACATCTCGATTGAGACGATCTTGGTGAACTGGCCGCGCACATCGCGGTAATCCTCGAGGCGGATCTCTCCGCGTTCGGCAAGTCCGGCATCTGCCAGCCGCTGGCGCGCATAGGCTGCCTGTTCCTTGGAAAGGGTGAGACCCGTCACACGGCATCCCGTTTCGCGGATCGCCTGTTCCATGAAACCGCCCCAGCCGCAGCCGATTTCCAGGACATGGTCGTCCGGACCAATGCCGAGATCGCGAATGATCCGACCGTATTTTTCACGCTGCGCCTCTTCAAGCGGCATGTCTGCTCGCGTGTAGATCGCTGACGAATAGGTCATCGATCTGTCCAGCCAGAGCCGATAGAAATCATTGCCGAGATCATAATGGAAGGCGATGTTGCGGCGGCTCCCCGCCTTGGAATTACGGCGAAGGCGGTGACGCAGATGTGCCAGCCGGCCAAACAGCGCCATTGGCTTGACGAGTTTTTCCCAATCCTTCTCATTGGCCATGGCAAGATCGAGAACATTGCCAAGATCCGGTGTCGACCAGTCTCCATCCATGTAGGCGCGGGCAAAGCCAAGGCTTCCACCGGTCATCACCTGCCGCAAGACACTTGCGCGATGGAAGCGGATGGTAGCCGACGGACCCTGCGCGCTGTTGCCAAAATGGTATTCACGCCCTGTCGGAAACACCACCGTCAGGCGACCATGGCGTGTGCGCGCCAGCATGCGGCACAGCATCTTCTCCCAGAAGGGTCGGCGCTCTGTGACGAGAACGGGATCTCCATGTCCGGCATGCGTCATGATGCACTCCTCCACTCAAACAATGGTCTGTTCCACCGAGCTCGCAACCCGCTCCGCCGCGGGCTTGTGCCTGTAGATCGGCACACCCTTCAGCCAGAGACGAAGCGCCTCCCAGTGGATTCCCGCCATGACCTTCATGGTCATCAGCGGATAACGCATGAAGACGCGGGCAAGACCCGCATCGGATAGTTCGGAACGTGCGCCGGCAAAACTTGCATAGAGCAAATCGCCCTCGGCATCGCGCTCATTGATCGCCACCTTCACCTTGTCGCCCGTTATATTGGCTCCGGGTGGGAGGATATCGAAGTCGTAGGCGCAGTCCATCGGAACAAACGGAGAGACGTACATGGCCTTCTCGCAGGAATGGCGAACCGGGCCTTCCCGATGAGAACCCGCCGGTATTACGTAGGTATGCCGCTCATGGAATGTATTGCAGACCTCGTAGAGCAGCGCCAGAAGATTGCCCTGTTTGTCTTCGCAGAAATAGACCGTCAACGGATTGAAAACATATCCGAAGATGCGCGGATAACATAGAACCCGAATGCGTGCCGGGAAGGTCTCGATCCCTGCCATGCGCAAGTGATTTTCGGCCCAGGCTCTGAGCCCGTTCCTCTCGCCGTTTCCGTGATCCTGATCGTAGAAACTGAACAATGCGCGGCAGTTATGGCCGAAAAGCTTCAGCGAACGGTCGAGCAGCGGAAGTTCATCCAGATCCAGCAATAGCGAGAAGACGCGGTAGCGCAGGCGATGCGTCTTCGGCCGGTGCCGGGCATGGATCACGGTGCCAGCATAGATGGCAGATGATAGGGTCATTCTGCCGCTGCCAGAAGGGGGGTGGAAAAGATCCGGCCCGACTCGTCCGCGACCTGCCAGGGGCGGCGTGAGCCTGTTGCGGCCTCTGCGGCGGCAAGTCCTGCCTGCAGACCATCCTCATGGAAGCCGCTTCCGAAATGGGCGCCACAGAAGAATGTGTTCCGGCGCCCCTGGAGATCCCAGATCCGCTTTTGAGCTGCCATGGCGCTGAGGTCGAACAGCGGATGCGTATAATTGTACGTCGCGACGATCTTGTCCTCGCGGATCTCACGGCAGGCATTCAGCGTGACAAACAGGTTTTGACGACGGTCGAGATCCTGCAACAGATTCATCCAGTAGGTCACGCAGAGCGGAGCCCCGTCGACTGCCTGCCGACCGGCAATATAATTCCAGCTGGACCAGACAGATTTACGCTTCGGCATCAGGTTTTCATCGCTGTGAAGGACCGCAATATTGTCCGTGTATCGGAAGGATCCGAGAATTTCACGCTCAAGGTTATCTGCATCACCCAGCATGGACAAAGCATCGTTCGCATGGGTTGCGATGATCACGTCGTCGAAGCGGTCGGCGTGACCGGACTTGTCGGTCACGATCACGCCGTTTGCCATCCGTTGAATGCGGGCTACCGGCGTCGAGAGGCGGATCTCGCCGGCGAAGTCGGCAATCAGGCGGCTGACATATTCGCGGCTGCCACCCAGAACGGTGCGCCAGCGAGGACGGCCCTTGAGGAGGATCAGACCGTGATGAACGAAGAAGCGTACGAAGGCGTGAAGCGGATAGGCGCGCATGTCGATCGTGGTCATCGACCAGATGGCAGCTCCCATCGGCAAAAGATGATCTTCAATGAAGGCTTTCGAATAGTTTTCACGGTCGAGATATTCGCCGAGGGTCAGACCCTCAAGCTCCGGACGCTTCAGAAGGCCTTCTGCTTCGCGATAGAACCGCAACACATCCGTCAGCATCCGCCAGAAGCGCGGGCGGGCGATGTTCAACCGCTGTCCGAGAAGCCCCTTCAGACCGGTGCCGGAATATTCAAACCTTCCATCGTCGATGGAGGCCGCAAAGCTCATGTCGGAAGCAATGGTCGGCACATTCAGGTGCTGGAACAGAGCCACCAGATTGGGATAATTCTTGTCATTAAAAACGATGAACCCCGTATCGACAGGGATATCGCCATAGGCAGTGGGAACGATTGCCGTATTGGAGTGACCGCCAAGACGATGATCCGCTTCATAAAGCACGACCTGATTGGATCGTGAGGCAAGCCACGCTGCAGACAGGCCGCTGATGCCAGACCCGATAACCGCAATGCGACGATTTCCTGCCGTGTATGAAACCATTTTGATTTTCCACTGTTTACCTATGCTTAGCCTCTACGGCGGCAATCACGAAACGGATTGCTGATAAATTTCTTTTCCCTCCCATGATCCGCCGCCGGATGTCTGGCGTAACGCCAATCATGAGCTTGACTGTTTCCATCTCGGCAAGGACGTGCCACAACGAACAACAAGCGGCCAAACGGCCGCGTGCTCGCGTTCAGCTTGGCCAAAGGATGAAACGGACTGATTTGACTACGCCGGAACATGAACTTTCCCCGGCAGACTTGTCCAAGTTGCTGACCCGTGTCGGGCAGCAGCGCGACGTGGATGCCTTTGAAACACTGTTCCGCCATTACGGGCCGCGCGTGCGCTCCTTCATGGCGATGAAGACCAGGGACACGCAGCTCGCGGAAGAGCTGATGCAAGAAACGATGATGGCCGTCTGGAACAAGGCGGTGCAGTTCGATCCGGCGCGAGGCAATGTCTCCGCGTGGATCTTTACCATAGCCAGAAACCAGCGGATTGACGCGTTTCGTCGCAAACGCCCGATGTTCGATGAAAATGATCCGGCGTTTGTGAAGGACGATATCCCGCCTGCGGATCTGGAGCTCGAAGAGCGCCAGGATGCGGAGCTTCTTCGCAAGGCCATGGAAACACTGCCGCCAGAGCAGCTCGACGTTCTGAAGCGTGCCTTCTTCGATGAGGCATCGCATTCGACGATCGCGCAGGACATGGGTATTCCTCTTGGAACTGTGAAGTCCCGTATCCGGTTGGCCTTTGAGAAATTGCGTTCGACCCTGGAGGCCGTGCGATGAACGTTCAACATCAAGTCAGCGACGAGCTTCTGCTCGACTACGCATCTGGAAACCTGTCGGAAGGCTGGAGCTTGGCTGTTGCCACGCATCTCGCGCTTTGTCCGCAGGCTCGCCGCCGCCTTCAGGCCATGGAAGGTGCGGCCGGTGCCTTGTTCGACAAGATTTCCGTCAGCGCAAAGGCGACGGACGCCGACTGGGACAAGATGAAGGCGAAGCTTTCCGGTTCTCGGAGCGCTGGTCATACTGTTGCCCGGCCATCCCAATCGGAAGGCGTCATCCCGGAGCCGCTGCGCTCCTATCTGGGTGGCGATGTGTCCAGCCTGAAGTGGAAGGCACTTGGACGTGGCGCCTATCAGATCCGTATCGATACCGGGGATCCGGACACCCAGGTGCGCCTGCTTCGCATTCCGGCCGGAAAGCCGGTGCCGGAGCACACGCATGACGGTCGTGAGTTGACGCTTGTTCTGGCTGGCAGTTTCCACGACGGTCAGGACCTGTTTGCCCGTGGCGATCTGGAAGAGGCAGATGGCTCGCTTCTCCACACCCCGACCGCCACGGAAGGTGAGGACTGCATCTGTCTTGCAGTGACGGAACGTCCACTGAAATTCTCAAGCTGGGTCGTGAGAATGATCCAGCCAATCCTCAAGATCTGAGGTTCCATCAGCCGGTCCCCTGACCGGCTGATTTTTTTGGTAAGTGAAAGGAAGTACTGATGTATGTCTACGTGGTGGCCTACCTTGCGACAGCGGCAGTCTTCTTCGGTCTCGATTTTGTCTGGCTCGGCAAGGTCGCGACCGGCTTCTATCGAAGCCAGCTCGGCGACATGATGCGCGAGCGCCCGGATTTTCTGGCAGCCGGTGCCTTTTATCTGATCTATGTGGCCGGTCTCGTCTATTTCGCCGTACAGCCCTATCTGTCCGGCGGCAGCTGGACGCAGGCGCTGTTGTCCGGCGCAATCCTCGGTCTCATCGCTTACGGGACCTATGACATGACCAATCTTTCCACATTGAAAAACTGGCCGCTCGCCATGAGCCTCGTGGATATGGCCTGGGGAACGATCCTCTCCGGTGTCGCGGCCGCCGCAGGCCTTGCGATCACGCAAAAAATTGTCGGCTGAGCCGCTTTAACAAGCTCCACTCTTCTCTGGAACAAAGCGCATTCACTCCTGTTCGGTCCTGCAGAGCCAGGATCGTCAACAGGAGAGAGACATGACAGACAGGGACACTACCTTCCCCGGAGATGGTCGCGCGAGCGCCACCTATGGCAGCATGCGGCCGGAACCCGGTCAGACATCCGCCTCGTCCAAGCCGCCTATGGTCGAACTGAGCCAGAAGGCCAAGGATGATGTTGCCGAGGTCAAGGATATCGCAAGAGACAAGATCTCGCAGGCGACCACGAAAGCCGAGGAACTGGCCGATAGCCAGAAGGGATACGCCGCCGAGCGCGTGGCGGGACTCGCTCAGGCGATGGAAAAGGTTGGTGCCGAGCTTGAACAGGGCGAGAACCGCGAAGTCGGCCGAATGGCGCGCCAGATGGGTGAAAGTGTCCATCGGTTTGCGGACGACATCAAGGGCCGCAACATGGGCGAGATTGCAGGCATGGCGGAAGACTTTGGTCGACGCCAGCCACTTGCGTTTCTTGGACTTGCTGCAATGGCAGGTCTTGCGGCAAGCCGCTTCGTAACAGCATCGGCCAGCCGTCAGGCAGGCTCGTCTCAGACCACATCGACAGGCGATCTTCACGCTCGCCATTCTGCTGCGGAATCCGCGATGCGCCAGGCTCCTGCCACCAGTGCTCCTGCGTCCCCGCCGTCCGGCACCTCCACTGCTGGTTCCTCGATCCCTCGCACGACAGGAGCGTCGAATGTCTAATCCCGTTGAAAACCGCCCCTTGTCTGAACTTCTGACTGGCCTCGTGGGCGATGTGTCCGGCCTGTTTCGCAAAGAGATCAATCTGGCGAAAGCAGAGGCCTCTGAAAAAGTCTCCAAGGCCATGACAGGCGTCGAGATGATGGCGGCAGGCCTCGTGTTTGCTATCGGTGCCATCGGCGTCTTGCTTGCAGCAGTCGTCAGCGGGCTTTCGGCCCTCCTGCTTTCAATGGGCTTTGCTGAACGCAATGCAGACGCCATTGCAGCTGTGGTTGTGGGTCTCGTCGTCGCCGTCATTGGCTGGGGCATGATTTCGCGCGGCCTCGCTGTGTTGAAGGGCAGCTCGATGAACCTCGACCGCACGACCCATTCCCTGCAACGCGATGTTCAGGTGCTGAAGGAGAGAACATAATGGCTTATTCTACGGAACGCACCCCGGAAGAGATCGAGCGCGAGATCGAACAGGATCGCCAGCGCATCAACGCCAAGCTCGACGAAATCCAGAACCGCATGTCGCCGGGCCAGCTCGTCGATGAGGCGATCGCTTACGCAAAGGGGAGTGGCGGCGCGGAGTTCCTTTCGAACCTCACTGGTTCCATGAAGTCGAACCCGATCCCTGTGGCCTTGATGGGCGTTAGCCTGGCGTGGCTTATGTCCGGCCCGAAACCTTCGGTTCAAACGGATGTCGGAAAGTCGCAAGAGCATCCGCTGGTACCCGTGACCGGCACAATACGCCGCACCGGCCCTGTCGAGCAGATCGGTGAGAGCCGCTACAGCCACTTCACCGATGAGGCCGGCGCAAAATTCAGGGCAATGTCCGATGCTGCGGGAAATCGTGCCGGACACTTTACGGATGAGGCCGGGAGAACCTATCGCGGCTTTGCGGACAAGACAGGTCGTCAAATCCACGATATCCGGGACGAGACCGGACGCCTGTTCGACGATGCCTCGGGCTGGGTCGCTGCATCCTGGCAGGATCTCAAACATTCGGCTGCCCGTGCTGGTCACCACGTTTCGGAGGCGGGACGCAGCGCAGGCCGCACGACGATGGACATGGGCGCTTCTGTCCGGGATTCGGCACAGGCTCTCAATGAAACGATCTTTCGCCAGTTTCGTGATCAACCGCTTGTGGGTGGCGCTCTTGCTTTCGCTGTCGGCGCGGCCATTGGCGCTGCGCTTCCTCGGACAGAGCGCGAGGACGCTCTGATGGGCGAAATGTCCGATGACGTGAAAGGCAAGGTGGCGGCAGAAGCGTCTCACGCCATGGACAAGGCGGAAGCCGTGGCAACGGAGGTCTCGCACACCGCAGCCGCTGTTGTTTCTGACGTCCATGATGCTGCGAAAGACCGCATTGTTGAAGAGGCGCGTCAGTTCCGCAACCCGAGCAATGGGTCGGCGCCACGCCCGCATTAAGCGTGGGTCACCCGTTATGTCTTCGTCATGAAACAACAGAGGCCCGTCACGCGTTGACGGGCCTCTTCCTTTGAAAGATTGGACCCATGGGCAGCGAAAAATTCGAATGGATGGCAAGAGCAGGCTATGCTGCACGCGGGCTGGTTTATGTTCTTGTGGGAATGATGGCGGTCCTTGGCAGTATCGGTGGCGGTAGCCCGGATTCTGAATCCGCACTACAAATGGTGCTGTCTCAGCCATTTGGTCGTATCTGGCTCGGATTTATCGGCCTCTGTCTCATTGGATTCATTGTTTGGCGGCTGGCCCAGTCGCTTGCCAATGCGGATAACCATCCGGCTGACCTGAAGGGCTACGTGGTCAGGGCCGGATTGTTGATCAGCGCCATTACCTATAGCGGTCTGGCTCTATTTGCCGTGACACACGCATTGATGATGAGGACGGGCGAATCTGGTGGTGGCTCTTCCAGTTGGACCGCATGGTTGATGCAGCAACCCTACGGTCGCTATCTGGTCGGGATTGTTGGTCTCTGCATCCTTGGTGCTGGTGCAGCCCACATCGTCAAAGGCATCCGACGCAGCTACCATCGCTATCTGGCCTTCGACGCCAATTTGCATCCCGCGCTGGACAGTTGTTGCGTTTATGGTCTCGTCGCCAAGGGCATCGTCTTCCTGATCATTGCTGTATTTTTTCTCTTTGCGGCTTTCATGGTTGATCCGGACCAGGCAGGAAGCATGGCCGACGCCTTGACATGGGTTCGTCAATTACCCTTGGGTGGCGTGCTTTATCTCGCGATCGGTCTTGGTCTGGCCTGTTTCGGTATTTATGGCTTCGTCGAGGCCCGTTACCGTCGCGTTGCACCCCCAAGCCTCGATCAGGCCCGTCGCTCCATTCCCGCCATCTGAGGCAACAGAGTGCCAATGACGAACTTACGCTCTGCCCAATCCCTGATTGATCGTCTGAAGCGCTTCGAACTCACGACTCTTGTTTTTTTCGGCATTCTGACGGGCGGTGCGTTGCTGTTTGCCATGCTGGCAGGCGAGGTTGTGGAAGGCGATACGCACGCGCTCGACGAGGCGATCCTGCTGGCGCTTCGTCGCTCGGGCGATCTGGGAGAGACGATCGGGCCCTACTGGCTGACCCATGCCGTTCAGGACATCACCAGTCTGGGCGGCGTCACGGTGCTTTCGCTGATGACCCTGCTGACAACGGCCTATCTTGTCATTTCCCGTCGCATCAGGATTGCGATCTTTACCGCCTGTTCGATCCTGGGCGGTTGGCTTGTCAGTACTGCGCTAAAAGTCATCATCGCGCGGCCTCGTCCCGATATCGTGCCGCATCTTGTCGATGTGCGGGACTTAAGCTTTCCAAGCGGTCACGCCATGCTCTCCGCGGTGACCTATCTCACGCTGGGAGCGCTTCTGGCCCGAACGCAGACGACGAGAGCGACGCGTCTCTTCATGATCGCTGCAGCGCTGTTCCTGACGCTGATTATCGGTCTCAGTCGTATCTTCCTCGGCGTGCATTATCCGACCGATGTTCTGGGCGGCTGGTGTGCGGGCGCCACCTGGGCCGTCGGTTGCGCCCTGGTGGCTAGATCTTTCGTCTCGGCAAAGCCTGAACCGCAGCGCGTACATCCAAAGATGGACGATTCCCCGGCCAATGGGTAAGGAGTGATATCGCCGATGGGGCGAAGCACTGCAGGGGTATGGCGTGAAGACCTTGATCTATCAGTTCTGGAAGGGCGAGGTTCCCGACTATGCCCGCCTGAGCCGTCGTCTGTTCCGGGACTATGCCGACCGGCATGGCGCCGACTACTTCTTCGAGGAAAACCCGACCTTCTTCACCGGCAAATATGCCGAATATTATCATGCGGTTCGTCCTGTCTGGGACCCGGATTTTCACAACTATGATCGCGTGATCTACGTTGATGCAGATGTGTTTCCCAAGGACAATGCCTCCGGTGAAATCCTGACTACCGCCGTCAACCACATCGGCATGGTAGAGGAATTGGCCCAGCCCCAGCTGCGAAAAGGCCGTAAATCGCCCATCCGCCATAGCAACGACATGCGTTGGGCAGCGTTCGGCAGCGCCTTCTTTCACGCGACGCCGCCACGCACGGCGGATCGCAGTCCCCGCGTCTTCAATTCGGGCGTCATCGCCTATACCCGGGAAGGCATGATGGCGGCATACCAGCATTTTCCTGAGATCAGAACCTATGTCATGGCGATGCGCCTCGCCATTCTTCCCCGCTTCTACAGACTGGACCAGAATTATCTCGGGATTTCCTGCTTCCGCGCCGGCATGCAGTTTACCGCGCTCGAGCAGCGCTGGAACCGCATTCTCGAGCAGGGCGATATTGGCGAGGGCTATCGGGCGAAGGAAACGAAGCCGGATACCGCCTTCGTTCACTGGCAGGTGCGCAATCGCAAGGAGATCTCCGAACGCCAGATCCTCGATCTCGTGGCCAGCGCCTGATCAGCCGATCTTCTTGAGCACCGGCGGACGTGTCAGTACCGGTACGTCCGACAGCGTGTAGAGAGAAGCGACCCGCGCCGCGACCCGGTCCGCGCTCTCCTGATCCGCCGCGTGGACATAGGCAATGGGTTCACCCTTTTCGACCCGTGTGCCAAGCGGAAGAATGCGGTCCAGCCCGACACGTGGATCGATATCGTCAGAGGCGCGCATGCGCCCACCGCCGAGTTCCACCACTGCAAGGCCAAGTCCCCGTGTGTCGCACGCGGAAAGATAACCGCTTAAGGGAGCCGTGACGGCGGTAATGAACGGTGCGCGGAACATGTGGTCCTGCGGATGCGCCACGAAATCCTGCGGCCCGCCAAGGGCATGCACCATGCGGGCGAAGGTATCGAGCGCGCGACCGGAGGAGACCGACTTGCGCGCCTTTTCGACACCGTCTTCCAGCGTTTCAGCCACCCCGCCCTGCAACAGCATCTCGGCTGCAAAGGCAAAGGTAACCGTTTCAATGCGCGTACCTTGCTTTTTGCCCTGAAGAAAATCGATCGCGTGGATGACTTCCAGCGCATTGCCCGCAGCATCGGCCAATGGCTCGTTCATGTCCGTCAGCATGGCCGACGTCTTCACGCCTGCGCCGTTGGCGACCTCGACCAGCGACTGCGCCAGAGCCTCGGCATCGCCAAGTTCCTGCATGAAGGCGCCGTTGCCGAACTTCACATCGAGCACGAGGCTTTGCAGGCCTGCGGCCAGTTTCTTGGACAGGATCGAGGCGGTGATCAGCGGGATGGATTCCACAGTCGCCGTCACGTCGCGCACGGCATAGAGCCGCTTGTCGGCAGGAGCGAGATCGGCGGTCTGGCCGATGATGGCGCAGCCAACCTCCTTGATCGCCTTGCGCAGCACATCCGTGCCTGGCATGACCTGATAGCCCGGAATGCTTTGCAGCTTGTCCAGCGTGCCGCCGGTATGGCCAAGGCCACGTCCGGAAATCATCGGCACGGTCAGGCCCCAGCTGGCAACGATCGGCGCCAGCATGAGCGATACGTTGTCTCCAACGCCGCCGGTCGAATGCTTGTCCACGATCGGCTTGCCGGTTTCCGACCAGTTCAGCACATCGCCGCTGTCGCGCATGGCAAGCGTCAGTGCAATGACCTCATCGCGGTCCATTCCCCTGAAGAAGGTTGCCATGGCAAAGGCCGCAACCTGGCCTTCCGAAATGCTTTCGTTGGTCAGGCCCTTGATGAATGCGCGGATCAGCGCCTCAGACAGCGCATGGCCGTCGCGTTTACGACGAATGATTTCCTGCGGCAGCATGATCGATCAATATCCGGTGGAGGCGCGCGGAGACGTGGAGCCGCTCAGCACGGCGCTGATATCGTCCAGCAGACCGGACGCGCCGAAGCGGAAGGTGGAGGGCATCAGCCAGTTGGCACCCATGAT
This sequence comes from Rhizobium sp. Root149, assembly GCF_001427345.1. NCBI lineage: Bacteria > Pseudomonadati > Pseudomonadota > Alphaproteobacteria > Hyphomicrobiales > Rhizobiaceae > Rhizobium > Rhizobium sp. Root149. The sequence continues at coordinate 203,363 of NZ_LMGD01000020.1, forward strand.
GGTTTCCGCAAGACGCAGGTAGAGATCGGCATCGGCGACAGTTGAAATGCCGCCTGCGGGCTTGAAGCCCACCTTCTTGCGGCTGTCGCGAATGGCCTGCAACATGATATCGGCTGCTTCCAGCGTTGCATTGACCTGCACCTTGCCGGTGGAGGTCTTGATGAAATCCGCACCCTCGGCAATGGCCAGCTCCGAGGCACGGCGAATAAGAGCCGCATCCTTGATCTCGCCAGTTTCCAGAATGACCTTCAGGCAGGAATCCGGGCATGCGGCGCGAACCGCGCGTACCATCTCGCTGACGGAGACCTCGTCGCCACCCAAGAACTTTGAATAGGGGATGACGAGATCGATTTCATCCGCGCCATCGGTGATTGCCTTGCGCGTTTCTTCCACGACCTCTGAAACGGGCAGATTGCCGGACGGAAAATTGACCACCGTTGCGATGCGAACCGGATTGCTGGTGCCGAGGATGCCCCGCGCCTGCGCTACGAAACGGGGCCAGATGCAGATGGCGGCCGTATTTCCGTTCGGCCCTTGCGCACGCTTGCACAGTGTCTCGATGGCGGATGCATCGCAATCGTCACGCAGGTTGGTCAGATCCAGAAGCGAAAGCGCAAACGCCGCAATCTCGCGCGGGCCCAGCAATTCCATGGTGATCCCTCCCGGGTTGGTCGGAGAATGCATAATTATCCTTCAATCGATTAGACGCAACCCATGGCGGGTTCGTGAATGAATTTGAGCGAGAAGGTCGTTCAGGCAAGGCTCGGCTGGCTGAACATATCCTTCAGAATGGCGGCAAGACGTTGACCGCCTTTGGGCGCCATTTCCTTGGTCTCCTCGTGGGACAGTTCGGCACCGGTCATTCCGGCCCCATAATTGGTGATCACCGAGCAGGCGGCAACCTTCAGGCCCACATAGCGCGCCAGAATGACTTCCGGCACCGTCGACATACCAACAGCATCGGCGCCAAGGGTACGCGCCATGCGGATTTCCGCGGGCGTCTCAAAACTTGGGCCCGAGAACCACATATAGACCCCTTGGAAAAGGGGCGTTGTCGTGCGGATGGCGGCATTGCGGATCGCGGTCGAAAGACCTTCGTCATAGGCATTGGTCATGCCAACGAAGCGCCTGTCCCCGGCGGTTCCGATCAGCGGGTTCATGCCGGAATAATTGATGTGATCCGTCATCTGCATGACGGAGCCGGGCGGCATGTCTTCGCGCACGGAGCCCGCCGAATTGGTGAGGATGAGTGATTGAACGCCAAGGCCATGCAAAACTTCGATCGGGAAGCGCATGGCTGCCGCATCGCCGTGCTCATAATAATGCGCGCGACCAGACAGCATGACGACGGGATGGTTTCCCAGCATCCCGGCCACCAGTTCACCCGCATGGCCCGTCACGCCGCTTGCCGGAAATCCCGGCAGTTCGGCATAGGACACCCGGACCGGATCATCCATGCCGGAGACCAGCGAGCCGAGCCCTGAACCCAGCACGATGGCATGGCGGGGCATCAGCCCGTTGAAGCGGTCGACGAGAAGGTCGATGACGGATCTCATCCGAGCATCTCGGTCTTGAACGAGAAGGGCAGCAGTTCTTCCATCGTCATAGTCTTTTGCACGCCCACCTCATCGCAGAGATAGACGCGGGTTTCCGGACCGGCGAACTCTGCAATCTTCTGGCGACAGCCGCCGCAGGGCGGGCAGAGCGCCAGCTTTTCCGCAATCACCGCCATTTCGACGATTCTGCGCCCGCCGCCCATCACCATATTGCCGATGGCGGTCGGCTCGGCGCACCAGCCCTGCGGAAAGGACAGGTTTTCGATATTCGCGCCGACATAGATCTTGCCATCATCGGCGCGGATTGCCGCGCCAACCGGAAACTTGGAATAGGGAGCGTAGGCGCGAGCCATGGCATCGCGCGCTGCTTCGAACAGGTCGTGGGACATGGAAACTCAACGCTCCTTCGTATAGGGCACGCCACCAGCCTTTGGCGGATGTGCGATGCCGATAAAGCCGGCAAGCAGGATACAGGTCAGGATATAGGGCAGTGCCTGGAAGATCTGTACCGGCACTTCACCAATGCCCGGAACCGCCTTGCCCTGCATGAAGTTGGCAAAGGCATCGAGGAAACCGAATAGCAGGCAGGCGAACATGACAGGCACCGGCTTCCATTTGGCGAAGATCAGTGCGGCCAGCGCGATATAGCCCTTGCCCGCAGACATGTCCTTGATGAAGGCGGCGGATTGCGCGATGGCCAGATAGGCGCCGGAGAAGCCGCAGAGGAAACCGGCGACCAGCACGGCGCGATAGCGCAGCCACGTGACGGAAATGCCCGCCGTATCGACGGCACCCGGATTTTCGCCAACGGCACGCAGCCGAAGACCGAAACGCGTGCGAAACAGCACCCACCAGGACAGCGGCACCGCCGCAAAGGCCATATAGGTCAGGATGTTGTTGCCGGAAATCACATTCGCATAAAGCGGCCCGATGATCGGTACATCGCGCACCACATCGACGAAGGGCAGGATGATCGGCGCAAAACGCCCTTCACCGGTCAATTGCGGCGTACGTCCGCCCTGGCCGAACCAGGCCTGACCCAGAACGATGGTCAATCCGGCAGCCACGAAATTCAGCGCGACGCCGGATACGATCTGGTTGCCGCGATTGGTGATCGAGGCAAAGCCGTGGATCAGCGAGAAGACCAGCGAAACACCAATGCCGCCCAGAAGCCCAAGCCAGGCATTGCCGGTGACATAGGCGACACAGGCGGAGGCGAAGGCGGCAGCCAGCATCTTGCCTTCAAGGCCGATGTCGAAAATGCCGGCGCGTTCGGAAAACAATCCGGCGAGAGCTGTAAACAGCAGTGGGATCGACAGTCGTATGGTCGAACCGAGGATGCTGACGACGATATCGAAGAAATCCATGACGTCCTCCTCAAGCCCGCTTGAAACGTTGGTAGATATGAACAAGCGCTGGCCGGAACATGTATTCCAGCGCACCGGCAAACAGGATCACCAGACCCTGGATGACGACGATCATCTCACGCGTGATATTGGGCATTTCGAACGAGAGATCCGCGCCGCCCTGATAGAGAATGCCAAACAGCAGTGCCGCGAAGATGATGCCGACCGGATGGCTTCGACCCATCAATGACACCGCTATGCCGACGAACCCTGCACCGCCGACGAACTCGACCTGCAGGCGCGCCGATGCTCCCATGACAGGATTGAGAGCCATCATGCCTGCAAGGCCGCCTGAAATCAGCATGGCGATGATGACCGTGCGCGAATAGGGAATGCCTGCATAGACAGCCGCCGAAGGGCTGATGCCGAGCGTGCGCATCTCGTAGCCGAGCTTCGTGCGCCAGATCAGTAGCCAGACCAGATAGCACATCACGAGCGCGATGATGAAAGAGACGTTGAAAGGCGCAGGTCCGAGCTTCGCTCCGAAGAGCGCCATCAGCCAGTCCAGCTTCGGCAATTGACCACCCGGCAGGAAGGTGCGGGTTTCCGGCGCCATCTTGCCCGGAACGATCAGCACGTTCACCAACAGATAGACCATCAGCGCCGCGCCGATGAAGTTGAACATGATGGTGGTGATGACGATGTGGCTTCCGCGCTTGGCCTGCAGCCAGGCGGGAATGAACGCCCAGCCCGCGCCGAAGAGTGCCGCGCCCATGATGGCGAACGGCATGGTGACATACCACGGAACATATTGATCGAGCGCAAGCGCCACGAGAGCCGCACCCAGGCCACCAATATAGGCCTGACCTTCAGACCCGATATTGAACAGGCCCGCATGAAAGGCGACCGCGACGGATAAGCCCGTGAAGATGAAGCTCGTGGTATAGAACAGCGTGAACCCGATGGCGTCTCCGCGACCGAGCGCACCTTCGATGAGCAGGCGGAGCGCCGTGAACGGATTTTCACCGATCCACCAGACCACGAGGCCGGAAATGAAGAAGGCCACAATCAGGTTGAGCAGCGGAATCAATCCGTAGTTTATCCAGTTGGGCAAGGGTACGGAGGCTGTGCTCATGGGCAGGTGGTCCTCATCGTCATGGAGACGGTGCGGGCGAACCCGATCTCCCTGCTCTCCATGCCGTCAGAATAGGGGGGGATGATGCTGTGGGCGGGAAGGGTCATGCCGCAATCCCCGCCATCATCAGGCCAAGTGTCTGTTCGTCCGCTTCCGGCGTTTTTTCGCCGACGATCCTGCCCGCGAACATGACGATGATACGGTCGGAGAGCGAGCGGATCTCGTCGAGCTCGACAGAGACAAGCAGGATGGCCTTGGAGGCATCCCGCATTTCGACGATGCGCCGGTGAATGAATTCGATGGCACCGATATCGACGCCGCGTGTCGGCTGGCCGATGATCAAGGCCTTCGGATCGCGCTCGATCTCGCGGGCAACGACGATCTTCTGCTGGTTGCCGCCGGAGAAATTGGCGGTCTTCAGCCGCGGGTTCGGCGGCCGAATGTCGTATTTCTCGATCTTCTCGACAGCTTCTGCCTGGATGGCTTTCAGGTCGAGCAGGGCGCCTTTGCCGTATTTCGGATCGCGGTGATAGCCGAGGACTGCATTTTCGTACTCCTCGAACTTCAGCACCAGACCCATGTGGTGCCGGTCTTCAGGAATATGCGCAAGCCCCAGTTCGCGCAGGCGTGCAGGGTCTGCATTGGCAATGGGCTTGCCATCGATGAGGATTTCGCCGGAGGAGGGTTTGCGGATACCTGCAATGGCCTCCAGCAATTCCGATTGGCCGTTTCCGGCAACGCCTGCAATACCGACGATCTCGCCTTCCCGCACATCGAAGGAGACGTTGTCCACCATGGTCACGCCACGGCTGTCCTTGACGGTCAGGTTCTTGACCGACAGCAGGATCTTGCCGGGATTGGCTTCGCCCTTTTCCACGCGCAGCAGCACGCGGCGACCGACCATCAGTTCCGCCAGTTCCTCCACCGTGGTCTCGGCAGTCTTGCGCGTCGCTACCATCTCGCCGCGGCGCATGACGGAAACCTCATCAGTGATTGCCATGATCTCGCGCAGCTTGTGGGTGATGAGAATGATCGTCTTGCCCTGGTCGCGCAGGACTTTGAGTACCTTGAACAGGTGGTCCGCTTCGGCAGGGGTCAGAACGCCGGTCGGTTCATCCAGGATGAGGATGTCTGCGCCGCGATAGAGAGCTTTGAGAATCTCCACGCGCTGCTGCGTTCCGACGGGCAGGTCTTCGATGACAGCATCGGGGTTGACCTTCAGGTCGTACTCGTCCTCCAGGCGCTTCAATTCCTTGCGCGCCGACGAAACGCCCTTGGCCAGCAATTGCCCGCCTTCCGCGCCCAGCATGATGTTTTCCAGAACCGTGAAGTTCTCGACCAGCATGAAATGCTGGTGCACCATCCCAATCCCGGATGCGATCGCCGTCTGGCTGTCCTTGATGCTCAAGGCCTGGCCGTTGATGCGGATCTCCCCGCTATCGGCCTGATAGAAGCCGTAGAGAATGGACATGAGTGTGGATTTACCGGCACCGTTTTCCCCGATGATGCCGTGAATTGTGCCCTTTTCCACCTTCAGGTGGATATTCTTGTTGGCATGAACAGCACCGAAACTCTTGTCGATGCCCACCAGTTCGATCGCTGGGTTATGGCTCACGCGTCTTGCCTTTCCTTTCCGGAAGCCGGACATGAAGAGGGCGTATGATGCACCGTTTGCACCATACGCCCCCTCGCGTTGATTACATCGGGCAGCTGTTGCTCGACATGTAGTCGTGAACCTTGACCGTTCCCGCAATAATATCGGCCTTCGCCTTTTCGACGGCGGCCTTCATTTCCGGCGTTACCAGCTTGGCATTATTGTCGTCCATCGCGTAGCCGACGCCGTCTTCCTTCACGCCATTGGCCTGGATGCCGCCGGTGAACTTGTCGGAAGCGGTATCCTTGTAGGCGTTGTAGACAGCCAGATCGACGCGCTTGACCATCGAGGTCAGGACGGAACCCGGATGCAGGTGGTTCTGGTTGGAATCCACGCCGATCGAAAGCTTCTTGTTGTCAGCTGCCGTCTGCAGAACGCCGAGACCCGTTGCACCGGCTGCCGCGTAGATGACATCCGCGCCCTGGTCGATCTGGTTCTTCGTCAGTTCACCGCCGCGAACCGGGTCGTTCCATGCAGCACCGGTGGTGCCGGTCATGTTCTGGAGAACCTGGATCTTTGCATTTGCAGCCTTGGCGCCCTGGGCGTAGCCGCAGGCAAACTTGCGGATCAGCGGAATGTCCATGCCGCCGATGAAGCCGACCTTGCCGGACTTCGAAGCCAGGCCCGCCATGACGCCGACGAGGTAAGAACCTTCCTCTTCCTTGAAAACGACCGAGCGAACGTTCGGCAGCTTGACGACGGAGTCAACGATCACGAACTTGGTGTTTGGAAACTCGGCAGCAACCTTCTCCATGGCCGATGTCCAGGCGAAGGACACGGCAACAACCGGGTTAAAGCCCTTGGAGGCGAAGTTGCGGATTGCCTGTTCGCCCTGCGTGTCGCTGGTCGGCTCGAAATCGCGGTAGTCGGTACCCGTTTCCTTCTTGAACTTCTCGGCGCCCTGATAGGCCGCTTCGTTGAAGGATTTGTCGAACTTGCCGCCCGTGCCGTAAACCAGCGCCGGCTTGACATCAGCGGCCAGAGCCGTGGTCGAAAGCGCGGCCAAGGCAAGAATTGAGAGAAGGGTTTTCTTCATCGTGCAGCCCTATTATTTTTAGCGTTCATCATGGGTCCCCCCGCATGCCCTGTTCGAGGCATGTCTGCGGTCGCCAGCGGTTGTCTATTATGACTGGCTAGAGCCCATCCTTGCATGGCTGCGAAGGAAATTCACCAGAAATTTTTCATCTGGTAAAAAACGCAGATATTGTTGAAGGACTGCACAAATAAAGCCGCGGAAGCGATGAATTCCGCGGCTTTCTGATCAGAATTTCGTCAGATCAACGCTCGATCGGGCAGGAAACGCCGGTGCCGCGCAGGCCGCAATATCCACCGGGATTCTTGGCCAGATATTGCTGGTGATAGTCCTCGGCATAGTAGAACTCTTCCGCCGGCTTGATTTCGGTCGTGATCTTGGACCGGTTTCCGGCATCGTTCAGGGCTTGCTGGAAACGATCCCGCGCCGCTTCAGCCGCCGCCTGCTGTTCCGGACTGGTCGTGTAGATTGCCGAACGGTAGGTCGTGCCGATATCATTGCCCTGCCGCATGCCCTGCGTCGGATCGTGCTCTTCGAAAAAGATCTTCAGCAGCTGATCGTAGGAAACCTGCGACGGATCGAACACGACTTTGACGATTTCCGTATGCCCGGTCATGCCCGTTGTCGTTTCGTGATAGGTGGGGTTCCTGGTAATCCCTCCCTGATAACCGACAGCCGTGACCCAGACGCCTGGCGTTTTCCAGAACAGACGCTCGGCGCCCCAGAAGCAGCCCATGCCAACATAGGCAATGTTCAGATGATCTGGATAAGGACCCTTGAGAGGGTTGCCGTTGACGAAGTGGTGGGTGGCGGTCGGCAGAGGGTCCGTGCGCCCCGGCAGAGCGGTGTCTGGCGTGGGCATGACCGTCTTCTTGTTGAACATGTCGATCAAAAACATCCTTGCCTCCTTGCGTGAGCCTGCTTCCGCATTCCGACAGATTCGGTGCGGAGAGGCGCTGTGCCCCCGGAATGGAGGCTAAACCAGCAATGCTTGCGGGCGCGGGCGACGGTAGCCGATCATCCAGAACAGGAGTGACAAACCGAGAAGAACGACAAAGGCCGGTTGTGCAATGATGACGGCAAGTCCGCTGCGCCAAGCTTCAGGGTGAATATAGTGTTCAACCCACTGCTTCGCTAGGGGGAGCGAATCCGGGCTTAACGCCAGCCAGTCCTGTTCGAAGCTTGTCAGGATGACTTTCGAAGATGCGACGGATACGATGGAATCAACGGTGCCGGCGGCAATTGCCCCGAGGAGAAAAAGCAGGCTTAGGAAGCGCAAAAAGAACGCCATCGGTGCTTGATCCCTCGAGCCGGACTGGATTTTCGCCAACCTATAGGTGTCTTCCGCGGATTGCAAACGCTGCATCGCAAGGCATGGATTTGAAGAGAGTTTGGGGACAGGTCACATTTCTTTCAGAATCGGGTTGATCCTTTGAAATTCATCGGTATATATCCGCCCCGACCGCTGCTTCGCACAACACCGCAAGGCAGCCCTTGGATAGCAAGGACAGGTGGCCGAGTGGTTGAAGGCGCACGCCTGGAACGCGTGTATACGTGAAAGCGTATCGAGGGTTCGAATCCCTCTCTGTCCGCCATACCTAACCCATTGATATTTGTTCTGGATTTGCCGTTTTTCGGGAGTTTCTACCCACGAAAATACCCACGGCACCCTCATGTATCTCACCCACAGGAAGAACGGTTTTCGGTTCCAGATCGCGGTTCCTGTCGATCTGCATCTGCGTCTCGGCCGAACACCTATCCGAGTTCCGCTCGGCCTAATCCCGGTCTCCGCCGCTCGCCGGATTGCGCGTTTACTCTCCGGTCACGCCGAAAGGCTATTCATCGAGCTTCGTTCAATCAGCCAGCAGAATATGACGACCGACCCGAGAGACATCATCATTGCCGAACTGACGGCCCATATCGACACCCTCATTGAGGGCTTCCGCGAGTACAAGGAGAGTGTGTACCGCCTGCGCAAGTTCGAGGTCGAGGAAGCGCGACTGGCGACCGAGAACGTCTATCTGGCCGAGATGGGCAAAATGAGCGACCATCTCACCTACATCGCCGATGGCATGCAGACCCTCGAAGGCAAGGTCCGATCCTTGCCTTCGAGGGACAAGACAGACGTCGGCTCCACAATGGCAGCCATCCAAGCCCAAATGATCGCGCTCTCCCAGCAGGTTCAGACATCCCTAGATGGAGGACCGGTACGTCCATTGCTGTCCGAGGTCCTGGACGAGTGGACTACAACTCGGCAAGGGCTCCGTATCGGCAAGAAAAAGGTCAAGACGGACTACAACCGCATCAAGGACTTTATGACATTCGCTGGCGATCGTCCGTTGAACAAATACATCTTCTCGGACTTCCAGAATTGGGCCAATCTTCTCGCCCGTCTGCCGGAGAGTCATCGGAAACGGGCAACGGTTCGTGATCTTTCTCTGCTAGAAGCTGCCGACTACAATGACAGCCTGCCCCGGAAGAGCCGGCTGGCAACGCTCACCGAGAAAACGATCGATACCAATTATCTGAGTCCCTTGAGAACCTTCTTCCGGGAGATGGCCGCAGACCATTCCTTTCGCTATCCACTAGCGGATGCCGACGTCAAAATTTCCGCCAATGCGTCCGCGTCGGTCGAGCGCCAACCCTTCGACGTCGACGAACTAAATCAGTGGTTCGCGCACTCAGCCTGCGAGATCCGAGCGGACATGAAATGGCTGCCTCCTCTGGCGGCGATTTCCGGCGCTCGAATCGGAGAATTGATCTTCCTTCAAGGCAAGGACGTGTCTTTGATGGACGCGGAAGACGGAACCGAATATTGGGTCATCGATCTTCGCACGGACCTTGATGATGGCGAAGGTGATACGGAGGCGCGCAAGACCAAGACCAAAGCGTCGAGACGGCTGATCGCCCTTCATTCAGTATTCGTGGAGACGGGCTTCATCGAGTATGCAAAATCGCGTCGTGATGAAGACTGGCTGTTCCCCTCCGCCTTCTACCACGGGAGAAAGAAGGTCGCGGACCCGGCCGATGCCGCCAGCAAGCGCATGGGTCGCGTCCTCCGAAAGGTGGGCATTCACCAGAGGCTTGAGAAAGTCTTTCATTCAAGCCGCCACTCAGCGAAAGACATTATGCGCCTCGCGCGCGTGGATCAGAGAACGCATGACCTTCAGACAGGCCACGCACTGGGAAGCGTCTCCGCGCGATATGGCTCAAAAGTTCTCGTGCGGGAGGAAGTCGAAGTGCTTGCAAGTCTTCCACTTCCCAAAGGTCTTGACCTTTCCCCCTATGTGGAAAGCCGCCAACCTACACAACGCGGTCGGAAGTAACGGCAACGGGGAATCCGGCTCATTTATCTCGGTCTTGGAGCGGGTGGCGGAGCGGCGGCGCCTGCATCGTCGGTCGCGTCCGAAGCCGCAGCCGTTTGGCGCTCGATTTCCCACCGCATCGCTGCCAGAGCTGCTTGGTCCCGGATTTCGTCTTCAGTACGGTCATACCCGATGATGCGCAGCGCGATCCAATCCCCGGTCATTATCATCTCCCGCAGCCACTCCAAGGCCTCCGGCGGAACGCGCTCTTCGATCATGATCCGCGCGCGGTCCTTGGAGGATCGACGGTTGATATCCTTCACCAGACGGCTCCAGGAAGGGCGAGGCTTTGGTCGATCGACGGGGTACCAGATCGGCTCAAGGCCGCGTTCTCGGGCCCATGCGTCGGCGCCAAGGCCATAGTCCGGGGGAGGTATTCGGCGATCCCGGCGGAAATTATTTCCGCGTCCGGGAGGCGAGGAAGCAGCAGAGCTTTCCGGAAGAAGCGCCAGCACCGCCGACAACATGCCGAGCAGATGGAGCATGGTTCTCGAAGCAGGATCGCGGCGGCGCCGTCTGGCTACGTTGCGGCGAATCAAATCCGCGCAGGTTCTCCGTCGCTTACTCTGCTTGATTTCCCTGTCCATGCACGACCTCCTCAATCCTTCAGGAAAGGATGAGGCAGCAGAAGGACCGGCGCAAATCCGGGGCGACTATGCCGGCTACCTGAACTTCAAGCTCCGGCGCGCGTTGCATGATGAACGTTTCGGGGTGGGTTAGGATACGGCAACACTCGCCAGACGCGCTGTACGGGCCTGAATCCGGCCTTCAATTTGTGGACACAGGCCGTTTCCGGCCAAAATCACGGTCTTGGGCTAGGTCGGCCGGAAAGAGACGGCTGCGTCTCCGGGGGGCCTTAGCTTCGCCAGTTCCCGCCAGGCGGCGTCGCGCTGGATGCCGATTTCGGCAAGGCTATGCTCCATGTTGCAGCGCCTCTCTTCCGCTGCTCTTCGCGCAGCGTCGGCGGCACTGGCACGTTCGGCTGCCGCCGCTGCCTGATCCCGGAGCAGGGACATCTCCGAATCCACCGACTGCCGGATTCGATCCTCAACCTTCGATCGCCGGAATCCGTCCCAAAGCGAGCGCAGCAGGCCGGGTAGCCGTTGAATCCTTGCCGCTGCCTTCTGGACCCGTTCGGCCTCTGCCCGGACACGCGCCATCATGCTCCTTGCGCGCCGCTGTTCGGCAACCGCACGGTCCTGCGCAACCAGCGCGGCGGCGGTCGCCTCCTTCGCGGCTTCCATCTGGCGCATGGATTCGGCCCTTGCGGCGTCCGCTTCGGCTCGGAGTTTTCCGGCATCTGCTACGGCGGTTGCCGTCAGGGTCTCAGTTTCAGTCTTCGTGCGGGCGACGAAGGATTCGACCTTCCTTTGGATAGCGTCGGCACGATCGAGAGAGGCGCGCAGCGCGTTCGCCTGCGTCCTCTCGGCCTGCCACTCGGCACGCGTCAGGCGACGTCGCGCGGGGCCAAGGCGGGTCAGGCCGCACTGCAACGCCACGGTCTCGAAATATGAATCCTGCCAGGCGCGCATGGCGGCACGGTAGGCAGCGTCACCACGGCGGTTCAGCGTCTTTGAATCCTCATCTGCGCCGGGACCGGCTTGCATGACCGCAGTCTTGGCAGCTTGCCCCGGATGAAGCGCCGCTGCCTTCAGGTCCTGCGATGGCGGTAGGATGTAGGCGTGAAGGTGCCAGTAGGCTTCATCCTCATGCCGGACAACGGAGACGAGAGCATCGCCATACAGCTCCCTAAGCCAGTCCACCGTCAGTTCCTCCCAACGATCAACTTCGGCCCGCTTCCGAGGATCGGCATGGACTTCATCGACGGTGTGGGGATGGCTGGCGACGACCGTCAGCAGGGTGTGCTGATCAACGCGAATCTTACGCGGCTTTCCGCCCTTCGGTGTTGTGCGCGCTGCGGCGGCAGCCGCATCATGCAAGGATTCAACCTGTTCCGGGCTCACGCCATAGATGACGATCGGGGTTCCTGGAGACGGGACGTGGACGGATGCGGCAGGATCACGGCGCGCTTCGGCCAGAACGAATCCTGTCGAACGCCCCTTGGTGTCCGGCCTCCTTGCGTAGGATTCGAGATGGACGAATTGAAAGGCCATGCGCCGTCACCTGTTCGGATAGGCGATGGCCTGAGCATTGCTTTCCTCATCACGATCGAAGCCGATGTCCCGGCGATGTCGAACAACCCACTGCTCTACATCCGGATCGGCCCAGCCGCCTAGATGACATGCGGCGCAGTCAAGACAAAGCCAGCGGCTATCAGAGGTTTGAACGTCCGGCACGGCCTCGCAATGAGGGAGAATGTTCATGACTGTCCCATCGCCGAACCTGATGACGGCTTGCCCTTCGCATTCCATCCGAACCATCGGCCGCTCATATTTCTGCATCACGATCCTCCCGAATGATGTTCATGGAAGAATCGTGTCTGCCGGCGGAGCAAGGAACAAGAAGATTTAGTGACCGACTAAAGCTTTTCCCTCCCAACCCCTTGAGGGTTTCCAGTCAAAGCATCGGCTCTTCGAGGAGGCCTTCAGCCGGATCAGCAAGTGGACGGCGGAGCAGCACGTCCAAGGCTACGGGTACATCAGTACCGGGAGCGACCCGCACCGCAGGCCGAGGCTCGCACGGAGCGGAGCTTGCATTTGTAGTCCACTTCCGCGTCATCTACATGTTTTCTTTCACTTATCTCCGATGCTCGCTGTTGCCCGCGCAAAGGCAGTCTTCATTGTCACGACCAGTTCATCCTTTGCCGTTTCTGGGACGATGAAGCTGTCATGCACTGGCAGGACGGTGATCCGCTTCTTCACCGACATTTCCGCGAGCACAAAGCGGCACATCTCCGAATCTACGTTCTGCAACCGCAACCCTATGCCGCTATGGAAATAGCGCGCGACCTTCGGATGCCGGCCCTTTATGTCGTGGATCAGATCGCGGGCGGACACTTCGCAGCCATCGAGATACGGGAGCAGCGCGCCATGTGCCTCATGGTAGCCAGAAGCATTCAGGAGCACATTAAAGGCGATCTTGCACAACTTCCTGTCCCAACCAAGAAGCGTATAGGCATCGCCATCCAGATGCTCTCCGGCAAGCGCGTACAGTAGCCTCGGATGCAGTTGCTCGTAATCGACTTCCGTCGTGCGCTTGCCGTCGAGAATGAAGTGCTGCCGATCCTTCGACTTCACCGACTGCCACCAGCCGCCATAGAAGCGCCCTCCCTTGGTCCAGCTACCATTGAACACCCGATACAGGGACAGCATGTCCGGATACACCGAATGCTCCCCGAATCGGATCAGCTCGCCATCGAAATGGGCGTCAGGTGCGTTCAGCGAGATCTCCGTATCTGCGATCAGACGGTTGACCTTCTCCACCAGCTTCCGCTCCCGGTGCGTCCGCTCAGTGTCGCGGTAGGAGACGAGGGAACCAGCCGAATCCTTCAGCCGGATCAGCTCGCCCGGCTTCCGCCGAAGCCTCGGCGTGCTGGTACCCGCAAGCCAGGCTGCGGGCCGATAGCTCGACTGAATCCCGGTCGCCCGTCCTCCGGGCTGAAGATCATGGTCGACAAGGATTCCAGCGGCGATGAGGGCATCCACGGCAGGCACGACGGTGTCATAGGTGAACTCACGGCTCCGGTATCGGCTGCTCTCCGTCCACCACCCTTTGCGGCGTGAGTAGGAGATGCGGCGTAGCGGTTCGCGGCGTGCCGACATGATGGCATCGGCGACAATGACGGCCTGCACGTGTGCGGCCTTCGCCGACCGTGCGGTTGGCATGGAAACGTGCTTGCCGATTTCATCGACATCGACCGACCAATCGAGGCAGAGCAACCTGTCCCGATCTCCCGGCCAAATTAGTTGACGCTGTAGGGTGTGAAGTTCTGATGTCCGGGCTGGCTTATCTACCAGCCCCCGGCTCACCGACCCATACTGTGGGTCTTTACAATTTCAGCGCCGACGTTCAACATTTTCGAACACACCTTGAAAAGACCGCCGGAGGGTTCCAGCCCAATGATGGCGGTCTTTTTCATGGTCAGTTGTCGGCGCGCATGGATCAAGTGCTTATATTGGATGCCAACAAGTCCTGCAGAGGCTGGTCCTCCGAACTATACACGTTAAGATAGATGCATGATTCGGGGCCGTGGGTGTTGAATGCGGAAAAATCCAAACCTAATAAATAGTGTGGAGGTAAAATACTTCCGATCGATAAGTTCTCAGAGGATCCGCGAGTGCAAGCCTGTGAATATAATCACGGGAAGCAACGATATTGGGAAGTCTAACCTGCTGAGAGCTCTGAATCTATTTTTCAATGAAAAGGATGAGCACGGGAAAGATATTGTCTTTAGAGATGAATTTTCCCATTCTCGTCTGGATGCTGTCCGACGAGAATCAGTAAAGGGTCGCCAGTTTATTCAGATAGAAATTGAGTTTAACTGCCAAGACTCGTTCCAGAAGACCCTGCCACCACGTTTCAAGGTGCGGAAAACATGGTTCCGAGATAGCAAGACGCCAAACCTCACTCATGACCTAGAGAGGCACATAGCTCTTGGCTCTCTTCAAACGACGAAGAATAAGGCAGAGGGAAGCCTCCAGCGCTTTCTGAATTCTATTGTATTCACCTATCTCCCTGCAATTAAAGACAAAAACATCTTCCAAGCTGTTTTATCCGAACTGCAGGCAGTCCTCTTCGAAAGCAGCAGCGGAGGATTTGCCGATGACATTGATCGTTTCAGCAGCGAGCTAGAAAACCAAGCACAGGAACTTCGCCAAGCGTTCTTCGACATCACCGGAGTCGATGCTCGAATATCGCTTCCTTCAACCTATGCCGAGCTTTTCAGGGCATTCAACATCAAGACGTCTGGATCCTTTGAAGAGTCAGTAGCCCTGGACAACCGAGGCGATGGAGTTCGGGTGCGCTTCCTACCAGCCATTCTAAATTACATCGCCGAGCGTTCTCCAAAGCTTCACGTGTGGGGAATTGAGGAACCGGAAAACTCGATGGAGTACAAGAGGGCCTTCGAGCTAGCGAGCGCTATGACGTCGACTTACTGCCAGAACGCTCAGATATTCCTGACCACGCACTCACCCGCGTTCATTGATGTCACGAGGGAAGGTCAGTCGATATATATGGCGAAGCGGCAGGGTGCGGACACAGTATTTACCCACCTGAACAGTGCCAAAAAGAAAACGGTATCTGAAGAAGACCCAGCGATGCTTATTGCCGACGAGCTCGGTCATATCAAGTTGATGAACGACCTCCACGAAAAGCTGCAGGCGCGGTTGCTGGCAGCAGAAGAAGCCGAGAAAAATCTGGCCGCGGCACTGGACGAAGTGACCAAGTTGAACAAGCCCGTTCTACTAACTGAAGGGAAGACGGATGTCTTGATCCTGACAGAGGCGTGGAAGAAGCTCAGGGGCGGCGCGCCGCCTTTCGAAATCAAATCTTGCAATGTATTTGGTGATGATGAGAAAACAGACGCAGCCGGCGCTGCTCAGTTGGCAATGTGTCTGCGATCGATAATGGCGGATCACCATCACTCTGTCATTGGGTTGTTCGACCGAGACATCGATGGCCTAAAGGGGTGGAACCTTGATGCCAACTTTACCAAGTTCGGATCATACGATGACGTCAAAGTCTCCCGGAACAAGAAGGCTTATGCAATTAGGCTACCTGTTCCTGCAAAAGTTCCAGATTTAGCGAAAAGCAGTCACCATTGCGTCGAGTTCATGTTCCCGGTCGATGCTCTCAAAAAGACTCTCGAAGCGAAGGGGCTACGACTCAGGGGGCTCCCGGTCGAAACCCGGTGTGGCAACACTGTGATCACAAGCATCCAAGGCACCGAGATTTGGCAAATGATCGTAGATGACGGCAAGAAATGGTTTGCCGAGAGAATCGTGCCCACTCTTCCTGTAGAAGACTTCGAAGCATTTGAACAAGTGTTCGCCCTAGTTGATGCCATTCTTGCGCAGCCTGTAGAGGAAACAAGCGATACCGCACCTGCATCATAGTCTGCGAAAGCGGTTATCGAAGACATTTTCTCGCGGACCGAACTGAAGCCGGCATCGCTCGGCCCAGGTGCTTGATGAAGCAAGTTATGGACGATACTACCGCAACAATTGACTGCAACCGCGGGAATTGTTGACATCCGTCTGAGCTATAGATACCCATCCTCCTACCCGGACGACTAATTTGGACAGCGAGTATCAATGGGTTACGGACATTTTGGGAGGCGGTCCCTCTCTGTCCGCCATCTTCCTTCAATTTTCAGATCGTTCCGATATCCTGCATTTGGTTTTGTCCAATACGCTTGTCGAGTTGGACAATCTCGATTTCTCGGAACTGTTGGGCGCAGTTGCAATGGTAGCATCTGCTTTTCGCTGGCTTGGTGGGTGGCGATCTGCTGGCGATCTCTCTTGGGTTCCTTACCAAACAACGGTGGGTAACGATGCCGGATGCAAAGCGGCAAGCCGAATACTCCAGTGGTGCAGCCTTGGAACAGTCTGGATTCAGTTTCGGTTTTAAATGATGTGCTGATAAGGTGTGTTTTGACGCAAAGAACCCTCTTTGGTTGATTTTCCTGCAATCCTGTGATTGCCTCATATCACCCGCGGTTGATGAAGTCCGAGCCTCGCGAAGCGCCATGTCTTCTCGCGAGGTGTCTCACCGAAATTGCAAACTATTGTTTCAGTTGAATTTCTTTGAAGCTTTCACAAGCGCGACCGCCGTGCAAATTGCGCGGCGCATGCGTATTAGAGAGCTATAACATTCCGGTGCATTCCTTGCGAACTTGTTGCGTACTCGTAATGTCCGCGCCCGAGGGTGGCTGTTTCATGCGGCCGGGTTCAGCCAAGGGGATGCGCGACCATGACGATTTCCAACTATCAAGATAGTTTTGTTGTTCGCCAGACCGTCGTGAATAATTCCAGTATTCCAAGCGCAAGCAGTGCCAGCGCCCACGGTTTCACAGGTCAGGTGCGAACCTTCCTCGTTGGAGAGAGCGGAATCTGGACGCCAATGGACGCGGATGGCCGCACCCTGAAAATAGCAGATAATCAAGACCTGTTTCGTGTGTTGGGAACCACCTATGGCGGCAATGGAGCGACCGTTTTCAAGGCGCCCGATTTGGGTGGCCGGGTTATCATTGGTGCCAAGCCGACGGATCTGGGGGCTACCAGCGGTGTCGGGAACCTGACACTCGAACAGAAGAACCTGCCAGCTGCCTGGGGCGGTTCATCTGTTCCCATTGATAACAAGCAGCCTTCCATGGGGCTGCTTCCGCTCATTCGTACATCCGGCGGCGACGATGCAAACGGTGATTTTGTTGGCGCTATTACCTTCAGTGCCACAAACACCAGCCCGATAAATTACCTCGTTGCAGACGGCAGGACTGTTTCCAAGTTTGAATACCGAGAGCTCTTCGATCTTATCGGATATCGCTATGGAGGAGCCGGCGACAAGTTTGCGCTACCCAATCTGATTGGCAAAACCGTCATCGGTGCTGGCAGATGGTACGAGGATGATGATGTAGATTTCGCGCTGGGCAGGGTCTCCGGCGCCTCCGCATCAATCCTCACCGAGGACGCGAATCCCCTCAACCCGAGAATGATTACACAATCTATTGATAATAATCAGGAATCTATCGCGCTTTACTACCTCATTAACGTCAGCGGCAACTATCCCCAAGGAAATTTCCCAGCCCTTCAATCCTCTCCTCTTGGCGAGGTGATGATCTTCGCCGGACCGCAATCAAAAATACCCGCAGGCTGGATGATTGCGAATGCTGGCATTCTTGATGAAGATACTGCTCCGCTGCTAGCCGAGTTGTACGGCGGCACTATGAACTATCCACGTGGCCTTACCCTTCCGGACTTTACTGGCAAGGTGCTGGTCGATAACCAGCCGACATCAAACACGATGTGGCAGGACGTTGGGGATAGATTTGGCGCTAATCAAATGCATGTTCCGCGCCAAGATGTTCCGGCGGTCAACTTCACGGGTTCCGATGCCGGCGCGCGTGCATTGGGCAGCCAGTTTGACGATGTAATGCGCGGCAAGGGAGGCGACGACAACCTCTTTGGCGATCGAGGTAACGATCTGCTGATCGGTGGCAAAGGGGCTGACGTGCTGGACGGAAGTGCTGGCACCGATACTGCCTCCTACGAGGATGCTGAGGCTGGCGTTACTGCAAATCTGGCGAAGAGTTCTGACAATACGGGCGATGCTGCGGGGGATACTTATTTCAGTATCGAGAACCTGAAAGGTTCGGACTTCGATGATGTCCTGACCGGGGACAGCGGCGACAACGAGATCAATGGCGGGAAGGGGAATGATCGTCTGAATGGCGGCGGTGGCAAGGACAGGCTGACAGGCGGCGATGGGGCAGATGTCTTTGTCGTCGACCAGGGAGTTGTCACGATCACCGACTTCAATCCGCTTGTTGATAAGCTATACAGCCAGAATTTCGCTTCCATAGACAGTTTGGCCAAACTTCGCGCGCTGGAGGTGTCGACGAATGGCCCGGACACAGTCCTGGAATTTGCCAACAATACGCGGATCATACTTACGGGCGTTGCGCCGGGCACTTTGGTTCTGAACAATTTGCAAGGCATACAGCCGCCGGAGCCGACGCTGACGCTCAAGACGGATCTTGGCGATGCTCAAGGCATCAGCAATGACGGTGTCGTCAATGTTGGTGAGCTTAGGGAGAATGCCCGCTTCGAGTTCAGCACCAATGGCGGCAAAGACTGGCAGACCGGAAGCGGAACCGGCTTCGTCGTGGCAGATGGCAACTATCAGCCAAATATGATTGTCGTGCGTCAGATCTCTGTCGATGGCATTCCCAGTCAAGCAGCCAGCTATACCAAGCAGTTGATTGTCGATACGGTTGCCCCCAGCATCGTGGAAATTGCGCGGGTCACTCCTGCGACGTCTATAACCAATGCCGATCAACTGTCTTTCCGTGTTTCCTTCTCTGAAAGTGTCGATCTGACCAAGGGCAATGTGGCGGTTATAGGCTCCACAGCAACGGTGCAAAGCGTAGTGAAGGATGGCAACAGTGCCGTTGTCATCGTGGCGGGTGGCGATCTGGCCGGTCTCAACGGAGAGGTCAGCCTCAAGATCTCGAACGTTCGTGATATCGCCGGGAATTCTGCCACTGGCCAGGTGTCGGGTAACAACCAGAGCTATGTGCTTGATAACACGCGGCCTACCTTCGTCGCGCTGAAGCAGCCAGCAAACGGCAGCTATCATGCGGGTGACAAGCTGACATTTTCTCTCACCGCCAGCGAGGTCGTCAATGTATCCATAGACAGCGGCAAACCAAAGCTGCTGCTCATTGGTGAAAATGACGCAAAGATTACCGCCGAATACGTGTCTGGCAGTGGCCCCACTACGCTGACATTCGAGGCGGTGCTGCCCGCGGGGTTCAACGCACGTTCGGGCCTTGCTCTCGATAAAAACCTCAGTGTGGTGGATACCAATATCCGGGATGCTGCGGGTAATGATGTTCAGGTCTCAATCCCCTCAATTGCGGCGAACACCTCGATTCTGGTCGGTGTCAACCGTCCGCCAATCCTTGTAGGAACGCTTTCTGCTAACGTCGATGAGGGCAAGACGGTTATCCTGACTGAAAACCAGCTTGGCTTCAGCGATCCGGAAGATGGCGCCGCCGATATTACCTACACCGTATCGAGCCTTGCCAATGGTATTCTGCTGGTGAAGAACAAGGCCGCGACGAGCTTCACGCCTGCTGATTTAAAGGCCGGTGACGTTTCCTTCCGGCATGATGGATCTGAAACGACCAAGGCGTCCTTTTCTGTTTCCGTCGAGGACCTGAACGGGGATAATTCCGTGCCGATAGCCTCGACGTTCCAGCTTGCAGTCGCACCCGTCAATACCACGCCCAGCCTGGCGCTTCCTTCCGCGCAATCCCTCGGCGCTGGTGAGAGTCTCGCGTTCAAGGCGAAGTCCGCGATTGCCGTTGCAGATCCTGATGCCGGCAGTGCCACCCTCACCATCAAGGTTGAAACCGAAGATGGCAACCTCAAGCTGGCTGACAAGCTTTCCGGCGTTCAAGTGCAAGGCGCTGTGGCTGGCGATAAGGCACTCATTCTTTCAGGCAGCCTGACAGATCTCAATGCCGCGCTTGAGACATTGAGCTTTACGCCCACAAGCGGATTTGCGGGAAAGGCAAATATCAAGATCAGCGTGGATGATGGCGGAAATACCGGCGCTGGAGGTGCACTCACTGCTGCCAGTACGATCGTGGTTGATGTTGCGAAGCCGCCCGTCGTTGTACCGCCTTCGACCGATACGACCGTAACGCCGCCAGTTGTGACGCCGCCGGTCAACCCCACACCCGGAAGCGGCGGCACGCTTGCCAATGATACGATCGAAATCAAGCCCGGTAATTCCAAGATGGATGCTGGCGGTGGGTTTGATATCGGCGTCATCGCCCAATCCCGCAACGACTTCACCATCGAGCTGAAGGACGGCGTGGTAACACTCAGTGGACCCTATGAGATCCAGCTATCGAATTTCGAACGTATCAAATTCAGCGATGGAACGTTGGCGCTGGACTCGGACGGCAATGCCGGCATGCTGATGCGGCTCTACAAAGCCGCCTTCGGTCGATTGCCGGAACCGGGTGGCGCTGGCTTCTGGATCAACAAGCTGGATGGTGGCACGGCTGATCTGCCACAACTCATATCCCAGTTTTTCCACTCACCGGAATTTGCCGCACGGTTCGGTACAAAGCGTGATAGCGGCAGCTACGTGGATGCACTTTATACCAATGTTCTGGGGCGCAGCGGGGACAAGGCTGGAGCCGCATTCTGGATCGATGCACTGAACAATGGGACCTTCAGTCAGGAGAAGGTTCTGTTGATGTTTGCAGAAAGCGCCGAGAACAAGACCGCTCAGGTGGGTGCGATGGCCGACGGGCTCTGGTATGTCTAGCACTCCTTTGGCAAATCTGGGCAAGGCAGATCTGCCTCCCGTTCATTGAGGCAAGGGCATTGAGCCGATGGCCGAGCGATTTGCGCCAGGCCAGTAACCGGCCTTCACCATTTCATTTCGGATGGCCCTTGGGAATTTTGAAGTATTGAATTTTTTTGAATGGGGCGGATTTCCCTTTTGTCCGCCATCTGCTTGATCTCCCAACAAACCTGAGCTCAGCCCTTGGTGGCCCTATCCGCCAAGAGGAACGAATTGCGAGGTCATGATGTTCTGTGTCATCCAAAGCCGGAGACACCCTCATGAAGTTGCTGATCACCACAGTGCTCGCATTTTCCTGTCTTTCCATTGAAACTGCATTCGCATCCGAAGAGCAATTTCTGAAATCCATCGAGGGGCGGTGGACCGGTGGCGGACTTGTTCTTCGCGAACTGGGCGGACAGAAGGTCAATGTGACCTGCAACATGCAGTCGAAGGCGAATGCTTCACGCTTCCAGATGGACGGATCCTGTCGCGCACTGGTGGTGATATCGCGTGGCTTCAATGCCAATGTCACGGCATCCGGCGCCCGCTACTCCGGAACCTATGTTGGCGTGTCTGGAAAGCCGTCCACACTTGTCGGGTCGCGCTCTGGCAATACCATCAGCTTCGATGTGACCTGGGCCAACGTGGTCTATGGCGATCGGAAGGCGAGGATGGAGGTTCGAAAGGTTGGGGCCAACGGTCTCCAGATCAGGACCATCGACAAGGATCCGAAGTCGGGCAGGAGCATCGTTACCACTCAGCTCAATCTGAAAAAGAGCTGAGTTCGGTCTTTCGCTTTACGGAACGAGCTTCAGCGAGCCATCGGCGACCTGGAACGACGAAAGTCGTTTCAGAAAACTCATGCCGATCAGCGTGCCGCTGAGGGCATCATCCTTGAGAACCATTGCATCGACGCCAGTGACCCGGATGCTGCCGATCTCCACCCGGTCGAGGCGCACCAGAGCCCCCTTGGTCGAGCCATTGGCCGTACTGATGGTATACCGGTAGTCAAGAGAATTGCTGGAGAAGCCGAGCCGTTTTGCCGTCGTTTCGTTGATGGCGATGGAGGATGCACCGGTGTCGATCATCCCCTCCACAGGCTTGCCATTCAAGCGGAAGGTTGCCTGAAAATGACCGCGAGCATCGGCGCTGAGTGTGATGCCCAAACCACTGCCTGTGGCTGCGCCTTGCCCGGAAGCGGAGCGTACAGCAGCAGCGGTGCCTTCCTGCGATGCAGGCTTGGAGTGCGTAAGGCCCATCACATAAGGGATCTGCGATGCGGCTGCGGCGACAAAGCTTAACAGGAGGACGAAGCGCAGCATGGGAACCTTGACGATGATGATAGTCGATCGACCCTACACCACAAGATTGAACGAAAAACGCCCGCAGTGATGAACGGCGGGCGTCATTTCAGTCGTGGTTAACGGCAGCTTACTTGGTGCCGTACATGCGGTCGCCGGCATCGCCGAGACCTGGCATGATATAGCCCTTCTCGTTCAGATGGCTGTCGATGGAGGCGGTGAAGATCGGCACATCAGGATGTGCTTCCTGGAAGTTCTTGATGCCTTCCGGCGCTGCGAGCAGGCACAGGAAGCGAAGGTTCTTCGCGCCGCGTTCCTTGAGCTTCTCGATAGCTGCAATGGAGGAATTGCCGGTAGCCAGCATCGGGTCGACGACGATGACCAGGCGCTCTGCAAGATTCTCCGGAGCCTTGAAATAATATTCGACGGCTTCAAGCGTTTCGTGGTCGCGATAGACGCCAACATGGGAGACGCGGGCAGCCGGCACGAGTTCCAGCATGCCTTCCAGAAGACCATTGCCAGCCCGCAGAATGGAGGCGAAGACAAGCTTCTTGCCTTCCAGGATCGGCGACTGCATCTCTGTAAGCGGCGTTTCGATTGTTTCCATCGTCAGCTCGAGATCGCGCGTCACCTCATAGCAGAGGAGAGTCGAGATCTCGCGAAGCAACCGGCGAAAACTCGAAGTCGAGGTTTCCTTGCGCCGCATGATGGTCAGCTTGTGCTGCACCAGAGGATGATTGATGACTGTCACGCCGTCCATGAGAACCTGCCTTCGCTCTTCTTATTTCTCTTCTCGTTTCTTCATCTACGCAAATGCGCGGCTTCGCAAGACATCAACCGCTGTTTGAGCCGCCATCCCCAGCCGTGTCTTCCACGGATTGATCAAACCGTGCGAGAAGAGCTGTCCTGGTGGACGCGTCCACGAATGCCGATTCCAGCGCCGTGCGCGTCATCACGTTGATCTGGTGATCGGTCAGTTTCATGATGGTGGATGCGATCTCATATTCCTGTGCCAGCGATGTGCGGAAAAACGGCGGATCGTCAGAGTTGATGCAGACTCGCACGCCCGCCTCAATCAGTCGCGGCAAGGGATGGCTGTCAAAGCTCGGAAACACATTCAACGCTACGTTGGAGCCGGGGCAGACTTCCAGGACCACCTGTTCATGGACCAGCCGTTCGATGAGAGAGGGATCCTCGATCGAGCGAACGCCGTGACCGATGCGGGCCGGATGAATGAGATCCAGAGCATCGCTCACGCTGAAGGCACCGCAGACCTCGCCTGCGTGAATGGTGAGACCGAGCCCGGCCTCCCGCGCGATATCGAAGGCTGGCGCATAATCTGCCACGCGGTTCATCCGCTCTTCACCGGCCAGATTGAAGCCAGTGATAAGCGGGTTGCGGCTTGCTGCCGCATAGCGGGCGGCCTTGACGACGCTCTCGGGACCAAAGTGACGCTCGCCCGTGACAATAATACGTGTTTCGATGCCCGTCTTTTCCCGTGCCGAATGAATGCCCTGGCAGATGCCTGCCAGATAGGCGTCCGCCCCAAGGCCGATGCGGTCTCCATGGTCCGGCGAAACGATGATTTCGCTATAGATTGTGTTGATGGCTGCCAGCTCGGTCAGATAAGTCTCGGTCAGCAGGGCATAATCGGCCTCGGTGCGAAACAGGGCGGCAACCCGATCGTAGGCCTTGATGAACTCGGCGAAGTCGTTCCACGCGTAAGTATCTCCCGCCATGAAACTGAAGGGATCGACGCCATACCGCCGCGCCTGTGCAATGGCGAGGGTGGGCGGCGCAGCGCCCTCGATGTGGCAGTGGATCTCTGCCTTCAGGAGATGATGTGTCACAGGAAGCTCCGTCCGTGTTTGCCTGCCGGAATGCCGAGATGCGCAGCAATTGTTTCGCCGATATCGGCATAGGTGCCGCGAATGCCGATGGTTCGTGAGCCCAGCCCCTGCCCGAAGGCCAGAACCGGAACCCTTTCGCGCGTATGATCGGTTCCGCGCCAGGTCGGGTCACAACCATGGTCCGCGGTCAGGATCAGAAGATCGCCCGGACCCAGCTTGCGGCTGACTTCGCCAAGTCGTGCATCGAAAGCCTCCAGTGCAGCGGCATAGCCGGGGACATCGCGTCGATGGCCATAGAGCATGTCGAAATCGACGAAATTGGTGAAGACGAGATCGCCGTCCTGAGCCTCATCGATAACGCTGAGTGTCGCATCCATCAGGGCCATGTTGCCATTTGCCTTGATGATACGGGAGACACCCTGATGAGCAAAAATGTCTCCGATTTTGCCGACGGCGTGAACGCTGCGCCCTGCTTCGACAAGCCGGTCCAGCAAGGTGGGTTCTGGTGGAAGAACGGAAAAATCCCGGCGGTTCCCGGTCCGCTCGAAAGTTGAAGCACTTTCGCCAATGAAGGGCCTTGCGATCACGCGCCCGATATTAAGCGGATCCAGCAGGGTTCGAACGGTTTCGCACAGTTTCAACAGTCGCTCGAGGCCAAAATGGGTCTCATGCGCGGCGATCTGGAATACCGAATCGGAGGAGGTGTAGCAGATCGGCTTGCCGGTGCGGATGTGCTCTTCGCCCCATTGCGCGATGATCTCCGTTCCCGAGGCATGGCAATTGCCAAGAATGCCCGGAACTTCTGCCTCTCGACAGATAGCCTCCACCAGTTCGGGAGAGAAAGCGTCGCCTTCCGTCGGGAAATAACCCCAGTTGAACGTCACAGGGACGCCTGCAATTTCCCAATGGCCGGACGGTGTGTCCTTGCCGCGCGATACTTCGCTTGCTGCGCCATAGAGCCCGTAAAGCTTTTCCGGAACCGGCATCCCTGCCGGAAAGGCGCCCGTCGACAGCTTGGCCGCATGGAGCAGCCCGAGTGCCGACATGTTCGGAAGCTTCAGCGGCCCTTCGC
This sequence comes from Rhizobium sp. Root149, assembly GCF_001427345.1. Lineage (NCBI taxonomy): Bacteria > Pseudomonadati > Pseudomonadota > Alphaproteobacteria > Hyphomicrobiales > Rhizobiaceae > Rhizobium > Rhizobium sp. Root149. Next base: position 228,661 of record NZ_LMGD01000020.1, read on the forward strand.
GCAGGCCTTTTCGGTCTGCGGCTCCGCCTGCGCAGTATTCGGCAATGTGGCCGAGGGTGTCTGCCCCAAGATCTCCATAGCGATCTGCGTCGCGCGCACCGCCTATGCCGAAGGAATCCAGAACAAAAAGAAAAGCACGCGCCATCATTTCACCTGCGAGAGAAAGCTTTTACGGACACTGATCCGTATTCTTCCCTTCTTATACCGAGCCGTCTCAAGCGGCAAATCCGCTATCTCGTCGCTGACTGGAGCGCCCGGATCAGCAATCGCTGCAGGTGATGGAATCGCCCATTCTCTGGCGGTAGAAGTAGCTGCGGGAGATTGTGATGGACCTTGTTTCGGACGAGAGAACCGGCATCAGCATGAACAGCTCATGAGGTACGGAAAGTTCCGACCGCACAAGAAACGAGTTCGCCGTCTTCAATTCGGTGGGCACGTCCGTCACTGTCGCGCCGACAGCATAAGGCCTGCCGCCTCCCTGGTCCCAGGACCAGGCGACCTTAGGCGTTCCCGTGGAATCGACCGAGATACCCGTAACCTTCAGCTTCAGGTTGGTCGTACTGGTATTGTAGGGAACGAAGATCGCCTTGCTGACGTCGATCATGCTTGCGAGGTAAAGCTTCGTCACGCTCGTCTGCTGCGTGACAAGGTCCGCGATCGTGCCGGTCGCCTTCGTTACACGCTTGGAGACGCTGAGACCCATCGTCAGCTCGAAACAGGTGATGTAGATCGCAATCAGGATCGGCGCGATGATGGCAAACTCCACCGCCCCGACGCCGCGCTGGTCGGCCAGCAGACGTCGCAGCGGCAGGATGACACCTCCGAAGCTAGCCCTGACTTCTGTCTGGGTTTCAACGGCATTCCTTCCGAAGATCCTCATGGGTAATCCTCGTTCTGGAAAGCTGCGGTGGCAACGATCAGGAAATCGGTTGGAAGCGATCCGTCTGCGGGCCTGATGTTTGTGATATAAGGCCGGATAAGATCCGTGATGATTTTCCAACGGTAGTAAGCCCGCACGATATTGATTGATTTCGGTCCGCCTGGGCTATAGCCGAAGCTTGTCGGGTCCAGATCCGCATAGGTGCCCGTCGATTTTCGCGGAATTGCTGTTGGGACAAGAGCGAAGGTCGCGAAGCTGCGGACATCGAGATAAAGTTGCGTCGGCGTCGCGATCTCGGTCGCAGAGCACGAGATCATGATGGAGATCTCGTCGCAGAACAATTGACGGAACTGCGTCTGGTTCTTGTCTGTCGTTCGGCCCAGACCCGCCGTGATCTGACCAGTTCGCAACTGTCTCGCCAGCGTGTCGGTCGCATTGCCGATGACCTGTTCTGCCGTATAGGCAACGAAGGTCTCGATGATTGCAAAGATGATCATAAAGTAAGGAATGGCCAGAATGGCGAATTCGATCGCCGCGGCGCCATCCTGCGATCGCCAGAACCGCCGTCGGGGGCTTTGTCGCGGTGCCTGGGCCGAAATGGGGGGCCGGGATCCGTGATCCTCACACATGGCAGTAACGTCTCCGTGGAAGGTCCGACGCTATGCCGACTTTATTGATATTCCGTTGCCGCGGTCGTTCTATTTGCACCAGTAAGGAACAGCTTGCAGCATGTCGCGCAAAAGTGTGCAGCGGTTTTGCGATAACGACATGCGAGGAAACAGCTTAGTTTCCAGCGGTGCCATTCGTCGCGCCGCTGGCACCATTGTTGGCGGAGTGCTGCTCACAGTTCGGCGTACAGGAAAGAACAGCTCGATCCGTCTGGCGGAACACGCGCACGGTGTTGCCTTCGTCAATCGATACAATGACGCGTTCATCGGCAATTGCGTTGCCTTCCGCATCAAGGAGAACAAGATTTGTGGCGCCATAGGAGCGCCCCGTCAGAACGATTGTCTGCGGGTCGGCGACCGTCGCATCCGCAACTTGAGCATTCCCGACGATGACCTTGCTGACCGGCCGATCGAGCTTCAGAATGCGTGCCTGATTCATATAGACACGCATGAGTCCACCAGCGTCCTCGCAGAAGGCCGTGGCAGGAACAGCAAAAGAGATGGCGGCCAGAAGCGCGGCCAGCAATTTCGACGGCATGGGCTTTCAGCCTTCAAATCGATGTACTGTTTCAGACCATGAAGCAATTTGGTGAATGAAATCTTAATGGCGCATTTCAGGCCAAAATGCCGATTTGGGACAGCTTATTCGTGCGCAGGTTGTCTTGTTTCGGGGCGTGCGCGTCAATCGATAAAAGCTAAAATAGCAGCGCCTCCAGTGATTACGCAGATGAGGTCATCAAAACAGGCCTCTAGATAAAATTGAAACAATTCGCTTTATCGGTGTTTTACCATGGCGGTTGGAAGGCCTCGTTAACCGAAACGTAACCAGATTTTTTAAGTGAATGGAAATCGCCTCTCCGTAATTTGGGCTCACCGAACAGCGGACAACAGTTGTCGGCAATGCTGAGAATAGAGATCCCCGGAGTTAGGAGAGACGCATGTCCAAGATTTTCGCACGTTTCGTAAAGGAAGAGTCGGGTGCAACGGCCATTGAATATGGTCTGATCGCCGCCCTGATTTCGGTTGCCCTCATTGCTGGCGCCAGCGCGCTCGGTAACAAGCTGAACAACCAGTTCACTAACATTTCCACATACCTGGATAAGGGTTCCAAAACCTGATCACCTAATCAGCTAAGTTGAATGAATTCGGTTTCATGAATTCAACAGTACTGATGCGGATTTCGTTCGTAGTATGGGAAATAGTGTGAGCGAGATATTATTTCTGGCGATCTCACTGTTGTTGATTTATGCAGCCCTAGGTGACCTTCTAACCATGAAGATCCCCAATTGGCTTAGCTTGACAATTGTATGTCTATTCATTCTAGCCGCTTGGCTTTCTGATATGTCCGCGGCCGCGATAGGCTACTCCCTCGGAGTGGCCGTCGCGGTTTTCGCGGTTTGTTTTTTGCTCTTCGTGCTGAACGTGATGGGTGGCGGCGACGCAAAGCTGCTGACGGCACTGGCACTCTGGTTCGGCCTGACACCGGCTCTCCTGGTCTTCCTCGTCAATGTGGCGTTTGCTGGCGGGGTTCTGACCCTCGCCATACTCGCAATCCGTTGGAAATCGCATTTGGTGACCGATCGCGGCGTCTGGCTGCCCGCATCGCTGACGACGGCGAAAAAGATACCCTATGGGATAGCGATTGCTGCCGGTGCGCTCATGGCCATGCCGCAGGCGCCGATCTTTTTGGTGGCTTCCTGAGTTCGAAGACTTGCAACAAATTGATTTAAACTCTGCTTAACCATGTCTCCTAGGCAGACGTTAACTATAATTACACCATTCGCGGTCAAACCTGCGGGGAACCAGTTGGTCCCGTCAAGGATTTGCCATGAAACCCGCCCGTCTGATCATTCTTACCGTCGCTGTGGTTGCAGCCGGCCTTGCCGGTATGCTGGCCTTGAGGCTGTCAGGTGAGAAGACTGTTGTCGAGACGCCGTTGGAGGTCATCCGCAAGGAGCCGACAACCAATGTCCTTGTCTCATCGGCCAATCTCCCCGTCGGGGCACGCCTCAATGAAAAATCGATCCACTGGATGGCCTGGCCGGAAGGCGGCGTGGTGGAAGGCTTCATCACCGAGAGCGCAAGGCCAAAGGCGATCGAGGAACTGAACGGCGCCATCGTGCGCCTTCCGCTGTTTGCGGGCGAGCCGGTTCGCGCCGAAAAGGTAGCGGATTCATCCAATCGGATCATGTCGTCCATTCTCCCCAGCGGCAAGCGCGCCGTTGCAACCGAAATTTCCGTCGCGACCGGCGCTGGCGGCTTTGTACTCCCGAACGACCGCGTCGATGTCATCATGGTTCGCAAGAACGAGCAGGGCAGCTACTCCACCGAAAACGTTCTCAACAACATCCGGGTTCTGGCGATCGATCAGCGCATCGAGCAGAAGGAAGACGGATCGCAGGCGGTCATCGGCACGACCGCGACTCTGGAACTTACTCCCGATCAGGCGCGCGTCATTGCGGTCGCGCAGCAGATGGCAGACCGCCTGACGCTGTCGTTGCGATCCATTGCCGACGTGCAGGACTCGGACACGCAATTTGCTGACCATTTGCTGGCCGGTGGCGGAAAGGGCGAGGTGCAGATCATCAAATCAGGCTCCATCGTCAATATGAACACCACCGGCTCGGTCCAGCGTTAAGATTTGAGGGAGCGGTCACCGTGACATCCTGGAAAAGAATTTACAGAGCCTCCGCAGTCGCTTCCTTGAGCGTCTGCCTTGCCCTATCGGATCTGGCGGTTCTCCGGTCGACGGATACCGCCGAAGCCGCTTCGGACAGTATCGTGCGGATCTCGGAATCGGGGAAGGGCGTGCACAAGCGGCTGAAGCTTGGCCTGAACAAGGCCTTGGTCGTTGATCTGCCGCAGGATGCGCATGACATCCTTGTTGCCGATCCTGCCTTGGCCGACGCGGTGACAAGAACGTCACGCCGGATCTATCTGTTCGGAAAGTCGGTCGGCCAGACGAATATCTTCATCTTTGGCCCCGGCGGGCAGGAGATCGTCAGCCTGGATCTGGAAGTCGAGCGCGATATCGATGGTCTTCAGGCTAATTTGCGGCGTTTTCTACCCGAATCCGATATCAAGGTCGAAATCGTCTCGGACAACATCGTGTTGACCGGTACTGTCCGCACGCCGCAGGATGCCGCGCAGGCGGAAAAGCTGGCGCAGGCCTTCCTCAAGGGTGGTGAAGCAACGACGAGAAATCGCACCGCTTCGGGCGGCGGTAATCAGCAGGGTGTCGCGATCTATGCCGAAGAACGCCAGACATCCCAGATCGTTAACCTTTTGACCATTCAGGGTGAGGATCAGGTAACGCTGAAGGTCACCGTCGCCGAGGTCAACCGGCAGGTGCTGAAGCAACTGGGCTTCAATGGTTCGGTGCAGACGACGGGCAGCTCGGCCAGCGGTGGCATCTCGTTTGCCAATCCGGTCAACCTTGGCAACGCGGCGGCAGTTGGCGGCCTGGGTGGCGTCGTCGGTTCGATCGGAACCACTGCGATCTCGACCTATGTCAACGCCATGGAGCAGGCAGGTGTCATGCGAACGCTCGCGGAGCCCAGCCTGACAGCCATATCGGGCCAGCAGGCTAAGTTCTACGTCGGTGGCGAATTCCGACTGGCAGGCCAGCAGGAGGTGTCGCTGGATACCACGACGAACCGTCCTACGGTTTCGCGGAGCCTCGAGACTGTCAATTATGGAGTCGAGCTGAACTTCAAGCCGGTCGTTCTCTCGGCCGGACGCATTGCCCTCAATATCGAGACCAATGTTTCCGAGCCCACATACGAAGGTTCTGCGACGACCGGCAACGGCTCCTCGCTCTCTGTACCGGGCAACACTTACCTTTCGATCCGCAAGCGCGAGGCATCGACATCCGTCGAACTCCCATCGGGCGGTTCGATCGTGATTGCCGGTCTTGTTCAGGACAATGTCCGCCAGGCCATGTCCGGACTGCCGGGTATCTCCAAGGTGCCGGTATTGGGCACGCTTTTCCGCAGCAAGGATTTCATCCGCAACGAGACGGAACTCGTCATCATCGCGACGCCGTATCTGGTGCGTCCGGTTGCCCGCAATCAGCTTGCGCGCCCGGATGACAACTTCAATCCCGAAAACGATGCCGCAATGTATTTCCTCAACCGCGTCAACAAGATCTACGGACGAAAAGATCCCGTTCCGGCCGCTCCCTACCATGGCGCCGTTGGTTTCATCTATAAGTGAGAGGCACGAGAATGTTTACGAAATCCATTGCTCCGGCTCTCCTGATCGTTTCCACCGCCCTTTTGACGGGCTGTGGCAATAGCCAACTGACCACCGGCTCCATCCCCATGGACTACCGCGAGCGTCACCCAATCGTTCTGACGGACGCACAGACCGCACTGGATATCCCCGTCGGCGCAAATGATAGCCGCATGACGATCGGTATGCGCGACACGGTCAAGGGATTCGCACAGAACTTTGCCAACTCGTCTGCCGGTTTCATGCAGATCCAGGTACCGCAGGGATCGGTCAACGCTGGTGCGGCTGCGCACATGGCTGGCGATATCCGGAAGACCCTGCAAACGGCTGGAATTCGTGGCGACCGGATCGTCATGGCACGCTACAGCGCCGGCGGCCATAACGATGCCGCCCCCATCCGGCTCTCCTTCATCGCCACCAAGGCCGTGACCGGAGCTTGCGGAGAATGGCCGGAAGACTTGTCCGACAATACCTTTGGCAATCGTAACTGGTATAATTTCGGTTGCGCTTCGCAAAACAACCTGGCTGCCCAGCTCGAAAGCCCGACAGATCTTCTCGGGCCGCGCGCGCAGACCCCGATTGATGCCGTTCAGCGTTCCAAGGTGATCAGCACCTATCGCGGGACGAGCACGAACAGCACGACGATCACGATCAACTCGAACTGAGTAGGTAAGCTGACATGAGCGCGATCGATTACGAGATCCGGACGCCGGGCGGATCGCCAGAGGCAATCGAGGAACACAGCCGCCCCGCTGATCTGGAGGCGCTGCGTCCGCTGCCGCGCATTTCCGTGCATGCATTCTGTGAGACAGATACGATGCACCGGGTGGTGGAGCGTCTGGGTCAGGACCGCCGCATGTCCAAGGTGAACCTCCGCGTTACCAGTGGCAGCACGGATGCGGCAGCAAACATGTTTGCCGCGGCACCGACGCCCAATCTGATCATCCTTGAAACCGATGCTGAACCGGCCGATGTGCTGACGGAGCTTGCTCCGCTGGCACAGGTTTGCGATCCCTCGACGCGGGTGATCGTCATTGGCAGGCATAACGACATTTCTCTGTATCGCGACCTGATTCGGAACGGCATTTCCGAATATCTTGTCGGGCCGGTGAAGATGCAGGATCTGTTGGGTGCAATCGCAGCGATCTTCGTTGATCCGGAAGCAGAACCGCTCGGTCGTTCCATTGCCTTCATCGGCGCAAAGGGCGGCGTGGGATCTTCCACGATAGCGCATAACTGCGCCTTCGGCATTTCGTCACTCTTCTCCACCGAAACGATCCTTGCCGATCTCGATCTGGCCTATGGAACCGCGAATATCGACTTTGATCAGGATCCGGCTCAGGGTATTGCCGAAGCGGTCTATGCCCCGGAACGACTGGACGAAGTCTTTCTCGACCGTCTGCTGACAAAATGCTCCGAACACCTGTCGCTGCTGGCTGCGCCGTCATTGCTGGACCGCGCCTATGATTTTGATCGCGCGGCTTTCCAGCCGGTCGTGGAGGTCCTCCAACGCAGCGCTCCGGTCGCGGTTCTGGATGTTCCACATGCCTGGAACGAATGGACGCGCTCGCTATTGGCGGAAGTCGACGAAATCGTAATCACCGCAACGCCGGACCTCGCCAACCTGCGCAACACGAAGAACTTGCTGGATGCCCTGAAGAAGCTGCGCCCCAATGACAAGGCGCCGCACCTGGTCCTCAATCAGGTCGGCATGCCGAAGCGTCCGGAGATAACTCCATCCGATTTTCTGCAGCCGCTGGAAGTCGAACCGATTGCCATCATTCCGTTCGACGCCCAGCTGTTCGGCAATGCCGCAAACAGTGGTCGCATGATTTCCGAACTCGATGCGAAATCGCCGACGGCGGAAACCTTCTCACAGATCGCCCATGTGGTGACGGGTCGTAACTCGGCAAAGAAGATCAGGAAGGGTGGTCTCAGCAAGGTGCTGGGGTTGCTCGCTCGCAAGTAAGACTGACATCAGGTTTAGGAACTGGATCGCAGGATGTTTGGAAAACGTGGACATGAAGGCTTCGGCAAGTCGGCTCCCCCGACGGCGGTGCCTCAGCCTGTTCAGCCGGCAGCGGCCTCGACCGGCCAAGGCGTTCAGGCTGGCGGGTCGACCGATCTCCTCCTCGATATCGGAAGTGGTGCGGCAGCACAGGTTCGCCAATCCGTCACAACGCCTCCGCTTGCGCCCGGAGCAGGGCAGCGCCGCCGTCCTGCACGCGACGAGGGCTATTACGATACGAAGGCGCAGGTCTTTTCTGCCCTGATCGACACGATCGATCTCTCGCAGCTTGCCAAGCTCGACGGCGAAAGCGCCCGTGAAGAAATTCGCGATATCGTCAACGATATCATCACGATCAAGAACTTTGCGATGTCGATTGCCGAGCAGGAAGAACTGCTCGAGGACATCTGCAACGACGTTCTTGGCTACGGGCCTCTGGAGCCCCTGCTGGCGCGCGACGACATTGCCGATATCATGGTCAACGGCGCGGGCCAGACCTTTATCGAAGTGGGCGGCAAGACGATTGAATCGGAAATCCGGTTCCGCGACAACAGCCAGCTCTTGTCGATCTGCCAGCGGATCGTCAGCCAGGTCGGCCGACGTGTCGATGAATCCTCGCCCATCTGCGACGCCCGCCTGCCGGACGGTTCGCGTGTGAACGTTATTGCACCGCCACTGTCTCTCGACGGCCCCGCCCTGACCATTCGCAAGTTCAAAAAGGACAAGCTGACGCTCGATCAGTTGGTCAAGTTCGGCTCTATCACGCCGGAGGGCGCGGCCGTTCTGCAGATCATCGGACGCGTGCGCTGTAACGTTGTCATTTCTGGCGGTACAGGCTCTGGTAAGACAACACTTCTCAACTGCCTGACGCGCTATATCGACGGACACGAGCGCATCATCACCTGCGAAGATACGGCTGAATTGCAGCTGCAGCAGCCGCATGTCGTGAGGCTTGAAACCCGGCCACCCAATATTGAAGGCGAGGGCGAAATCACCATGCGTGATCTCGTCAAGAACTGCCTTCGTATGCGCCCGGAACGCATCATCGTCGGTGAAGTGCGCGGACCGGAGGTTTTCGACCTGTTGCAGGCGATGAACACCGGTCATGACGGTTCCATGGGGACGATCCACGCCAACACGCCGCGCGAGTGCCTCAGCCGTATGGAATCGATGATCGCGATGGGTGGCTTCAGTCTGCCCGCCAAGACGGTGCGCGAAATCATATCCGGTTCGGTGGATGTCATTGTCCAGGCCGCGCGTCTGCGTGATGGTACACGCCGCATCACCCACATCACCGAAGTGGTGGGCATGGAAGGTGACGTCATCGTCACGCAGGATCTCGTTCGATACGAGATGGAAGGCGAAGACGCGGCGGGCCGCATCATTGGCCGCCATGTTTCAACCGGTATCGCAAAGCCGCATTTCTGGGATCGCGCCCGCTACTACAACGAAGAGCGGCGTCTGGCTGCGGCGCTGGACCAGATGGAAGTCAAGACCAACTGATAAGAGGAGAGGCCGGCAATGGATCTGACTGTCATCGCCCTTGCGGGCCTCGTTGCCATTGCCGCTTCAGGACTGGCCTACGCCTTTCTCTTTTCCCGCATCGAGGTGGAAAAGAAGACGACCACGCGTGTTCACAAGGTAGCAGCCGGTGAGGGCGATCGTGCGCAAGTAAAGGCCGCGAAAGATCGGGTCCAGGAGCTTTCCAAGCGTCGCAAATCGATGCAGGAATCCTTGAAGGATCTTGAAAAGAAACAAAAGGAAAAGGACAAGAAGTTCGGCGACCAGAGCATGAAGGCAAAGCTGCCTCGTTCCGGTCTGCCACTGACGCTCGGTCGCTTCTATACATTCAGCGCCCTGTTCGGTGGTCTTGTCGCCCTGATGTGTCTGATGGCCGGAATGCCGCTGGTCGCCATTCTTGGCCTGGGCTTTGTCGCAGCCGTAGGCTTGCCGCGCTGGGTGATCGGGTTTCTCATCAAGCGGCGTCAGGACAAGTTCCTCGAAGAATTGCCGAACGCACTGGAAGTCATGGTGCGCTCCATCCGGTCCGGCTTGCCTTTGAACGATGCGATCCGACTGATTGCCACCGATGGCCAGGAACCGGTGAAGAGCGAATTCCGGCGTGTGATCGAGGCGCAGCAGGTGGGTCTCAGCGTTCCCGAAGCTTGCGCCCGTATGCTCCTGACCATGCCTCTGTCCGAGGTCAATTTCTTCTCGATCGTCATCACGATCCAGTCTCAGGCGGGTGGCAATCTTTCCGAAGCGCTTCAGAACCTGGCCAAGGTTCTGCGTGAGCGCCGCAAGATGAAGGCCAAGGTCAAGGCGCTTTCAATGGAAGCCAAGGCGTCCGCTGTCATCATCGGCGCGCTTCCCTTCATCGTGGCAACGCTCGTTTACCTGACCTCGCCACACTACATCTCGATCCTTTTCACCGATGCGCGAGGTCATATCATCCTTCTGTTCTCAGGTTTCTGGATGGCAGTGGGGATCTTCATCATGCGCAATATGATCAACTTTGACATCTGAGGTCTGATATGTCGGAAGAAATGGCTGCCAGCCTCACCGATCCGGCAATGTTGCTGGCCGTGCTTGTCGCAGTTGCCGTCTTTGCCACCATCTATACGCTCGTCCTGCCGCTTTTCGAGGGACGCGATCTCAACAAGCGGATGAAGGCGGTTTCCAGCGAGCGCGAGCAGATGCGCCTGCGCGAGCGTGCCAGGATGAATTCGGAGACCAGCCGGGCAACGCTGAGGACACAGAACAACACTTCCGCGATGCAGATCGTCGAGCGTTTCAACCTTCGCAAGGCGCTTGTCGACGATAATACGGTCAATCGCTTGAAGGCAGCGGGTCTTCGCACACAGAACGCCCTGAACGTGTTTCTGGCCGCGCGCTTCCTGCTTCCGTTCGTGTTCCTGGCAATCGTCGGCTTTTGGATTTTCGGCCTTGGCAACATGGCGGAAAGGCCGTTTGCCGTACGTCTGTTCGTGGCGATTGCTGCGGCCTATATCGGCTTTTACGCACCGAACATCTTCGTCTCGAACCGCATCACCAAGCGGCAGGCATCCATCAAGCGCGCATGGCCCGATGCGCTCGATCTGATGTTGATATGCGTCGAGTCCGGCATATCCCTTGAAGCTGCCATGCGCCGCGTGGCGGAAGAAATTGCGCAGCAATCAGCACCTCTGGCCGAAGAAATGGTTCTGACCACGGCTGAGCTTTCCTTCCTTCCCGACAGGCGCATTGCACTCGAGAACCTTGCCATCCGCACCCAGCTCGACATCGTCAAGGCGGTAACGACGGCGCTCATCCAGGCCGACCGCTATGGAACGCCGGTGGCTCAGGCTCTTCGCGTTCTGGCGCAGGAAGGTCGCGACGAGCGGATGAACGAGGCTGAAAAGAAGGCTGCAGCACTACCACCGAAGCTCACGGTTCCCATGATCGTGTTCTTCCTGCCGGTTCTGATCGCCGTCATCCTCGGCCCCGCGGGTATTCAGGTGTCTGACCGCTTCTAGAGCAATTCCAGAAAAAGTGCATAGCGGTTTTGCGTCCGGAATTGCGTAAAAACAAATAGATAAATCCTTTTCGTGTTTCGAAGAAAAGCGGAAAGGATCTAAGTAGGCTTGATTGATCCTGGTACAAGTTGAAAGGGCCGCTCCAAAACCGGAGCGGCCCTTTTCATTGGATGCGATGTTCAAGGAAGTGCGGCTTGATCAATTGGTCGCGTTATCCGCTTTCGCGCTCCTGTTGTCCGAAAGCTTGGCCCAGGTATTCTGCTGGGAAAGCATGGAGCGCAGATAGGTGACGTTGGCATTTGCCTGTGTCTGGCTGAGTTCCTGCCGTGCAATCTGCTCCGCTTCGGAAAAGCGGCCCTGCAAGCCCACGACGAGCGAAAGGTTCTGGCGAACCCGGCTATCCGCTGTTGGAAGCTTGGATGCGGAGCGGAGATAGTTTTCCGCCGTCTTCAGATCGCCCGACAGGACATAGGACATGCCGAGATTCGACATGACGCTTGGTTCGCTTGGCTGGCTTTCGAGTGCGAGTTTGTATTTCTGGCGTGCCTCATCAGAGCGCCCCAACTGGTCAAGAACGGCACCCTCTGCGGAATAGAGGCGCCAGTCGGGACGATCGGGCGTCTGCGCACGGCTGATGGTTGCCAAGGCCTGCTCAAGCTGGCCGGCAGCCGCCTGCGCCTTCCCATAGGCGGCCAGAACGTCACGATCGCTTGGATGGGCAATCGCCACCTGCTGCATGACGGCCAGCGCCTGCGTGTTCTTTCCAGTCATGCGAAGAACGTTGGCATAAGCAAGCCCGATGGTCTTGTCCTTGGGAGAACGTTCATAGGCGTTGCCAGCTGTCTGTTCGGCCTGTGCAAGCTCTGCCGCGGTCATCTGTTCGAGCGGCTTGCCGAAGTTCAGGGACTGCGTCTGCGTCGGGATGGAGCCGGTGGTGATTCGATCATTCTTTGGTGTGGATGTCGCGCAGGATGCGAGCGAGATCGGCAGCACCACGCCGCAAAGGGCTTTGATCCAGAAATGGCGTTCGGCTGCAAACGTGAAGAAGGTGCGTGTCATGGCCTGAAATCCAGTCTCTGTGCACCATGAAGCAGCGGATTTTTCCGAACTGAAGATGGCGCTGTATGACCTCAAGCAATAATCTGTTAACCCTAACAGATCGTTAATCGCACTGTTGAAAGACGCCATGCTGCCGTATCAGTTCATCGAAAGACCGTCACCCTTCGTTGCCTCCGATCCAAAGGCGTTGACGGTCTATGCCGTTACGCCCGCCGAACTGGAAACAGGTGTCCTCTCAAAGGTCGACGAGACGTGGGCGCGCGCAGCCGGGTTCAAGGCTGAGGCGGGCAGTTTTCTTCTGCTCCAAGGAGATGGGGCGACACTGAAGGGAGCCGTCTTCGGTCTTGGCAAGAACCCTGAGGAGGCCCCGTTTGCCTGCGGCAAGCTGGCGCGCCTGCTTACCGCCGGTGTTTGGCGATTGGAAGCCCCCTCCCTTGATCCGCAGCAGGCGGCCCTGGGCTTCGGTCTCGGCGGCTACAGTTTCGATACCTACAAGACGGGAAAGACGCCGGAAGCCTTCCTTGCCCTTGCCGAGAGCGTTGATCGGGCGGCGCTTGAACGAACCCTCCAAGCGGTGTTTCTGGCCCGGGATCTCGTCAATACGCCCACCAACGACATGGGGCCAGAGCGGCTTGGCGAAGTCTTCCATGCCATCGGCACGCATTACGGTGCGACCGTGAAGGCCGTCGTCGGCGATGATCTTTTGGCCCAGAACTTTCCGCTCATTCACACGGTTGGTCGGGCGAGTGCCGAGGCGCCGCGACTTTTGGAGATGCGGTGGGGACGAAAAGGCGCAAAGAAGGTCACGCTTGTCGGCAAGGGCGTCTGTTTCGATACAGGCGGCCTCGACATCAAGCCCGCGGCTTCCATGCTGCTTATGAAGAAGGATATGGGGGGCGCGGCAAATGTCCAGGCACTCGCCTGCATGATCATGGGTGCTGAGCTGGATCTCGACCTGCGAGTTCTTGTTCCCGCCGTGGAGAACTCGATCTCTGCCAATGCCTTCCGACCAGGGGATATCTACCGCAGCCGCAAGGGTATTTCGGTCCAGATCGACAATACCGATGCGGAAGGGCGATTGATTCTGGCGGATGCACTCGCCTATGCCGATGAGGAAACTCCGGACCTGATGATCGACATGGCGACCCTGACCGGTGCCGCGCGCGTTGCGCTGGGGCCGGACCTGCCGCCATTCTTCACCGACGACGAGGCCCTTGCATCCGCACTTGGCTCAGCGTCGCTCGAGGAAGCCGATCCGATCTGGCGGCTGCCGTTGTTCAAAGGATACGAAAAGGACATCCGCTCCCGCGCGGCAGACATCACCAATGCGCCTTCGGGCGGCATGGCCGGTGCCATTACGGCGGCCCTGTTTCTCAAACGCTTCGTATCGAACGCTGAAAGCTGGGTGCATTTCGATATCTTTGCCTGGTCGCCGACCGAGAAGCCGCATGGCCCTGTGGGCGGTGAGGCGCAGGCCATTCGCGCCCTGTTCCGGCATATTTCCGCCCTTGGCTGATGGGGTGCATCCCAGTTGCATCCCCAGTTGCATCCCCCGTTGCATCACAGGCGGCATTGAGCGAGAGTGCCGCCTGCAAAAGGGGAATCGGGAGACGGAATGCCCGCGGAGTTAACGGCAACCGAGGCACTGGGCCTCTGGCACCGCGTCGTGCTGGAGCAGGTCCGGCAAGACGGTCAGGATCTTACGTTGCGGCAAATCTCCATTCTTCTCCACATCTATCTGGTTCCGCCGCCCCACACGGTGCGGGCCCTGGCTTCGACCCTTGGCGTCACGAAGCCCGTCATCACGCGCGCCCTGGATAGCCTGGGCGCTCTTCAACTGGTCGAGCGTGAGCGAGATCCGGCAGATCGCCGCAACGTCATCATCAAGCGTACCTTGGCCGGTGCGCTCTATCTTGAAAAACTCGGCGACCTGATCCGCAAGGAAGCGCGCCGCAATGCTCCATGAGGTTCATCATGTCGTCACCCCTCGATCGTCGTCTTTTCGCCTTCCGGCCGGATCTTGCCGATCAACGTCTCGAAGGGCAGGTGACGGCAGACCGCTATGTGGAAGGGGAGGCAGCAACTATCGGCATTCCTGTGACCGACCTGCGCCCAGCGCCTGATCTGTCTCGCGGCATCGATACGCAGCTTTTGTTTGGCGAGCCCGTTCGCGTGTTCGACCGGAGGGACGGCTGGGCCTGGGTTCAGGCTGAGGAGGACGGTTATGTGGGATACCTGCCGGAAAGCGACGTCACGCCGCGGGCAGTTCCCACCCACTGGATCAGCGTTCCCCGAACCTTCGTCTATCCGGAAGCGGAACTGCGCAAAGTACCGCTTCATGCCCTTTCTCTTGGCAGCCGCGTAACCGTGACCGGCGAGGCGGAAACGCGCGGTACCCGCTATTTCCTGCTCGCGACCGGTGGTGCGATCATCGCGAAACATTGCGTTCCGATCGGCGAAGAGGTGCATGCCGATTACGTAGCGATTGCCGCAGAGTTTCTGAACACGCCCTATCTCTGGGGTGGACGCTCAGGTTTCGGGATCGATTGTTCCGGTCTCGTGCAACTCGCCATGATGATGGCCGGGATGAAAGCTCCGCGCGATTCTGACATGTTGGCCGCCTTCGGACGCGAGATCACTCAGGACGCGCTGAAGCGGGGCGATCTCGTGTTCTGGAAGGGGCATGTCGGCATCATGGAAGATGAGGAAACGCTTCTTCATGCCAACGGCCATACGATGACGGTTGCGCGTGAGAACCTGAAGGCTGCCATAGAGCGGATCGGGTGGCTCTACGATCGGCCGACCGGCTTCCGGACACCTTTCTGAAACCTTCACGTGAAGGTCATCAATCGCGCTGTTGGTGTTTGTCCGGAGTCTTTCCTATATAAAGGACGACGACCGGAGTATCGACGATGACGCCGCGTAAACTTGCGATGACACTGCTGGCATTGATGACCATTCTTCCTGCCGCTGCGGGGGCGGAACAGGGCAAGCCGCAACTTCGAAATCCGGTTCCGACATTCAAGGATCTCCCCGGCGTCAAACCGCAGAAAAGCCTTGTGGAGACTTCGGACAGCGGTGATTGCCAGCCTGCGACGCTCTATCGTCGTTTTGATCGCCGCGATGTCTTTCCGGATTTTCCTGTTGCTGCCTGGAGATGCGAGAAGGACGGGGTCACCTATACCGGCACGCAACTGCCCAATCGGCCCTGGGTGCCCGGATTGAACCCTTACGATCTGCCGCATTGACATCGGAAACGACGGGATGATGTCCCGTGCCAAACCGCTGGTTTGGTGAAAAAAAGGCAACAAAAAAAGCCCGGCAAGCCGGGCTTTTTGTTTGATATTCAAGGATCCGAGAGGATCAACCTGAACCGAAATTGGTGCCCAGAAGAGGACTCGAACCTCCACACCCTTGCGAGTACCAGCACCTGAAGCTGGCGCGTCTACCAATTCCGCCATCTGGGCGACGAGGAGCGATGTACTGGTCTGAGCCGCCCCTGTCAACGGCGTTTTTGAACTTTCTGTGTCAGATGCGAAATTAATTTGTGCGACGCATGGCGGCTGTCAAAAATGGCGGCAAAGGTCAACTGGCGGAACCGCTATCCCCATTGTTTTTATTCGTGGTTCGGTCAACGTGACCGAGATCCCGTCCCGGTTCTATGATGTCCCGAACGCGCTGTTTAAGATCCTTCGGACCTGGAAATCCACCATCTCTGACGCGTTCCCAGATGAGCTCGTCATTGACGCGGATGTCGAACACGCCGCCGGTTCCGGGGATCAGCGCCACCTCTGCGATGCTATCACTGAAGGTTTGAAGGAGTTCCTGCGCCATCCAGGCAGATCTGAGCAGCCAGTTGCATTGCGTGCAGTAGCGGATGGCGATTCGGGGCTTCTCGTTCATTGTCTCGGCACAGCCTCCCTGATGATGGTGAATACCTTATGCATCATAGACACGTTCGGCCATAGGCGGGGAAATCGCGCGCGCTCAAGAAGAAGCTTGAAGACCGTCAGGCCAGTTAATACAGTTCGGATGTACTTATAAAACCTGGAGGACGTGGCATGGCAAAGTTCGAACTGTACAAGGACAAGGCTGGCGAATTCCGTTTTCGCTACAAGGCAACCAATGGTGAGACCATGTTCGCCTCGGAAGGCTACAAGGCCAAGGCTTCCGCGATGAAGGCGATCGAGTCGATCCAGAAGAATGCAGCCGAGGCTTCAATCGACGACACGACCGTCGCAACGGCCTGAGACGCTTTCCTCTCGGATTCGTAGGCTCTCCTGTCGGCTTGTCATTCTGTGATGGAACAAGCCGGCATCCCTTCTGTTGTGCTTTCTTGAAGCATACAGGAGGCACCCATGACCAATCACACGAAAACCTGTTTCGCAGCCCTCGCAGTCGCGGTTGCATTGCCACTGTCCGCGATGGCGCAAGCGCAGACGACCGCGCCAATCACCCCTGAGCAAGGGCAGGCAACGAACCAGAACAATGCGCATGGCGGCATGGCCGATGCGCCCCGCAGCACTCAAGCAACCACGGAAGGCCCCTTCATCACAGTTCCTGGACAGGGCGCCTGGCGGGTCAGCGATCTTGAAGGTAAGTCGGTTTACACCACAGGTGGCGAAAGCATTGGCGAGATCGGCGATGTGCTCGTTAGCCAGGATGGAAGCATTAACGCGGTAATCGTCGGTGTTGGCGGCTTTCTTGGCATCAACCAGAAGGACGTTGCAGTCGATATGAGCGCATTACAGCTTGGCCCTGGCATGACGCAGGATCAGGCCAATAAGGCTGCTGACCAGACACCGGCCGTGTCGGGTGAAACAACCGCCTCTACCAACACCCCTGCAGCGCCTGCGACTGGCAACAGCCAGATGGCGGCCGGCGCGAACACCAAGGCTGCACCCGATACAGCCAAGATTGGCGAAGATGGTCTTCCACAGAGGATAGTCTTGAACGTCACGCGCGAGCAGCTTGAACAGGCTCCCGCCTTTCAGGGTATGACACCGGCGCGGTAATCAAACCATAATGGCTGGGATTGTGACCCCGTGGCTTCGGCCATGGGGTCATTTGATGTTTAAAAGCCCTGAAATAGAGAATCGGTCGCCGCAGTAATATCGTCTGATCGGTGAGACAAATCGATGAGGCGCTCACCCAGATCCTTCAGCGGAACGGCACCAATGAACTGGGTCATCAGGACGTAAACGTCTCCGCCAATCTCAAAGCGCGGGTTAAGCCTTGGTATCAGTCGAGCAACATCTGCATGGTGGACGAGCGGTGCCATAACGCGGGTGTTTAAACCGTCGAAGATGTTCGCCTGAAGATCAAGCGCCAGAGCACCGTCAGTTCCCAACCGATGAACCCAGAACCGAGCCCCCAAAACAGCCGATATTTGGCCAGCGGCAGTCCATGCCTTTCAAGGTAATCGTTCGATGCGGCAATGGCCTCGGCATTTTCAATGCGCCAAAGCCGCTCCTTCTCAGCGCGAATTGCGCGCGTGATGCCGTCTTCGGCGGCGCGGGTCACATCAAGCTTAAGATCGTTCGCTTCTGCTAAAAGGCGACGATCGATCGGAACATCATCCCGTCTTCCCGACGTCTGAACCATGACACCCTACCCCTTGATGCGCAGACCACGCAGATCCGCACGCCTGAGTATGACGAAGATCAGAAGCCGTGAAAAGCCTCACTCGTCATTCATCTTCAAGGCTGCGATGAAGGCTTCCTGCGGAATCTCCACCTTGCCGAACTGACGCATGCGCTTCTTGCCTTCCTTCTGCTTTTCCAGAAGTTTGCGCTTACGGGTGGCGTCGCCGCCGTAGCACTTGGCCGTTACGTCCTTGCGTAGTGCGCGAACCGTTTCGCGGGCAATAACCTTGCCGCCCAATGCGGCCTGGATCGGGATCTGGAACATGTGCGGCGGAATGAGTTCCTTCAGCTTCTCGCACATGCCGCGACCGCGCCGATCCGCTGCCGAGCGGTGAACCAGCATGGAGAGCGCATCAACCGGATCGCCGTTGACGAGGATCGACATCTTGACGAGATCGCCCGCACGATAATCAGTGATCTGGTAGTCGAACGAAGCATAGCCCTTCGAGATCGACTTCAGGCGATCGTAGAAATCGAACACGACTTCGTTCAAAGGCAGCTCATAGGTCACCATGGCGCGCGTGCCGACATAGGTCAGTTCGGTCTGGATGCCGCGGCGATCCTGGCAGAGCTTCAGAACGGAACCGAGATATTCGTCCGGCGTCAGAATGGTCGCCTTGATCCAGGGCTCGCGGATCTCGTCGATCTTGACCACATCCGGCATATCCGCCGGATTGTGCAGTTCCTTCTCGGAGCCGTCCGTCAGCGTCATCTGGTAGACGACCGAAGGCGCGGTCGCGACGAGATCGAGGTTGAACTCGCGCTCCAGGCGCTCCTGAATGATTTCGAGGTGAAGCAGACCCAGGAAGCCGCAACGGAAGCCGAAGCCAAGAGCGGCAGAGCTTTCCATTTCAAAGGAGAAGGATGCGTCGTTCAGGCGCAGCTTGCCCATGGCAGCGCGCAGGTCTTCGAAGTCCGCGGCATCGACCGGGAAGAGACCGCAGAACACGACCGGCTGGGCAGGCTTGAAGCCCGGCAGCGCCTTTTCGGTCGGGCGCTTGTCGTCGGTAATCGTATCGCCAACACGCGTATCGGCCACTTCCTTGATGGAGGCGGTGATGAAACCGATCTCGCCGGGGCCGAGGCTATCCACATTGACCATCTTCGGGGTCAGAACGCCCACGCGCTCGACGCCGTATTTTGCGCCGGTGCCCATCATGCGGATCTGCTGGCCCTTGGTCAGCACACCATCGATGATGCGCACGAGGACCATGACGCCGAGATAGGTATCGTACCAGCTATCGACCAGCAGCGCCTTCAGGGGAGCCTTCTCGCCGCCTTCGCTCTTTGGCGCTGGCAGCTTGTTGACGATGGCCTCCAGGACATCGGGAATACCAAGGCCGGTCTTGGCGGAAATCAGCACTGCATCGGATGCGTCGATGCCGATGACTTCCTCGATCTGATCCTTGATGCGATCCGGCTCGGCGGCTGGCAGGTCGATCTTGTTGAGAACGGTCACCAGTTCATGATTGTTGTCAATCGCCTGATAGACGTTGGCGAGAGTCTGGGCTTCCACGCCCTGGGAGGCGTCGACGACCAGAAGCGAACCTTCGCAGGCCGATAGCGAACGCGAGACTTCGTAGGCGAAGTCCACGTGGCCGGGCGTGTCGATCAGGTTGAGAACATAGGTCTCGCCGTTGTTCGCCTTGTAGTGAAGGCGGACAGTCTGCGCCTTGATCGTAATGCCGCGCTCGCGCTCGATATCCATGGAATCAAGCACCTGTTCCGACATCTCACGTTCGGCAAGGCCGCCCGTGGATTGGATCAGGCGGTCGGCCAGCGTCGATTTGCCATGGTCGATATGGGCGACAATGGAAAAATTGCGGATGTGGTCAAGGGGCGTGCGATCGGTGCTCATGGCTGGCGCATATAGCAGCGAGCCGTATCATCGCAAAGCGGGAATTTGACTCAAAAGCCAGAAAACAAGGCGTTTTTACTGGCCATGCTCTGAGAATTGCTCGGCCCAGTCGCGCCGCGTCGCCACCTGACCTTCCGTCCTGAGCCGCGCAACCTGCGTCAGATCGATCTGCGTGATGAGCCAGTGGCTTTCCTCAACATCGTCGCTTTGGCTTTCGGCAAAGATTCCAGAGGGCGGCATGCCATAATCTGACGGAACATAGAGCGCGGCTCGCCCCTTGTTTTCATCGAGTGCCGGAGACCATGGTGCATCACCCGCCGTAGGGGCTGAGAGCACGGCATACTGATTTTCCAGCGCACGCGCCTGCGCACCGATTCGAACACGAAAGCTTCCAGCCAGCGTATCCGTGCAGGAGGGGGCAAGTACAAGCTCAACGCCAAGTTCCGCCAGCTTGCGGCCCAACATAGGGAATTCGTTATCGTAGCAGATCAGGATGCCGAGGCGACCAAGAGACGTATCGAAAGCTCTCAGACCTTCAACGCTCCTTGCAATATTCCATTTCTCGCGCTCGAAGCGTGTCATGATCTGCTTGTCCTGATGGCCGAGCAAGCCTTCAGGGCCGAAGAGCGGGGCGCGATTGCGATAGTGTCCATCCGCATCACGAACCGGCATGGTTCCCGGTTGGAAGACAATTCGATGCTTGCGGGCCAGATCTTCACATAGCTGCATCCAGCCGGGAGCGAGGGTCTGGATGCCCGCAATCGACCGATGCAGATCGCTGCGTTTGGTCTCCGGCAATAGCCCGGTCAGCACGAGGCCTGCATATTCCGGCAGAAGAAGCAGTTGCGCGCCTTGCGAGACAGCTTCTTCGACAAGCGCAGTGAGATGGGCGACGTAGGCATCCCAGCTTTCGATGAGATCGATTTTATACTGGCAGGCGGCAAGCGTGATGGTCATGCGGGCAAACTCTTGATCCAGAAGGAAAGGTGCTTCAGGCTTTCTCGGTCTTCGTCCAGATCGCGCCATGAGAATGTCGTGCGAAGCTCCGGGTGATGCGTATAGCCGCGCTTTTGCCAGAAGCGGTTGAGGGGAACATAATCCTTCGGGCGGCGCGGGTGATCTGCCGGTCGTTCCACGGCGCAGAAGGTGCAATGCGGAAGCCCGAGCGTTCTGGCCTGTCTTTCCCGTCCTTCGAAGAAGGCAAGGCCGATGCCCTGTCCACGATAGGCGGGCAGCAATACGCTTTCGCCGAAGTACAGGAAATCCCGCGGATCACGACCGCTCGCGAGAAATGGAGCCTTCACCTCATCCGTCTCTGTAGCCATCGGTGTTGCGGTTGCCGCGCCAACGACGACGTCATCATCGAAAGCAAGCACGAAAACGGATCCTTCAGAGCGGGCATAGGTCGCAAGATAGGCCTGCTCATAAGTCGCGTCCCCGTCATAGAGATAGGGAAATTCCCGGAAGACAGTGATGCGCAACCGGGCGAGGTCGTCAAAGAAGGGGGTGGCGTCGCTGCCGGAAAAGGATTTGACGATGGGAGCCATAGACTATGTTCTGTTCCTGATCGGCGCGTTATAGCCTTGCGCCAAGATCATTTGAAGCTGCCAGAAAAAGGGAATTTCCGCATGAGCGCCAGCGACATCATCCGCGCCTATTACGATGCCTTCAACGCGCAGGATATGGACGCCTTCCTGAGCCTTCTGACAGATGACGTAGTGCACGACATTAACCAGGGTGAGCGGCAGGAAGGGAAGGCGGCCTTTGCGACTTTCATGGAGCACATGAACCGCTGCTACAAGGAAACGCTCACGGACATGGTGATCATGGCGAGCGAGACAGGAATCCGTGCGGCAGCAGAATTCATTGTGAATGGGCAGTACCTTGCAACCGATGAAGGGCTGCCGGAGGCCAAGGGTCAGACCTACAAATTGCCAGCAGGTGCCTTTTTTGAACTGCGCGACGGTAAAGTGTCCCGCGTCACCAACTACTACAATCTCAACGACTGGATCGCGCAGGTCGCAAAATAAAAATTCGCATATAAGACCTCTTGATTCTATTATAGTGGAATTGTAGCGTTGCTCCATGAGTGACGCACAGCAACAATTCGAAGAAGCCACGGGAAGCCGACTGAAAATCCTGCGGCAACGTGAAGGCCTGACGCTGGACGAACTGGCAAAAGCTTCCGGCGTCAGCCGAGCCATGATCTCACGCATCGAGCGAGGGGAGGTCAGCCCCACCGCCTCGCTTCTGGCGCGGCTATGCGAATCGCTTGGTTTGAGCCTGTCTCATTTCTTTGCGCCGGATAGTCCGGCGTCTGACCCCTTTGTCCGCCACGAAAATCAAAGACTGTGGCGCGACCCTGTCACCGGCTACCTGCGGCGTTCGGTTTCTCCACCGGGAACCGCATCGGCTGTCGATATCGTCGAGGTCGAGTTTCCGGCCGGCGCACGGGTGTCGTTTCCGCCACGCGAGGAAAGCCGTGAGATGACCCAACATGTGTGGCTGTTCGAGGGGCGTCTGAACATGGTGCTGCCGGACCAGACCTATGAGATGCAGTCCGGCGATTGCCTCTACATGCATATCGGCGACGCCTTCGAATTTCACAACCCTTCCGATAAACCCGTCCGTTACGCTGTCATTCTGGACCGCGGAAGGCGCTGACAAAGGTATTCGACATGACGACAATCCATGTACTGGCGGCCGAGAACATGACGCCTTATATCGACGATCTCTGTGAGGTGCTTGCCGATTGCGTTAACGGTGGGGCGTCGCTCGGCTTCATGCAGCCTTTTGCGCCTGAAGATGCGCGTTCCTATTGGCTGGATGTGCATAAGTCTGTCGCGGCTGGCCATACCGTGATCGCGGTGGCGGAGCATGAGGGCAGGGTCGTCGGGTCGGTTCAGGTGGGGCTTGCTCAGAAGCCCAACCAGCCGCATCGCGGCGATCTCATGAAGCTTCTCGTCCATCGGTCGGCCCGCGGGCTTGGTCTTTCCCGCAAGCTGATGGAGACGGTCGAGAAGGAGGCTGCGCGCCTCGGCCGCACGATCCTGGTACTGGATACGGCGACTGGCAGCGAAGCGGAGGCAATCTACCCCCGCTTCGGCTGGGAGCGTGTCGGCGTCATTCCAGATTACGCGCTCTGGCCGCAAGGCGGTTTTTGCGATTCGACCTTCTTCTACAAGCGCATCGGTTAGTTCATTGCTTTTCCGAACGCGTCGACAATCAGTTTCGCTGCATCCATGTGGACCTCGGCGCGCTCGCGCAAGCCTTTGCCAGCGCAAATCGGATCAACGTCACCGGCCTCGGAGAGGAAATCCTGCGCCCCCGCCTTGCACACCGGCAGGAAGCTGAAGTGGTTGGAGCCGGCAATCTGATGATAGGCCGCGCGCGCAATCTGGGCGACGAGTTTCGCCGCATCCACCGCTGCGGGTAACGTATCACTGCTGCCCAGATTGATGATTGTTGTGTTGGTCGTGATCTGCTTCAGGCTCTCCGGCTTGAAGGCCTGCGCTAGACCGGGATCGACAATGACGGCGGAGGTTACGCGCGGATCGATGTTCGATTGCTCGAACCGCTTGTCGAACTCCCGCAGTTTGACGACCGGTGAGGCAACGCGCTTGCCATCGACGAAACCGAAGCCGCCCGCAAACCACTGGCAATCCATCATCATGCTATAGCGATCGCAGTAGTCGGCATAGGCATTGAGATCGGCCCGCGCGCCAATGATTTCCAGCGCCGTGCTGCCGCCAAGGGAGAAGCCAAGCACGCCGATTTTCGACGCCTGGACGGACGGCGCCCATTTCGCATCGCCGGCCATCCAGGTGATGATGTTGGAGAGATCCTGGGTTCGCTCCCAGATCCGTGGTGTGGCGATGGGCGTGGAATCACCGCTGGTCGTGCCGGGGTGATCCGGTCCGGCTACGATAAAGCCTTTCTCAGCCAGACGTGCGGCAATCCATGTCATGCCTTGGGCGCGGGAGCCGGAACCGTGTGACAGCAGGATGAGCGGGTATTTGCCGGGGTTGATGGCAGCATCCGGCTTTGCGGGCGCGCCGGTGAAGATGCGGTTGTCGCCGACCAGGATCTCCGGCGCCTTGGCATCCGATGGATACCAGACATCGACGGACAAAGGTTTGCCACGCTGGGGTGAGGGTATGGAGATGGTGGTCCAGCCAATGCTGGTTTCGGCTGAGGCTGCGAACGGGATGACGCTGCTGGCAATAAGTGCGGCAAGCGAGAGAAGATGTTTCATGGGGGGGGGTGCCTTTCGGTTTCGAGACGAACCGAAATTCCCGAACTGCCTGATCAAATGCGACCTTGAACCTGTTCAAGGTCGCCCAAGATCACGTTCTTGTCCGGGCGGGAAGGTGGAACATCTCGCAACGGCGATCGTTTTTCTCTCGCAACCCATCGAACAATGGAGACGAAAATGTCGAAAAGCGATGTGAAAGCAATGCAGGAACGCGCAAAAGCGCAGGTCGCCAATACAAGTGCCGGTGGGCATTTGGGCGGAACCTACTACGGACAGGAGCCGGACGGTAAAACTGTCACGACCAAGCTCCACTCGGGCGGCAAGGCCCGTTCGAATGATGGATCCAACTGATCCTTGATCGAATTCCTCTCTGAAGAACGCGGCGACGCCTCGCCGCGTTCTTTTTCATGTGAAGATTACAGCGTGCCTTTGCGCTGCTGCATCATCATGAAGGTATCAAAGCTGTAGTCTGCGATCTGCATCCAGAGATAGCCATCCTTTTTGAAGGCCTGCTGGCTGTCGTAGATCTTCTTGAAATTCTCATTCTTGGCCGAGATTTCGGCATAGGTTTCCTGTGCGGCCTTGTAGCATACATCCATGATGTCCTGGCTGAAGGGCTTCAGGACGGCGCCCTGAGCCACCAGTTCGCGCAGTGCCTTGGCATTCAGCGCGTCGTAACGCTCCAGCATCAGCGCGTTCACGCGTGCGCAAGCATCCGTCAGAATACGCTGATAGCTCTTCGGCAGCGCATTGAACTTCTCGCGGTTGAAGAATGCATGAACCGTCGGGCCGCCTTCCCAGAAGGCCGGGTAGTAGTAGTACTTCGCAACCTTGTAGAAGCCGAGCTTGTGATCGTCATAAGGACCGACGAATTCCGTCGCGTCGATTGTGCCCTTTTCCAGAGCGGCATAGACATCGCCACCAGCGATTTGCTGCGGGGTGACGCCGACCTTTGTCAGAACCTGACCGGCCAGACCTGCGATGCGCATCTTCAGACCTTTCAGGTCGTCGACGGTCTTGATTTCCTTGCGGAACCAGCCGCCCATCTGCGCGCCCGTATTGCCAGCAGGCAGGGCATAAAGATTATGACCGGCTAGAAACTGGTTGAGCAGATCGTTACCGCCGCCCACTGTGAACCATGAATTCGTCAGCCGCGCATTGAGGCCGAAGGGAATGGCCGTGCCCAGTGCGAATGTCGGGTCCTTGCCGACGTAATAATAGGCGCAGGTATGCGCCATCTCGACCGTTCCGGAAGAAACTGCATCGGCTGCCTGAAGCGGTGGAACGATTTCACCCGCCGCATAGGTCTGGATCTTGAACTTGCCGCCCGTTGCTTCGGATACGCTCTTGGCGATTTCCGTCGCGCTTTCAAACAGAACGTCCAGGCTCTTCGGGAAGGAGGACGTCAGGCGCCAAGTGATTTCCGGATTTTCCTGGGCGATTGCCGGGGCTGCCAGGGCGGTTGCGGCGGCGGCGCCAATGCCGGCAGTACCAGCTTGGCGAAAGAATGCTCTGCGGTTCATGAAATCAATGCCTTCACATCAGTAATGCAGGTGAGTCTCGCTCACATCGAGCTCTGCTAAAACATTTTGTTGCTGATGTCGCAAGTTGGAAATGACAGAAGTTACGCGTGTACCGTGCGTTCGCGACAGTTCCTTTCGCTCTCTCTGCAGGCACTGGTCGCAATGCCGCAGACCATACGTCGCACCGCAGCATCTTGCTTTCTTCTCACAGAAGACTAAGATTAGAATAATTCTAAAGAGGGTGGCTACCATGTTTGACTTGTTCCGGGGCTCGGGCCGGCGTCCGTTCGAAAGCCTGAGCGAAGACGAGATTCTTGCCCTGGCAATTTCGTCCGAAGAAGAGGACTCTCGCATCTATCTGTCCTACGCGCGGGCTCTGCAGGAACAGGCGCCGGCTTCGGCAAAAGTCTTCCGGGATATGGCCGAGGTCGAGCAAACCCACCGCAACATGTTGATCAACCAGTTCCGACAGAGGTTCGGCGAAGAGATCCCGCTGATCCGGCGTGAGCACGTGCGGGGTTTCTATCAGCGCAAGCCTGATTGGCTGGTCAAGAATCTTTCGCTGGAGACGATCCGCGCGCAGGCCGAACTCATGGAGCAGCAGGCCTATAGTTTTTACGTGGAAGCGCAGAAGCGTGTGACCGATGCCTCCACCCGGCAATTGCTGGGCGATCTCGCTCTTGCGGAACAGGGGCACAGCGATATTGCGCACATGCTGGGCGAGAAACATACGCCTGATGAAGTGCGCGATGAGGAAGCCGCGGGCGAACGCCGGCAGTTCATTCTGACCTATGTCCAGCCTGGTCTCGCGGGGCTGATGGACGGCTCCGTCTCGACGCTGGCGCCGATTTTTGCTGCAGCCTTTGCCACGCAGGATACCTGGCAAACCTTCCTTGTTGGTCTTTCGGCCTCGGTCGGTGCCGGTATCTCCATGGGTTTCACGGAAGCCTCGCATGATGATGGAAAGCTTTCCGGCAGAGGCTCACCGCTCAAGCGCGGCCTTGCCTGCGGCATCATGACCACCATTGGTGGCCTGGGTCATGCGCTTCCCTACCTGATCCCGCATTTCTGGACGGCCACCATCGTCGCCGCCATCGTGGTGTTCATCGAACTTTGGGCCATTGCCTTCATCCAGAACAAATATATGGAAACGCCGTTCATGCGTGCCGTCTTCCAGGTTGTCTTTGGCGGTTCGCTGGTTCTCGCTGCCGGTATCCTTATCGGTAATTCGTAAGGACAGACGGGTCGGACGCTTCAACGAAAAAGGCCGAGCAAACGCCCGGCCTTTAAACGCTCAATGCGTGAATTCTCAGCGCAATGCGCCGACGACCACTTCGCGGCCATCCTCGATCGATACCCAGCGTCCCGTGTTGAAGGACGCCTGGCGCTTGAGGAACGTGTAGGGCGTGTCGCTCCAGAGCTTGACCTCGTCGGAAAGATTGTCGAGCACGAAGTCACCTTCTGAAGTGCGGACGGTCAGGACCGCATGACCTTCGCCATCAGGCTTGCGGACGACGGTGATCAGGAGGTCCGCGAGCGAGAAGCCCTTGTCCTTCAGTTCCTTGCGCTTCTGGAGCGCGTAATCTTCACAATCGCCAGCCGTCACCGGATAGGCCCAATATTCTTCGCGGCCATAGACTTCCATGTCCGTGCGGGCTTCAATGCGATGGTTCACTGAGAAATTGATCTGCTGGATCATTTCCCAGCCATACTCCGTAACCTTTGGCGCGGGAGTCGATGCAAAACGCTGATCGCACTCGGCAGGCAGGCGCTGGCAGAATTCATAATGGCCGATCGGCTGGGAGGTAATACCACCCACGATCATTTGTGCCGAAGATGTGCGTGGTGCCGGAACAGCCGCTGAAGCCGACACAAGCACAGTCGCGAGGATCACGGCCAATTGCCGTGCCTTCTGGGCATACATCATGAACCCGTCCCTTCAAATCCTAACGAAACGTTAAGATCGTCTGGGGGCCGGTGTCAATTATGAACGAAAGATTAACAAGCTTGCTCGTAATTTATGGTTAAGATCGATTCATTTCAGCAACATCTAATGTTGCGGCTGGAAATCAGATCAATCCGATGATTGCTGCCCGCATACGCTCGATATCCTGCGGTCGGGACAGGCGGTGATCACCGTCGCGGATCAGTGTCAGAACGACGTCATCAGCAGGCAGGAATTCCACGAGCTTCAGAGCATGCTGGAATGGGACATCCGCATCCTTCATGCCTTGCAGAATGTGAACCGGGCAGCCGGTTTCGATGATGCCGGTCAGAACGCGATTGCTGAAGCCGTCCTCCATCAGATCACGCGTAAAGATATTCGGCTCGGGACTATATTCAGAGTGCTCTTCGAAAAAGCCGCGCTCTTGGAGCGACTGGCGTTCGGTCTCGCTGAGCGCAGGCTCGATAAGGTCATGCGTGAAGTCGGGCGCCGGAGCGATGAGGACGAGGCCCTTTATCCCGATCTCGCTTTGCTTGCGAAGTTCCTGAAGCGCTCGCAGGGCAATCCACCCGCCCATCGAGGATCCGATAAGGATGACGTCTCTGGCCGGATAAGCCTTGATGACGGCGAGTGCTTCCTCCAGCCAGCGCGAGATCGTGCCGTCGCGAAACGCGCCTCCAGAAACGCCATGGCCGGAATAGTCGAAACGCAAGGACGGCAGGCCGAGCTCTCCCGCCAGCCGCTCCATTTCCAGAGCCTTCGTGCCGCTCATGTCTGACCGGTACCCGCCGAGCCAGACGAGCATGGGGGAATCGGCTGCTCGCCCCTGTCGGTGAACCAGCGCGATCTGCCGGGCTTCTCCGCCCTCACCGACGGTGATGTGGGTGCTTTTTCCGGGCGCGACCGGCAGATTCATGGCTCATTCTCCTTCAAACAGATGCACCTATAAAACAGATTCGTAAAAACGCGGCACTAGGTGATTTATTGGCGACACTATGCTATTGACTTCGGAGCAGCGTTGACGAAATTGCCCTTTCATTGCGCCACGAGCGCAAGGGCCGCCGCTGCGACCCTTTAATTATTCGAGGAGAATACGACCATTCGCAGACCATTCAAGACCGACGCTCCTGTCAAAGACGGACCGCGCTCTAACCGGGAAATCCGCATTCCTCGCGTCCAGCTGATCGACGCAGAGGGTCAAAACCTCGGCATCGTGCCGACAGACCAGGCGCTGAGAATGGCCGAGGAGGCAGGTCTCGATCTCGTCGAGATCTCTCCGAACACCGAGCCGCCGGTCTGCAAGATTCTCGATCTCGGCAAGCTGAAGTATGCCAACCAGAAAAAGGCTGCCGAAGCACGCAAGAAGCAGAAGATCGTCGAAATCAAAGAAATCAAGATGCGTCCGAACATCGACACTCATGACTATGAGGTGAAGATGAAGGCCATCCTTCGGTTCTTCGAAGATGGCGACAAGGTCCGCGTCACGCTTCGTTTCCGTGGTCGCGAAATGGCGCACCAGGAACTCGGTATGAAGCTTCTTCTTCAGGTCAAGGAAGATACCGCGGCAATCGCCAAGGTTGAAGCCGAGCCGAAGCTGGAAGGCCGCCAGATGATGATGGTTCTGGCACCGCGCTGATCGGTGCCTTTCCATCCTGTGCCGGTCCATTTGCAGCCGCGCACGCAATTCTGTTCACCCCCATTGCGCTTTTACCGGTCTGTCGGTATAAGCGCGCGTCCGAACGGTCCGGCAGGGCATGCCGTGGCCGTTTTTGAATAGCTTGAAGCCAGCCTCATCAGCCAGCTTCGATACAAGAATACGGAGTAGCAAAATGCCCAAGATGAAGACGAAATCGTCCGCCAAGAAGCGGTTCAAGGTCACTGCGACGGGCAAGGTTCTCGCCGCTGCTGCTGGCAAGCGCCACGGCATGATCAAGCGTTCCAACAAGTTCATCCGCGATGCTCGCGGTACGATGGTTCTGGCCGAAGCTGACGGCAAGAAGGTCATCAAGAACTACCTGCCAAACGGTCTCTGAGACCATTTCGCTTTCGGAACATTAAGGAGATCATGACATGGCACGCGTAAAACGTGGCGTAACCTCACGCGCAAAGCACACCAAGACCCTGAAGGCCGCAAAGGGCTTCTACGGTCGTCGTAAGAACACCATCCGCGCCGCAAAGGCAGCTGTCGATCGTTCGCGTCAGTTCGCAACGCGCGACCGTCGCGTCAAGAAGCGCAACTTCCGCGCTCTGTGGATCCAGCGTATCAACGCTGCTGTCCGCGAATTCGGCCTGACCTATGGTCGTTTCATCGACGGCTTGAACAAGGCTGGCATCGAAGTGGACCGCAAGGTTCTGTCTGACATGGCAATCCATGAGCCGGCAGCATTCGGCGCTCTCGTCGAAGCTTCCAAGAAGGCGCTCGTCTACCTCAAGGATGCCGGTACGGCAAACGAGTTTGAAAGCGCGGTTCGTTAACCAGCGCTTCCCAAGCTTCACGAGCTTCATTGATTTGGGAAACCCGCGCTGGTTTGGGCTGGCGCGGGTTTTTCATTTGACCGTTACGACCACATGTCGCAAGCAGCGATCCAAACCTGTCTGCTCACTGCCCGGCATCAAACGGAAATCATCATGTCCGATCTGGAAAACCTGAAATCCTCGCTTCTGGCTGAAATCAACGATGCGTCCGACGAGGCGACCCTGGAAGGCGTTCGCGTTTCGGCGCTGGGCAAGAAAGGCTCCGTCTCCGAACTGCTGAAGACGCTGGGGTCGATGAGCCCGGAAGAGCGCCAGACTCGCGGTGCTGCCATCAATGCCTTGAAGACCGAGGTGACGGAGGCGTTGAACGCGCGCAAGACTGTGCTGCGCGACGCCGCCATCAACGCCCGGCTTGCAGCGGAGACGCTGGATGTAACCCTGCCGGTGCGCTCTTCGCCCGCCGAGCGTGGACGCATTCACCCGATCAGCCAGATCGTCGATGAAATCACCGCCATCTTTGCAGATATGGGTTTTTCGATCGCGGAAGGTCCGGATATCGAGACCGACTATTACAATTTCACGGCGCTGAACTTCCCGGAGGGTCACCCGGCCCGCGAGATGCACGACACCTTCTTTCTCCCGACGGACGAGAAGGGTGAGCGCAAGGTTCTGCGCACGCACACCTCGCCTGTGCAGGTGCGCACCATGGAAGCCCAGAAGCCGCCGATCCGCATCATCATTCCTGGCAAGACCTACCGTCAGGACAGCGATGCCACCCATTCGCCCATGTTCCACCAGGTGGAAGGCCTGGTCGTCGACAAGAAGAGCCATGTCGGTAACATGCGCTGGATCCTCGAAGAGTTCTGCAAGGCCTTCTTTGAGGTGGACAGCGTCACCATGCGCTTTCGCCCCTCCTTCTTCCCGTTCACCGAACCCAGCTTCGAGGTGGATATCCAGTGTGACCGTTCTTCCGGCCCGATCGTCAAGTTCGGCGAGGGAACTGACTGGATGGAAATCCTCGGCTGCGGCATGGTTCACCCGAATGTCCTGCGTGCCGGCGGTCTAGATCCCGATGAGTATCAGGGCTTTGCCTGGGGCATGGGGCTCGACCGCATCGCCATGCTGAAATACGGCATGCCGGACCTGCGTGACTTCTTCAACGCGGACGTGCGCTGGATGAGCCACTACGGGTTCCGTCCGCTCGACATGCCGACACTGTTCGGCGGTTTGAGCCAGTAATTCAGCACGGAGGATAAACATATGAAATTCACGCTCTCCTGGCTGAAGGAACATCTGGACACCAATGCCTCGTTGGAAGAGGTCTGCGAGCGCTTGACGGCGATCGGCCTCGAAGTCGAGGATGTTGATGATCGCGCAGCTTACAAGCCTTTCGTCATTGCCAAGGTTGTTTCCGCTGAAAAGCACCCCTCCGCTGACCGGCTGAAGGTACTGATGGTCGATACGGGCGATGGCAAGCCGGTTCAGGTCGTCTGCGGCGCGCCGAATGCCCGCGCTGGCCTTGTCGGCGCTCTGGCACGCCCGGGCACCTATGTGCCGGGTATCGATGTGACGCTCGCTGTCGGCAATATTCGCGGCGTCGAAAGCCATGGCATGATGTGCTCCGAAAAGGAGCTGAACATCTCCGATAATCATGACGGCATCATCGATCTGCCGGAAGATGCTCCGGTCGGTCAGACCTTTGCATCCTTTGCGGGGCTCGATGATCCGGTCATCGAGATCAACCTCACGCCTAATCGCCCGGATTGCACGAGCGTTTTCGGTATCGCCCGCGATCTGGCCGCCTCGGGCCTGGGCACGCTGAAGCAGCCGAAGACGCCTGCCTTCAAGGTGGACGGGGAAACTCCGGTCGAAGTCTCCATTGATCTCGACGACGAGAGCCTGTGCCCCGGTTTCGCGCTGCGCCTTGTCCGCGGCGTGAAGAATGGCCCGAGCCCTGCCTGGATGCAGCAGCGTCTGAAGGCGATCGGTCTTCGTCCAATCAATGCGCTGGTCGACATCACCAACTATATGACCTTCGACCAGGGTCGCCCCATGCACGTTTTCGATGCGGCCAAGGTAAAGGGCAATCTCACCGTTCGCCGTGCGACGGAAGGAGAGGAAATCCTTGCGCTCGATGCGCGTACCTACAAGCTCTCGTCGAACAATGTGATTATCGCCGATGATAACGGCGTCGAATCCATCGGCGGCATCATGGGCGGCGAGCATTCCGGCTGCGATGAAAACACGGTGGATGTGCTGATTGAGTCCGCCTTGTGGGATCCGATCAACATCGCCAAGTCCGGCCGTGCGTTGGGCATCATCACCGATGCCCGCTATCGTTTCGAACGCGGCGTTGATCCCGAATACATGATGCCGGGCCTTGAGCGCACAACCGAACTGGTGCTGGAACTGTGCGGGGGCACCGCTGCAAAGGCACGTGTTTCCGGCTACAAGGGACATGATCGCAAGCTTGTGGACTTCCCCTTCTCGGAAGTGAAGCGCCTGACCGGCCTCAACGTTTCCGTTGAGGAGAGCCGCCAGATCCTGACCGGGCTGGGCTTCGAGATCCTCTCCGGCGATGAAGAGCGCGTGCAGGTCGCTGTGCCTTCCTGGCGTCCCGATGTCGATGGCAAGGCGGATCTCGTGGAAGAGGTCATGCGCGTCCACGGTGTCGACAACATCAAGCCGGAACCGCTTGCTGCGAAGGACACGGTCAATGCGCGTATCCTGACCACGCTGCAGATCCGTACCCGTGTTGCCAAGCGCGCGCTTGCCTCGCGCGGCATGCTGGAAGCTGTCACCTGGTCCTTCATCCCGGAAGATCAGGCGAAGCTGTTCGGTGGTGGAAGCCCGGCATTGAAGCTGGTCAATCCGATTGCAGCCGATATGTCGGACATGCGTCCATCGCTACTGCCCGGTTTGCTGACTGCCGCTCAGCGCAACGCCGACAAGGGTTATGGCGACGTGGCGATCTTCGAGGTATCGGGCACCTATGAGGGCGATACACCCGAAAAGCAGCGTCGCGTTGCCGGTGGCATTCGCCGCGGCACGGCCTCGCTTTCCGGTTCAGGCCGTTTATGGTCCAACGCAGCCAAGGGTGGCGGAAAGCCGGTCGATGTGTTCGATGCGAAGGCAGATGCATTGGCTGTTCTCGAAGCTTGCGGCATGCCGATGGCGAATGTGCAGGTCGAGCAGGGCGGTCCATCCTGGTATCATCCGGGTCGTTCCGGCACGATAAAGATGGGCCCGAAAGTCGTGCTTGGGCACTTCGGTGAGTTCCATCCGAACACGCTGTCGGCTCTGGATGTCTCCGGCGCACTGGCCGGCTTCGAGGTCTATCTGGATGTCATGCCGGAACCGAAGAAGAAGGCAACCCGCACCAAGGCTGCTCTCGAACTGTCACCCTTCCAGATGGTGAAGCGCGACTTCGCCTTCGTGGTCGAGAAAGCCGTGGATGCTGGCTCCATCATCAAGGCTGCCACGAGTGCCGACCGCAAGCTCATCACCGGTGTCAATGTTTTCGACGTGTTCGAAGGTGCATCCCTTGGCGAAGGCAAGAAGTCCATCGCGATCGAGGTTCTGATCCAGCCGACGGACAAGACCCTGACGGATGAGGATTTCGACGCGCTGACGAAGAAGATTGTCGGCAATGTCGAGAAGACAACAGGCGGCGTTCTTCGCGCTTGATCAAATTAGGCGGGTCGGCAGTCAGTGAGGCTGCCGACTTCAGCTGCCTGGTAGCTCGCAAGCTATGCCATTGGCCATCAGGCGGTAGGCCAATGGCGTCATTCCCGTCATTGTCTTGAAGGCGCGTGTGAGGTGGCTCTGGCTGCTGAAACCGCAGGCAGTGGCGATCTGGGCAATGGGCTCAGCCCCGGCCAGCATCAGCCGTGCCCTTTCCATCCGGCGATTGAGCAAATAGCCGTAGGGGCTGATACCACAACTCTGCTTGAACATCCGTTGCAGATGGAATTCGCTGAGGTCCGCAACCGCGGCGAGATCGCGCAGCGAAATCTGGCTCTGCAGATGCGCCTCGATGTAGTCGAGCAGGCGACGGCGGATATGTGCTGCAAGACCACCGCGCAACTGTCGCAGGTTGTGATCGCCGTATCGATGATCGCTGAAGAGATGCTGCACCGTCGATACGATGGCCTGTTCTGCCAGGATCCGGTTGTCGCTCTGGAGCGCCGTTGCAAGCCTGCCCAGACCATCGGCAATACGAGGCGCGTCCTCGAAGGTCGCTTCCGGGAGAAGCATCAGCCGTGCGTCCCGATCGAAGATCTCCGAGAACAATCGTTTCAGTTCGTCGTCGGCAAGATAGAGATGGACGAAGTCGAAGCGGTCCGTGATTTCCCATTCCGAAGATGCGCCCTGCGGCATGATGCACACCGCGCCAGGCCGCCCGGATAATCTTTTGCCGTCGACCCGCCGGGTTCCGTCGCCGCCACGCAGATAACAGCTGAAGGTATGGCCGTCAGGCCGTTCATAGCGCATCCGGTCATGACTGTTGCTCCACAGCGCTGCTGCCCTGCCGCTACCCATATCGAGAGCGCCCAGGCTCACAGCCCGGGAGGAAGCAGACAGGGAACCAAAAACGGATGCAGTGTTCAGCATGGCAAGCTCAGTGGTGGCAGGCCTTATTCCTACAATTGAAAGCGGCTGCCTGACCATGGAAAATGTGCTGCAATCTGGACGCAAAGAGAGATCGCCGCAAGATCCTGCAAGAGCGAGCCTATTTCGGTGCGTTAGGGTTTGCCCTGAAGTCTCATTCAGGTGCCATCATGACCAATCTGCTGCTTTTCTCCTCCACCGTGCTCATCTGGGGAACGACCTGGATTGCGATTGCGCTGCAGATCGGGCCTGTTCCGGTGCTGGTGTCCGTTTTCTACCGTTTCGCCCTCGCTGCCCTCATTCTTGTTGGGGCGCTCGTGCTCTCTGGCCGGTTGAAGGTTCCGACACTCCAGCAGCAGCCTTTCGTGGTCGTTCAGGCGCTATCACTCTTCTGCTGCAACTTTCTTTGCTTTTATCATGCGGCTGCCTATGTGCCGTCAGGACTGATCTCCGTCGTCTTCTCTCTGGCCACCGTCTATAATGCCGTGAATGCCAGGATCTTTTTCGGCGATCCCATCCAATCACGGACGCTCGTTGCAGCTGCTTTGGGTGTGGCAGGCCTTTGCCTGCTTTTTGGACCGGATGTGTTTCTGGCGGTCAAGCCGGACAGCTGGAAGGGTATAGCGCTCTCGGCTCTTGGAACGCTCTTCTTTTCCTTTGGCAACATGGCGTCGCGCCGCAATAGTGCCGCTGGTCTCTCGCCCATCACGGCCAATGCCTGGGGCATGACATACGGATCTCTGGCCTTGCTGTTTCTGGTTGCTGTCACGCAAACACCTGTCGTCGCGCCGCCGGACAGAACCTACATGGCTGCACTGATCTATCTCTCGGCGATCGGCTCAGTCGTAGGTTTCACAACCTATCTCATGCTGGTCTCGCGTCTCGGCTCACAGAAGGCGGCCTATGCAACGGTTCTCTTTCCCGTCGTGGCACTGACATTGTCGAGCATCTTCGAGGATTATCACTGGACATGGCCGGGGGTTTTCGGCCTCTGCCTGACGCTCGCCGGCAATGCCGTGATGTTCGCCAAGGTCCCGCTTACCCTTCGCACGCGAGAGAAGGAAAGAATAGCGTAGAAGATTCTGCGTTATGTGGCGGGAACCAACAGTCTAATTCGTCGTTCCTGAGCGCCGTGACAGTCACGGTGGTTCCAGGAGTGTCGAATATGACAGATTTCACTTCAACCCATCCCGTCTCATCCACCCATCGCGAAGGTCTTCTGTTAAACTCTGCCAGAAGTTGTTCCTGGGGCGCAATATTCGCTGGCGTTGCAATTGCAATCTCCTCGCAATTTGTGCTGAACCTACTCGGAGCAGGCATCGGGACAGCCATTATCAACCCCGTCGGCCAGAGCGCGCCTGATGCCTCAACGGTCTCGACAACATCCGCCATCTGGTTTGTCGTCTCTGCCGTCATTTCCGTATTTTTGGGCGCTTATGTTGCCGGTCGGCTGTCACATCGCATTCCCCGGAGCGGTGGTCTGCATGGCCTGACCGTCTGGGCAGCGACGACTATACTGTTGCTCTATCTCGTAACGACGTCGATTGGCGCACTCGTTTCCGGTGCCTTCGGAGGAGTCTCCACCATTCTCAGCGGAACGGGCTCGACGATTGCGACAGCTGCAACCGCCGCCGCACCATCCGTCGCCAATGCCACCAATCCCCTGCAAAGCATCGAACAGCAGGTTCGCAACGTCAGCGGCGGAAATGACCCCGCAGCGCTGCGTGATGCGGCCGTTGCTTCCATGCAGGCTCTGCTCACGGGTGATGCCGCGAAGCAGGAAGAGGCCCGCAACCGTGCTGCCGATGCCTTGGCCAAGGCGCAGAACATCTCTGTCGATGATGCCCGCCAACAGGTCACGCAGTACGAGCAGCAGTACCGTCAGTCCGTTGAACAGGCGAAGCAGGCCGCAGCCAAGGCCGCAACAGAAGCATCCGCTGCATTTTCCAAGGGTGCACTGATGTCTGCCCTGGCGCTGGTCATTGGTGCCCTTGCCGGTTTCCTCGGCGGTTCGCTTGGTGGCCGCGTGCGCGCCTGATCAAAATCATTTCCTCCCAAGGGAAGGGGCTGGGCGACACGCGTCGCCCGGCCTTTTTTGTCAGGATGCCTGACGCAGCTGACCAATCCGGCGGGCGCGTTCTTCCGGTGTCCAGATCTCGCGCTTGTCTTCGCGTTGAGTGCCGCGCCTGTTCAGCTTGAACCGCGAAACCAGCTCGGTCAGGACGGCGGTGCCGTCCGACAGCGATTGGCTGATTTGGGTCGAATGCGCGACCATTTCGGCATTCGCCTTGGCCATACGATCGACATCCATAACCGAATGATTGATCTCGTCCAGTGCTAGCGCTTCCTCGGCAGAGGAGGTGGCGACGCCATCGACGTTGCGGTCGATCGCTTCCACGAAGCTTTCGATCTCCTGCAATGCCCTGCCTGTCTCACCGACCAGCCGGACGCCATCTTTCACTTCGTCCGCTGACGTGCTGACCAGCGTCTTGATTTCCTTTGCAGCGCTTGCGGAACGTTGCGCAAGCTCCCGTACCTCCTGCGCCACGACGGCAAAGCCCTTGCCGGCGTCACCGGCCCGGGCAGCTTCTACCCCGGCATTGAGAGCCAGCAGGTTTGTCTGGAAGGCGATTTCGTCGATCACCCCGATGATCTTGCCGATCTCGTTCGAGGCCGCCTCGATGCGCTCCATGGCGCTCACCGTGTTGCGAACCACCTCGACGGATGAAGCCGCAGCCAGACGCGCATCGCTTGCAAGCTTTCGTGTTTCGCGCGTGCGTTCGGTGGCGGAGCGAACATTCGATGTCGCCTGGGCAAGCGCGGTGGCCGTGTTTTCCAGAGCGGCAACCTGCTGGCGCGTGCGGGCAGACAGTTCTTCGGCAGACTTGCTCATGGCCTGGCCGTTTTCCATCAGGAATTCCGTCTGGTTGAGCACGCCGGAAAGGGTTTGCTGGAAGGCACCGATTGAACTGTTGAAGTCCTGTCGCAGGGGCTCGAATTCGGCACTGAAGGCGTTGTCGAGTGTCATGCGAATATTGCATTCGGCAAGGCGGTGCAGGCCGGCGCCGAGTTCTTCAATGACGCGAACCCGTTCCGAAACATCCGTTGCAAACTTGACCACTTTTAGCACTTTGCCATCGCGATCGACGATCGGGTTGTAGGACGCCTGAATGTTGACGCGCTTTCCGCCTTTGCCAAAACGGGTGAACTGGTCCGCGATGAAAGCACCAGTGCCCAGCGTTTCCCAGAACTCGCGATAATCGCGGGAAGCGGCGTAATCGCGGTCGCAGAACATCGAGTGGTGTCGACCAATGATCTCTTCGCGCGAATAGCCCATGGCGTGCAGGAAGTTTGAATTCGCCTCGATGATCTCGCCGGTCGGCGTAAATTCGATGATGGCCTGGGCACGATCCAGTGCTGCCAGCTTTCCCTCCGCATCCAGCGTCCGGAGCTTTTGTGTCGTGATATCCGTCGCGAACTTCACGACCTTGAACGGCTTTCCGCCGCGATAGACCGGGTTGTAGGAGGCTTCGATCCAGATTTCCCGGCCACCTTTCGCCACGCGCTTGTATTGACGCTGGTCGAAACGACCCTCTGCAAGACCCGACCAAAACTGTTTGTATTCGCGGGATCCAGCCTCGGCAGGCAGCACGAACATTCGATGATGCTGCCCAACGATGTCCGACAGCTGATATCCCATGGCTTTGAGGAAGTTCTCGTTCGCGTGCAGGATCCGACCGCTGAGGTCGAACTCGATGATTGCCTGCGAGCGGTTGAGCGCTGCGAGGACAGACCGCGCATCGCCGCCAAGATCAAAAATGGACATGAAAGCCTCATAGGCTGAAAGGAAACTAACTGTCAGAAAATAAAGAGTAAGATTTTACTAATCTCTTAAAATCGAGAGACTCATGTCAGAAATCATCGATGAATTTCAACATTTTGGCGCCTCGCCCATCGCCTGAATGAAGGACAGTACTCCGGAAGATTTATACCCTCCCGGAGTACGATGCAGCGGTTGTGCTACTTGTTGGCCATCTTCGCCATGCTCTCCGGATAGCGTTCGCCCTTGACCTTGGAGGGAGCCAGCAGGTCACCCAGTTCGGCCAGTTCCTGCGCAGACAAATCGATATCTGCTGCGGCGATATTCTTCTCAAGATTGGCAATTTTCGTGGTGCCGGGAATTGGCACGATGAAATCGCCCTGCGCCAGCACCCAGGCTAAAGCCAGTTGACCTGCGGAAACATCTTTCTTCGCGGCCATCTCTTCAAGCAGATGAACCAGCGCAAGGTTCGCATCGAAATTCTCGCCCTGGAAACGAGGAAGACCACGGCGGAAATCATTTTCAGCAAGGCCATCAAGGTTCTTGAGCGCGCCGGTCAATGCCCCCCGACCGAGTGGCGAGAACGGAACGAAGCCGATACCGAGTTCCCTGCAGGTATCCAGAACACCGTTTTCCTCGGGGTCACGAGTCCACAGGGAATACTCGCTCTGGATGGCGGCGATGGGATGGACGGCATGTGCCCGCTTGAGCGTTGCGGCGCTCGCCTCGGAAAGTCCGAGTGCCCGCACCTTGCCTTCCTTCACCAGTTCCGCCATGGCGCCGACGGTTTCCTCGATCGGGACATCCGGGTCAACGCGGTGCTGATAAAGCAGGTCGATCGCCTCGACGCCGAGCCGCTTGAGGGAAGCTTCCGCCACTTGCCGCACATGGTCCGGGCGGCTGTCGACGCCTGAAGGGCGTGCGGCCTTTGCTTCATCGCCGATGGTGAAGCCGAACTTGGTCGCGATCAGCACCTTGTCTCGGTAGGGCTTGAGACCCTTGCCCACCAGTTCCTCATTGGTGAACGGTCCATAGACTTCCGCCGTGTCGAACAGCGTCACGCCCAGTTCCACGGCGCGTGCCAGCGTCTTGATAGAAGCCTGCTCGTCGATCACGGGTGTATAGGCATGGGTCATGCCCATGCAGCCCAGCCCGAGAGCGGAGGTTTCCAGGGATCCAAGTTTTCTCTTTTGCATGGTCTAACCCTTCCGGTTGGCGGATCGGCCTTAGCCGATCGTGATGCGATATCTGATATGCCCGTCCGACTGGACGAAGCTGTCATAAAGTTTCCGCGCCGTGACGTTCGTCTCGGCCGTGTGCCAATAGAGCCGGGACCAGCCATTGGCTTTCGACAGATCGACCAGATCCTGCAACAGCGCGCGCCCCACGCCTTTGCCGCGCTGGCTTGCATCGACAAACAGGTCTTCGAGATAGAGATCCTTGCCGAGAATCCATGTGCCTTCATGGGTCAGGCAAAGCGCGAAGCCTTCGACGCGTCCATCGACCTCTGCAACTTGCATGAAGATGCTGCTATCGGGACTGAGCGCCTTGGAAAATGTCGAGGCCGTGATCTCATCCGAGACCGTGACCTGATAGAAATCCAGATAGCTGGCCCAGAGTTCGCGAAAGCGCGCCTCATCGCCAGCCGTGGCATTGCGGATCAAGATGCCCATCAGAGACCGGCCTCGTTCAAGCGCGCCATCTGGTCGGCAGACAATTGAAGCGAGCCCGCGGCCACGATCGATTCCAGCTGTCGCAGGGATGTTGCAGAGGCAATCGGTGCGGTGATTCCGGGCCGTGCCGCCACCCAGGCGATCGCGATGCTGGCCGCAGACGCATTGGTTTCGACCGAGATCTCATCCAGCGCCGCCAGGATACGCATTCCCTTGTCGTTGAGGTAATCGGCGACGCGGTAGGAGCGCGCCACACCCTCGGTATCCTTCTTTTCACGATACTTGCCGGTCAAAAATCCCGCAGCCAGCGCGTAGTAGCTGATGACGCCGATCTCCTCACGCTGGCAGAGGTCCGCAAGCTCTCCCTCGAATTTCTCGCGAGTGTAAAGATTGTATTCCGGCTGAAGCACGTCGTAGCGCGGCAGGCCCTTGCTGGCAGCAGCGTCGAGCGAGGCCTGCAACTGCGTCGCATCATAGTTCGAGCACCCGATGGCGCGCACCTTCCCGGCCTGTTTCAGCTTTGCGAAGGCCTCCAGGCTCTCCTCGACAGGAACTTCGGCATCCGGCTTATGGGCCAGATAGAGATCGACATAGTCGGTTCCGAGCCGCTTCAGGGAAGCGTCGATCGCCTGCTCGATCCACCCCTGGGAAAGCCCTGTCTTCTGGCCGCGATTATCGAAGCCGACCTTGGTGACGATGATGGCCTTGTCACGGCTGACGCTTCCCCGCTTCAGCCATCTGCCAATGACCTCTTCGCTCTCGCCGCCCTTGTGACCAT
Source organism: Rhizobium sp. Root149 (assembly GCF_001427345.1). NCBI lineage: Bacteria > Pseudomonadati > Pseudomonadota > Alphaproteobacteria > Hyphomicrobiales > Rhizobiaceae > Rhizobium > Rhizobium sp. Root149. Next base: position 269,607 of record NZ_LMGD01000020.1, read on the forward strand.
CGACCCAAGCCGAATAGACATCGGCGGTATCGATGGTGTTGAAGCCCGCGTCGAAGAAGCGATCGAGCAGGTCGAAGGATGTCTTCTCGTCGGCGGTCCAGCCAAAGACATTACCGCCGAAAACGACAGGGGCGATCGAAAGGCCTGTACGGCCAAGGGCGCGGTGTTGCATGAAATCTGCTCCTGGGATTCAATGGATAGGTGGGGGATATGGAGCAACGCTATCCTGATGGAAGGTCATGCACCAATCAAAAGGCGTTATGGAGGATCACGGAAATAAATCGATTGGATTGAGGTCCGAACAGCAATTGCATCCGTCTCATGCGGTTCGTAAGGTAGACCGAAAATAGTGAGGAGATCCCCATGTTCCGTTTCGGAATCCTGTCCACCGCCCGTATCGGTCAGAATGCTGTCATTCCCTCCATTCAGGATGCGGAGAATGCGGTCGTCAGCGCGATTGCCAGCCGCGACATAACCCGCGCCCGTGCCATGGCGGACCGATTTTCAGTGCCGCATGCCTTTGGTTCCTATGAGGAAATGCTGGCATCCGATTTAATCGATGCCGTCTATATACCGCTGCCCACCAGTCAGCATGTGGAATGGACCATCAAGGCGGCAGAAGCGGGCAAGCATGTGCTGTGCGAAAAGCCGATTTCCTTGAAGGCCAGTGAAATCGACAGGCTTATCGAGGCAAGAGATCGCAACAAGGTGCTGATCTCGGAAGCCTTCATGATCACCTATGCCCCCGTGTGGCACAAGGTGCGGGACCTTCTGCGCAATGAGGCCATCGGGCGTCTGCGCCACGTGCAAGGTGCGTTCAGCTATTTCAACCGCGATCCCTCCAACATGCGAAACATTCCGGAGTTGGGCGGCGGTGGCTTGCCGGATATCGGCGTCTATCCGACCATGGCAACCCGTTTCGCCACCGGCAAGGAGCCATTGCGGGTTCAGGCCACGACGGAGCGTGATCCGGAGTTCGGAACCGACATTTATTCCAGCGTGAAAGCCGATTTCGGAGATTTCGATCTGACCTTCTATACCGCGACCCAGATGGCCGCCCGTCAGATCATGGTGTTCCACGGCACCAAGGGCTTCATCGAGGTCAAGTCGCCGTTCAATGCGGATCGTTACGGGGCCGAAGAGGTCGAACTGACCGACCAGGGTCACGGACGCTCAGAGGTCTTTCGCTTCCAGGATAGCAGGCAGTACAAGCGTCAGGCAGAGGCCTTCGCTCGCGCCGCAACCGGCAACCAGGCCGAGGTGGTTACGCTGGAGAGCTCGCGTGCCAACCAGCAATTCATCGATGCCATCTATCGCGCAAGCGAACACGACGGCTGGGAAAAGGTCTAGTTTTGTCCGTCTGGTCGCTGGAAACGGCGTATTCGCTTCAGGCCGAAGGCAAGAAACGCCAGAGAGCCGAGCCACGACAAGACGAGATGGACGACCGGCTGAACAATCGGTGCTCTTTCGCTCAAGACAACGAATAGCCCCGTATTGACGACAACGGTGATGACAACGAGCGGCCAGAGACCGGGCCGCTCGACAAAGGCGCGTGGTGGCTTGCCGAAACCGGTGAGCAGGCGAATGGCCTGGGCAATCCCGTAAGCCAGGACGAGCGACATGAGCCGCGAGAGGACTAGGCCTTGCATGCTTGTATCGAGGACCATGAAGAGCATCAGGTCGGCAAGCACCGTAACACCGGCCATGACCAGCCAGTCTGTTCTCTCGCGCCTTTCAGACATTGATGGTCAGCAATCCCGCAATGATCAGCAAAGCTCCCACAGCGTATCGTAGGCTCAAGGGCTCGCCGAAGAAGATTTGCGCCAGCACGGGCACAAAGCAGAAGGTGAGGCCCATGAATGAATAGGCGATCGTCAGCGGTACGGACTTCAGCACATAGATCCAGATGATTGTACCGAGCCCGTAAAGAACAAGGGCTGCGATAAGGATAGGGTTCAGCGCCAGTGACAGGAGGCCGTTGACCGAAAAGGAACCCGCGGTCTGGCTCGTCATCTTGAAGAGCACCTGGCCCATGGCGATCATCAGCGGGGTGCCGATAAGCCCGAGCCAGAGTACCGGTGTGAGGCTGGAAAAATCCATCACGCTCAGCCTTCTCTGTCTTCCAGGTAGAAGATGTCGCGCCCGATATCTTCGCACAGATAGCGTAACGGGACCGGGTGGACAGCGCGCAGGAAGGAGTGCGTATAGGGGAAGAAGTTGAAGTGCGGATTGAAGGTGTAGCGATATTCCCGTTCGCGCGGCACGACGATGATCAGCCGCTTGCGCGCAATCCGGCGAAGCTCTGCAATGGCTTGCCGATACTCCAGCACATGCTCGATAACATGCGTACACACTACCGTATCGAACTCACCATCGGCAAAGGGCAGCGCTTCAATCTTGGCGGCCACATACTCGACACCCGGCAAGGCCGCCGCATCATCTATGACGAAGTCGACACCCGTCATGCGGGCAAGATCCGGGTTGCCTGCCTTTATATGCGTCAACAGCGCGCCCGTACCGCAACCGACATCGCAGACACTCGATCCGGCAATTTCGCTGACAATGCGTCGGATGCAGGCATCGGAATTATCCGTGCCAGCATGCACACGCGGATGATTGCGGTAAAGCTCGGCATATTCATCCGCTGTCAGGAAAGGCGCGCGTTCGCGAAATCTGGCAAGGTGCGAGATGTGTGAGCCCCATGCACTCTGCGCAAGCCAGAGAAACAATCTGGAATCCCGCAAGATAGGCGGCAGGATGTCTTCGATGACGAAGCGGATCTTGTTGGTCGTTTCGCGCTTCATGCGGCGTCCCGCTTCACATCAGTGGCGGCAACCGAGGAGCGTTGTCGTTCGGAAAACAGGGAAGGCAGATTGATGTAGTTCAGCCGAAGCACTTCGTTCCGGCCTCGTGCAACCGAATCCAGGATCACGCCCGCTGCGAAGGAGACGAAGCCCAGACCATAAAGGCTGAGGGAGAAAACCCAGGTCGGCATGCGCGGAACGAGGCCCGTCTTGAAATATTCGATGAGGACCGGCGCCGAGAACAGCAGGCCCGCGCAGCAGAAGAGGGCCGCAATCACGGCGAAGAAGGCAAACGGACGCGTTTCCTTCATCAGCATGGCGAACATTCGAAGAATGCGAAAGCCATCCCGAAATGTGGAGAGCTTCGAAAACGACCCCTCCGGCCGCCGCCCGTAATCCAGTTCAAGCTCCGTCACCGGCAGCTTCAGGCGGGAGGCGTGAACGGACATTTCCGTTTCGATCTCGAAGCCGCCGGAAACTGCCGGAAAGCTTTTGACGAAACGCCGCGTGAAGATCCTGTAGCCCGAAAAGATATCGGTGAAATCCGAGCCGAACATCTGCCGGTAGAGAAGATTGAACAGCCGGTTGCCCGCTGCATGCCCCTGGCGGCCTGCGTCGGCATGCACCCCGCGACGGGTTCCAACAACCATGTCGACACGCTCGGTCAGAAGCGTTCGAACCAGTTCGTCGGCATCCTCCGGTGCGTAGGTGCCGTCGCCATCTGCCATGATGTAGAGATCAGCTTCGATGTCGGCGAACATGCGGCGCACCACATGCCCCTTGCCCTGACGCCGCTCACGGCGAACCTCGGCGCCTGCCAGCATGGCCGCGAGTGCCGTGCCATCGGTAGAATTGTTGTCGTAGACGTAGATCCGGGCGGAGGGGAGAGCAGATTTGAAACCCTGGACGACGGATGCGATGGTGGAAGCCTCGTTGAAGCAAGGCAGAAGGACGGCGATCTTCAGTTCGCCCGATGCGGCATCATCCATGATCTGTTCTACTCGGTACACTGCAAATGGAGGCGACGCCGGAAGAAGGGCCGGGTACTCGCGCTTTACTATTTCTTGAGAAGGTTAAGGCTAGGTTTCGACCGCGCATCACGTGGCATGCCTTTGCCGGAGATTGACCGATTATGACCATCTGGACGAGCGAAAGCGGCCTTCATGGCGATGAACGTCAAAGATCGAAAGGCATGTTCAGTCGGCTTCTGCCAAGCGTCCTCGTCTATGCGGTCGTTCTGATTGGCCTGATCCTGTTCTTTCATCTACCGACCGCCAGTGATTATGTCGGCGGTGACAATGATGATGTGGTGCGGCTCGTTCAGGTTCGTGATCTGTTGAACGGTCAGGGATGGTTCGACTTGCATCAGTATCGTCTCGGTCTGGAGGGCGGCACGCTGATGCACTGGTCGCGCTTTGTCGATCTGCCGATCGCAGCCCTGATCCGTTTCTTTTCCCTCTTCACTGTATCATCCGTCGAGGCTGAGACACTCGCCCTCATTGTCTGGCCACTGTCCACCGCTGTGGTTCTTCTGGCGGCTGCCGGTCTGGCCGGTCGGCGGCTTGGCGGCATCCCCACCATGCATATTTCGCTGGGTTTGGCCTGCCTCTACATCTTCACGATGAAGCGCTTCTATCCCGGCAACATCGATCATCATAACGTGCAACTGGCGACGCTCATGGTGATGACGGCAATGTTGCTGGACAGGCGATGGAGTGGTTCAAGCCATCTGTGTGCGGGTATTGCGGCAGCTTTTGCCATTGCCATTGGGGCCGAAACCGTACCGGTGGTCGCCGTCGGCTGTATGGTCGTCACGTTGCAATGGTGCTGGCATGGCAAGGAATTCGCTCCGGCGGCGCGCAGCTTCGGTCTTGCCTTTGCTCTTTCCATCTCGGCCTTCTTCTTTGCGACGGTGCCGCCCAGTGCCTATGGCGCGGTAACCTGTGATAACCTGTCGCTTGGCTTCTATTCGCTTTCAGCCGTTGGCGGGGCCGGGCTTTTGCTGGCCGGACGCCTGACCGGTCTGGTGACGTTCAGGCAGCGCATCCTTGCTGTGGCGCTCATCGGGGCCGCCGTTTTGGCAACCGGGCTGTTGATCGCCCCTCAATGCCTTGGAAATCCGCTTGCCAATCTCGACCCTATGCTGGTGGAGCTGTGGCTCGATAACACGACGGAAGCGCAGTCGGCCCGCACATTGCTGGCGACCTCGCCGGATACTTTTGGAGCCTTTTATCTCGTCGGCCTGTTTGCTGTGGCCGTTTGCTTGTTCAGGATCATCCAGAAGGACAGAGCAGAGGCGCATCTGCTGCTTCTGGCACTTGTTGGAACCGCATGGCTGATTTCTCTCGTGCAGGTCCGTGGCGCCGCCATCACCAATGCCTTGACCATCCTTCCGCTTTCGTTGTTGATCAGCGATCTGAAGCGCCATTCCAATGCCGAGCCGGAAAACATGAATGCAGGTCTGGCCTACATTCTCGCCGCTCTGTTTTCCGTCCCGGTTGTCTGGGCCTTGTTCGGTGCGGTTGCGACGAACGGAGTACGGGATGCCCTCAGTCTCAAGACGCTGCTCGGGCAGGACAAGTCTGTTGCGGAGGAGGAAGCCGACTGCCGATCGAGCGCCGATGGTCTTGCGCTTGCGGGTTATCCCACGGGGGTCGTCGCTGCCCCCTCCGATAGTGGCGCTACCATTCTTCGCTATACGCCGCACCGGGTTTTGAGTGCGCCCTACCATCGCAATCAGGCAGGCATGCTGACCGAGCTTCACATAGGACTTTCGAAGCCGAGCGAGGCGGAGGCTTTCCTGAAGGGCGCGAAGGTAACAGTTCTTGCTTTCTGTGCTGGCGACCCGCAGACCCGAAACCTTATGAAGGTGAACCCGCAAGGCCTCTATGCGCAGCTTGCCAAGGGAAATGTTCCCGATTTCCTTCAGCCTCAACCCGCGAAGGAAGGGTCACATTTCCGCATTTACACCGTTCGCCCTTAAGAAAAGTGCAGGACAATCCATCGCGGTCGGATGAAAATCACATCCAGATACGATAGATAGGGCCTATGAGCAGATCCCTTTTCTCTGATCAGCCGACGAACCTGGCCGAAATTTCGGTGTCGGAACTCTCCGGCTCGATCAAGCGTACCGTTGAAACCGCGTTCGATCATGTGCGCGTGCGCGGCGAGATTTCCGGCTATCGTGGTCCCCATTCGTCCGGCCATGCCTATTTCGCCCTGAAGGACGACAAGGCGCGCATTGATGCTGTGATCTGGAAAGGGTCCTTCACCAAGCTGAAATTTCGCCCGGAAGAGGGCATGGAAGTGATCGCGACCGGTAAGGTCACGACCTTCCCCGGCTCGTCAAAATATCAGATCGTCATCGAGACACTGGAGCCCGCAGGGGCCGGTGCGCTGATGGCGCTGCTGGAAGAGCGCAAGCGCAAACTTGGTGCCGAAGGGCTTTTTGATCCGGCGCGCAAGCGGCGGCTCCCCTTCATGCCCAAGGTGATCGGCGTCGTCACGTCACCAACCGGCGCCGTCATTCGCGATATTCTTCACCGCATCACCGACCGCTTTCCGGTGCATGTCGTGGTCTGGCCCGTCAAAGTGCAGGGGGAGGGATCGGGCGACGAGGTTGCGAACGCGATCCGCGGCTTCAATGCCCTTGATCCCTTGGGTGCGGTTCGCAGGCCCGATGTCCTGATCGTTGCCCGCGGTGGCGGCAGCCTCGAGGATCTCTGGAGTTTCAACGACGAGGTTGTCGTACGCGCCGCGGCGGACAGCGAGATTCCGCTCATTTCTGCTGTGGGTCACGAAACCGACTGGACGCTGATCGATTACGCCGCCGACGTGCGAGCGCCCACGCCGACCGGGGCTGCCGAAATGGCGGTTCCGGTAAAGGCCGATCTCGATGCGCAGATTTCCAATCTTGCGGCACGGCTTCGCGGCAGTTCTTCGCGTCAGATGGATAGCCGTCGGCAGAACCTGCGAGCGCTGGTGCGGGCGCTTCCCTCTCTTGATCAACTGCTGGCCTTGCCGCGCCGCCGTTTCGATGAGGCGTCTGCCGGGCTTGGTCGAGGTTTGGAGAGAACCACCCTTGCCAAGCGCCGGATAATGGAGCGGGCGACGGCGGGCTTGCGACTGGAACTTCTTTCCGGTCGCATTGCGGATGGTCGCCGGCGTATTGCAGAGCAGGTCTTGCGCAAGGATCGCTGCCTGGAGCGGCATCTGCTACGCGAACGCAGCCGTCTGGCCAAAGCGGAGGTTAGCTTGCTTTCGCTGCCACAGCGGCTAAGCGGGCAGATCGAACGCGACCGTCTGAAGCTTCAATCCTTGGTCCGGCATGCAGACACGGCCTTGGTCCATGCGCTGTCGAGGCGGACTGCTGCTGTGCTGGCCCATGACCGGATGCTGCAATCTCTGTCCTACAAGAATGTTCTGAAGCGCGGCTATGCTGTCATTCGCGGCGAGGATGATCGACCATTGACGCGGGCCGCCAATATCGCTGCCGGACAAATGCTGTCCGTCGAATTTGCGGATGGACGGATTAGCGCAAGTGCGGTGGAGGGAAGTGAGCCCCCCACATCTACGTCGTTGTCTGAAGCGCCGGTCGCACGCAAGCGAGTAGCCAAATCGGCTTCCGCTAAAGGACCGGAACAGGGTTCCTTGTTTTAGCGCGAGCAGGCCGAGCCGCTCGCGCATCGTGTGCCGGATTGCTCTACGCCCATTCACCCTTGCGCATGACGGGTACGCAACTGCCGTCTTCGCGCAGGCCATCAATGTCGACCTGATCGGAGCCAATCATCCAGTCGATATGGATGAGCGAGGAATTGCCCCCCTGAGCCTTGATTTGCTCCGGGGTCAGCGAAGCGCCATCCAGGAAGCATTTCGAGTAGCATTGGCCAAGTGCGATATGGCAGGAGGCGTTTTCGTCGAACAGCGTGTTGTAGAACAGCACACCCGATGCCGAGATCGGCGACGAATGCGGTACCAGCGCCACTTCGCCCAGGCGGCGCGCACCTTCATCCGTATCCAGCACCTTGTTCAGAACACCTTCGCCCTTTGAAGCCTTGGCTTCAATGATGCGACCAGCCTCGAAGCGAACCTGGATATTGTCGATCAGCGTACCCTGATGCGACAGAGGCTTGGTGGAGGAGACGGTGCCTTCAACCTTCAGGGCATGTGGCGTTGTGAACACTTCTTCGGTCGGTATGTTCGGGTTGCAGATGACCCCGTTCTTGGCCTTCGATGCACCGCCATGCCATTCGTGACCATCTGCGAGACCGACCGTCAGGTCAGTGCCCGGCCCGGAGAAGTGTAGCGCCGAGAATCGTTCGGTGTTCAACCAGCTGGAGCGCTTCTTCAGATTGGCGTTGTGCTCTGCCCAGGCAGCGATCGGATCAGGCGTATTGATGCGCGAAGCCGCGAAAATCGCTTCAGCCAGTTTGTGGACGGCTTCTTCTTCAGGAAGATCCGGGAAGACCTGTCGTGCCCAGGCCGGGTTCGGATAGGAGCAGATGTGCCAGTTGATGTCGAAGTTGGAAATCTTCTCCAAAGCTGGTTTGTAGGCAATGGATGTTGCCTTGTTGGCGCGGGCAACCTTCTCCGGATCCTCGTTGGCCAGCATCATGGGGTTATCGCCGGAGATGGCGAGACGTGCAGCGCCTCCGGCATAGGCTTTGGCCATACCTTCGTAGAGCCAGTCGGCGGCCTTGTCGAAGCTCGCATCCTGTCCGTAACGGAAGCGCGCAAGCGTCGTTTCTTCATCCGAATAGAACGTGGAAACAATACCGGCGCCCGCGCTGTAGGCATGCTTGGTGATGAGGCGGACAAGGGGAAGGGCCGCCAGCGGCGCCGTGATAACCAGATCCTGCCCCTGCTGCAATTGAAGGCCCACCTTGACGGCGACCTCTGCCAGCTTTTCCAGTTTGTTTGGGTCGACGGGGCTCTTGATCTCGGTGTGAAGGGTCATGGTCTGCCTGCTTTTGTAATTGCGAAAAACGGAAGATAGGCCGGGCCTCAACGCTCTGCAATGACAGATACGATGATCGCGTTGAGTGTGCGCTGTGCATCTGTTGGCGCAAGGCGCACCTGGAGCCCGCGCTGGCCACCATTCATGTAAACCAGCGTTTCGTTCATCGCGGCCTCCTCGATTGCGGTCGGAACCTGCTTCTTCTGTCCGAAGGGGCTTATGCCGCCAACCACGTAGCCGGTCGCCTTTTCTGCCATGGCGGGTTTCATCATGGCTGCGGATTTGCCGCCAAACGCAGCCGCCAGTTTTTTCATCGATACCTCGCTGTCTGACGGCACGACCACGCAGACCGGCTTCCCATCGACCTCCGCCATCAGCGTCTTGAGCACCCGGTGCGGCTCTTCACCAATGGCTTCCGCAGCCTGAAGCCCGACCCGCTCCGCATTGGGGTCGTAAGCATAGGTGTGGACGGTAAAAGCGATGCCCGCCTTCTCAAGGGTCTGCGTCGCGCGTGTAGTCTTGGACATCGCAACCTCGGGATCAACGAGAGGACGAGAAAAGAGCCTCGTAGAGCTCTGGCTTGAAGCCGATGGTGATGGCGCCGTTGGCCTCCAGAACAGGACGCTTGATCAGGGAGGGCTGCGCAATCATCAATGCGATTGCCTTGTCTTCGCTTAAGTTGGCTTTGTCTTCGTCGGTCAACTTCCGGAACGTTGTGCCCGCGCGGTTCAAGACAACGTCAATCCCCTCGGATGCAATCCATTTGGCAAGATGCGCCTCGTCGATCCCTTCAGACTTGTAATCATGGAATCGATAGCCAATGCCGTGGCTGTCCAGCCAGTTGCGCGCCTTCTTCATGGTGTCGCAGTTCCTGATGCCGAAGATGGTGATCATGGCTGCTCTTCTCCTGTGCGATTCTGGTGCGCAGAATGCCGCAGGAATGATCAGATCGTAAAGCTTATTTACCGGTCATGCGACAATCGCATGGCTCCCATCCTTTCTTGTGCATTGCAAAAAGACGCGCCAGTATCGATATTCTCTTCAGACAAAAGGAGAGAAAAATGTCTACGAACACAAACAGAATGCGCGGTGGTTTCATTGGTCGTGCGATTGCTGTTTTTGGCGCCGCCGCTTCCGCTTCCGCCGCCGTCGAGGCTGGTCGCAAGCCGCTGAAGCGCGATCTGGTAACGCTGGGGATCGACCCCAAGGCTTTTGATCGCGGCTGATATCTGGCCGTTCCAGTGTTGCTCATGAATGCAAGCCGCGCCCGTCGCGGCTTTTCTGTTTTTCGAGATATTTGCATTATTTATGATATTATGATGATCGGTATACTGAGCCTTAACCATCGCAACTGATACTTCCAATAGCTTTGGGAGAAACGCGTGGTCGCATCTGCACAGCATGCTTCGAACTCTGAAGATAATGTTACGGTGGACAATCCGCTCCGCCATGCTGTGTCACGGCTTGCCGCCGAAGCCTCAGATCTCGGCGTTCATCTCGTCGATATAGCAGGCGCGATCCAGGATACCGCTACCCAATCCGGCGAGCACGCCGCGCTGCTGAGGCGGATGACGGACGCGGCTCAGGCCATGGCGCAGACAAATCGTCAGATCGCTTCATCGTTAGGTGAAACAGACAGTCTTGCCACGAGTGCCCGACAAGTGCTGGGCGTGCAGGCGAGGCAGTTGGACGGTTCCATCCATGCCATTGACGACATGGTCACAGCCTCGCAGGAAATCGGGACCGAAATCCGGTCCTTTTCGTCGGCTCTCAGCGAGGTTGGACGATTGGCCGAAGACATTGGGACCATCGCCCGCCAGACCAATCTTCTTGCGCTGAATGCAGCCATCGAGGCGGCCCGCGCAGGAGACGCTGGAAAGGGCTTTGCCGTTGTTGCGGCGGAAGTTCGGGCACTCTCATTGCAGACCTCACAAACAACCTCTTCGATCCAGCAGACCCTGCAGAAGCTTGGCGAGCGCATCGAGATGCTGATAAAAGCGGGCGAAGGCGCGCGAACCTCTGCCGAAGGGGTACGATCCACCTCCAAGGAGGTGCAGGGTTCGTTCCATGAGGTTGAAACGGTCATGGCGCGTATTCTGGATAGCGCATCGTCTCTTGCTCACACCACAGATGCCGTCGACCGTCAGTGCGGCGAGTTCGCAACGACAATTGCCGTGGCTGCAAATGCAATCCTGAAATCCAACGATCAACTCCAGACCACGTCGGCGCGGGTCAACGATGTGGTGAACATATCGGAGCGTATGATCCAGGCCGTTGCCAGCACCGGCATTGAGACACCCGACATGCCTTACATCCGCACCGTCATGTCCGTGGCGCAGGAGGTAAGCCGCGCTTTCGAGGATGCGGTGCGTTCTGGTCGAATTGACATGGGAGCGTTGTTCGACCGCAATTATCAGCCGATCCGTGGCACCGATCCGGTCCAGTACATGACGCGATTTACCGAATTCACCGATGCCGTTCTCCCCAATATTCAGGAACGCGTTGCTTCCAGCGATGAGCGTATCGCATTCTGCGCAGCCGTCGATGAGAACGGATACTTGCCGACCCATAACCGCAAGTTCGCCCAGCCGCAGCGGCCGGGAGATGTGACGTGGAACACGGCGAACTGCCGCAATCGCCGTATCTTCAATGATCGCGTCGGTCTGGCTGCCGGACGAGGCAAGGAACCCTTCCTGATGCAGACCTATCGACGTGACATGGGCGGCGGCGTCTTTGTCCTCATGAAGGACATATCTGCACCAATCACCGTCAATGGCAGGCATTGGGGTGGCGTTCGCCTCGCAATCAAGGCCTGATCGAGCTTTAGTCTCTTGGCGCCATGGAGGACCACACGGGGCTGCTGACGCTTTGAAGCAATTCTGGCGCTACGCCATCGATACGGGCAATCACGGCCTTAGCCAGTTCGCGCCCGGCCAGGCGCACGCTCTCGTTGACCGTATGAATCTCGGGCCGGATCCAGTTCAGGAACTCCGCCGACTGTTTCGAGACCATGTCTACATCATGGCCGAGACGCTTGCCTGCCGCCTCGATCCCCGCAACGAGCGCGATGCTTGAACTGCCGCTGATGGAGATAATGCCATCGGGTGGATCGGCAGACCGCATGAGATCGGAGGAATAGCTGCGCAGGTCTGACAAGGGCGCTTCGCTCGTCATGCGCCCCATGGATACTTCCGTCGCTCCGAAGGCGGCAAGGCCGCGCTCGAACCCGATGCGCGTGTGAATATAATAGGATAGCTTCGCCGGTGGAGCGAGCAGTGCGATACGCCGTCGGCCACTCGCCACAAGCCGCTTCACTGCTTCGAAAGCATAGGCCTCATTGTCGAAATCATGGAACGGGTGGCAGACGCCCATATCCGTCCGCCCATGCGTTGCGAACGGAAAATTTCGTTCCGTCATCAAGGCCACGCGCGGGTCGTCCGGCAGTGTGCGCGAGATGATCATGCCGTCGGCGGAAGCCGTGTCGAGAATGTAGCGCACAGGCACCATTGGGTCCTTCTGGTGCACATGCGGGGTCAGGACGAGATGATATTGGGTTCCGGCCAGCACTTCCGAAATGCCGAACATCATCTGGCTTGTGAAGCCCATCAGTTCCTCGTCGATACTGAGGACAAGCGCGATGACATTGGTCTTGCCGGTCCTGAGACGAACGCCTGCACGGTTTGGCTGATAGCCGAGTTGCGCTGCTACCAGTCGCACCCTTTCCTTCGTCTCCATGCCGATGTCCGGCGCATCCTTGAGCGCGCGAGACACAGTGGTGATGCCGAGACCGGTCATAAAGGCGATCGTTTTCAAGGTAGGACGCGCACCAGGCTCGAGAGCCTTCCCGGAAGATTTAAGCTGATGATTGTCGTCCATGCGTTCCCACCATTTCGAGGGGGCTGATTATAGACATCTGTCGGATGCCTGAAAACGGCAGCGGCCCTTTCCCTGAAAAGAATTTCAGGTCATCAAACTGAAACGTTACAGTCGGTTTGTCGAGCGCCATTTTCGCTGACTGGGCCTTGCTTTCCGCTCTCAGTTGTACAACGCAGGCGCATAAATTTTCTGTGCGTTTGCGAATGCAAAGACGTAGAAATCCCACATATATGCGCATTTAATGAGATTTTTGTGATCAAAGGGATCGATGGGAATTCTCTTAATACAATCAAAAATAGAAATTCAGAATTTGATAATTTTTTGATCGCTAGGCCGTTGCGCTCGCCCCGAAACTCGCATAGCTTTTTTTACGGCAACGTTTCAGTGAGGGAGGAGACTCATGAATTTGCGTGCATTGAAAGCTATTCTCGTGGCGGGCGTCATGCTGCCGGCAGCTCAGGCTGCTGCAACGGACCTCGAAGTCACACATTGGTGGACGTCCGGCGGCGAAGCAGCCGCGGTCAAGGAACTTGCGAAAGGGTTCGACGCAACGGGCAACAAATGGGTGGATGGTGCTATCGCCGGTTCTGGCGGTACGGCCCGTCCGATCATGATCAGCCGGATCACCGGCGGCGATCCCATGGGTGCGACCCAGTTCAACCACGGTCGTCAAGCGCAGGAACTGGTGGAGGCCGGTTTGATGCGCGATCTCACGGCGGTTGCGGAAAAGGGCAAGTGGAAGGACATCATCAAGCCCGCCAGCCTGCTGGAAAGCTGCACGATCAAGGGCAAGATCTATTGCGCCCCGGTCAACATTCATTCCTGGCAGTGGCTCTGGCTCTCCAATGAGGCCTTCAAGAAGGCTGGCGTGGAGGTTCCGAAGAACTGGAACGAGTTTGTAGCGGCAGGTCCGGCGCTCCAGAAGGCCGGTATCCAGCCGCTGGCGCTTGGCGGTCAGCCCTGGCAGGCAACCGGCGCCTTCGATACGCTCATCATTTCGTTGGGCGGCAAGGACCTTTACATGAAGGTCTTCAAGGACAAGGACGCCAAGGCTGCCGCAGGCCCGGAAATGGCAGCCATCTTCAAGGCGGCCAATGAAGCGCGCAAGCTCGCCAAGGGCACCAATGTGCAGGATTGGAACCAGGCCACCAATATGGTCGTCACCGGCAAGGCCGGTGGCCAGATCATGGGTGACTGGGCGCAGGGCGAGTTCCAGCTGGCAGGCAAGAAGGCCGGTACGGATTATACCTGCTTGCCCGGCCTGGGTCTGAACCAGTACCTGACAGCCGGTGGCGATGCCTTCTATTTCCCTGTCCTGAAGGACAAGGCAAAATCTGAGGCGCAGGACAAACTGGCGGAAACGATCGTTGATCCCAAGGTTCAGGTCGCGTTCAACCTGAAGAAGGGTTCGCTACCGGTGCGCGGCGACGTGGATCTTTCGGCGGCCAACGACTGCATGAAGAAGGGTCTCGAGGTCTTGGCAAAGGGCAATATTCTGTCCAGTACTGACCAGCTTCTCTCGCCTGACACGCAGAAGCAGAAGGAAGACCTGTTCTCGCAGTTCTTCGCAAACGAATCGATCACGCCGGAAGCGGCGCAGAAGCGTTTCGCCGACATCATCGCATCGGCGAACTGATCACCCCAGGGAGGGCCGGTCGTTTCTTTCCATCGGAAGCGGTCGGCTCTCTGCCCCACACAGGACGAGAATGAAGAGACGGCGGGTCCGGCCCCGATCCGCCTGCTCTGCCCGTTTTCGATGCGGAGGTCTTGCTTCATGACGCCACACTCTTCGGCTGGCCGCCCCAGCCAGTTGTTCAAAAATCTGAATTCGAAAATTGCCCTGATCCCGATGATGCTTGTTGCGCTCGTCGTATTCCTGGGCGGGACGGTTTGGACCGTTGTCTACTCATTCACGCGTTCGGGCCTTTTGCCACGCCTCAGCTTCGTCGGGCTTGATCAATACGAGCGCCTCTGGGCTGCTCCCCGCTGGATCATCTCGATCCAGAATCTGGCCATCTACGGCATTCTGTCCCTGATCTTCAGCCTTGTGATCGGCTTTGTTCTCGCCGCGCTGATGGACCAGAAAATCCGTTTCGAGAACACGTTCAGAACCATTTTTCTCTATCCCTTCGCGCTGTCTTTCATCGTGACGGGGCTGGTCTGGCAATGGATCCTCAACCCGGAATTCGGCGTCCAGTCCATTATACGCAGCCTCGGCTGGTCCACGTTCGAGTTTGATCCGCTCTACAATTCCGATATCGTCATCTACGGCATCCTGATCGCCGGTCTCTGGCAGGGAACCGGGCTTGTCATGTGCCTCATGCTGGCCGGTCTTCGCGGCATAGACGAGGATATCTGGAAGGCTTCTCGAGTCGACGGCATTCCGATGTGGAAGACTTACGTTCTGATCATCATTCCGATGATGCGCCCCGTCTTTATCACCACGCTGGTGCTGATCGCATCCGGTATCGTTAAGGTCTACGATCTCGTGGTGGCGCAGACCAGCGGTGGCCCCGGTATCGCCTCCGAAGTTCCTGCGAAATACGTCTACGACTACATGTTCCAGGCGCAGAACCTCGGTCAGGGATTTGCAGCCTCCACTATGATGCTGGTCACGGTCGCCATCATCATCATCCCCTGGGCCTATCTCGAATTCGGAGGGAAGAAGCGTGGCTAACATCTCCACCCTCAACAGCACGGCGGCCGGTTTCGATGCGGTCTCACCCCAGGTGGCTGGCCCCAACGGACGCAAACCGCGCAAGGTGCTCTCAAGGCGCAACATCATTCTCTACGGCCTGCTGATCGTCGCAGCACTTTATTATCTGCTGCCGCTTTACGTGATGTTCGTCACCTCCATGAAGGGCATGCCCGAAATCCGCATGGGCAATATCTTCTCGCCACCGATGGAAATTACGTTCGAGCCCTGGGCGAAGGCCTGGGCCAGCGCCTGCACCGGTCTGAACTGCGATGGCCTTTCACGCGGCTTCTGGAATTCAGTCCGCATTCTGGTGCCTTCTGTTCTGGTGTCCATCGCTGTCGCGTCCGTCAGTGGATATGCATTGGCGAACTGGCGCTTCAAGGGTTCGGAACTGTTCTTCTCGATCCTGATCGTCGGCGCCTTCATTCCCTATCAGGTGATGATCTACCCCATTGTCATCATTCTGCGTGAACTGGGCATCTACGGCACGCTGACCGGCCTTGTGATTGTTCACACAATCTTCGGTATGCCGATCCTGACACTTCTCTTCCGAAACTACTTCACGTCTTTGCCGGAAGAACTGTTCAAGGCCGCTCGTATCGATGGCGCAGGGTTCTGGCAGATCTATTTCCGCATCATGCTGCCCATGGCGCTACCCATCTTTGTCGTAGCAATGATTTTGCAGGTGACCGGCATCTGGAACGACTTCCTGTTCGGTGTCGTCTTCACCCGCCCGGATAGCTATCCGATGACCGTGCAGCTCAACAATATCGTCAACTCCGTCCAGGGCGTGAAGGAGTACAACGTCAACATGGCAGCCACTCTGCTGACTGGTGCCGTACCGTTGATCGTTTACTTCGTCTCCGGGCGCTTGTTTGTCCGCGGCATTGCCGCCGGCGCAGTAAAGGGCTGATCTTCATGGCGAATAGCGTTTCAATTCGTAATCTTTCGCTTTCCTTCGGAGCCGTGACCGTTCTCAAGGATCTGAACCTTGATATTCGCGATGGCGAGTTCATCGTTCTTCTGGGCTCATCCGGTTGCGGGAAATCTACCCTTCTGAACTGTATTGCCGGATTGCTGGAGCCAACCGAAGGCCAGATCTTCATCAAGGATCGGAACGTCACCTGGGAAGAACCGAAGGATCGCGGCATCGGCATGGTGTTCCAGTCCTATGCGCTCTATCCGCAGATGACGGTCGAGAAAAATCTGTCCTTCGGGCTTCAGGTTGCGAAAGTACCAAAGCCCGAGATCGACAAACGCGTTGCCCGTGCTGCGGAGATCCTGCAAATCGGGCCGCTTCTGAAGCGTCGCCCTGCCGCTCTCTCCGGCGGTCAGCGTCAACGCGTTGCCATCGGTCGCGCATTGGTACGTGATGTGGATGTCTTCCTCTTCGATGAGCCGCTGTCGAACCTCGACGCCAAGCTCCGCTCGGAACTACGCGTCGAGATCAAGCGTCTGCATCAGAGCCTGAAGAACACGATGATCTACGTGACTCACGACCAGATCGAGGCGCTGACGCTGGCAGACCGAATTGCCATCATGAAGAATGGTGTCATCCAGCAGCTTGATGATCCGATCGCCATCTACAACAAGCCGAGGAATCTCTTCGTGGCAGGCTTCATCGGGTCGCCGTCGATGAACTTTCTGCGGGGAGAACTGATAGAGACGGGCGGCAAGACTGTCTTTCGCACCAACGGTGTCGATTTTCTGCTCGATGGCTATGAGGCAAACGGTCCGCTGGCCGCTGGTCGCCAAGTCGTGCTTGGTCTGCGTCCGGAGCATATCGGCATCGACCAGCCGGAAGCCGATCGGGAACTTCATCAGGCAGTCGTTGATATCGAAGAGCCGATGGGAGCGGACAATCTCCTTTGGCTCAAGCATGCAGGTCATACCATGTCTGTCCGCATTGCCGGTGCGCGACGATATGCGCCCGGTTCGCAGGTTCGTATGAGCTTCGATATGCGACTTGCATCCTTGTTTGACGCGCAAACCGAAGACCGCATCTGAGGATCCCATGTCGCAGTCGATCATCGATCTGTCAGGAAACTGGCGGCTTTCGTCTCTGGACGATGCAACGCAGGCGCTGATGCCCATTCCGGGTGATGTGCATACGGCCCTGAAAAATGCGGGGCTCATTCCTGATCCCTATTTCGGGCGCAATGAACTCGACCTTCGATGGGTTGCGGAACAGGACTGGCAGATCGAGCAGGACTTCGTTCTCGAGGATGCCGGGGGCGACTGGTATCTCGACATCACTGATCTCGATACGGTCGCGACTGTCGAAATCAATGGCGAGGTTGTGCTGGAAGCTGACAATTGCTTCCGGCGCTGGCGTCCAGATGTCTCCCGCAGCTTGCGCACCGGCGAGAACAGAATTCGCATTCTGTTTCATTCCAGTATTCGCGAGGGGGCGGATCGGCAGGCAAAGCAGCCCTTCTTCGTGCCCTATCACGAAGGCAACTCCCCCATTCCCAACGGCAATATGCTGCGCAAACCGCAATGCCATTTTGGTTGGGACTGGAATATCGCGATTGCGCCACTGGGCCTCTACGGCACCATTGCGCTGAAAAAGCTGGAAGAATCCCGCATCGAAAGCGTGGCGGCGCGTCAAACCCACACGGCGGACGGCGTAGATGTCAGCGTCACCGTTACGCTGTTTGCGAAATTTCCCGGTACGACGCCCATCTTCTTCTCGTTTGGCGAAGACCGGGTGCGCCTCGATATGGGATTAAGACCCGGCGAAAATACAGTAAGCCATGTCTTTCATATCGATGCGCCAAAACTCTGGTGGCCGTCTGGCAGTGGTGAACAGGCGCTCTACGAACTGGCCGTCGAAATTCCGTCCGAAACCGTTATCCGGCAGATCGGCTTGCGCCAGGTGGAACTGCTGACGGACAAGGATGAGGCCGGCAGCCGCTTTGCATTTCGCATCAACGGTCGTGAGATCTTCTGCCGGGGAGCGAACTGGATCCCTGCCGACGCATTGTATTCGTTGACCAGTTACGAAAAGACGCGCGACCTGCTGCAGTCTGCTGTCGATGCCAATATGAACATGATCCGTGTCTGGGGCGGCGGCTTTTACGAAGCGGACTGGTTCTACGACCTCTGCGACCAGATGGGGCTGATGGTCTGGCAGGATTTCCAGTTCTCCTGCAATCTCTACCCCTCCACGCCCGATTTTCTGGAGAATGTCGCGGCGGAAGTCGATTATCAGGTGCGACGCCTCATCACGCATCCGTCCATCGTTCTCTGGTGCGGCGATAACGAGCTGGTCGGGGCGCTTACCTGGTTCAAGCAATCCATCGAGAACCGCGATCGATATCTGGTCTCCTATGATCGGCTGAACAGAACCATAGAGCAGGCGCTTCTGAAAGCTGCACCCGATGCGCTCTGGTGGCCGTCCAGTCCTGCCACGGGCTATATGGACTATGGCGATGCCTGGCATGCCGATGGCTCCGGCGATATGCATTACTGGTCTGTCTGGCACGAAAACAAGCCGTTCGAGGATTATCGCAAGGTCAGGCCGCGCTTCTGTTCGGAGTTCGGCTTCCAGTCCTACACCTCGCTGCCCGTCATTCGCACCTATGCGAGGGAGGGGGATATGAATATCGCCTCTCCGGTCATCGAGCTGCATCAGAAAAACGTGGGCGGCAATGAGCGGATCGCCGCGACAATGTTCCGTTACTTCCGCTTTCCGGAAGGCTTTGCCAATTTCGTCTACCTCAGTCAGATCCAGCAGGCGCTCGCCATCAGGACGGCCGTCGATTACTGGCGCTCTCTGAAACCCCATTGCATGGGCACGCTTTATTGGCAGCTGAACGATACATGGCCTGTCGCCTCCTGGTCGAGCCTCGACTATGGCGGCGGCTGGAAAGCACTTCACTATGTCGCCCGCCGCTTCTTCCAGCCCGTGAATGTTGCAGCCATTCCCTCCGAAGATGGTTCCGAGATCCGGCTCTCGCTGGTCAATGACACAATGGACGATGTGACGGTGTCGCTCAGTCTGTCGCTGCTTTCGCTGAATGGGGAGCGCACTGAATTGAAGCGCCTGGATGCCGTCTGCACACCGGACGCGGCGGTCATTGCGACAACTGTTGCCGCTTCTGAAATTCCCGCTGGCAGTCTTCTGGCTTGGAGCTTCACGGCGAGCAATGGCATGGGAGGCGAAGGCCACCATGTACACGGCACCTACAAGTCGCTGGATTTGCAACCGGCAGGGCTTGGCCTTGATGTTCAGCCTGCGCCGACAGGTGGTTATGACCTCACCGTGCAATCGGCAGGCCTTGCGCTTTACGTGATGATCGAGAGCGAAACGCCAGGACGCTTCTCCGACAACGTATTCGACCTTGCCGCGGGAGAAACCCGCCGCATCACCTTCACCCCTTCCGATCCCGCAGCGGCGGAGCCGAGTTTCCGCCTCTACGACCTGCAATCCTGCTCCTGAGCGAGCAGACCAACCTTTGATGAACATGGGCTGCTCTCAGCCCGGGAGGATGACATGACTGACCTTGGCTTTCAGCTCTACAGTGCCCGCAACTTTCCGCCCCTGTCCGAAACTCTCAAGAAGCTCGCGGCAGCTGGTTATAAGACGGTTGAAGGCTATGGCGGCATCTATGCCACGATGGACGATGCCGCACTTCAGGCTCTTCGCGCCGATCTGGATGCAAACGGCCTGACGATGCCGACAGGCCATTTTGGCCTCGATCTTCTGGAAAAGGATCCGGAACAGGCGCTCAAGATCGCAAAAGCCCTTGGTATCGAAGCGATCTACTGCCCTTATCTGATGCCCGATCAGCGGCCTGCGGACGCCAAGGGCTGGCACGCCTTTGGCCAAAGACTGGGAGAAGCTGGCAAGCGCTATCAGGATGCCGGTTTTGTCTTCGGCTGGCACAACCATGATTTCGAATTTCAGGCGCTGGAAGACGGCTCCACCCCGCAGGAACAGATTTTTGCCGGTGGACCGGATCTCGCCTGGGAGGCGGACATCGCGTGGGTGGTGCGCGGCAAGGCAGATCCTTTCAGCTGGATCGAAAAGGAAGCCAAGCGCATTCATGCCGTCCATGTGAAGGACATCGCGCCTGCCGGTGAAAACACCGATGAGGATGGCTGGACAGACGTAGGGCACGGCATCGTTCCCTGGCGGGACCTGATGGCGAAACTGCGCCTGACCTCTGCCCGGCATTTCGTGCTCGAGCACGACAACCCGAAGGATCTCGACCGCCTGATCACGCGCTCGATGACCTCTTTCAAGACCTACTAACAAAGATCGGGCACGGAGACCTCCATGACCAAGGAACTCGGCGTCGGCATCATTGGATGCGGCAATATCTCGACCACCTATCTGTCGCTTGCCCCGCTCTTCAAGGGATTGAAGATGCTGGCCTGTGCAGACATCAACCCCAATGCGGCGCAACTGCGCGCCGAGGAATACGGCGTGACGGCGCAGACCGTGGACGAGTTGCTGGCGAATGACGAACTGGACGTCATCGTCAACCTCACGATCCCGGCGACGCATTTTTCCGTTTCCAAGGCCATTCTGGAGGCGGGCAAGCACGTCTATTCCGAGAAGCCGCTCGTGCTCTCGCTGGAAGAAGGCGAGGAATTGCGGGCGCTTGCCAGGGCGAAGAACCTTGCGATCGGTTGCGCGCCGGACACATTCCTGGGCGGGTCGCACCAGCTTGCGCGCAAGACGATAGACGATGGCGCGGTCGGGCGCATCACGTCCGGCACCTGCCATGTCATGAGCCCCGGCATGGAAATGTGGCATCCAAACCCCGGCTTCTTCTTCCTGGCCGGCGGTGGTCCCATTCTTGATCTCGGCCCGTACTACATTGCAAACCTCATCAACCTCATTGGACCGGTCAAACGCGTTGGTGCGCTGACATCTATGGCGAACCCGACCCGCACCGTTACCAGCCAGCCGCTGGCCGGAACCCAGATCCCCGTGGAAACGCCAACCAATATCCATGCGCTTCTGGAATTCCAGAATGGGGCGACCATCACCCTGTCGGCAAGCTGGGATGTGTGGTCTCACCGCCATGCCAATATGGAGCTCTATGGCACCGAGGGCTCCATCTATGTGCCGGACCCGAACTTCTTCGGCGGCAAGGTGGAAACATCCGGCCGCAACATGGATATCCAGCCGCTGGACATGTGGGATCACCCCTTCGCCAAGGACAATCAGGAAAGCCCGCGTGGCCCGCGCGCCAACTACCGGACCGCAGGTCTTGCCGACATGGCCATGGCATTGATCGAAGGCCGCGACGCGCGCTGCTCTCTGGACCGTGCCCTGCACGGCATCGATGTCATGACCTCGATCCTGAAATCGGGCGAGGAAGGGCGCTTCATCGATATGACGACCACCTGCACCCAGCCAGCAGCGCTCGGTATCGACGGGGCCTTGGCGCTTTTGCGGTAGGATGCAAGACAAGCCGGTCCCGCTTGAGGAGGTGAGACCGGCTTGCAGGCACTTTGAGGAGGAGACGACATGATCCGCAATCCCATCCTGCCCGGTTTCAACCCGGACCCCTCCATCTGCCGGGTGGGTGAGGACTATTACATCGCGACCTCGACCTTCGAATGGTATCCGGGCGTTCAGATCCACCATTCCCGCGATCTGGTGAACTGGACGCTGGTGCGCCGCCCGCTGGAGCGCAAAAGCCAGCTGGATATGCGTGGCAACCCGGATAGCTGTGGCATCTGGGCGCCGTGCCTTTCCCATGCCGATGGTCTGTTCTGGCTGGTCTATACCGACGTGAAGCGGCTGGATGGTAATTTCAAGGATGCCCACAATTACATCGTGACCTCACCGACGATCGAAGGCGACTGGTCGGATCCTGTCTATGTGAACTCCTCCGGTTTCGATCCGTCGCTCTTTCACGATGATGACGGGCGCAAGTGGTTCCTGAACATGCAATGGAACCACCGCACCGAAAGCTATGGCGGTGCGCCCAAACATCCGGCCTTCGATGGCATCCTCCTGCAGGAATGGGATGCGCAGACGCAAAGCCTCAAAGGGCCGATCAAGAACATCTTTGCCGGCAGCCTGCTGGGGCTGGTGGAAGGGCCGCACCTCTTCAAGCGCAATGGGTGGTACTATCTCACCACCGCGGAAGGCGGCACCGGCTATGACCATGCGGTGACCATGGCGCGCTCCAGGCAGATCGATGGCCTCTATGAGATGCATCCGGATGTGCATCTCATCACCTCCAAGGATGCGCCGGACGCCGTGCTTCAGCGAGCCGGGCATGGCCAATATGTCGAGACACCGGATGGTGAGGCCTATCACACGCATCTCTGCGGACGCCCGATGGCCCCTAAACGCCGCTGCACGCTGGGGCGTGAAACGGCACTTCAAAAATGCGTCTGGCGTGACGATTGGCTGTATTTGGCCCATGGCAGCGCCGTGCCAGCAGTGCATGTGCCCGCGCCCAAGGATGTGGAGCCGTTGAAACAGCCGATTCGGATTGATTATTCCTTCGATCAGCCCGAGCTTCCGAAAGATTTCCAGTGGTTGCGCACGCCTGAGCCGGCACGCATCTTCTCGCTGACGGAGCGGCCGGGTGCTTTGCGGCTGATCGGGCGCGAAAGCATCGGTTCCTGGTTCGAACAGGCGCTTGTGGCGCGCAGGCAGGAACATCATAGTTTCCGCGCGGAGACGGTTCTGGAGTTTGAGCCTGAAACCTATCAGCAGGCGGCAGGACTCACTCACTATTATAACCGTCACAAGTTTCACGCTCTCGTCGTGACATGGCATGAAAAGCTTGGACGCGTGGTGACGATCTTCTCCTGCCCCGGTGATTTCCCGCACGCCCGCATGCAGTTTCCCATCGAAAGCGGCGTTGCCGTACCCGACGGACCTGTGCATCTCGCGATGGAAATTCGCGAGAACGACTTGCAATTCTTTTATCGTTCTTCGCAGGAGGCGGACTGGACGCCGATTGGTCCGCTTCTGGACGCGGGTGTCGTTTCCGATGAAGGCGGTCGAGGGGAGCACGGTTCCTTCACCGGAGCCTTTGCCGGCATGTTCGCGTTCGATGTGACAGGGCGCGCAAAGACCGCCGATTTCCTGAGTTTTTCCTACGAGTGCATCTAATTCCCAGCGCAGTCACCTCAACAAAGGCGGGCCTCGGTCCGCCTTCTTTTTTGCCACCAAATTTTTATCTATAAAAAATTCTGCGACTGGGCTAGATACTCCTGATTGGACAGGGCTTTCGAAGAATTATCTATAATATGGTGACGATCACTAACGCTTTTGAGGATAAACTGGATGCTTTGGCATCAAGGGGGCGTCTGCGCCGACTGAACCTTCCCGCAGGGGCAGATTTCAGTTCCAACGACTATCTCGGCCTTGCCCGCTCCCCTGAGCTAGCTGCCCGACTGATCGACGCTTTGCATAGGGGCGTCGCAACAGGCTCCGGTGGTTCGCGCCTCTTGCGCGGACATCATGAAGAACACCAGGCGCTGGAAGAAGCGGCGGCCCGGTTTTTCGGTTCAGAGCGGATGCTGTACTTTGGTGGTGGCTTCAGTGCCAATGTCGCCATCCTGTCCACGCTTCCGCAGCCTGGCGATCTGATCCTTCATGACATGCTGGTCCACGCCAGTGCGCACGACGGCATGCGGGCAAGTCGCGCCGATGTTCGAGGTGTTGCACATAATGAAGCTGCGGCGTTCGAAGACGCAATCCGGCTTTGGAGAAAGGAAGGCGGCAAGGGGCATCCCTGGATTGTCGTTGAAAGTCTCTATTCCATGGATGGCGATATCGCTCCGCTGGCCGATCTCGCGGAGATCGCGGATCGCCACGATGCCTTTCTGGTGATCGATGAAGCCCATGCGACGGGTGTGCACGGGCCGGATGGTCGTGGGCTTGCAGCGGAGCTGGAGGGAAGAGAGAACGTCATCACACTGCACACCTGCGGCAAGGCACTGGGTGCGTTCGGCGGTCTGGTCGGTGCCAGCCGCACACTTTGCGACTTCCTGATCAACCGCGCCCGTCCATTCATCTACGCCACGGCCCCTCCGCCATTGCAGGCACTTGCAGTGCTGGAGGCGCTGACGCTCGTCCAGTCGCGGCCGGAGCGCCGGACGGCACTTCAGGATCTTGCAAGCTTTGCGAACCGGCGGATTGGCGAGCGCCTCGGTATTTCGACCAGTAGAACCCAGATCATTCCCATTCACCTTGGGGAGGATGCCAAGGCTGTTCGAGTGGCGGAGCGGCTTCAATCGGCGGGATTTGATATTCGCGCCATTCGCCCGCCAACGGTGCCAGCGCGCACGGCGCGGCTGCGCATCACCATTACCCTCAACGTCGACCAGGGGACGATTGAACGAATGGTCGATCAACTGGCACACATTCTGGAAGACGAGAGATGAGCAAAACCTTCGTCGTAACCGGCACCGATACCGGCATTGGGAAAACCGTATTCTCAGCAGCGCTCGTACAGGCGCTGGATGCCCATTACTGGAAGCCGGTGCAGAGCGGGCTGGAGGAGGAAACCGATAGCGAACTGGTCGCGCGTCTTGCCGGGGCCGAACCGGTTCGAATCCTACCGGAGGCGTGGAAGCTGAAGACGCCTGCCTCTCCCCATCTGGCCGCGCAGATCGATGGCGTCGAGATCGATCCGCTCGCGCTTGTTCCGCCGCAGCTTGAAAGGCCATTGGTGATCGAAGGGGCGGGCGGGCTTCTGGTGCCGTTGACCCGACGCATCACCTATGCGGATGTCTTCGCCCGCTGGCAGTTGCCGACCATACTTTGCGCCCGAACGGCGCTCGGCACCATCAATCACACACTTCTGTCTCTGGAAGCCATGCGGGTGCGAAGGATCCCGGTTTTGGGCGTTGTCTTCATCGGCGATGAGGTTCGCGACAGCCAGTCGATCATTTCCGAACTGGGGAAGGTCAGGGTTCTCGGGCGTCTGCCCAAGCTCGACAGACTGGACCCTGAGACATTGCGGCAAGCCTTCAGCGCCCACTTCAATCTGAATGACTTTGTGGGAGGAGAGGCATGACATCGCCCGTCTGGCATCCCTTTACGCAACACGCGCTCGAACCAACCCTCCAGAAGATAGCCGCCACCGACGGAGCCTACCTCATCGAGGAAAGCGGCAGGCGCGTGCTGGATGCGATCTCCTCCTGGTGGGTCATCACCCACGGTCACCGGCATCCGCTGATCATGCAGGCAATCCGCCACGCGCTCGACCGATATGACCAGATCATCTTCGCCGAGTACAGCCATGAACCGGCGGAGGATTTGGCAAGGGGACTGGTAAAGCTCGCACCGGCGGGCCTGAACCACGTGTTTTACTCCGATAGCGGATCAACCGCGGTCGAGGTGGCGCTGAAGATGGCGCTCGGCACCTTCCACAATCGAGGCCTGACGCGGTCCCGCATTGTGGTGATGGAGCACAGCTATCACGGCGATACGATCGGCACGATGTCGACCGGAGAACGTGGCGTGTTCAACGCCGCCTACGAGCCCTTGCTGTTCGGCGTCGATACGATCCCGTTTCCCGATCCAGGCGAGGAGCAGCAGACGCTGGATGCCCTGGAACGCCTTTGCAGTTCGGGTCAGACCGCAGCCCTTCTCATCGAGCCGCTTGTGCTGGGTGCAGGCGGCATGAAGATTTACGCGCCGCAACTTCTCGCCCAGTTTCGGGAGATCACCAAGCGTCATGATGTATTGCTGATCGCCGATGAGGTGATGACCGGCTGGGGGCGAACAGGCACAGTGCTGGCCTGCGAACAGGCGAGCGTTGCGCCGGACATCTTATGTCTGTCCAAGGGCATCACGGGCGGTGCATTGCCACTGGCTGCCACATTGGCGACATCGGAGATCTTCGAGGCGCATTACTCGACAGAGCGCCGGAAGACCTTCTTCCACTCCTCGTCCTATACGGCCAACCCGATCGCCTGTGCGGCGGCGGTCGCCAATCTGGATGTTTGGTGCAATGAACCGGTTCTGGACCGGATCGGAATAGTCGAGACCCTGCATCGCGAGAGGCTGCGACGTTTCGAAAACAATGCAGGCGTTGCTGATATTCGCCAGATCGGAACAATTGCGGTTGTAGAACTGGCTGTTCCGGCGAGCGGTTACCTCTCCGATGTGGGGCCAAAACTTCGGCGCTTCTTCCGTGAGCGCGGTGCTCTGATACGCCCCCTTGGCAATGTCATCTATCTCATGCCGCCCTATTGCGTCACAGAAACCGATCTCGATCTTGCCTATGACGCTATTTCGGACGGTATCGATCAGCTTGCAAGAGGTGCTCTATGACTGGGAGTCGTATGGCTGGCTTCGGTCATCATGTGCCCGAGCGCCGCGTGGAGAATGCGGAACTGGAGGCTCATTTCAATCTCGAGACTGGCTGGATCGAGAGGCGAACCGGCATCCGCGCAAGGCATTGGACAATGCCTGGGGATCGATTGACGGATATGGCTGCCAAGGCCGGGGCCATGGCGCTGCATCAGTCAGGGCTAGATCGGCGCGATATTGGCATGGTGCTGCTGGCCACCTCCACGCCGGATCATCTCCTGCCTCCGTCAGCGCCGCTTCTGGCTCATCGTCTGGAATTGAAACAATCAGGTGCGGTGGATCTCGCTGGCGCCTGTTCCGGCTTTATCCAGGCACTCGTTCTGGCTGACGGATTTGTGCGAACGCAGGCAAAGCCGGTACTCGTCGTTGCCGCCAATATTCTGAGCCGCCGCATCAACTGGCAGGAGCGGGCAAGCGCAATTTTGTTTGCTGATGCGGCGGGTGCTGTGGTTCTGTCGCCTTCCCCGAGCGCGCAAGGCGGACTGCTGGGATGCGAACTTGCAACCGATGGCGGCCACTACGATTTGATAGGCATTCCTGCAGGAGGGTCTGTCCAGCCCTTTGAAATGGCGATGGATCTGGAGGAAACGCGGATGTCGATGCGTGATGGCCGCAAGGTCTTTTCGCTGGCGGTTGATATGATGGGAGATTGCGCGACAAAGGCGCTGACAAGCGCGAACCTGTCACCCTCCTCCATTGATCGTTTCATCCCGCATCAGGCCAATAGTCGTATCATCGATGCGCTGGAGGAGCGACTTGGGTTGGATACAGATCTCTCCATCCGAACGCTCGGTGAGTATGGCAATTCATCCGCCGCCACCATTCCGCTTTCGCTTTCTATTGCGAATGCACAAGCTCAGTTCAAAGGCGGCGAAACGCTGCTGATGACGGCCGCAGGTGCGGGCATGTCCGGCGGCGCCGTTGTCTGGCGCATGTGACAGCAAAAAGGCCGGAAATTTATCCCCGGCCTTCGATTGACTGTTCTCTGGGGGTCATTCCCACTCGATCGTGCCCGGAGGCTTCGAGGTAATGTCATAGGTCACGCGGTTGATGCCCTCGACTTCGTTGATGATGCGGGTTGCCGTCTCACCAAGGAATTCGTGCGTGAAGGGATAATAGTCCGCTGTCATACCATCGACCGAGGTCACGGCGCGCAGAGCGCAGGCATAGTCATAGGTACGTCCGTCGCCCATCACGCCCACCGTGCGCACCGGAAGGATCGCCACGAAAGCCTGCCAGATCTCGTCATAAAGACCGTGCTTGCGGATCTGGTCGATATAGACCGCATCGGCCTTGCGCAGGATTTCCAGCTTGGCTCGGGTAATTTCGCCGGGGCAGCGGATCGCAAGGCCGGGACCGGGGAAGGGATGGCGGCCGATGAACTTCTCCGGCAGCCCAAGCTCGCGGCCCAGCGCACGCACTTCGTCCTTGAAGAGTTCGCGAAGCGGCTCGACCAGCTTCAGACCCATCTTTTCCGGCAGGCCGCCTACATTGTGGTGGCTCTTGATCGTGACGGATGGGCCACCCGAGAAGGAGACGCTTTCGATCACGTCCGGATAGAGCGTGCCCTGAGCGAGGAATTCAGCACCCTCGATGGTGTTCGCGTGCTTCTGGAACACATCGATGAAGAGACGACCGATGGTCTTCCGCTTCACCTCCGGATCGGTCACGCCTTCCAACTCGCCCAGGAAAAGGTCCTGTTCGTCCGCATGGATCAGCGGGATATTGTAGTTGTCCCGGAACATGGTGACGACCTCTTGGGCCTCATCCTGACGCAGCAGACCATGATCCACGAAAACACAGGTCAGTTGTTCGCCGATTGCCTCATGGATGAGAACCGCAGCAACTGAACTATCGACGCCACCGGAAAGACCGCAGATAACCTTTTTGTCACCCACCTGAGCCCGGATCTTGGCAATCGCCTCGGCGCGATAGGCACCCATGGTCCAGTCGCCCTTGAAGCCCGCCAGTTTGACGAAGTTTTCATACAGCGTCTTGCCATTCGGGGTGTGATGCACTTCCGGGTGGAACTGTACGGCATAGAAATGCCGCTTCGGATCGGCAGTGATCGCGAAAGGCGCATTGGGCGACGTGCCATAAACCTCGAAACCGGGAGCGATGCGGCTCACATGGTCGCCATGGCTCATCCACACCTGCTCGCGGCCTTCCGCAAACCAGCCGTTGAGAAACGGATCGGTCTGGTCGGCTGGCGTCACATAGGCGCGGCCGAATTCTGCTGTGCCGCCGCCGCCGGAAATCTTTCCGCCTTCGACCTGGCCGCCGAGATCCTGCATCATGACCTGCTGTCCATAGCAGATGCCGAGAACCGGAACGCCCAGCGTGTAGACCGACTGCGGCGGACGCGGCGAACCCTCGCGCGTCACCGAATCCGGTCCACCGGAGAAGATCACTGCACGCGGCTTGAAGTCAGCCAGAAAGGCGTCGGTGACGTTCTGATACGGATGGATTTCGCAATAGACGTTCAGTTCGCGCAGCCGACGCGCGATAAGCTGCGTCACCTGGGAGCCAAAATCGATGATGAGGAGGCGGTCGTGATGGGCTATCTGGGTCATGGCGAGCCTTTAATGAAGAACGGGCATTTTTGCAACTGACTCAGAGGCTCAAAGTGCCGGATTCTAGCGCCTGCGTTAGACGGTCGATTGTTTTGGCAAGCTTCTCGTCGATGACATGAAGGTATTCGGTCCAGTCGCTGACATGTTGCAATTCCGCTTTCCCGTCTGAAATGCCGCGCAAGCCGATGATGGGCACATCGAAGGATTGGCAGGCGCGCAGGATCGCGAAACTTTCCATCTCCACCAGATCGGCGTCGATCACGTCATAGGCGTCGCCGGAAACGATGTTTGCACCGGTCGAAAGGCTGGCTACTGGAACGCCGGGAATGCGATAGGGAAGCTCAATGACGGCGGGCAGGTCGAGAAGCGGCGTTCTGCCCTTCTCGAAGCCAAGCGGCGAGGCGTCCATGTCGCGATAGGATACCGAGCTGATCTGATAGACTTCCGTCTGCTCCAGTGTCCGCGAACCGGCAGAGCCGAGGCAGACAACGAGATCCGGCAATTCCTGTCTGGCGCTGATCGCGCTCAATGCCTTTGTCAACGTAACGGCCGCTTCCACAGGCCCGATACCGGTAATCAGCGGCTTGAACCGCGCCTTCAGGTGTGGGCCATATTCGGGCAGTGCCGCCATGACAAAGAGCAGCCGTTTTCCGGCAATCGTCTTCAACTCGAACGTCATCCGGTCACATCCTCGCGCCCGCGGATCACCATCATGCTGCCGCTCATGGAAGCGATCAGCTTGGCCGGGCCGTTGGTCAGCGCATAGGCCCTGCCATCTGCGACGATGATGGTGGAACCCGGTTTTGTGATTTCGCCACGAAACAGAAAGCGTTCGCCACGTCCAGGAGACAAGAGGTTAACCTTGAACTCGATGGTCAGGATGGACGCATCCGGATCGATGACCGTATAGGCCGCATAGCCACAGGCCGCATCCAGTGCTGCGGAAATCACTCCGGCATGCAGGAAGCCATGTTGCTGCGTGAGTTTCGCATCGAACGGCATTTCAATTTCGACCATGGCATGCTCGACGCGTGTCAGGTCCGCGCCAAGCGTTTCCATGAAAGCCTGTCGCCCGAAACTCTGCCTTACCCTTGTCCGGAAATCTCCGGGATCGACCTCATCCATCCTGTGCCCCTTTTGTCGGCGCGAAACTGGCACGGCATCGGGAAGGCTGCAAGAGACAGGATCAATTCAGGATGAACAGGGAAAGGTTCAGAAGGGTCGCGAAGCTGACCCAGGCAAGGTAGGGAAGGAACAGGAGTGCGCTGATCCTATCCCGGTTCCAGCTACGCTGGATGAAGAGTACGATGAGCACCAGCATCGGAATGATGACGATCAGCCCGAGGACAGTGCTTTCCATGCCGAAGAAAGCCGGAGACCACAGAAAGTTCAGGGCCATCTGGCCAAACCAGATCTGCATCCGCGACGAGGACGGCGAGTCAAGCCACGTCCGGGCACCCGCAATGCCGATCAGCACATAGAGCGTAGTCCAGACCGGACCGAAGATCCAGTTGGGCGGATTGAAGGGTGGCTTGTTGAGAGCCTGATACCATTCGCCCGGAATATTGGCGATGCCAATCAAGGCGCCAAGCCCGACCACAACGGCGACGAAGAGGACATGGATGAGGATCTTTTTCATGATGCCGGATTTAGGGTGGTGTCAGGAAAAGTGTAGTCGCAGGCTCGTTCGGATGCTCACGAAACACGTCGCTACGAACCATTATTTGCTCACCCAAGCCGGACAAGATGCTGGTCCCAGTTCACGTTCGAACGGGTTCCCTCGAGCTCGCCGCTATAGGTAGAGACTGCGATGCCGGTTGGCGCTCTGGCGACCCCTGCCGCATCCGGGACAGGATCCTCCCTCAACACCTGCCCCGTCACTGCATCGAGAATGACCGCATAGCCACCCTTCGGTGAGGTCAGGCCAACCAGCCGCTCACGCCGGTTGACGGCAATGGCACCGACATAGTTTGCCAGCTTTTCGGTCGTTTCCGGCGGAATATCGATGAAGGTGATATCGTCGCCCAGAGCGAAATATCCGGTCAGAGGCGGATGATCGCCGCGCGGACCTTCGTACTGGCAGGCGAACCAGATCCGGCCACGCCGATCCACATCCAGATGCCGTGTGGAAAGCTGCCTCAGATGGTCCGGCATTGGGTGCCGCTCGATGATCTCGCCGCTCGCCGCATCAAGAATGGCAAGGGACGGCTGCATGCGGTCGAGATTGAGCTTGGTGCGGCCGAAATCCGGATGTGTCTCGATGCCGCCATTGGCAACGATCAGCAAGCGTCCGTCATCGGACACTGTCATGTCGTGGGTGCCGATGCCACCTGCATCGAACTCGGCAATCCGGCGAAACTGGGACTTGGCATCGTACACGCCAATCACGCCCCGGTTCCCATCGAAATCGTTCTCGCTTGCATAGAGCAGTCGGCCGTCCGGGGAAAAGTGACCGTGTCCGTAAAAATGCCGTCCCGCAGGAGTGCTGATCAGAACCGGATCATCTTGCCCCGAAGGGTCGAAGATCAACGCAAATGTGCCGGGACGGCGCGCGAAGACGACGCACCGACCTGTCAGCAGACAGTAGGAGAGGCCATGAGCCCGCGCGGGCAGGGCAATCCGTTCTATGATCTCGCCCCGTTCGGTTATCGTCGCGACACCGTAGCTTCCATCGGGAGCGCGGAAGGCGGACGCAAAAACTGCATCCGATCGATCGAGCGCCATCAGCTTTTCCGGGGAAAGTGCGGCCAGAAAACCTACGCCCGCAGCCTTGACGAAGCTGCGCCTGTCAATCTCGCCCGTCCTCACCTCGAAGGTCCGCATCCAATCAGTCTCCGTCGGAAAAGGAAAAGCCCGTGGTCAGGCCGAGCGCCTGCCCCAGATCATCGTTGAAGAGAGAAATCAGATCGCGGCTGTCGGAAAGCATGGCATCCAGCTTTGCCTTCTGTTGCGGTTTGCTGACGGCCGCTTCCAGATCGGCATCAATATCCTGAGCAAGCGTGATGAGGGATTTAAAATAGACGTCGATGGAGTTCACGATCCAGATCTGGCTGGGCTTCAACAACTCCTTGATGCCCGACCCATGGACGAGTTGTCGCAGTCCTTCCAGATTTTCGCGCATCATCGGAAATGTCAGGCCGGATCGCCAGAACAGCGCTTGCTTTGGAAAGCTTTGAGAGGATCCGCTTTTGTAGAAGCTCTCTATGCGCTGATCGCGAAGGGCCTCCGCGGCGTGAACCAGAATACCAAGCACCTCGGTGACGGCTTCCTGGTCCTGCCGGAAGGCAGAGCTTTGCGGCCCGGGGTTCTTCCAGTCTTTGGAAAGGCCGTCCGGATCATCCCAGGCCTGCACCAGTTCCATCGCGATGTGCTGCACGTTACCGGCGATTGCGAGGCCGTAGCGGCATCGATAAGATTTTGTCTGCGCAGTCAGTTGATCCGAATCGGTGCCATACAACACAAATTCGAGCGCTCCCAAACCCTGTACGGCAACACTTTTGGAAGACAGCGTATCAGGTGCAGTCGCCGTCTCGTCGGAGGATGACAGCAAGGCCTGAACCTGCCGAAACCCGAGACCCTTCTTGTCCGGATAGAAAAGTATCCTCTCGAAGCGGTTCTTTTCGAGCACGGGGCCGACGCGCACGATCTCGATCCGCGCCCAGCTTTTGGCGGCTTCCGAGAATGCAGCCTGTGCCTGAGCAAGATTGTTTGCAGAGGGCACGGTGCAAAGCTGCATCATCCGGTCGCTCAAAAGGCCGGTCTTCTCCGAAAAGTCCCGGTAGCCCGGCTGTATGACATTGGTGATGACCCGTTCCATCAGCGCCGTCGTCCGCTCATGCGTCAGAACCGGCGGAGAAGGGTTAGCATCCTGCGCGCCCGCATCCGCTGCTGCAGACAGAAAAAGACCAAGGGCCAGACCGATAGACAGGACACTCGTGCGCATCATAGGGACTCCAGAAACGTCAACAGGGCATTGCGATCTCTGGTTTCAAGAGCCGCAAAACCGTTCCGGGATTTCTCCGCCTCGCCACCGTGCCAGAGAATGGCCTCAGTCAGGTTGCGGGCGCGCCCGTCATGCAGAAAAAAACTATGTTTACTGACAGTTTGCGTCAGGCCGATGCCCCATAGTGGCGGAGTACGCCATTCTCGGCCGGACGCGTCGCCGACGGTTTGGCCGTCAGCAAGTCCATCGCCCATATCATGGAGCAGGAAATCCGAATAGGGCCAGATCAGTTGAAAGGCCTGAGAAGGGTCGGAAGCGGAGCGGCTCGTCACAAATTTCGGCACATGGCAGCTCGCGCATCCAAGGCGGTAGAAGGCCTCCTTGCCCTTCAGCACCTCGGGTGAACTGACATCGCGTCGTTGAGGAACGGCAAGATGGCTCGAGTAAAACGTTACGAGGTCCATCACCGGGTCCGGCGCTTCGGTATCGCCAAGACGCGGCTGGACCCCATGTGCACGGGCGCGGCAATCCGTTTGTTGCGGGGTGCAATCGCCGTAAGGATCGGGTCGATCGGGCGTGGATAATCCAAGGTCGCCCGAGAAGGCCGCAGAGGTCTGGTCGCGGACGGTGGCATTCTGTGCCTTCCAGCCAAAGCGCCCGAGCGCCAGTTTGCCGGTCACGTGGTCTCGAACGATGGCCGCTTTCCCCGAAATTCCGTCTGCGTCCCTGTCATCCGGGTCCGCATGGGCGAGAATGTCCTGCGCAGGAATGGCTTCGATGAGCCCAAGCCCGATCATCGCAGGGGCAATGCGGGGGGAAAGGGTCGTTCCCGCTGCAAGCGGGCCTTGAGCCAGTCTGTTGACCGAATAGGCCGGGCGTCGTAGCGAAACGTTAGTACCATCCTTGAGGCGGACAGGCTGCTCCGAGTAGGAGATCTGCATCGTGCCCTCGGCAGCAAGTCCAGGGACGGCAAGATCCTGCAACTGCGCACCGTAGATCGGATCGGGAAAATTGAGCGCACGACGATCGGCAACACGTGCACTCTCCTCCGGCGTTGCAGGGGCGCGCGCCAGCCGCAGGAACATGGAGATCCTGTCATTGCCTCCCTCGGGAGGGTGACCACGCCCATCCCTCACATGGCAGCTGACACAGGAGCGTGCGTTGTAGAGCGGCCCCAATCCATCGGAGGCTTGTGTCGAGGAGGGTGCGGCGACCCATAGCTTGGTGAAAAGCGCATTTCCGAGTTTGAACTCTTCCTGCTGGCTGAAGGTGATGCCGGGTGCGAACTGCGAAAAAGCATCGGCATCGACGGCGCGCGTCGAGGTCGCTGCACCGGCGGCCATCGCTTCAAATGGTTCTGCCTGGCCAAAATTACCGGTTGGTCGAGTGACCGCAGTGACACGCGCCTGATCCTTCGGCGTCAAATCCCTGCGTGGACCCTGATACGGCAACTCCTGCTGTCCAATGCCGGACGCTGGCACGAGACAGGTCAGCAGGATGGGGAGAGCAAGGACGAGTGCGCGTTGATGCATCGGGAGTAGCGGCCCATCGATATTCGATGGGCCGTCCTGGTCTCATTTGAACACGGCGTTCGGATTATCGAGGCTCGCCGAACCCTGGAGCTTCACCTGGCCAAGATCGAGCGCCGCGATCACGCGCTCGATTGATTTCGTCTGGGCAATCAGGTCATCGATCGGGGCCTGAACAATCGCATTGCCGTCCTTGTTGCCCTCGGCGATCATCTGGTCATAGGCTTCGACTTTCTGAGCGCGCTCCGCCATGATCTGCATGTCGGCAAGCGTCTTGTCGAGCTTGGCGTTCAACTCCGTGTCGAGAGCGGCATCCTTGGCCTTGACGAGATCGGAGAGGGAAGGCCCGGCCAGTTTGGTTCCGTCAGTGCGTGTGTAGGTTCCGCGATAGGCGGATGCTATGCCGATTGCATCGTTCAGGTGCGAATTGTGCGTGTTGTCGGAAAAGCAATCCTGCTCCTCTTCCGGATCATGCAGCAGAAGGCCAAGCTTCATGCGCTCGCCCGCCAGTTCGCCGTAGGACAGTGAGCCCATGCCTGTGAGGATCGCGGAAAGGCCCGCCTTCGGATCGGCCAGAACAGCTTTCGTGGCTTCGCCGGTCGCAGCCCAAGCCCCTACCATTTCCTGAAGATCCTGAACCAGCAGCGTGGTCGCCGACTTCAGATAGTCGCCACGACGATCGCAATTGCCGTGCGTGCAATTGGCCTTGTCGTAATCGGTAAAGGGGCGATTACCCGCTCCCGGTCCGGTGCCATTCAGGTCCTGTCCCCACAGCAGGAATTCGATCGCGTGATAGCCGGTCGAAACATTGGCCTCCACTTCGCCCGCCGTATGCAGGCTGCGGATCAGTTCCGGCGTGATCTTCGAGGCATTGATGTCCTCGCCGTTGATCTTGAGCTTGGGATTGGCAATGACATTGGCCGTGTAGAAGGCATTGGCATCGCTTTCGGTGCCGTAGGCGGCATCGACATAGTCGATAAGACCTTCATCGAGAGGCCAGGCATTCACCTTGCCTTCCCAGTCATCAACAATGGGATTGCCGAAGCGGTAGACCTCAGTCTGCAAATAGGGTGTACGCGCCGCAAGCCATGCCTGACGTGCAGCCTTCAGCGTTTCCTCTGATGGCTTTGCGATGAGGGCGTCTACGGCCTTGTCCAATGCCTTGGCTGTGCTCAGGGCGTCTTCGAATTTCGCATGGCCGACGGCCGCATAGTGTTTCAGAACCTCGGTGGGCTCTGCAGCCAGTGCAGGCAGAGCGACAAAAGCCACCGAAGCGGCCAGAGCAGAACTGATAGTCGAGAGAGTTCGGCGGAGCATGGTCCCCTCCTGTCTGAAAATGACGATGCCGATGGCCGATCACGCCTTCCCGGCAAAACGTGACCGAAGCAAGGCATCTCTGCCCCTTCTCCGATCAATCGTTTCAATCCTCATTGCGCAAAAGGAAACTGGTGTCAAATAATCTAGATTAGAGGAATTCCAGCCTCGACAGTCCTTTTAGCTCTGCCGTTTAAGCTTGCAGAAGAAGAAGCCATCAGTCTGCGTGGAGGCCGGTGTCAGCGTCAGGCTACGACCATCGGCGGAATGCGGCTTCGGCGCATCCTTGCCAAACAGTGTTTTCCAGTCGTCCAGCGCTGACTGGACTTCGTAAGAAGGATTGTTTGCCAGGAAGCGCTCGATCTGTCGGTCATTCTCTTCCGGCAGAACGGAGCAGGTGACATAGGCGAGTGTTCCGCCCGGTTTGACATAGGCTGCAGCCGATGACAGCGCATCCTGCTGTTGCCCAAGGCGCTCCTCGATGTTCTTCTGCGTCAGGCGCCATTTCGTATCAGGGCGCCTGCGCCATGTTCCTGTACCCGTGCAGGGAGCATCCACAAGCACGACGTCCAGCTTCTCCTTCAGGGCATCCATCTGCTGCACGTCGTCGTGCACCTGAACATTGCGCGTGCCGGCGCGGCGCAGGCGCTCGATGATGGGAGCAAGGCGTTTGCGGTCGGCGTCATAGGCATGAACCTGACCCTTGTTGTTGAGGCTTGCCGAGAGCGCCAGCGTCTTGCCGCCGCCACCTGCGCAGTAATCCAGAACCTGCTGCCCTTCGGATGGCATTACGAGATCGGCAACAATCTGCGATCCTTCGTCCTGAACTTCGAACCAACCCTTTTGGAAGGAGAGTTCGGCGGTCACGTTCGGAAGGCGGGATGCGCCATCACCGGCAGGGATACGAATGCCCTGACGCGCGATCTGCGTTGGCTGCGCGCCCGCCCGATCCAGCGCCTTGACGACCTTGTCCCGGTTAGCCTTCAGCGTGTTGGCTCGCAAATCCAGCGTTGGCCGACCAGCCATAGCCTGAGCTTCTGCAAGCCAGGCGTCGCCGAAATAGGACTGGAAGCTCTCCACGACCCATTCCGGGATATCACCTTGAATATGCGCTGGCGCGTCCGACAGATTTCGCTCGGAAAGACCTGTCAGATCCGGAGCGGGTGGCGCAAATTTGTCATCCGCCAGTTCTGCCGCGAGGCTTGTGCGCGTGAAGCCCCATTGACGTAGAAGAACGGCGTAGACCAGTGCCGTCTCACTCTCGTCATCCATCAGCCAGGCATGGGACAGACGCATGCGCAAGGCATCATAGACGATGTTGCCGATGGCGGCGCGATCTCCGGAGCCAGCGAAGCGATGCGCCAGGCCCCAGTCCTTCAGTGCATCGGCAACGGGACGTTTGCGCGTCTCGATATCTGCCAACACTTCGATGGCTGCAGCCATCCGTCCGCCCAGTCGCATGTCCTGATCTCCTTGCTTTCCGGCGCGTTTAACGTTGAAAAGCCATCAGGGCAAGCTTGAGGAGCAATCCGTCATCCATGCGGATCAGCCGATGACCTCGTAACAGACCTGCGCGGTGCCTGTCGAAACCATTCCGATGTCGGCGGCTGCTGCCTTCGAGAGATCGATGACGCGGCCGCGAATGAAAGGGCCGCGGTCATTGATGCGAACCACGACGGTCTTGCCATTGCGCTTGTTGGTAACTTTGACCTTCGTTCCGAAACTCAGCGAGCGATGCGCCGCGGTGAGCTTGGAGGCGTTCATGCGTTCGCCGGAGGCTGTCTTGGAACCCAGTGCATACCAGGAAGCGTGACCACAACCTGGAGCGGCTTGCGCCGTTTGAGAGCCAATCATCGAGAATGATGCGAGAGCGACTGCTGCGAAAGCTGAGCGTTTTGGAAGTTTCAAATCCGATTATCCCCGTTGATCCAAGTGGTGAGATGCGTGCGGGGTGGTCTAGGCACGGCCAAAAAAGGCGAAAACGTGGGCTTTGTGATCACGCAATGTTAAAATCTGTAACAATCGTGATTAGAAGCCGGCTAACGAGTTAAGATGTTCAGCCAGGAAAAATTAAGTGATTCCAGTAAGATTCTAGAAAATTGTTCTGCCGAGATTCGAACGCCTGATTCGCGTGAAAACGTGAAGAGAAAATTTTATCAAAAAGCAGAATCGCTTGTCACATTTGGACAAAAAATATGGCGCTTTGTCATGAAAGTTAAATTTCTATAATCCAACTGCCCAATTTGGATGGAATTTTCATCTTTCTTCAACAGCGCGCATAGACCGTCTGCAGGACCGGCTTTACGCTTTCCAGCGGCCGGATTGCCACAGCTGCTCCAATGAAACCTCGAAGGTCGGAAACTGAAAGTTAAATCCAAGGTTGCGTATCTTCATATTCGAGACGCGTTTGTTCTCGCCGTAGAAGGAGCGCGCCATCGGCGTCAGTTCAGCTGTTTCGAAGGCCTGTTCCGGCGGTGGCTGGATGCCCATGAGGTGCGCGGCTTCCGTAACGACATCCTGTGGCGGCGCGGGAAGATCGTCCGTCACGTTGAAGATACCGGAGGCGTGGCGCTCGCACAGGAACAGCGTCGCACGACCGATATCTTCCACGCGGATGCGGTTGAACACCTGGCCCGGTTTGACAAGCCGGCGTGCCGTCCCCTGGGCCAGACTGATGAAGCCGTTTCGTCCGGGGCCATAAATTCCGGAGAGGCGCAGGATCGCGAGTGGCACTTCAGCGCGGTTCGCCGCTGCCTGCCAAGCGTTTTCCGCGGCAACGCGTTCCCTGGAGCGCGCGGACACGGGGCGGCATGGTGTTTCCTCATCGACCCAGTCCCCCTGATGATCGCCATAGACGCCGACTGTCGAAAGGTAGGCGACCCATTGAAGCTTTGGGAAGACGGCGCGCACGTCTCCATTTATGACGTTGAGCAGCGGGTCTCCGCCTTCGCCCGGTGCGATGGCCGGTGCAATGGATTGTATGAGATGCGTTGTCTGGGCAAGTTCCGTCCGAAGACCATCGCCCAATTCCGTCCCGTCGAAGAGAAATGGCCGGATCGCTTTATCCTTCAAATTCTGGCTCTTCTCCTCGCTACGCGTCGTCCCGGCCACGTCCGCACCAGCCTTCAGGAAGTCTGCAGCGATTGCCTGTCCTGAATAGCCTGCACCAAAAATCATGACCCGCATGCCTGAACTCCCATTACCCATTCATTCTCAACGTCGATATCCGCATCAGGCGCTCTTTGCTGCGCCAAAAGGAGAAAGGCATCTGCCTGCATCAATCTCGACAAGGCCCAGACAGCCATACCCCGCACATCGGGTGATGCATCATTCAACAGCGCTTTACACGGCTCGATGAAGGACGGATCACCGGAATTGCCGGCTGCAATCAGCACATTTCGGATAAAGCGGTCCCGCCCGATACGTTTGACAGGAGAGCCGCTGAACAGAATGCGGAACTGCCCGTCGTCCAGACCCAGCAGGTCGGCAATCCTTGGCTCTTTCAGATCAGCGCGTGCGCGCAGCTTCATTTCGGATGCTTCGGAGGCGAACTTGTTCCACGGACAGACCGCCAGACAGTCGTCGCAGCCGTAGATGCGGTTGCCGAACATTGGCCGGAGAGAAGACTCAATGATGCCTTTGTGCTCGATGGTCAGATAGGAAATGCACCGCCTGGCGTCGATCTGGTAAGGGGCAGGAAAGGCATTCGTCGGACACGCATCGAGGCAGGAACGGCAAGAGCCGCAATGATCGCGTTCCGGCGTATCGATCTCCAGTTCCGCGGTCGTGAACATGCTTCCCAGAAATAACCAGGAGCCGAATTCGCGGCTGACCAGATTCGTATGCTTTCCCTGCCAACCCAGCCCTGCCGCAGCGGCGAGCGGCTTTTCCATGACGGGGGCTGTGTCGACGAAAACCTTGACGTCTTCGTCAGCGCGGGCCGCAAAGCGGGTGGCCAGTTCCTTCAGCTTCCCCTTGATGACGTCATGGTAATCACGGTGCCGGGCATAGACGGATATGGCTGCTCGGTCTGTCTTGGCGAGAAGTTCGCGCGGATCTTCATCCGGCCCGTAGTTCACGCCGAAAAGGACAATCGAGCGGACCTCGCTCCAGAGGACACGGGGGTCAGCACGGCGCTCTCGCGTTTCCTCCATCCATGCCATCGTACCATGGCGTCCGGCCTGCAGGAACGTGCCGAGGCGTTCAGGCGCCTGAGGTATCGAATCGGGCAAGGTGATGCGGCAACTGTCGAAGCCAAGCGCCTTGGCTTCAGCCAACAGGAACGTCTTAAGCTTGCGTCGCCGATCCAGAGCCTTGGCAACCTGTCGATCCGTGTCTGCTCTTTCAGTCTCAGAAATCGAGGTCCGCATAATGAGATACCGGCGTAATGCCGCGAATGCGTTCTGCCAGGAGTGGCCGGAACGAAGGGCGCGACTTCAGCCTCTGATACCATTCCTTGGCGATGGGTGTCTCCTGCCAATCGATCTCGCCCAGATAATCCAGAACGGAAACCGATGACGCGGCGGCGAGATCCGCATAGGACAGGCGGTCGCCCGCAAGCCAGGTGCGAGAACCGGCAAGCCAGGAAAGATATTTCATATGCTGGCGGATATTGCCGCGTGCCGTGCGCAAAACCTTGGAGTCAGGCGCGCCGCCGCCTTGGGCTGCCGTCATCTGGAGCTTGTAGACACGCTCCTTGGTCAGTGGCCGCGTGACATCCTGTTCCATCTTGAGAAGGAACCATTCCGTCAAGCGCCGGATTTCAGCCCGCTGAAAGGGGTCTTCCGCGAAGAGGCGTTTGTCCCGCTTCAGGACGCCGTGCGTTTCGTCGAGGAATTCCAGCAACACATTCGGCCCGCACAAAGCCCGCATATTGTCATCCACATAGACAGGCAGCGTGGCGGCCGGATTGATTGTCAGGAATTCGCGGCGCTTCTCCCAAGGTTGCTCCTCGACGAGATCCGTCTGGAAGCCGTATTCCGCCAGGATCAACCTGACAAAACGGGAGGCCGAGGACATGGGATGATGATACAGAGTGGGCATCGATACTCGAAATTGAAGTTTGCTGTTATAAGCGTTGAGTCGGTCGCGATCACCAAAGCCGGAATGTGGCTGACATAAGGCGGCCAAGCCCAATTGTTAGGGTGAGGTTGCAGATTCCGTTCCCACTATAGGTCCCATCACCGTTAATAAAGGATCAAGAATGGCCGACCAATCTATCGTTGGCGCCCTCGTTCTCGGCTTGATCGAAGGTCTGACTGAATTTATCCCCGTTTCATCCACAGCCCACGTACTCCTTGCAGGACACTTCATGGGGTTTCGCTCGCCCGGTAACACCTTTGCGGTGCTGATCCAGCTAGGTGCCATCCTCGCCATCCTTCTGGTCTATTTCCAGAAGCTGCTTCAGATTGCCTTGGACCTTCCGCACAGCACCCAGGCGCGACGATTCGTACTGACAGTGCTGCTTGCGTTTCTGCCAGCCGCAATCATCGGTGCTCTGGCGCATGACTTCATCAAGAGCGTGCTGTTCGAAACGCCGATGCTGATCTGTGTGATGCTGATTGTCGGAGGTTTCATCCTTCTGGCAGTCGACAAGATGAGCCTAAGGCCGCGCTACACCGACATTACGCAATATCCGGCGGGCCTTGCGTTCAAGATTGGCCTTTTCCAGTGCCTTGCGATGATACCAGGTACCTCCCGCTCTGGAGCGACCATCGTCGGCGCATTGCTGATGGGGACGGACAAGCGTTCCGCAGCGGAGTTTTCGTTTTTTCTCGCCATGCCGACCATGCTGGGTGCGTTTGTTCTTGATCTCTACAAGAACAGGAATGCTCTCAGCTTCGATGATGCGGGAATTATCGCGATCGGCTTTGTGGCCGCCTTCGTGACGGCGCTTCTGGTGGTACGATCCCTGCTCGATTTCGTATCCAGCCGAGGATTCGCACCATTTGCCTATTGGCGCATTCTGGTGGGTACCGCGGGCCTTATCGGTCTTCTGGTCTTCGGATGATGCTCGCAAAGGCATAAATCCTGCCTTTGCATCCTCAGATCGACCAAAGAAAAGGGCTGCCAGTGGCAGCCCGAACTTGTTCAGCTTAACGGCGAATAGACGCCGTGCTGCACGGATCCACGCCATAGGCGGGCGCGCAGGCGCTCTTGTTGGCGGCAACGGTGCCGGGGGCCAGGAACGAGCCTGCAAGAATAACAAATGCCGCACACGCAAAAAACAGTGCGATGGATTTGCCCATGGGGGGAAGCCTTTCGGAGGAGGGTGTGGCAGTCACGGCGATACTCGGGTACTTGGGAGAATGGCGGCGGTGTACGAGCCGTCGCGATCTGTTTCAATAGAGTATTTTGCTGAACCGCCGGTTAACGTTAAGCAGTTGTGCGTTGCGTCATTTACGCCACAACCCTGAACGTCAAAGAGGCAGAACAATGTCCTGCCTCCTGCTTGAGCATAGCTCATTGAAGTGGATTTTAGGCAGTCAGGCTGCCTTGCCGGAATTGGTGAACTGCCCCTGCACGCGATATTGGACGAGGTAGCTTGGCAAGATCGCATCCAGCAGCGTAGGACGGATACCGAAGGCTGCAAGCGTGCGGCCTTCCTGCTCGGCTTCCTTCGAAACAACGTTATCAGACTTCAGGAGGAGAACCTGATCGCTCGTCAGCGGCGGCGTGATCAGGGGAACCATGGAGGCGATGCTGCCGATCAACGAGGCAACGCCGAAGGGCAGCGTGACCAGCGGACGCTTGCGGTAGGTGATGCGAAGGACAGCCTCGAGACACTGCTTGAAGGTCAGGATTTCTGCGCCGCCAAGTTCATAAATCTTGCCCTTGGCAACCTTTCCTTCGACCGCCTTTGCGATGGCCGTGGCGACGTCTTCCACGAAAACGGGCTGGAACTTGGTCAGGCCGCCACCGATCAGCGGAAGGAAGGGCATGGTGCGCGCCATATCGGCAAATTTATTGAAGAAGTTGTCTTCCTTGCCGAAGATAATGGAGGGACGCAGGATGATCGCATCCGGAACGGTGGAGAGGATTGCTTCCTCGGCGCGGCCCTTGCTGCGTGCATAGGAGGACTGCGACCTGGCATCCGCGCCGATGGCCGATACGTGTGTCAGGGTTGCGCCCACGGCGCGGGCAGCCTCCGCGACGGCCTTTGCGCCAAATTCCTGAACGGCGTCAAACGAGTTCTTGCCGCTTTCGAACAGGATGCCAACGCAGTTGACCACGTGATCCGAACCGGCGACCGCCTGATCGATTGATTTCCGGTAACGCAGATTGGCCTGTACCAGCTGGATCTGGCCGACATAGCCAGCCGGACGCAGGAAGCCTGCGAGGTCCGGCCGACGGACGGCCACACGGATACGGTAGCCGCGCTTGGCCAGTTCCCGCACGACATGCCGGCCGACAAAGCCCGAGCCCCCGAAAACGGTCACGAGCGGCGGAAGATTGGACATGGTCATGGGAGTGCTCCGAAAGCCAAGGAGAGTTGTTTTTCTTTGTCTCTAGCCGAAACGGCGGACGAGGTGAAGTGTTGCAATGCACGCATTCGCTGGCAGCGCGTGATTTATTCAATGCGCTCCTCGCAACAGAGGATGCGTATGTCTCAAACGTCTCCGATGCCTTCGACAACCACCATTTCCGCATCGGCAACCTGCTGACGGATCTTGGC
Organism: Rhizobium sp. Root149; assembly: GCF_001427345.1. Taxonomy (NCBI): domain Bacteria; kingdom Pseudomonadati; phylum Pseudomonadota; class Alphaproteobacteria; order Hyphomicrobiales; family Rhizobiaceae; genus Rhizobium; species Rhizobium sp. Root149. Next base: position 313,283 of record NZ_LMGD01000020.1, read on the forward strand.
GGCAATCTGATATTCCGGAGACTTATAGCAATCGACTGCGGCCTGCATTGAGGGAAACTCGATCACGACGTTTCGGGCTCTCGCCGTTCCTTCCAGCCGCGTGTGATCGCCACCGCGTGCCAGAAACTTTGCGCCATACTTCTCAAACGCTGGTTTGGCCGCAGCCACATAATCCTTGTACCGTTCCGGATCACGAACATCGACGCGCGCAATCCAGTATCCCTTCGGCATGGCTTCCTCCATATTCAACGTCACTGAATGAAAGGCGCCTTATGCGGAAAGCGCAAGTGCCATTTCATCAAGGATCGATTTTGCCGCAGCAAGAGGATCACTTGCCTTGACGATAGGCCGTCCGACAACCAGATGGCTCGAACCGTCCCTTATCGCATCGCCAGGCGTCACCACGCGCTTCTGATCGCCCGCGTCAGAACCCGCAGGACGAATTCCTGGTGTAACGAGTGCCATGTCCGGTCCGATGACGCTGCGCACGGCAGAGGATTCCTCGGCAGAGCACACGATGCCGCCCATCCCGGCGTCTCGGGCCTGCTCGGCGCGCTTGAGAACCAACGAGCGAGGATCGGTGTCGTAACCCGCGTCCACGAGATCCGCCGCGTCCATTGATGTGAGGACGGTGACGCCCAGCAGGCAAAGATCCGATCCCTTCGCTGCCGCGACCGCTGCACGCATTGCCTTCGGATAGGCATGAAGCGTCAGCATGTTCACGCCCATCTTGGCGACATTTTCGACCCCGTGGGCAACGGTGTTGTCGATGTCGAGCAGTTTCATGTCGAGAAAAACGGATTTTCCGTCCCGAACCAGATCGCGTGCCAGTTCCAGTCCGCCGACGAAAGCCAGCTGGTAGCCGATCTTGTAGAAGGAAACCGTCTCGCCAAGTGTGCGGATCAGCGCCTCTGCCTCGCCGACGGTCGGTACATCCAGGCCCAAGATCAGGCGGTCACGAGCATCCATCACGTTTCTCCTTGCCAGAATTCCATCGGTGTCCACTCGCATTTGAGACGGCACTCGGCAAGATTGCGCGCAAGAGAAAAGCAGAAAAGATTGCCGCCGCCTGGAGGCTGATCGCCGTCTCGAGCGATGGGCCGACCCGCAAGCGAGCACTTGAGGAGCGTTCCAACCCCGCCGTGGCCTACAAACGCGATGGGGCGGGCGGGATCATGTTCCAGAATGATCTGAGAAATCGTGGTCACGATCCGCTGTTGCGCATCGATAGCCTTCTCCCAACCCCGAAAGCTATGGGAGGGATCCGCGAAAAAGCGGTTGGCCGCCTCTTCATGAGCGTCATGCGTGAGATAGCCCGTCGAGGACCGGTCGATCTCGTGGCTGGCGCTTGCGATTTCGACCTCGACGCCAGCCGCCTCGGCCAGGATTTCGGCTGTCTCGATGGCCTTCCGCTCGGGGCTGCTGACGATCCGCTGCAACTTGGCCACCCATGGACGTGCTGCTGCAGCAAGAACGCGTTCACGCCCAAGCGGCGACAGGCTCCAGTCAGGAACCGGAACCTGCGGGTCGATCTGCACCTGAGGATGACTGATATAGAGCCCGAACATGTCCTGATTTAATCAGGGCGCGTATAGGTCCACAACTGGGCCGGTGGCAAATTGCGCACGACAAAGTCGAAATGCTTGATGCGATACCGATCCGGCTTTGCAATGATGGGTGAAACCGGTCCATAGGTGATCTGCATCACCGGGCGGCCGTGTGGCATGCGGTCCAGCAGGTCTTCCAGAAGCCAGATCCGTTTTTCCATTGGGAAGCTCAGCATCGGGATGGCGGAGATGACAGCGTCGAACTTGCGATCCTTGAAGTCGCCAAGAATGGTCTGGAGCTCGAAAGCATCGCCGTTGACGAAGCGCACGTCCGGCATGGTCCGCATCAGATGCTGATAGAAGTCCGTCGAATACTCGATGGATACGAGATCCTGTGGCTTGATGCCCCGTTTCAGGATTGCCTTGGTGATGATGCCCGTGCCGGGACCAAGTTCAAGAACCGGAAGACCGGACTGCGGATTGATGACGCTTGCCATCCGGCGTGCCGTAACGCTGGAGGTGGGCAGGATCGCCCCAACCTGCTTGGGGCCTTCCATCCATCCCTTGAAGAAACGGATTTCCTCATCGAATTTACGGCCCAGTCGTTCCTTCAGGCGCAATTCCATCAACTATCTCCCGCGAATCTATTAACCGTTCATCGCGCCGTCATGACGCAAAATCAAGAAAAAATGTCGCATCTGAAATGCGGCAGGAAAAAGGGCCGCGGCTGCGACCCTTGAAATTTAGATTAAACACGCATCGGCATCAGCACATAAAGTGCGTCATCGCCCGCCGTATCCCGTACAAGTGTCGGCGAACCCGCATCGGCAAGAAGGAAGATTGCATCCTCGCCGGAAAGCTGCGCTGTGATGTCCAGCAGATACTTGGCATTGAAGCCAATTTCCATCGGTTCGCTTTCATAGCCCACGGCGACTTCTTCCGTGGCGCTGCCGGAATCGGGATTGTTGACTGTCAGAAGCAACTGCCCATCGCTCAATGCCAGCTTGACGGCGCGGCCACGTTCGGAGGAAATCGTGGATACGCGATCGACAGCGCGGGTAAAGCTCTGGCAATCCACGCGCATTTCCTTGTCGTTTCCGGTGGGAATGACGCGCTGGTAGTCCGGAAACGTGCCATCAATCAGCTTCGACGTCATGACGATTCCGCCAAGCGTCAGCCGGATCTTGGCATCCGAAACCTCGACGGTGACGACCGCTTCGGCATCGTCCATCAACTTCTGCAGTTCGCCCACCGTCTTGCGGGGAATGATGATGCCTGGCATGCCTTCCGAACCGGAGGGCGCCTCGATATCGGCGCGAGCAAGGCGATGTCCATCGGTCGCAACGGCTCGCAGCTTCAACTGACCGCCCGTCTCGATCGTATGGAAGAAAATCCCGTTGAGGTAATAGCGCGTTTCCTCTGTCGAGATCGCGAACTGCGTGCGGTCGATCAGCATCTTCAGATCGGATGCCTTGATCTTGAAGCTATGCGTGAAACTTCCAGCCGTCAGGTCAGGGAAATCGGCTTCGGGCAGGCATTGCAGCGAAAACTTCGAACGGCCGGACTGAACCGACATCGTGCTGCCATCCGGATTGACGGCCAGAAGAACCTCCGAACCATCGGGTAGCTTGCGCACGATTTCATAGAGAAGATGCGCCGGAACCGTCGTCGCGCCGGCCGTCTCGACCATTGCCGGAAGTTCTTCGGTGATCTCGAGATCAAGGTCCGTCGCCTTCAGCGCCAGATCATTGCCGGAAGCACGCAGCAGGACGTTGGAGAGGATAGGGATCGTGTTGCGGCGCTCCACCACCCGGTGAACGTGATTCAACGATTTCAGGAGGTTGGACCGCTCAAGAGTAATACGCATGGGATGCTACCGCTTTCGACCGTGCCGGCTTCCGGTGAGAAGCCGAATGTTATTCTCGTCCGTCAGTCTGGTCGGACGGATGTGGATCGGCAAAATGGCAGACAAAGCGGCAAAAAGGCAAGAGGCCCCTCCGATTCTCGGGTCGGAATCAAGTTGGTGCATCAACTACTCACAGCTTTCCACATGGTTGCCGCTTTTGCCTTGCCCAGCATGGGGCGCTCGCCCATAAAGACGTAACAATAATAAGGCAGGCATTGAGCAGTGACGGAAGATCGACAACAGGCGGCGAAAACCTATCGGATCGGGAACACGGCGATCCCGGCGCGACCGCTGGAACCGGCACTCTATCTCGTGGCAACTCCCATCGGCAATCTGGGTGATATCACCCTGCGCGCCTTGGAAACCTTGGCAGGTGCTGATGTGCTGGCCTGCGAGGATACACGGGTCACGCGCGTGCTGCTGGATCGTTTCGGCATTACGGGCAGGCCCTATGCCTATCATGAACACAACGCCAATGAGGCTGGACCGAAGCTTCTTGCCGCTCTGGAGGCAGGAAAATCTGTGGCGCTGGTGTCAGATGCCGGCACTCCGCTGGTTTCCGATCCGGGTTATCGCCTGGGCCAATTGGCGATCGAAGCGGGTTATCGGGTCATACCGATTCCAGGCCCCTCGGCACCGCTGGCCGCCCTTGTGGGGTCGGGCCTGCCATCGGATGCATTTCTGTTCGCAGGCTTCTTGCCGGTGAAGGAAAAGGGCAGGCGGGATCGCCTGGCAGAGCTTTCCAAGATCCCGGCAACCCTGATCTTCTTTGAATCGCCCCACCGGATTTCAGATACGCTCACCATTGCAGCGGATGTTCTTGGCCCGTCACGTGCAGCTTGCGTGTGCCGTGAACTGACCAAGACCTTCGAGGAGTTCCGCCGCGGCACGCTGGGCGATCTGTCAGAGCAGTACAAGGACGCAACGGTCAAGGGCGAGATCGTTTTCGTCGTCGGTCCGCCAGACTATGACGATATTCCCGCCGCCGTTGACGTGGATATCATGCTGAGGGAACTCTCTGCCAGCATGCCCGCCACCAAGGCCGCTGCGGAGGCGGCCCGCCTTACCGGTCTGTCGCGCAAAGATCTTTATCAGCGCCTGATTGAGTTGAAAGATGCCGAAGACAGTCATTAATGACGGCAAGCGGCGCAGAACTGCCGAACGCCGTGGACGGCTCTCCGAATACTGGGCCGCGTTATATCTGATGGCCAAAGGTTACCGCATCGTCGCTCTTCGTTATAGAACACCGCTGGGAGAGATCGATCTCATCGCGCGCAAAGGCAATCTAGCCGTCTTCGCCGAGGTCAAGGCGCGCAAGTCGGAACACTCAGCCGTCGAGGCGGTGAGCTTCTACAGTCAGAGCCGCATTCGCGCAGCAAGCGACCTTTGGCTTGCAAAGCAAAGGAAGGCATCCGTCTTGTCGTTGAGATATGACATCGTAGCGGTAAGGCCTTGGCGTCTACCGAAACATTTCGTCGATGCGTTCTGAGTGTTTTTGCATGCCTGTGCAAATTCGATGATGTTGTAACAGTTATGTCATATATATTTCAAGGACCTGTCACGGAAGGTCGCTAATCACCCCCTCATCCTAAACTGAAGGAAAGAGGGACGATCCCCATGTTCAAGAAGCTTGGCCTTGCAGCGGCAGCGTTTGCTCTGTCTGCCTCCACATCGCTTGCGGCAACTGAAGTTACCTGGTGGCACGCCATGGGCGGCGAGCTTGGCAAGAAGCTCGAAGAGATTGCCACGAAGTTCAATGAAAGCCAGAGCGAATACAAGGTCGTTCCCGTTTACAAGGGCTCTTACCCAGAAACCCTAACGGCTGCCATTGCAGCGTTTCGCGCCAATCAGCAGCCTGCTATCGTTCAGGTTTTCGAAGTCGGAACCGGCACGATGATGGCGGCCAAGGGTGCCGTTTACCCCGTTTACAAGCTGATGAAGAACGAGGGCGAAAGCTTCGAGCCGAAGTCGTTCCTCGGTCCGGTTGTCGGCTATTACTCCGACACGCAGGGCAATATCCTGTCGCTGCCGTTCAACTCGTCAACGCCGATCCTCTATTACAACAAGGACGTCTTCAAGAAGGCTGGCCTTGATCCGGAAGTTGCTCCGAAGACCTGGAAGGAAGTCGAGGAGTTTTCAAAGAAGATCGTAACATCGGGCGCGGCCAAGTGCGGCTTCACGTCTGCCTGGATCACCTGGGTACAGACAGAAAACCTTTCCGCCATTCATGACCAGCCGTTCGGCACGCTGGAAAACGGCTTTGGTGGTCTCAAGACCCAGTTCTCCTTCAATGGACCGGTTCAGCAGAAGCATTGGGCAAACTTGAAGAAGTGGCAGGATGAAGGCCTCTTCAAGTATGGCGGCCCCGTCGGTGGCGACAACGCAGCAACGATGTTCTACGCGCAGGAATGCGCCATGACGATGAACTCGTCTGCGGGCCGTGCGGGCGTCATCAACAATGCCAAGGATTTCAAGCCGGGCTTTGCGCCGCTTCCCTACTACGACGACGTAACCAAGGAGCCGAAGAACTCCATCATCGGCGGTGCAACGCTGTGGGTTCTGAACGGCAAGGACAAGGCGACCTACAAGGGTGTAGCCAAGTTCTTCAGCTATCTTTCCAAGCCTGAAGTCCAGGCCGACTGGCACCAGTACACCGGCTACCTCCCCATCACCAACGCCTCCTACGATCTCGGCAAGAGCCAGGGTTATTACGACAAGAACCCGGGTTCTGACGTTGCCATCAAGCAGATCATGCGTGGCACGCCAAGCGCCAATTCCAAGGGCGTCCGCTTCGGCAACTTCACTCAGGTCCGCACGATTGTGGATGAAGAATTCCAGGCTCTGCTGGCTGGCAAGAAGGACGCCAAGCAGGCTCTGGATAGCGCGGTAACCCGTGGCAACCAGCTTCTGCGCGAGTTCGAAAGCGCCAACACCAACTGATCCTGTCGATCATCGGAAGGGGGCCAGGCATCCTGCCCGGCTCCCTTTCGTCCGTTTTTGCGCATCCGGTGCGATTGACCGGTGGCGACAGAGCCGAAAGAGCGGCCATGGATACCAAACGTACGACCTTCCACGCGAAGTTTCTTCCTTACATGCTGCTCCTGCCGCAGCTCGTCATCACACTCGTATTTTTCATCTGGCCTGCCGGACAGGCCGTGAAATCCTCCTTCGAGCGCGAAGACCCCTTTGGTCTTGCCACGACCTTCGTGGGCCTTGCCCATTACCGGAAGCTGCTCAGTGACCCGACCTATCTGGACGCGATGGCGCGGACGGCCGTTTTTGCCGTTTCGGTCACAGCGCTTTCCATGCTGCTGGGCCTCGCCTTTGCTGCAGCCGTGGATCGACTTGCGCGCAGTGCAAAATTCTACACGACGCTTCTCGTCTGGCCTTATGCGGTAGCGCCGGTCGTCGCGGGCGTTTTATGGTGGTTTCTCTTCAATACCTCGACGGGGCTCATGCCCTTTGTGCTGGAACGCTTCGGCATTCGCTGGGATCATGATCTCAATGGCACGCATGCGATGATCCTGATCATTGTTGCGGCTGCCTGGAAACAGATCTCCTACAATTTCCTGTTTTTCCTGGCCGGTTTGCAATCCGTGCCGCAGGCGTTGATGGAAGCTGCCGCAATCGATGGCTCCGGCCCCGTGAAACGCTTTTTCACCATTTCGCTGCCGCTTCTCTCGCCCACCACCTTCTTCCTGTTCATCATCAACGTGAACTACACGATGTTCGACACCTTCCCGATTGTTGATGCAACGACGGTTGGCGGGCCGGCACAGGCAACGACCACGCTCGTCTACAAGGTCTATCAGGATGGCTATCTCGGCTTGAACCTCGGCTCCTCCTCGGCGCAATCGGTCCTTCTGATGCTCATCGTCATGGTGCTGACGTTCGTTCAGTTCCGCTACGTCGAACGCCGCGTGCAGTATTGAGAAACGACCATGGTTGAAAACAGACCCCTCCTGAACATCCTCACGCACGCCTTCCTGCTGCTAGGCTTCGCCATCGTGGCCTTGCCGGTCTACGTTGCGGTGATCGCCTCCACCCACGATGTTTCGACCTTGATGAGCAGCCGGATTCCCCTGCTGCCGGGGGATCATTTCATCGAGAATTATCGGATGATCCTGACCAATGCTTCGGCTGCAAATGGCCTTCCGAACTATTCCCACATGGCGCTGAATTCGCTGATCATGGCTCTGGTGATCACAGTGGGAAAGATCGCGATCTCTATTCTGTCAGCTTTTGCGATCGTCTATTTCCGCTTTCCGTTCCGGGTCTTGGCTTTCTGGATCATTTTCGTGACCCTGATGCTGCCGGTGGAAGTGCGCATCATGCCGACCTACAAGATTGTCGCTGATCTGGGCATGCTCAATTCCTGGGCCGGTTTGACGATACCGTTGATCGCATCAGCAACTGCCACCTTCCTATTCCGCCAGTTTTTCATGACGATCCCCGATGAAATGCTGGAGGCGGCACGTGTCGATGGTGCGGGGCCGATGAAATTCTTCCGCGATATTCTGCTGCCGCTGTCCCGCACGAATATCGGTGCGCTCTCGGTCATCCTCTTCATCTACGGCTGGGTGCAATATCTCTGGCCGCTGCTGGTCACCACCGATCCCGGTTACTACACGCTGATGATGGGCATGAAGCGCATGGTCACTGTGCAGGATGGCGTAATCCAGTGGAACCTCGTGATGGCCGGTGCCGTGCTTGCCATGCTGCCCCCCATCCTCATCGTCATATTCATGCAAAGGCTGTTCATCCGCGGCCTTACTGAAACGGAGAAGTAACATGGCCTCGATTTCGATCGACAAGGTCTCGAAGATCTACACGGGTGGCGTGAAGGCGGTAAATTCCGTTTCCATCGATATCGCTGACGGCGAATTCATCGTCCTGGTCGGCCCCTCCGGCTGCGGCAAGTCAACGCTGCTTCGCATGGTAGCCGGGCTGGAAACGATTTCGGAAGGCGAGGTTTCTATCGCGGGGCGTGTCGTCAACCGCATGGAACCGGCCGAGCGCGACATTGCCATGGTCTTCCAGAACTATGCGCTCTATCCGCATATGACGGTCTACCAGAACCTCGCCTATGGCTTGAAGAATCGTGGCACGCCGAAGGCGGAAATTGATGCACGGGTGGCCGAAGCCGCGCGCATGCTGGAGATCACCCAGTATCTGGAGCGCAAGCCGCGCGCGCTTTCCGGCGGTCAGCGTCAACGCGTTGCCATGGGACGTGCGATCGTACGCAAGCCTGCGGCCTTTCTCTTCGACGAGCCGCTCTCCAATCTCGATGCGAAGTTGCGCGTGTCCATGCGCGGCGAAATCAAGCGTCTCCAGCGGCGTCTCGGCACCACCTCGATCTATGTGACCCATGATCAGCTGGAAGCCATGACACTGGCGGACCGGCTGGTGGTGCTGAACGGCGGAGAGATCGAGCAGATCGGCTCTCCACTCGAAGTCTATCACGCACCTGCATCCACCTTTGTTGCAAGTTTCATTGGCTCTCCCGCCATGAACCTTGTTCGGGCAGAGGTGCAAGGCTCCAAACTGACGATCGGCTCCGGACAGCTGGAGCTTTCAACAGCGAGGCCCTCGGGAGTGGTGACCGTGGGGTTGCGGGCAGAAGATCTGCGGTTGGCGCCGGCCGGCGAGACAGGGCTTCCCTTCCGGCTGGATTACATCGAAGAACTGGGCTCCCAGCGTCTTGCGCATGGTTTTGTCGGAGATCAGTCTCTGACAGCGGCTTTTCCTGCCGAAACCTTCCTTGCGGAAAACCTTTGTCTGGTGATTGATCCGGCACGGCTTCATTTCTTCGATCCAACCAGTGGAAAAAGGCTTGCGGTGGAGGGGTCGAGGCCACTTGGCCGATCTGCAGCCAGCGCATGATCCGAATTTCGGGCAAATGACTAAAATGCGAGTGACCCCGGAAACCTGATCCTCGGTTGTGCCTGATACTCTCCGCCCGAATCTCGCAGTGGGGGAAAGTATGGTTTTGAAACTGGCCTTGGCTGGAGCTCTGGCTCTGGCGCATCGTAGACGGACTGCCAATGAAGTGGCAGTCCCCGCTCCGTTCATCGGTGCCAGCAACGAGCATCTTGTAAAGGATCTGGTTTCCTCGCCCATAGAGCCCAGCTGGATACTGTCCGGAAGCCCTGAGGCGCGAGTTGCCTACCATTCAAATGCGACTGACAAATGTGCCTGTACGGCGATGTGGGATTGCACGGCTGGCTCATTCAGGTGGTTTTTTGGCGAAGATGAAACCGTCGTCATTCTGGAAGGCGATGTTTTCGTCATCGCGGAAGATGGCACGCAGAAACTGCTGAAAGCAGGCGATGTCGGTTACTTCAAGGCCGGAACCTGGGCGACCTGGAAGGTGGAGCGCTATGTCCGAAAGATCGCCTTCATGCGCCAGCCGCTCGATCTGCCCGTTTCCCTGTTTTATCGTATCCGCAGGCGCGTCATCCGCAAGCTGAAGGGCCGAAGAACAGCACTCTGAGCCCATTCTCGCGTTGCCATTGCCCCTCAGGCATCCTACATCTGCCAGGTAATCTCTTGAGGGGCAGTCATGGCCAATATTCGTAAAGTCGCGTTCCAGATGGACCACGTGTCCGGCATCAATATCGCCGGAGATTCTACCTTCGCCATGGCGCTGGAAGCGCAGGCGCGCGGCTACGAACTCTTTCACTATACGCCCGACAGGCTGACCATGCGCGATGGCAAGATATTTGCCGCCGTGGAAGCCATGCAGTTGCGTGACGAAAAGGGCAATCATTTCACGCTCGGCGAGCGGGAGCGCGTCGATCTGTCGACTATGGATGTCGTCCACCTGCGGCAGGACCCGCCCTTTGACATGGGTTACATCACATCTACCCATCTTCTGGAGCGTATCCATCCGAAGACGCTGGTCGTGAACGATCCTGCCTGGGTGCGCAACTCACCGGAAAAGATTTTCGTGACCGAGTTCGCGGATCTGATGCCGCCGACCCTGATTACCAAGGATGTTGGCGAGATTGCCCGCTTCCGGGAGGAGCTCGGCGACATCATCCTGAAGCCGCTCTATGGCAATGGCGGCGCAGGCGTCTTCCACTCTGCCCGTAATGATCGCAACTTTTCGTCGCTTCTGGAAATGTTCGGCCAGATGTATCGCGAGCCTTACATCGCTCAGGCCTATCTGCCGGCCGTGCGCAAGGGTGACAAGCGAATCCTCCTCGTTGATGGAAATCCGGTGGGCGCGATCAACCGCGTGCCAGCAGAGCACGACGCCCGCTCCAATATGCATGTCGGCGGACGTGCAGAGCCGACGGAGTTGACCCGCCGCGAGCAGGAAATCTGCGAGCGTATCGGACCAGCGCTGCGGGAGCGCGGCTTCCTGTTCGTCGGGATTGATGTCATCGGTGACTACATGACCGAGATCAATGTCACGTCTCCAACCGGCATTCGCGAAGTCAAGAAGTTCGGCGGGGTCGATGCAGCCGCGCTGCTTTGGGATGCGATCGAGGCAAAGCGTTCTGCCGCTTGAGAGTTGAGGCACTTCAAATTTAGGTGCAACTTTAACAGGAATTTTGTTCTCTAATTGTTCTTGTTTCCGCCTTCAAGTTGTGCTTGATTGCACGCGAGCTTCGGTGCTGCTGCCGAAGCGTGGCTGGCAGGTGGAAATGGTCGCGCGTGTTAATACGGTTGCCTTTCAGGGCATAGAGGGCGTCCCTGTTGACGTGCAGGTCATGGTGGGCCCGGGGAAGCTCGCCATGCAGATCGTTGGCCTGCCGGACAAGGCGGTAGCGGAGAGTCGTGAGCGCGTACAGGCAGCCCTGCATGCCTCCGGTCTCGCGCTGCCGCCGAAAAGGATCACGATCAATCTGGCGCCTGCGGATCTTCCCAAGGAGGGATCTCACTTTGATCTGCCGATTGCACTCGGGCTGATGGCTGCCTTGGGCGCCATTCCAGTCGAAGCACTGGCAAGTTACGTTGTGATTGGCGAGCTCAACCTGGACGGAACACTGGCTGCAGTGGCCGGTGCCTTGCCTGCAGCCATTGGTGCAAATGCGCTCGGCAAAGGGCTCATCTGCCCGGCAGACAGCGGTGCGGAGGCTGCCTGGGCCGGTGCCGAGTTCGATATTCTGGCACCTCGCAGTCTGATTGCGCTGGCCAATCATTTTCGCGGAAGCCAGCTTCTTTCAAGGCCAGCACCGGCAATTCGTGCAGCTCCCACCAATTTGCCGGATCTCGCCGAGATCAAAGGACAGGAAAGCGCCAAGCGAGCGCTGGAAGTTGCTGCGGCGGGTGGTCATAATCTTCTGATGGTGGGGCCGCCAGGTTCTGGAAAGTCGATGCTGGCGGCGCGCCTTCCTTCCATTCTCCCGCCGCTTTCCGCAGCGGAGCTTCTGGAAGTCTCCATGATTCACTCGATTGCGGGTCAACTTTCGGGAGGGAAGCTCTCGGACCGGCGTCCGTTCCGCACACCGCATCATTCGGCCACCATGGCAGCGCTTGTCGGTGGTGGTTTTCGGGCAAAACCGGGTGAGGCATCGCTGTCACATCACGGCGTGCTGTTCCTTGACGAATTTCCCGAATTTTCCCCGCAGGTTCTTGATGCCTTGCGACAGCCGCTGGAAACGGGCGAGTGCATCATTGCACGCGCCAATCACCGGGTCTCTTATCCGGCCAATATACAACTGGTCGCTGCCATGAATCCGTGCCGATGCGGCATGGCCGGTGAGCCGGGGCATACCTGTGCCAAGGGTCCCAAATGCATGACGGATTATCAGGCACGCATCTCGGGGCCTCTGCTGGATCGCATCGATATCCGTATCGACGTGCCCGCTGTTGCGGCAGCGGACCTCATCCGTCCTCGTCCGGCGGAAAGCAGTGCCGATGTAGCTGCCCGCGTCGCGAAGGCAAGAGATCGCCAGCGCCGGAGATTTATTGCCGCAGGCATGCCCTATATCAGCACCAATGCAAGATGTTCGACCTCGCTCATCGAGCAGGTCGCTGAACCTGACACTGCCGGAGCACAGTTGTTAAGGGATGCGGCTGACAAGATGAAATTCTCGGCGCGTGCCTATCATCGGGTGCTGAAAGTAGCCAGAACACTTGCGGATCTGGATGACTGCGACCGTGTTGGGCGCATCCATCTCGCGGAAGCCATATCCTACCGAATAGCAGGTGAACGGTTGACTGCAGCCGTCTGACGACAGGCTCTTGAGATAACCAGGGAGGTTCGGTGATGAGTAGAGCGGATGACCGCTTGTACACCTCTCACGCCAGATGTCGGGCTGGCCTCGACCATGGAAATCAGCCCTGACGGCGTAGCGCTAATGCATGTCGCGCTCAACCGGATTCGGTTGAGCGAAACGAACATGCATCATTTCAAAGTCTTACAGCGTCGTCCGCGCGTTCAATCGAACGCGCCGCGCTGTAGTCATGTCAGGCAAGTCTTATCGTGTTGCTTGGCTTCAGGCACCGAGACCGTCGAACAGGACGGTCGAGAGGTAGCGTTCTGCAAAAGACGGAATGATCACGACGAGATTTTTGCCTTCATTCTCTGGCCGGGAGCCGATTTTGATGGCGGCTGCGAGTGCTGCGCCAGACGAGATGCCGACGGGCACGCCTTCGAGACGAGCCACCAGACGAGCGGTGTCGATGGCCTCCTGGCTGGCAATGGTGACGATTTCGTCATAGACGGATCGGTCTAGGATCCTAGGCGCAAAGCCCGCACCGATGCCCTGGATCTTGTGAGGGCCGGGCTCTCCACCCGACAGGACTGGAGATTCGGCGGGTTCAACGGCGATGACCTTGATGTCCGGCTTGCGGCTCTTCAGAACCTGACCTGTGCCGGTAATCGTGCCACCGGTACCGATGCCAGACACGAAGAAGTCGACCTGTCCGTCTGTATCGTTCCAGATTTCCTCCGCGGTTGTCTTGCGGTGTATTTCAGGATTGGCCGGGTTCTCGAATTGCTGGGGGATAATTGCATCGGGCAGGCTGGCCGCCAGCTCTTCTGCCTTGGCGATTGCTCCCTTCATCCCCTTAGGCCCCTCGGTCAAAACAAGTTCCGCGCCCAGAAGCGCCAACATCTTGCGACGCTCGATGGACATGGTCTCCGGCATGGTAAGGATGAGGCGGTAACCCTTGGCGGCGGCTGCAAAGGCGAGTGCAATGCCCGTATTTCCGGAGGTCGGTTCGACCAGAACTGTCTTGCCCGGCGTAATCGTACCTGCAGCTTCCAAAGCCTCGATCATTGCAACGCCAATACGGTCCTTGACGGAGGCGATGGGGTTGAAAAATTCCAGCTTGGCCAAAAGATTTGCCTTCACACCCTTCTCCTTGGCCAGCTTATCCAGCCGCACAATCGGGGTGTTGCCAATCGTTTCGGTGATCGAGGAATAGATTTTGCCGCGACCCGGTTTTGCATCAGTCATTGCGTATCTCCAAGCATTCGTCAGGCATCGAGTTTGGGGTGATTGAGCCTCAACCTAAGCCGTAAAACTGTGTTGCGCGAGAGGAGAGTGAACGCTGTCCCCCGGGCTTGGCGGAATAATTTTTCCCGCGTTGCATCCGAGGCTTACCCTGCGTTCTCAGCGTGCTGCGATGTAAGCCGCTGTTCCCGCCAGAATACCTGCTGCCGAACGATTAAGTGCCTGCAGCGTGCGCGGTTTCTTCAGGAGTTCGCGGGCTTTCGATGCGAGCAAAATATAGGGCAACAAGACCGCGATCAGCACGATGAACGTGGTCGCTACCAGAACCGCATAATCTCGCAGACCGATGTCCTGTAACGGTATCAGGGTCGGCACGAGCGCCACGTAAAACAGCATGGTCTTCGGATTGCCAAGCGTGACCAGCAGTCCGGATAGAAATGCCATCATGCCTGTGGCGCCGCGGGTCGCCTGAATATCCTGCCGCAGCAAACCGGCGGTCCACAGCTTCCAGGCGATATAGCAGAGATAGAGAGCACCAAGATATTTGATGATGAGAAAGGGCGTCGTGAAATTCTGCGCAAGAATGGCAAGGCCGAGAATGACGGCCGTGAGATAGACGAGATCACCCAGAATGAGGCCAAGCCCCATGAAGAATGTGGGGCGGAAGCCGGATCCGAGAGCTCGCGCGACAATGGCTGTCATGCCGGGACCGGGAATGGCCGCTGCGATGAACAGAGCGCCAGCATAGGTGATCAATGAAGCAAGGGTCATGAACTATCTCCTCATTCGCCATTGCTAATTGCGTTGCGATCCGGGCGCAACGGTTTATACGCCGGTAGAGCCGAAGCCGCCCGCACCTCGCGCCGTGTCATTGAACGTATCGGCCTCCTGCACCTGAGCCTGAACAACGGGTGCGAAAACCAGCTGTGCGATCCGCATGCCGCGGTCGATTGTGAAATCCTCCTGGCCCAGATTGATCAGCAGGACCTTAACCTCGCCGCGATAGTCGCTGTCGATCGTGCCGGGTGTGTTGAGACAGGTCACGCCATGTTTGAACGCTAGCCCGGAGCGAGGGCGAACCTGAATTTCAAAGCCCTGCGGTATCTCGAAAATAAAGCCGGTTGGCACAAGCATGCGAGCGCCGGGCTGCAGGACGAGAGGTTCACTCACAGCGGCGCGAATGTCCATACCAGCCGCGCCCGCGGTTTCATAAGCCGGCAGATCAAGCCCCTCAGCATGAGGCAGTCGAACGAGTTTCAGGGCAGGGCCGATGACTTCGCGCATGAGCGTCTCCTTCAAATCAGGCAGGTCAATTGCATAATTGGCCCGAAATCGCTAGATACGCCGCAACTCGAAGGATTTGCACATCATGGCTGAAAGCATTGCCGAGGCGGTATCCCGCCGCCGCACATTCGCGATTATCGCGCACCCGGACGCCGGTAAGACGACGCTCACTGAAAAACTGCTCTTGTTCGGCGGTGCCATTCAGCTCGCAGGTGAGGTGAAGGCGAAGAAGGATCGTATCCAGACCCGGTCCGACTGGATGAAGATCGAGCGCGAACGCGGCATTTCCGTCGTGACCTCGGTCATGACCTTCGAATATGAAGGCAATGTTTTCAATATTCTGGATACGCCGGGTCACGAGGACTTCGCGGACGATACCTACCGCACGCTGACGGCGGTGGATGCAGCTGTCATGGTTATCGATGCCGCCAAGGGTATCGAGCCGCGAACGCTGAAGCTCTTTGAAGTCTGCCGCATGCGCGACATTCCGATCATCACATTCGTCAACAAGATGGACCGCGAGAGCCGCGATACCTTCGAAATCCTCGACGAAGTGGAAGAGAAACTGGCGCTGGACACGGCGCCGGTCACCTGGCCTGTCGGGCGGTCCAAAACCTTCTGCGGCTCCTACAATCTGGCCAACAACACCTATCGTGGTTCCGACACACAGGTTGAGCCGTTGAAGGTGAATGGTCCGCAAAGTGTTGCAGAAAACCTGCCGGAAAACGAACGCGACGCTTTCATCGACGAGCTGGAACTGGCCCGGGAAGCCTGCCGCCCGTTCGACCGCCAGGCTTTTCTAGAAGGCCATATGACGCCGGTCTTCTTCGGCTCGGCGCTCAGAAACTTTGGCGTTCGTGATCTCATCAATGCGCTGGGCGATTTTGCGCCTCCTCCACGAGATCAGGTAGCCGATACCCGCACCGTTCATGCGGCTGAAGACAAGATGACGGCCTTCGTCTTCAAGATCCAGGCAAACATGGACCCCAACCATCGCGACCGCATTGCTTTTGCCCGCATCTGCTCCGGCAAGCTGGAGCGCGGCATGAAGGCGCGCCTGGCCCGTACCGGCAAGCAGATGGGCCTGACCGCACCGCAGTTCTTCTTTGCCTCGCAGCGCCAGCTGGCTGATACAGCCTATGCAGGCGATGTGGTGGGTATTCCGAACCACGGCACGCTGCGTATCGGTGATACGCTGACAGAAGGCGAAGCGCTGGTCTTCCAGGGCGTGCCGAACTTCTCGCCGGAAATCCTGCGACGCGTGCGGTTGGAAGATGCCATGAAGGCGAAGAAGCTGAAAGAAGCGCTTCAGCAGATGGCCGAAGAAGGCGTTGTACAGCTCTTCTCGCCAGAGGATGGCTCACCGGCCATTGTCGGCGTGGTCGGTGCCTTGCAGCTTGACGTTCTGAAGGAACGGCTTTCGGCGGAATACAGCCTTCCTGTGTCGTTTGAAATGTCGCGCTTTTCGGTCTGCCGCTGGATTTCCTCGGAAAACAAGGCCGACATGGAGAAGTTTCTGACCGTTAAGCGTGGCGATATCGCCCGCGATCTGGACGGTGACCCTGTCTTTCTGGCTCAGGATGCCTTCTCTCTGCGCTATGAGGCGGAACGTTACCCGTCCATCAAGATGGTTGCCATCAAGGAGTATCACGTCGCCAAGGCGGCGTGATCCCCTTCGGACGTAAGGTCTGCCAGGAAGTCGTCGCACCAGCGTTTCACGTCATGAACCAGCAAATGGTCCATCATGCCGCGCCAACGCTGGATGCGCTCCTCCTTGCCCATCGTCAGGGCGCGAGCAATTGCATGGCCCGTTCCCTCGATGTCGTAGGGATTGACCAGAAGGGCGCCGTTCAGTTCGCGTGCCGCTCCCGCAAAACGTGATAGCACCAGCACACCGGGATCTTCCGGATCTTGTGCGGCGACGAATTCTTTTGCGACAAGGTTCATGCCATCTCGCAAAGGTGTCACAAGACCAACCTTTGCCAGCCGGTAGAGTCCTGCCAGAACGGGGCGCCCTATAGATCGGTTGATGTAGCGGATGGGAACCCAGTCCACGGTGCCGAGAGCGCCATTCACCCGGCCAGCCTGCTCTGCAACGGTGCGCTGCATGGCCTCGTACTCCGGCACTTCCGATCGCGATTTCGGGGTGATCTGCAGATAGGTGACCTTTCCCTGATAGGCGGGATTGTGGGACACCAGGCTCTCATAGGCGTCGATGCGCTGTGTAATGCCTTTGGAGTAATCGAGCCGGTCGACACCGATGATCAGATCGCGGCCCTCAAGGCTCTGCCTTGCCTTGCGCACCATGGTAGTGGAGGCGGCCCGTTTGGCAAATTCTGCGAAGGCTGCTGTCTCGATGCCGATGGAATAAAAGCCGCCCTTGAAGGTTCGCCCGTGTGAAGAATAAAGCCCCTCTCCAACCGCATTGCCGAAACCCTCGCGAACCAGGCAGCCACGGAAGTTTTCCAAATCGTGGTCTGTCTGAAAACCGACAACGTCGTAATGGGTTAGACCACGCATGATCTCTTCGTGAACCGGCATGGCAAACAGTACATCTGCTGGCGGCCAGGGTATGTGCAGGAAAAACCCAATCTTGTTCTTGAAGCCCATCTGCCGGAGCTCCGCTGCAAGCGGGATCAAGTGATAATCGTGAATCCAGAGTATATCGTCTTCCTGGATGAGAGGAGCCACCCGATGGGCGAAAAAGCGGTTGACCCTGAAGTAACCGGCCATTTCCTTGCGCCCATACTCTGCGAGATCCAGCCGGTAATGACATATTGGCCAGAGAACACGATTGGCGAAGCCGTGGTAATATTCTTCGACATCGGTGCTCGTCAGATCGGTCAGCGCATAGGTAATGTTGCCGCGCTCCGTCAGCGCCAGCGGGGCGGGCTCCTTTGTGCCGCTCGACTTTCCCGACCAGCCCATCCACACGCCGCCGCGCTCTTCAAGCGCTGCCTGAAGTGCGACCGCAAGTCCGCCGGCAGGTGCCGTGCCGTTTTTCTCTGGCATGGGCACGCGGTTGGAAATGACAACGAGACGGCTCACAATAAACTCCCTCTTCAACGATCGAATTCAATCCGAATGGTGTCAGGCCTGGCGTGCCAGATCGGCCAGAATCTTCCTGAGTGCATCGGGTGACGGTATCGCACGCACCGCGGCAGTATCGCGCAGTTCCCCGATCCGGATCGACAGGCCTCCCAACTCGTTGGCGACTTTGAACATCGCCTCATCCGTCAGATCATCACCGATGGCGATGGGTTTGCGCCCCAGAAAGGGTTCCGCGTCGAGAAAGGCTCTAAGGGCCTCTCCCTTGCTTGCACGCGCAGGCCTGATCTCGATCACCATTTTGCCGCGTTGAAGCGTGTAGTCAGCCCCTGCCTCCTCGACAGCAGACTGCATGACGGCGTCCAGCGCTCCGGCCCATTGCTGCGCCTGACGGTAATGGGCCGCCACTGCTGATCCCTTGTCTTCGATGATGACGCCGTCCCAGTCGGCGGTTACGCGGACCAGAGATCGTTTTAGCGCCTCGAAATCGTCGTCTTGGGGTAGCCGTTCCAGATCCCCGGCAGAATTTCGCCTTTCTGCACCATGAAGGCCGGCGATTGGCAAAGCCAGCGGTGAGAAAAGCTGGTCTGCAAAGGAAACCGCACGGCCTGTAACAAGTCCGACCGCGCCGCCCAGAACATTTGAGATCTGCGACAGGGTCGAAATCAACCCGTCAGGAACAACAACCGCTTCCGGCGTCTCTGCCAGGTCTATCAGAGTACCATCAATATCGAGGAAAAGCGCCCAGGCTTGAGGCTCGCTTGAAAGCTCTTCAAGCACTGCCGGGTCCGCGAGGGGTATCTTGGCTTCACAAGCTGTATCAGGTGTTAACATGTTTTGGGATGTAGACCGGCCCCCTCATAAGGCAAGGTGTCAACCGCGAACTGACTGCTTCGGTGTCGGTACGCCTGGTCATTCGTTTGACGATGTCCAGGCAAATTCATCGGGGCACGATGTTTGCTAATGCATCATTTACCAATTCGTCACAAACTTTTGTCGGTAGCCTGTCAGTTTGGCAGGCATTTAAGTCAGGAAGATCGATCATGTGTCGCTGGGCCGCCTATCGCGGTAACCCTCTTTACCTGGAGGAACTCGTTTCCTCTCCTGCCCACTCCCTTATCGAGCAGAGCCATTGTGCAAGCAGAGCCAAGACAGCCACAAACGGTGACGGTTTTGGCATTGCCTGGTATGGCGATCACCCGGAGCCGGGGCGCTACCGCGATATTTTGCCGGCCTGGTCGGACTGCAACTTGCGTAGTCTAGCCCGCCAGATCCGGTCTCCGCTATTTCTGGCCCATGTGCGTGCAGCGACCAGCGGTGGCACGCGCCGAGACAATTGCCATCCCTTCGTTTTCGGCCCCTGGTCCTTCATGCACAACGGACAGGTGGCAGGCTTCGACAAGATCCGCCGCAAGCTGGAAGCGCATCTGTCGGATGAACTCTTCCATGCCCGGTCTGGCACGACAGATTCCGAACTGCTTTTCCTGCTCTCCCTCGAAATGGGCATGGCGAAGGATCCGATCGGTGCCGTTTCTCGCGCAATCGCCCTGGTGCAGAAACATGCCGCAGAGGAAGGGGCCAATCCGCTGGTGCGCTTCACGGCAGCTTTCTCGGACGGCAAATCGCTCTATGCAGTTCGCTATGCCAGCGATCAAAAGCCCCCGACGCTGTACGCGGCTCCCATGGGGCCACGAGGCGGCTATTGCCTCGTGTCTGAGCCATTGAACGATGACGTTGATGCCTGGACGGAGATCCCCGCCGGAAGCGCCGTTCTGGTGACGGATGATGGACTGCTGACCTCTGCATTTTCGCCCGCACCTTTCGCGAAAGCGGCTTGATCACAAAACCGGACGGCCAGATCAGTCGATCTGGCCGTCCGGCATTGCAATGGAAATGAGAGTTGACGATGAAGACTGACGGCGCCCCCACGATTTCCTCAGCGCCCCCGACCAGTTTTCAGCTGTTTCTCGGTTTCTTAGGGATAGGCATCATCGGCTTTGGCGGCGTTCTGCCCTTGGCCCGTCGCATGCTGGTGGAAGACCGACGCTGGCTGACGTCCGATGAATTCGTCGATCTTCTGGGTCTTTGCCAGTTCCTGCCAGGTGGCAATGTCATCAATATTTCCGTCGCCGTTGGCATGAAGTTTCGCGGGTGGCGTGGTGCTTTGGCGTCCATTCTCGGCCTGACGGCGGTTCCAACGGCTTTCGTCATCGTTCTCGGCGTGATCTACGATCGGTATCGTGACGATCCGCATGTGCAGCAAGTCTTCGCAGGTCTGGCAGCAGCGGCAGCGGGCTTGCTGATCGCCATGGCAATCAAGCTCGTGAGGCCGATCCTCACCAAACCGGCAGCGCTCTTCATCGCCTCCTTGCTCTTCTTTGCGGTCGCCTTCCTGCGTCTGCCGCTATTGCCGACCATGCTGGTTCTCGCGCCGTTATCCGTTCTTCTGGCCTGGAGGCTGCGTCCATGATCGGAACCCTCCTTGCCCTGGCCTTCATCTTCACCGAACTGTCGCTCATGGCGTTTGGCGGAGGCTATGCGGTTCTGCCCGAGATCCAGCGGCGGGTGGTGGATGTGCAGCACTGGGTGACGGCGGAGGAATTCAGCGCACTCTTCGCGCTTGCGCAGGCGGCACCCGGACCAAACATGATGATCGTCCCGCTCATCGGCTGGCACGTTGCCGGATTGCCGGGGCTTGCGGTCGCGTCGATCGCGAAATTCCTGCCGTCGTCGCTGATCACCTGCCTGACCGTGTCGGTCTGGGACCGGTTTAGGGACCGCCCCTGGCGCGCCGTGGTACAGGCTGGGCTCCTGCCCATCACGACCGGGTTGGTCGCGGCCAGTGCCGTCGTGATTACCGTCGCATCCGCCCATACGCTGCTGCTTGCCGGGATAACGGGCGTCACGGCTGCAATCTCCATCTGGACGCGCGCCCACCCTGTTGCGGTTCTTGGGCTCGGTGCGGCCGTGGGTCTCGCCTCAAGCTATCTCTGACGCTGCTATCCGAGCCGACGGGCAATCTCGTGGGCAAGCTTCTCGGCAACTTCGTCCTTGCCAAGATCCGGCCACTCCTCGAGGCCTGAGGACGAAATAATCTTCACCCGATTGCGATCGCCACCCATGATGCCGGTCGCAGGCGAAACATCGTTTGCGACGATGATATCCGCTCCCTTGGCTTCCAGCTTGCGACGGCCATTCTGCTCGACATTCTGCGTCTCGGCTGCAAAGCCCACCACGAAGCGGGGTCGAAGGGCATGGTGACCTATCGTCTTCAGGATATCCGGATTTTCGGTGAGTTGAAGTGGAGCCGGAGGTTCACCCGGTTGCTTCTTGATCTTCTGGTCCGAGGAACCCGCGACGCGCCAGTCTGCCACCGCCGCCACCATCACGGCGATATCTGCCGGAAGGGAATTCAGAACAGCATGCAGCATTTGGTTCGCGGTTTCGACATGGGTAGTGGTAACCCCCGTCGGATCGGCAATCACGACCGGCCCCGAAATCAGCGTGACCTCGGCACCCAGCTTTGCAAGGGCTGCGGCAATGGCGTGACCCTGCTTGCCGGACGAACGATTGGCGATGTAACGCACGGGATCGATCGGCTCGTGTGTCGGGCCTGATGTAACAATGGCCTTTTTGCCCGCTAGCGGCTTCTCGCCCGGCGAAAGCAGGGCGGTGGCCGCTGCAACAATTTCCAGCGGTTCGGCCATGCGACCCGTGCCAGCCTCGCCACTTTCCGCCATTTCGCCTTTCATGGGGCCAATGAAATGAATGCAGTCCTGTTGAAGCGTTGCCACGTTGCGCCGCGTGGGTGCCGCATCCCACATCTTCGGGTTCATGGCGGGCGCAACAAGAACAGGCCGGTCGGTTGCCAGCAGCACGGCGCTGGGTAGATCGTCGGCCAGACCATGCGCCATCTTGGCCATCAGATCAGCGGTTGCGGGTGCGACCAGAACCAGATCGCAATCGCGAGCAAGCCGGATATGTCCGACATCCTGCTCGTCTTCCCGCGAAAAGAGATCGGTATAGACATGCCCCGAAGAGAGCGCGCCGACGGCAAGCGGCGTGATGAATTCCTGCGCAGCCCGCGACATCACCGGCCTGACCTCAGCACCCCGTTCGCGAAGGCGACGGATCAGGTCGAGGCTTTTATAGGCGGCAATGCCACCCGAAATGATGAGAAGAATGCGCTTTCCCGCAAGATCCATGACCGCACTCACTCCTGCCCTTTTCTTGGTCCTGACCCTAGCTCTCTTGCCTGCACGAGAGAAGAGGGCGGTTTAGCTCAGTTGAATGGCGATATAGATCAGTGAGGCAGCAATGACCCAGAGCGCAATCCGTCCCCATCGGCTGTGCTTTGCCTCGGATTTGCCGATCGCTTCTGCTGTCTGGTCGTCGAAGCGCACGCCATGTTCCGTCATATGCAGCAATTGCTGATGAAACTTCTCGGTCTTGGCAGCGATCTCGGGCGCTGCTTCCGCAAGCTTCATCGCGGCTTTCAGTCCGTCCTTCAGATCCGTGACCACCCGCTTTGGACCCAGATTGTCGCGGATCCAGTCTCCCACAACAGGTTCTGCTGCACGCCACATGTTGAAACGCGGATCCAGCATACGCGACACGCCTTCGACAACCACCATGGTCTTCTGAAGCAGGATCAATTCGGGCCGTGTCTGCATTTCGAAGAGATCGGTTACCTCGAACAGAAGGGCCAGAAGGCGGGCCATGGAAATCGTTTCCGCAGGCTGGCCGTGAATGGGCTCGCCGATGGCGCGGATGGCCTGTGCAAAGCTCGCGACATCATGATGGGACGGCACATAGCCAGCTTCGAAATGCACTTCCGCCACCCGCATATAGTCGCGCGTGATGAAGCCATAGAGGATCTCCGCCAGGAAACGGCGCTCCTTTTTGCCGAGACGCCCGACAATGCCCATGTCGACGGCGACAATCGTGCCTGCAGGATCGACGAACAGGTTGCCGGGATGCATGTCGGCATGGAAGAAGCCGTCGCGCAGCGTGTGGCGCAGGAACGACTGAATCAGCGTTTCAGCCAACTTCTCCAGATCATGGCCCGCCTCTCGCAGACCGTCGATGTTCGACATCTTGACGCCATCGATCCATTCCATGGTGATGACGTCGCGCCCGGTCCGCTCCCAGTCGACCTGCGGTACCCGGAAGCCCGGATCGTTCTTTGTATTTTCGCCGATTTCGGAAAGGGCCGCCGCCTCCAGCCGCAAATCCATTTCCAGTTTCGTCGTCTGCTCCAGCGTCCGCGTCACTTCCACCGGCTTCAGACGCCGTGTGGATGGCAGGAAGCGCTCTTGCATCCGGGAGATCAGGTACATGCTTTCGATGTCGTGGGCGAAGCGCTGGCGCACACCAGGACGCACCACCTTCACCGCCACCTTGCGCTCACCCTCGGCATAGGCAACACGCGCTGGATGAACCTGTGCGATGGAGGCTGCAGCAAGTGGCTCCTCGAAACGCGTATAAAGTTCGGTCACCGGTCTGCCAAGCGAGGCTTCGATGGCGCTCTTTGCCGTCGCGGTCGGAAAGAAGGCCATGCGGTCCTGGAGCATGGAAAGATCAAGCGCCCAGTCGACGCCCACCACATCAGGGCGGGTTGCGAGAAACTGGCCGATCTTGACGTAGGACGGACCGAGCCTGTCGACGGCTCGTGTCAATCGAACGCTGCGGCTTTCCTGGATGGAGTTCGGCCGTGTGAAAATCTGCGCGAGCGACTTCACCAGTCCGACAACCGGTGGCAGACCCTGGGTCGGGAGTGCCGCCACCACGCCTTCCCGCACGAGAACCCAGCCCACGCGCGCAAGCCGGAAATAAGCGCCGATCGTGCTCATGCTCCGGTCCCCGCAGCAATCCTTGCCAACTTCATGCGATTACAGTTTCCAGCCAGAGTGAAGAGCCGCAATGCCGCCCGTATAATTGGTGTAGGTCACGCGGGAGAAGCCAGCAGTCCGGATCATCCGGGCAAAGTCCTCCTGATTGGGAAACTTGCGGATCGATTCCACCAGATACTGGTAAGGTTCCGCATCGCCCGTGATCATCTTGCCGAACTGGGGAATAGCCCTAAAAGACCACTCGTCATAAAAGCGGTCGAGCAGAGGCATCTCGACCTCGGAGAACTCCAGCACCAGGAGACGGCCGCCCCGCTTCAGCACGCGATAGGCCTCGCTCAGCGCCACGTCGATGCGCGGAACGTTGCGAATACCGAAGGCGATCGTATACGCGTCGAAGCTGTTACTCTCGAAGGGAAGTTCTTCCGCATTGGCCTCGACAAACGTCAAATTGTTGGAAAGCTTGCGGCTGGCAGCGCGTTCTGCGCCGACTTCCAGCATCGAGCCGTTGA
This sequence comes from Rhizobium sp. Root149, assembly GCF_001427345.1. Lineage (NCBI taxonomy): Bacteria > Pseudomonadati > Pseudomonadota > Alphaproteobacteria > Hyphomicrobiales > Rhizobiaceae > Rhizobium > Rhizobium sp. Root149. Next base: position 337,841 of record NZ_LMGD01000020.1, read on the forward strand.
TGTCCAGAACGGTAGCATGGGCGAGACGGTTGGAGGCCTCCACGATGCGGAAGGCAATGTCTCCGGTGCCGCCTGCGACATCCAGAACCTTGTAGGATGGATCCTTGCGCGGGTTGAGCGCGGCCACCATCGCATTCTTCCAGACACGATGCATGCCGGCCGACATGACATCGTTCATGATGTCGTAGCGTTTTGCGACCTTGTGAAAAACCTCGTTCACCAGCCCCTGTTTTTCGCCTTCCGCAACGCTGCGAAAACCGTAGGAGGTTTCCATTCCGCCGTCTGCCGTGACACGGTTCTCAGCCATGGTTGTTCATCTCCGTTTCAAACTTGGCCGGACCATAGCGAAGTTGGATCGGCTATACTATCTCTGTTGAGGCCGCTTGCGGCACTTTGGCGCTGGTCTATAGAGCAAGGGCAGCACCGTTGAAACAGGAAGTAAGGTACGCATGCCCGAATTGCCAGAGGTGGAAACGGTGCGCCGCGGATTGGCGCCGGTGATGGAAAACATGACGGTGCTTGCGCTCGAAACCCGCCGCGCTGATCTACGCTTCCCCTTTCCGGAGGATTTTTCCGCCCGCGTGTCCGGTCGGCGGATTGTCGGGCTTGGGCGTCGGGCCAAATATCTGCTGATAGATCTCGACGATGGCATGACCATTATAGCCCATCTCGGGATGTCGGGTTCCTTCCGCATCGAACAAGGCGGCTCGAGCGATCTTCCGGGTGAGTTTCATCACGCGCGATCCAAGGATGGCAAGCATGATCATGTCGTCTTTCACCTCGACAGTGGCGATACGGCATGCCGTGTCATCTATAACGATCCGCGCCGCTTCGGCTTCATGCATCTGTGGCCGCGAGCTGAACTTGATCTCTATCCGGCCTTTGCCGGAATGGGGCCAGAGCCGACCGGGAATCTCCTGGATGCGGATCTGCTTGCGAAAAGGTTCGAAGGGCGTTCACAACCCTTGAAAAGCCTATTGCTCGATCAGACCGTCATTGCGGGCCTCGGCAATATCTATGTCTGTGAGGCGCTCTGGCGTGCCGCGCTTTCGCCTCTGCGAAGAGGCGCGACGCTCGTGACCGTGACGGGCAAGGCCCGGCCACCTCTGCAACTGCTGACGCAATCCATTCGCGACGTGATTGCCGATGCCATCGCGGCGGGAGGGTCTAGCCTGCGAGACCATATTCAGACGGACGGCTCCCTGGGCTACTTCCAGCATAGTTTTGCGGTCTACGATCAGGAAGGACAGCCCTGTCGGCGAGAGGGTTGCAGCGGAACGATTGAACGCGTCGTACAGTCCGGCCGTTCAACCTTCTTCTGCGCAACGTGCCAGAAGTGACTCGCAAGACTCGAGGTTTGCGTGCTTTTCGCAAAAATTCCTGCGAAATTGCGCGTTGACGGCGGGCTGCATTCCAGCTATTAGACCGCCCACAGTTGGGAAAGCCTTCGACGGCTTCCTCTATTGCTCCCAAATTGCTGGATGACAGGTCAGGTAGACCCGGCGCGGCGACGGCGGAGTTTTGGTTCGAATTCGAAGAGAGGCAGAGATGGCCAATACCACTTCGGCGAAGAAGGCGACCCGCAAGATCGCACGCCGCACAGACATCAACAAGGCGCGTCGTTCGCGCGTTCGTACCTTCATCCGTAAGGTTGAAGAAGCCATCGCTTCGGGCGATGCAGCAGCAGCAGCAGAAGCTCTGCGCGCAGCACAGCCGGAAATCCAGCGCGCTGCCACGAAGGGTGTTGTTCACCGCAACACGGCCTCCCGCAAGGTGTCGCGTCTGGCGGCTCGCGTGAAGGCAATCTCCGCCTAATTACCGTCACAAACGGTTGTCATTTTTGAAGCCCGGTCATCGACCGGGCTTTTCGTGATTCTGACCTGTAAGAACTTGGGTCATAGGGCGGTAAAGAGCTGCATGACACCTCAGTGACAGAAATAATTGTTTATTTTCAATTATTTATCGGAGGATCCTGTCAAGGCTGTCGCAGTCGGTCGGGGAAATTCGAGAGTCTGTGAGTCAAGCGATTTTTTATTTTTTTGCCCTTTCTCGCCATCTTTCTCTATGTCATTTTCGAATCCCATTGATTCGTTTGAGATTCTCCCCGAAAGCCTCTTCTCCGAGTCAAATTAGGCGCTCTGAGTCAACGCGCCTGGCTTAATTTTATGTAAAATTCGTCGTTGATTCCCCCCCCATGATCCTGCCTTAATGGGTCCCAGCAAGAGGCACGGGGAACCCTCCAGAAAATCGACGCAGAGAATTCGGCTTGACCGAGGTCTCCAGATTTTCGTCTCTTGTCCGGACCGCGACTGCAGTTCGGTTCTTCAAAAAGTTTGAGCGTATTCATCGGTGCCTCATGGGCTCCGCGGTCTATCGTTCGTGCCGAATGGGGCGTTGCATTCGGATAGAAGTGTGGGTCTGGTTTCATCGACGAGGGTGAGATCGGGCTTCCTGGGGCGCACGGGGGCGCGCCAGCAGCCGGATAGCCGGCGTCGTGCGAGGGGTCGCGCGGCACATGCAACCAAGGCGGATGTTGCCGGTTCTGGCGAGGAGAACCGAATGCAGAGGCCGAACAAGAATTTGTCCTGGCGGGTGGCTTTGGCACCTTCCGGCAGGAAACACATGAGAAGGCGGCAAGGAATGCATATGAACACCGTATCGACCCGGACTTTGGAGAGTGGCAACCAGGTGTCCGAGGCGTTCGAAAGCGTTCAGTCCCAGGCGGCAGGGGAAAAATCTGAAATGAAGCATGATGCTCTGTTCGAACGGTTCAGTGCCCGTTTGAAGGCGCAGGTCGGCCCTGACGTGTATGCAAGCTGGTTTGGTCGCCTGAAACTGCACTCTATCTCCAAGAGCGTCGTTCGTCTCAGCGTGCCGACGACCTTTCTCAAATCCTGGATCAATAACCGCTATCTGGATCTTATTACCTCGATCTTCCAGGCCGAGGATTCTGAGATCCTGAAGGTTGAGATCCTGGTGCGCACAGCCAGCCGTGCAGTTCGTCCGTCAGGCGAAGAGCGTGCAGCAGCGCCGGAAACTGCCGTTGCAGCACCGCAGCGCCGTTCCAGCGGTCCGCGCGAAATCGGCCAGATCGCGGCCTTTCCGACGCAGTCCCAGCCAGCACAACAGGCTGCAGCGCCATCTGCTCGCACCGCTTCTGCGAGCCCGCTGTTTGGCTCGCCGCTCGACAGCCGTTACACCTTCGACACCTTCGTCGAGGGTCCGTCGAACCGGGTGGCACTGGCCGCTGCCCGCACGATTGCGGAAGCCGGTGCAAGTGCCGTACGGTTCAATCCGCTGTTCATCCATTCCGGTGTGGGCCTTGGCAAGACGCATCTGCTGCAGGCCATTGCCAATGCGGCGGTCGGCTCATCGCGTATGCCGCGTGTCGTCTATCTGACTGCTGAATATTTCATGTGGCGTTTTGCAACGGCCATTCGCGACAACGACGCGCTGACCCTGAAGGAGTCGCTGCGCAACATCGACCTTCTCATCATCGATGACATGCAGTTCCTGCAGGGCAAGATGATCCAGAACGAGTTCTGTCACCTTCTGAACATGCTTCTGGACAGCGCAAAGCAGGTGGTTGTCGCCGCTGACCGTGCACCGTGGGAGCTGGAATCGCTTGATCCTCGCGTCCGTTCGCGCCTCCAGGGTGGCGTTGCCATCGAGATGGAAACGCCGGACTATGAAATGCGCTTTGAGATGCTGAAGCGCCGTCTGGAAATGGCGCGTCAAGATGATCAGGCGCTCGATATCCCGGACGAGATCCTCAGTCACGTCGCGCGCAATGTTGCCAATTCGGGCCGTGAACTTGAAGGTGCGTTCAACCAGTTGATCTTCCGGCGCTCGTTTGAACCGGAGCTATCCATCGGGCGTGTCGATGAGCTTCTGGCGCATCTCGTCGGTGCGGGCGAGGCCAAGCGGGTTCGCATTGAGGACATTCAGCGGATCGTAGCGCGCCACTACAACGTCTCGCGCCAGGAGCTTGTGTCGAACCGCCGTACGCGTGTCATCGTCAAACCGCGCCAGATCGCCATGTATCTGTCGAAAACGCTGACGCCACGGTCATTCCCGGAAATCGGTCGCCGCTTTGGCGGGCGCGATCATACGACCGTTCTCCACGCTGTGCGCAAGATCGAGGAGCTGATTTCTGGTGATACCAAGCTCAGCCACGAGGTCGAACTGCTCAAGCGTCTGATCAACGAAAACAACGCCTGATGAAACGCGGTGGCATGGGTTGTGATGCTGATGCCACCCGATCCTTCTACAGTCGTCGTGCGGCAAGCTATGCCGCAGACACAGGTGATTATTCTGTTTCGGAACATCTGACGCGCTTCAGCGCTCTCCTGGCGCAAGATGCGCGGGTGCTCGAGCTTGGTTGCGGCAGCGGCCGCGATAGCGCCTGGATGCTATCGAAAGGTTTTGAGGTTCACCCAACCGATGGGATTGCCGAGATGGCGGAGCAGGCCTCGGCTCGTCTCGGAATTCCCGTTGCTGTCCTCCCTTTCGCTCAGATCAGCGCGCTCGATAGCTATGATGGCGTCTGGGCGAATGCCTGCCTTCTCCATGTCCCGCGGCATGACCTGGCTGATATCCTCCAGCGTATCCAGCGTGCACTGAAGCCGAACGGTATCTTCTACGCCAGCTACAAGGCTGGTCGGGGAGAGGGCTTTGATGGGCTTGGGCGCTACTACAACTATCCTGATCAGGATTGGCTGCGCTTGAACTATGGTCGCGGCTGGTCTTCGCTGGAGATCCTAGCGCAACAGGGTGGCGGCTATGATGGCCTGCCAACGCCCTGGCTCCATGTTTTTGCCCGGAAAGCCGATGGCGGCGAACAGGTCGTTTAGATCCGCCGCGCGTGAACGATGATTTCGGAGCTCGAGTTCGGATCGAAGGGCGTCTTGTCCCACCATCCATAGACCTGCGTGATCGAAAATCCAGCCTGAGCAAGCAGATCTGTGATGGTATCGAGGGAAGGAAAGCGCAGCGTACTGCTGCTCACCAATCGGTCGCCGTCTGCCATGGTGTAGACCGCGTCGAAGGTTACCTGATCGCCCTGGACGTCGCGGTACTGGTAGAAGACTTCCACAGTGCCTTGCCCCAGGATATGTCGGCGCGTTTTTGTCTTTTCCTGCGTCCAGGTTTCCCATTCACATCGAGATGGATTGCGGCTTTCAAAAACAAGCCTTGCATCTGGCTCAAGATGTCGAGCGATGTTCCTGAGCGCCTTCAGCGTATCGTCATCAGTCAAAAACACCTGAAAGACATGCGCTGTCATGATCGCGAGTTGGAAGCGCTCCCGGAGATCGAATTCTGCTGCGGCAGCCTGCACCCATTGCACCCGCGCCTCGCTATCCTTCGCCTTGGCAATGGAAAGCATGCCGGGGGCGGGATCGACACCTGTTACCTGATGACCATCGGCGGCAAGCGGCAGGGTCAAGAGCCCCGTACCGCAGCCAATATCCAGAATGCGGCAGGGTGAAGAGGCGAGGGAGAGATAATAGGCCCGATCTTTGCCATGAGCGTTGAAATGATCATAAAGGGCGGCCATGTCACTACGCGCAAACTGATCATCGACGGGCATGTGATCCTCCTGTCAGTGAATGGTTTGCTGTTTCAGCAAGCCAGATCCGCCACCACCGCGTCGAGGATCAGCATCCCGGCTGGCGTGCACCGTAGCCTGGAATTTCCAAGGCGCTCTATAAACCCGTGTTCCAGTAAAAACTGCTCGCGCGCCGGATTTGGGAAGCGACCGGACAATTGCTGCCAGCGGGCAAGGTCCACGCCCTCGCGAAGGCGCAAGCCCATCAGCAGAAGTTCGTCGGCCTGTTCCTCGCGCTCGAGGATCTCGTGCTCCACCATGCCATGACCATTGGCTTCCACCTGCTCAAGCCAGCGTTCGGGCATCCGTTCGGTCGCGGTCGCGATCTTTGTGCGGTCGCGGCTGATGCGCCCATGCGCGCCTGGACCAATCCCGGCATAATCGCCATAGCGCCAATAGGTCAGGTTGTGTCGGCTCTCGGCACCTGGCTTTGCGTGGTTTGAAACCTCATAGGCAGGCATACCCATGCCTTCGGTGATGGATTGCGTTGCCTCATAGAGTGCCGCAGATTGATCGCCATCCGGTACGATCAGTTTGCCAGCCTTGTGCAGCCCATAGAAGGCAGTGCCCTCTTCAATGGTCAGTTGATAGAGGGAAAGGTGATCCACGGCGTAGGATACGGCCTCGTTGAGCTCTCTTTCCCATTCCTCGACAGTCTGGTTCGGCCGTGCATAGATGAGGTCGAAGCTCATGCGCGGAAAAATCTCGCGCGCCAGACGTATGGCTTTCAGCGCATCCGCCACATCGTGCAGGCGCCCGAGGAACTTCAGGTCGCGATCATTGAGCGCCTGCACGCCGAGAGACACACGATTGACACCCGCCGAACGGTAGCCGCGGAAACGCTCCGCCTCCACGCTCGATGGATTGGCCTCCATTGTTACTTCTATGCCGGCTGGCGTATGCCAGCGGGCAGCGATGCCATCCAGAATGGCTTCAACGGTGGCGGGATCCATCAACGAGGGCGTGCCGCCCCCCAGAAAAATGCTGGTCACGGTTCGCGGGCCTGTCAGGCTTCGCATCGTGTCCATTTCCTTCAGGAATGCTTGTGTAAACCGCTGCTGATCAACAGGCGTGTGACGCACATGGCTGTTGAAGTCGCAATAAGGGCATTTGGCTGCGCAGAACGGCCAATGGACATAAAGACCAAAGCCCGGTTCGCCGGTATCAGGCAGGAGAGGGGCGTCGGTCAGCAAAGGCTTATACGTCCAGGCAGGTTTCGACAAAAATCTTGAAGGCGCGGGCGCGGTGCGACAGGGCCTGCGCATCACCGGGCTTCCAGCCGTGTTTCTCTTCTGCGCTCATTTCGCCGAAGGTGGTGGAATAGCCGGAAGGCTGAAAGATCGGATCGTAGCCAAAGCCCTGCGTGCCGCGTGGAGCAGGCGCAATCACGCCTTCCACTTCGCCACGGAAAAGTTCTGTATGTCCATCCGGCCATGCAAGGCACAAAACGCTGACGAACCGGGCGGTACGCTGTTGCTCGGTCGCAGCGCCACGCTCCTGCAGCGCATCCTCCACCTTGCGCATGGCCATGGAGAAATCCCGCGTTCCGTCGGCGGTCTCCGCCCAGTTGGCAGTATAAACGCCCGGCGCTCCGTCCAGAGCGTCGATCACCAGACCGGAATCGTCAGAGAGCGCAGGCAATCCGGCAGCCTTTGCAGAGGCCAAAGCCTTGATCGTCGCATTCTCTTCAAACGTCGTCCCGGTTTCATCCGGCTCGATGAAATTGAGTTCCGCTGCTGACTTTGCGGCAAAGCCGAAAGGGCCGATCAGATCCGCAATCTCGCGGATCTTTCCGGCATTGTGGCTGGCAACGACAATGGTGCGGGTGTCGAGTTTACGCATCGGTCTGACCTCGCTCAGGCAATGGCCTGCTTCTGAAGCGCAACCAGTTCGGCAGTGCCCGCAGCGGCAAGATCGAGCAGACCCAGCAGTTCGTCGCGCGTAAACGGCTTGCCTTCAGCTGTGCCTTGCACCTCTACAATTCCACCGGAACCGGTCATGACGAAGTTCGCATCGGTCTCGGCAGCCGAATCCTCGAGATAGTCCAGGTCGATGACCGATTGTCCGGCGAAGATGCCGCAGGAGATCGCTGCAACGTGGTCCTTGAGGACGCGCTCCAGCTTGATCATGTTGCGAGCCTCCATCCACTTCAGGCAGTCGTGCAGCGCAATCCAGCCGCCGGTGATGGCTGCGGTGCGGGTGCCGCCATCAGCCTGGATGACATCGCAATCCACCGTGATCTGCTTTTCGCCGAGCGCTTCCAGATCGATCACGGCCCGCAGAGAGCGGCCGATCAGCCGCTGGATTTCCTGGGTACGTCCACCCTGCTTTCCGGCGGCCGCCTCACGTTTCATGCGGTCGCCGGTGGCACGGGGCAGCATTCCATATTCAGCCGTTACCCAGCCCTTGCCGGAGTTACGAAGCCACGGTGGTGTCTTTTCTTCAAGGCTTGCGGTGCACAGAACATGCGTATCGCCAAACTTCACGAGGCATGAGCCTTCGGCATGCTTGGACACATTGCGTTCAAAGCTGACCTTGCGCATCTGGTCGGTTTTTCTGCCTGAGGGCCGCATCGTTCTCTCCTGAAGTTCTTAAGACGCCTCTTAGAACCCCAGACGAGGCTTTGCAAAGGAAAACCCATGGAAGATTAGCATTGTTGCGGTCAATGGCTGTCAAAAACTCTTTGGCGAACGCTGGATCCGCATTATATTCGCTGCAGGATAGTCAATAGCCAGGTGAAATGCGACAGATGGATCTTCAGCCAACGCGGGGCAGGGACACCACATCGGTGCTTGACGAGCGATCGCGCGAGATCTTCCGGCGTATCGTCGAAAGCTATCTGGAAACGGGCGAGCCGCTCGGCTCGCGCAATCTCGCGCGCCTTTTGCCAATCTCCCTCTCTCCGGCCTCCGTCCGCAACGTGATGAGCGACCTCGAGGAACTGGGGCTTATCTACGCGCCACACATCAGTGCCGGTCGCTTGCCGACGCAGATCGGCCTTCGCTTCTTCGTTGATGCTTTCATGCAGGTCGGCGATCTTTCCGTGGAAGACCGCGCCAGCATCGAGCGCCAGATCCGTGCGAGTGACCGTGATCAGCCGATGGAAAATCTGATGACGGAAGCATCTCTGATGCTGTCCGGTGTTTCCCGCGGCGCAGGCATTGTGATCACGGCGAAAAGCGACCCTGTGTTGAAACATGTCGAGTTCATCCGGCTTGAACCGACAAAGGCGCTGGCCATTCTGGTGGGTGATCATAACCAGGTTGAAAATCGTATCATCGATCTGCCTGCCGGTGTGACGTCATCGCAGTTGACGGAAGCTGCCAATTTTCTTAACGCACATCTGAGCGGCCAGACCCTACCGGAACTGCGCGGTCAGCTTCGAACCCTGAAGCAGCGCGTCCAGACGGAACTCGATACTTTGTCCCGCGATCTGGTGGAAAGAGGTCTTGCTGTCTGGGCAGGTGACAACGAGGAAGGAAAGCCCTCGCGCCTCATCGTGCGTGGCCGCGCCAATCTTCTGGAGGGCCTTGCCGGCGCAGAGGATCTGGATCGCCTCCGTATGCTTTTTGATGATCTCGAGAAGAAGGACAGTCTTCTGGAGATCCTGGATCTGGCAGAAAGCGGTCCCGGTGTCCGCATCTTCATCGGCTCGGAAAACAAGCTTTTCTCCCTCTCCGGTTCCTCGCTGGTGGTTGCTCCCTACCGCGACGAAGAGGATCGCATCGTTGGTGCTGTCGGCGTGATTGGCCCGACCCGGCTGAACTATTCGCGCATCGTGCCAATGGTGGATTACACGGCGCAACTGTTGACACGGCTCAGCCGAAACCCCCGCGCGCAGTAAATCCGTCCCGATATGTGCAGAAGCCTTGATTTTTCGGGCTCGAACCTCGATATCGGGCTCACTTTCAGACAAACCTTTGATGGAGTACGTCATGACCGACGAGACGAAGAAACCCGGACCTGACGCGGAAGAAAATCAGGACGCTGCTGCTGCTGCCGCTGCTTCAGCCTTTGCGGAAAATGGTTCGGAAGCTCCTGGTGAGCAGCAGCCAGACCCTTTGGAAGCGCTTCGGGCGGAGAATAACGAGATCCGCGACCGTTTCCTGCGCCTCGCAGCAGAGATGGACAATCTTCGCCGCCGCACAGAGCGCGATGTGAAGGACGCCAAGTCCTACGCCGTAACCGCCTTCGCGCGTGACATGCTGGCCGTGTCTGACAATCTGCGACGGGCGCTCGACTCAATCCCTGCCGAAACGCGAGAAGCGGGTGATGCTGGCCTCAAGGCCTTGATCGAAGGCGTCGATATGACAGAGCGCGCAATGCTATCGGCACTTGAGCGCCACGGTGTACGCAAGATCGATGCCGAAGGTCAGAAATTCGATCCGAATTTCCATCAGGCCATGTTTGAGGTTCCGAATCCTGCTGTTCCCAACAATACGGTCGTGCAGGTCGTCCAGGCGGGTTACGTCATTGGCGAGCGCGTTCTTCGTCCCGCCATGGTCGGTGTTGCGAAAGGTGGCCCGAAGGTTGAAGCATCCGCCGCTGCCGAGGCAACCGCCGATAAGGCGTAATCAACGCCGGTATTTCTGATCAAGAAAAAAGGTCCGCTTCGAAAGAGGCGGACCTTTTTGCTTTCAAGGCGATGGAAGTGAATCAGGCGGCGTTCGCCTGTTCCTGATTCAGAAACGCATAGATGGCGGACGCTGAATCGGTGGCGCGCAGCTTTGCCACAAGATCGTGATCTCTCAGCACCCGGGCAATGCGCGAGAGTGCCTTGAGGTGGTCAGCTCCAGCGCCTTCGGGTGCCAGAAGAAGGAAAACCAGATCGACCGGTTCATCATCCAGCGCTTCGAAATCCACCGGGGTTTCAAGCCGGGCAAATAATCCCGTGATTGCCCCAATACTGCCAAGCTTGCCGTGCGGAATGGCGATGCCGTGGCCGACACCGGTCGAGCCAAGTCGCTCACGCTGCAGGATGACATCGAATATCTCGCGCTCTGGAAGTCCCGTCAGCTTTGCAGCCTTGACGGCGAGTTCCTGGAGAAGCTGTTTCTTGGAATTGACCTTGAGCGCAGGAATAATTGCATCTTGCTGCAGCAGATCTGCCAACGCCATTCTTTCCATCCTTCTGCCCCCGCCGGGGGGTATGGGAGTGCCGAAGCACTCCCTTCAGGCTATCCTTTGATACTGGCGGCGTCGATCCAGCCAATATTGCCGTCGTTGCGGCGGTACACAATGTTCAACTGTTTTCCAGGGTTCCTGAAAAACAGAACGGGTTCGTCTGTCATGTCGAGCGCCATGACGGCGCTTGCGACGGTCATTGTCTTCAGAGGCTTGGAGCTTTCTGCCACGATCGTGGGAGCAAAGTCATCCGGAACCTCGTCCTCCTCTTCCGACACCGCGTCCATCACCGTGTAGGCGATTTCTGCATAGCCGTTCTGGGTTGCCCCAGCATGGTGGTCGCGAAGCTTGCGCTTGTAGCGGCGCAGGCGCTTTTCAATCCGTTCCGATGCTGCATCGAAGCTAACCTGCGGATCGTTGGCTTCACCTGTGGCATGGAGCACGATGCCGGTGTCCAGGTGCACCTTGCAGTCCGAGGTATATCGGGATCCGGATTTCTCCACGATCACCTGACCCGAATATCCTCCGTCGAAGTATTTTGTAACCGCCTCCCCGATATGGCCCTCGATCCGCTGTCTGAACGAATCGCCGATTTCCATATGCTTTCCGGATACACGCACACTCATGGAATTCCTTCCTTCTTGTCGTGACTTGCACATGGCAGTCTACGCCAAGCGGCTCCCTCATCCAAGCGTCTCTGCTGATACTTCGCCGATTTGATAACGATAGGCCTGATCGACCGTTAAATGCGGCTCCCGCCGTCCTTTCTCATTCGTGCGGCGGGCTTCTAGCCGTCGATTTCAGGAAAGTCAACGGCGCTATGTGAGCAAGAAATGCTTTAAGCCAAGGTTCATCTTGGCTGTGATTCGCGTCTGGTGAACTGATTCGCTCAGGTTTACCCGAGCCTGAGAATGGGGCACGTCCAGCTCAACAGGCGGCAATCTTGGCGAGAGCCCGCTTCTCGCGCCGTCGTTGAACGGAGCTCGGAATGTTCATGGATTCCCGATATTTGGCAACGGTTCTTCGTGCCAGCTCGACGCCTGATTTTTTCAGGATGGCGACGATATCGTCATCGGACAGGACTGCTTCCGGAGCCTCCTGCGCGATCATCTGGCGAATGCGATGACGCACGGCTTCAGCGGAATGATTGTCTCCACCTTCAGCCGAGTTGATGGAAACTGTGAAAAAATATTTGAGCTCGAAAAGCCCGCGCGGGGTCAGCATGTATTTATTCGATGTGACCCGGCTGACTGTTGACTCATGCATTTTGATGGCTTCGGCCACGGTCTTCAGGTTCAGCGGACGAAGATGATCGACCCCGTGGAGCAAGAATGCGTCCTGCTGACGGACGATTTCGGAGGCCACTTTCATGATCGTCTTGGCGCGCTGGTCCAGGCTGCGTGTGAGCCAGTTTGCATTCTGAAGGCATTCGGACAGGAAATTCGCGTCCTCACCCGGTCTGGACGCCTTCTTGGAAATCGACTGAAAATAGGTCTGGTTGACGAGCACCCTCGGCAAAGTATCTGGGTTCAGTTCGACAAGCCAGCTTCCGTCAGTCCCGGCACGCACCACCACATCGGGGAGGATAGCCTCGTAGCCGCCATTTTCGAAGCTGCTTCCCGGACGCGGGTTGAGCGCGCGGATCTCTGCCAGCATGTCGATGAGATCCTCGTCATCCACCCCGCAGATGCGCCGGAGCGACGCAAAATCCCGCTTGGCCAGAAGTTCAAGATTTCCCAGAAGTGCCTGCATAGCCGGATCCAGCCGATCCTTCTGAGCCAGCTGGATGGAGAGACATTCGGTGAGCGAGCGTGCATAAACTCCCGGTGGATCGAGGAATTGCAAGGACTTCAGGATGGCATCGACCTGCGCTGGCGTCGTGCCAAGGCGCTCTGCGACCTCTGACGTATCGCCCTGCAGATAGCCATTCTCATCGAGAAGGTCTGTCAAGTGCTGCGCGATGAGCCGGTCTCTTTCCTGATGCAGCAGAAAGGGGATTTGCTGGGAGAGATGGTCTCGCAGGGAAACAGTGCCTGCAACAAAATCCTCCAGATCATATCCCTCGCCAGCCTCACCGCCGGGCATGGACTTCCATTGCCCCATCAGTTCAGGTGCATCCGGCCGACGCTCGGCTACATCATCAGGAAATACATTTTCGAAATTCGCGTCGAGGCGCTCGTTGAGCTGTCCATGATCGTTCGAACCGGAATCGAACCAGTCCGCATCTCCATCGCTGGAGGTGGAGTGCCCGCTATCTTCGTTGGCACTTGTCTCTGGTGCCTCGAAACTCTCGAAGCTGTCATTGCTTGCTTCTCCATCAGATGGAGAGAATTCGAGCAGGGGATTCTTTTCGACTTCCTGCGCAATGAAATGGTTGAGCTCAAGGTGTGTCATCTGAAGCAGCTGGATGGACTGCATCAGTTGCGGTGTCATGACCAGAGATTGAGCTTGGCGCAGCAACAGGCTGGTAGATAAAGCCATAACGGACGCTGAACTCCCTACAAAACCTCTCCGATCACCCAATTGCATGGAAATTGGGAGACGATGAGACCAACTGGCCCAAAAATTGCTTTTTTAGGAGGTTTGGTCAAGCATGGACGAGGCTTGAGGTAAAGATTCTCGTCAGCTTGCTGTCAGAGATGGAATTTGTCGCCAAGATAAAGGCGTCGAACATCCGCATTGTTGACGATATCGTCCGCCCGTCCATGCGTCAAAACTTCACCGGCATGGATAATGTAGGCCCGGTCGATGAGACCCAGCGTTTCACGGACATTGTGGTCCGTGATCAAAACGCCGATACCACGCGCCGTCAGGTGCCGCACAAGATTCTGGATATCGGACACGGAAATCGGATCAACGCCGGCAAACGGTTCGTCCAGCAGCATGAAAGCCGGGTCTGTTGCCAGTGCACGGGCAATTTCAAGGCGCCGTCTCTCGCCACCAGAGAGTGCCACAGCCGGAGCCTTCCGCAATCGGCTGATGTGGAATTCCTCCAGCAGTTCGTCGAGCTTGCGCTCGCGCTTCTGCCGGTCGCGCTCGTGCACTTCAAGCACGGCGCGGATGTTTTCCTCGACTGTCAATCCGCGAAAGATCGATGCTTCCTGCGGCAGGTAGCCAACGCCCAAGCGAGCCCGGCGATACATTGGCATGCGGGTGACATCATTGCCGTTGATGGCGATCATGCCCTCGTCGACGCCGACGAGCCCGGTGATCATGTAGAAGCAGGTCGTCTTGCCCGCGCCATTCGGACCAAGAAGCCCGACCGCCTCACCACGTCGTACAATCAGTGAAACGCCGTTCACGACACGTCGCGTGTCATAGGTCTTCGACAGGCTATGCGCGATCAGCGTGCCTTCGTAGCGAACCTTGTCCTTCGGGTCAAAACCCTCGGACGCAGGCGCCTTGGAGCGGGAAAAGAGAGACATGGAGTAGGGGTGCGCCTTACTGTTGCGGCTTGGATTTGGGATCGAGAAGGATCTGGATCCGCTTGCCACAGTTATCGAGCTTGGCCTCACCGGAATCGACGCGCACCACGAGCTTGCACCCGGTCAACACGTTCGGGCCGTCCGTTAGCACAACCTGCTTGCCCGTAAGGGTCAGCATTTGTGAAGCCATGTCGTACTCGCCCTGATCGCCGGTTGCCGTCTGCTGGCCGGAGTTCAGTACAACTTTTCCGTCGATAAAGATCTTGTCGATATCCTGCTTGCCGGATGCGGCGCCTGAGCCACCCGAAGAGCCGCCCGCAGGATCACCTTTGTACTGGACGACCATTTTCATGGCCTTCATCGTCGTCGTGCCCTGCACGACTTCGACATTGCCGGTGAAATAGGCCTTCTTCTCATTGTCCTTGATTTCAAGCTGATCACTCTGGATCTGGATCGGCTTGTCATTGGACAGCTTCATGCCGTCCATCTGCTTGGAGGTGGACTGCGCTGAAGCAGTGCCGGTCAGGCCCGCAAGCGCGATGCCAGCGATCAGCCAGGAGGTAAGACGAAGAGAAGATGAACGGCAAGGTGTCATTGGGCCGGGCTCTGGTTGTCTTGTTGCTTGAGAGCGGAGCCCGTCAGGTTAACCTGGACCTGCCCCGTGAACGTGATTGTCTTGCCGTTATCCGATATCTTCATCGACTTCGCAACAATGGCGGCGTCGTTTGTTTTGATATTGACCGGGTCGGTCGATTCCATGAAGCCGCCGGGAATATCGAGCCGCGCTGATTGGAAATTCGCAGTGATGCCGTTGCTGAGGTTCACCTCGAAGGGAGCCGTCATATTCATCCGATCGGCCGAGCGATCGAAGACGCCAGCGGTCGCAACAACGCGCGCGATAACGTCGCCGCTCATCGGCATTGCCGCCTTCACGTTCTCCAGTGACAACATGTTCGGGTCGGTCACATCCTGAAGCGCTCTGGTGGCGGTCAAGGAATAGCTGATGCCCCTTTCGTTACGACCGGCGATCGCGGGGCTTTCCATGACGATCTTGCCGTTTTCGATGCGCGCGCTCTGAACGGTGAGATTCTCCGGCAGGTAGGACCGGATGAACGTGATTCCAATGAAGAGGGCGGAAATCGCCAGCGCAGCAACCGGCAGCAGGACACGCAGCCGCTTCACGCGACGCGAATGGGCCAAGGCAGCCTGGTAGGCGCCAGTGGCTGCTCCGTCGTTACGGGGAGCTTCGGGATTTGATGCAAGCTTTTGCAGCATGGAAACCTTTTGATACCGTGTCAGTCGGAGGTCGTACTCTGACGTACCGTCGGACCCACCACATCGTCTCCCAATATGGCTTTTATCCATCAAGAAACAATAACGTTCGACACAAATTCGTGTATTGAAGAATCTTATTCCGGCGAGGATGGCAAATAAGTCATCTACAGACGCCTTAATGAAGGGAACTCTAATGGATCAGTCGGCGATCGCGGACCGTCGTCAACTTCGACGCAAGCTTACTTTCTGGCGGATCGCTGCGGCTTTGCTGCTGGTAGCTATCGGTTTCTCGCTCTACAGCGTTGTTGGCGGAGAGGGATCGGCACGGCCGCATGTGGCGCGGGTCGAGATCGACGGTATGATCACCGATGATGACGAACTGATCGAAAGGCTCGAAACGATCCGCAAGAACGCCCAGGTCAAGGCCCTGGTTGTGTCAATCTCTTCACCTGGCGGCACCACTTTCGGCGGTGAACGGATCTTCAAGGCCATTCGTGCCGTCGCGGCCGAAAAGCCGGTTGTTTCCGACGTTCGTACCCTGGCCGCCTCGGCGGGCTACATGATCGCGTCCGCAGGCGATACCATCGTCGCGGGCGAGAGCTCCATTACCGGTTCGATCGGTGTCATCTTCCAGTATCCGCAGATCCAGAATCTTCTCGAAAAGCTTGGTGTGTCTCTTGAAGAGATCAAGTCTGCTCCCATGAAGGCTGAGCCATCGCCATTCCACGCTCCGCCGGAGGAGGCAAAGGCGATGATCAGAAGCATGATCATGGATAGCTATGACTGGTTCGTGGATCTGGTGGCAGACCGACGCAAGCTTCCAAGGGAGGAAGTTCTCAAGCTCGCCAACGGTGCCATCTTCACAGGGCGGCAGGCCTTGAAAGTAAAGCTCGTCGATACGCTTGGCGGCACCCCGGAAATTCGTGCCTACCTCGCCACGCGTGGCGTCTCCAAGGATCTGCCGATCATCGAATGGAAAGAGCGCAAGGAGGCCGGTTATCTGGGGCTCGGTGCTTTTGTGCCCTATATCGCGGCAGCCCTGGGCTTCGACCCGGATCTATCAAAAGCCCACAGCCTTCTCGGATCCAAGTTGTTCCTTGACGGTCTTGTTTCCGTTTGGCAGGTTGGCAAGGATTGAAAATTCAGAATATTTCAGGGGGAAGTCGTGATTAAATCCGAACTGGTGCAGATTGTTGCGGCCCGCAATCCGCATCTCTACCACCGTGATGTCGAGAATATCGTCAATGCCGTTCTGGATGAAATCACCGACGCCCTTGCCGCCGGAAACCGCGTCGAGCTTCGCGGCTTTGGTGCATTCTCCGTCAAGAATCGTCCGGCTCGCTCCGGACGCAACCCCCGCACCGGCGATACGGTTTTCGTAGAAGAAAAATGGGTGCCGTTTTTCAAGACTGGCAAAGAGCTGCGCGAACGCCTGAATCCTGATCTGGTGGACGAAGAAGACGAAGACTGAGTTGCCCCTGTCAGGGTTGGCCTGTCTTGAAACCAACCTTTTGAACACTAATCTCTGGTCTTGAAGAGGCGGTAGAGTTCGAACCGTCTCAACCCTCCTCGAGCAGGGTGTGAATTCACGTCATCAGGCAACAGCCCTGAGTCCAGGCACGTTATCGGGAGCATGTCATGAACCGAGTCCGCAAGATCGTCAGCCTCGTGATTTTTGTGCCGCTGGCCATCATGCTGATCGTGCTCTGCGTCGCCAATCGCGAGCCGGTAAGGCTGGCGCTGAACCCATTTCAGCCTTCCGACACGGTTCTCTCCGTGACCGGTCCGCTCTTTCTCATGCTCTTTCTGGCTTTGCTGGTAGGCATGTTGATCGGCGCTGTCGGTACATGGTTTGCACAAGGCAAGTACCGCAAGCAGGCCCGGCTGGAGGCGCGCGCCGCCATCGCCAGGGAAAAGCAGACAGGTTCTGCACCTGCGAAACCTTCAACAAACGCTGTCGCTTTGCCGGGCTCCAGAATGTAAGCAGTTACAGACTGGTTTCCGCAGGTGTCGTCAACACCGCGTTGAAGTCTGCAAAGAATTGCTGCGCCAGTTTCTGGGATGTCGACCCGATCAGGCGCGATCCCAGTTGAGCAAGCTTGCCGCCGACCTGTGCATCTGCCTTGTAGCGAAGGATCGTATCCGCACCGTCCTCTTCCAGCACAACATCGGCATGGCCTTTGGCAAACCCGGCGATTCCACCTTTGCCTTCACCGGAAATACGATAGCTCTCGGGCGCGTTGATGTCGGATAGCG
Source organism: Rhizobium sp. Root149 (assembly GCF_001427345.1). Lineage (NCBI taxonomy): Bacteria > Pseudomonadati > Pseudomonadota > Alphaproteobacteria > Hyphomicrobiales > Rhizobiaceae > Rhizobium > Rhizobium sp. Root149. Next base: position 355,529 of record NZ_LMGD01000020.1, read on the forward strand.
TGACCTCGCCGTTGAAGCTGGCGGAAACAGGGCCAATCTTCAGTTTCACCGTCGCCGCCAGTTCGGTTGGTGATTTTTGCTCCAGGGTTTGGCAGCCGGGAATACACTGGCGGAGAATATCCGGATTGTTGAGAGCAGCCCACACAACGTCACGCGGTGCGGCAATACGTTCTTCTCCACTGATCTCCATCCGACCCTCCCAAGCCAGCATTCGACAAACTCATACTAGCTTGCTTTGTCGCAGAAGGGAAAGCGCTTTGCCAAGAGCAATGCCGATGCTATTTGCTGCGGAAACAGTTTGATCACAGCGGAAGACCTCTCTTGAACAAGAAACCGCAGCGGCCGGATCGGTCCACGCAAAAAAATACACAAGATCGCGGGCAAAAGCGAAGCCCGGGCGGGAAGCCTGTGGCCGCAGGATCGCTGGCACCGAAGTCGGCGAGGGCTGATCATCCGCAACGAAAGCCTCCGCGGGACAATGTGAAACCAGAAGGTGTTGCCGCTCCGGTGGCCGAAACGCGTCCGCTCATCAAGCGCAAAGGCGAATTGCCGCGGGAGCGCGTGCCGGTCATTCTGGAATCGACCGGGGCAGGCGATTTTTACCTCATCGATAGTGGAGCGAGCCTCAAGCTGGAACAATATGGCCCTTACCGGATCGTTCGACCGGAAGCGCAGGCGCTTTGGCAGCCTGGCCTGTCCGAGAGCGTGTGGGAGAATGTCGACGCCATCTTTACCGGGGATACCGACGAAGACGGCATGGGACGCTGGCGATTTCCAAAGGCGGCCCTTGGTGAAACATGGCCTATGTCTCTCCTGGATGTCGATTTTCTCGGCCGCTTCACGTCCTTCCGTCACGTCGGGGTCTTTCCGGAACAGATCGTTCACTGGTCCTGGGTCAAGGAGCAGGCGGAGAAGGCCGATCGCCCCATCAAGGTCTTGAACCTTTTCGGTTATACGGGTGTCGCTTCTCTGGTTGCCGCCGCTGCTGGTGCCGAAGTCACGCATGTCGATGCCTCGAAGAAGGCCATCGGATGGGCGCGGGAAAACCAGTCGCTTGCCCGGCTGGAACGTGCGCCGATACGCTGGATCTGCGAGGATGCCATGAAGTTCATTCTTCGTGAGGAGCGTCGCGGTAATCAATATGACATCATCCTCGCCGACCCGCCGAAATTCGGCCGTGGTCCCAATGGCGAGGTCTTTCACCTGTTCGAGCAACTGCCGCTGATGCTGGATGTCTGCCGCGAAATCCTGTCGCCGAAGGCAATCGGACTTGTGCTGACGGCCTATTCGATTCGTGCCAGTTTCTATTCCATCCATGAATTGATGCGCGAAACGATGCGCGGCGCAGGCGGCGCGGTGGAATCAGGCGAGCTTGTCATTCGCGAGGCGGGTCTTAATGGACGAGAACCGGCCCGGGCCTTGTCTACGTCCTTGTTTAGCCGGTGGGTGCGTCAATGAGTGATGAATATCGTAAGCCCGGCGCGCGGCGTGTCGGTCAGGTCAAGGAAGTCACCAGCCTGACCAACCCGATTGTCAAGGATATCAAGGGACTGACCTCCAAAAAGGAGCGCGAAGAAAGCGGTACTTTCCTTGCTGAAGGCCTCAAGCTGATCATTGATGCGGTCGAGCTGGGATGGGAAATCCGCACCCTGGTTTATGCGAAGGCTGCGAAGGGAAAACCGCTAGTCGAACAGGTCGCAGCCAGAACAGTTGCGCGCGGCGGTCTGGTTCTGGAGGTCAGCGAGAAAGTTCTGTCCAGCATTACGCGACGCGACAATCCGCAAATGGTCGTTGGCGTCTTCGAACAGCAGTGGAAAAACCTTGGTCATCTTTCGCTTGAAAAAGGGCAGACCTTTGTTGCGCTTGATCGTGTCCGCGATCCTGGCAATCTGGGGACCATCATTCGCACCGCCGATGCGGCCGGTGCATCTGGCGTAATCCTCGTCGGTGACTGCACGGATCCCTTCTCGCTGGAAACGGTCCGTGCCACGATGGGGTCTGTCTTTGCAATGCCGGTCTATCGCGCAAGTGCGGACGAGTTCGTGGGCTGGGCGAAACAGTCAGGTGGTCAGATCGTGGCCACTCACCTGGCAGGCTCTGTCGACTACCGCACCATCGATTATGCGAAAAAGCCGACAATTCTGTTGATGGGGAACGAGCAGAGCGGTCTTCCGGAACAGTTGGCTAAGGCAGCAGACCGGCTGGCGCGGATACCGCAGGCTGGACGAGCCGACAGTCTCAATCTTGCCGTTGCGACAGCGGTCATGCTGTACGAAGCGCGCCGAAACTTTCTGAGCCTGGAGGCACGATGACCGTAGCGGACCTGAAGCCAACCCTTTTCTCGCGTCCGGCACCGATCTTTGCCTTCATCGTTCTTGCAGTCCTGACAGACCAGATCATAAAGGTGGCCGTTGAAGCCTATCTGCCCTTGCAGCAGGCCGTGCACGTCATTCCTTATCTGGCTCTCTATCGCACCTACAATCTGGGTGTGGCGTTCTCGATGCTGGATCATCTCGATGGGTGGTTCATCGTCACCATGCGGCTTTGCATCGTCGCTTTCGTGATCTGGCTTTGGCGGCGAACACCAAGTGATCGATTTTTCGCCCATACCGGCTTTGCCTTGATCATTGCCGGCGCAATCGGGAACATTCTGGATCGTTTCATTTACGGCCATGTCATCGACTATATTCTGTTCTATACCGAAACATGGTCATTTGCGGTCTTCAATCTCGCAGACAGCTTCATTACAGTAGGGGCCGGTTGCGTGATCCTGGACGAGCTTTTGCATAGTCGCAAAAAGGCGAATTGAGCGGTTCGAGCCTCGTAATCGTAAATCTATCGGAAGTAATCGCGTGATAAGGTGCCGCCAATGCGCAACCTCGCCGACCTTCATGAGAGACTGCGATCGACCTTCAGCCGGGCAAAGCCGGCCGGGGAGGATGGCCTGTTTCTGCAGGTTGGGCAACCGAGCGATCATGATTTCGTAGACGCCGGTCCGCGCGCCTTCTTGGAAAGCCAGGAGCTTCTGTCCTCGCTGGCTGTCGTCCGCAGTATCGACGGTGTGGTGCTTGCAACGAACAGGACGTTCCTGAAGATCCTCGGCACCGAAGCGCCGGAAGATCGTACGCTTGAAGATCTGGGTCTGCCACTGTCCAATCAGCCTCTGACCTCCCCGCGCGACATCGAGATATCCATACAGCACGAAGTGCGTGTTTTAAGCTGGCAGGATGTGCTTGTCCGCGATTCCGTCAGCGGGGAATATCTTGTGTTCGGAACTGCGCGGGATGTGACGGAAGACCGCCGCCTTGAACACGCCCGCGAAGAGGCGCGTCTTCATGCCGAAGAAGCGAGCCGTGCAAAAAATCGGCAACTGGCGACTGTTGTTCACGAATTGCGCACGCCCCTGAATGGCATTCTCGGTATGAGCCATCTGCTCCAGCAGACGGGGCTCACTCCGGAACAGAGAAACTATATCGCTGGCATTTCCCAGGCCGGTTCTGCCCTTGCGCAACTGGTGGACGATCTTCTCGACTTTTCCACGATAGAGGCCGGTCGGTTTCGTTTGAACAGCCGAGCTGAAAATATCCGGCAGCTTCTGGAAAGCGTTGTCGAGATGCTTGCCCCACGCGCGCATCAGAAAGGTATTGAGCTGGGCGCAACCGTCGCCTTCGATGTGCCGAATCTCATGGATTTTGATCCGGCGCGTCTGCGGCAGGTCCTGTTCAATGTCATCGGTAACGCGGTCAAGTTCACGAAGTTCGGCGGCGTTCTCGTCCGTGTCCGCCTGAATGGCCGTGCAATGGTCATCACTGTAGCAGACACTGGCCCCGGCATGTCTGCCGAAGCACGCGAGAGAATTTTTGAGGAATTCGAGCAGGTGGGAACCGCAGCCGAGCGAAGCGGCGGCACCGGTCTCGGCCTGTCCATCTCATCGCGAATTCTGCGCGAATTCGGCGGCCGGTTGTCGGTTGAGAGCGAAGAGGGCGTCGGCACCACGTTCACGATCGAGCTACCCGCCATTTCGGCGGACATGAATTCTGGTGGCAATGATCGTATGTTGCTGCTTCGGTCATCGCACGTGCTACTTCTGGCGCCGGACGGCCCAGCAGCTCAGGCAATCATTTCGACCATAGAGACGCTTGGTGGTCGGTGCCGACATGCGGCATCTGCTGAAGAGGCAGAATGGGCAATCGCCAATCTCACGCGCAAGAACCTCGCCTTTACCGATATGATCGTCGATCATCGCGTGCCGGGTGTTGATCTGCTCGGCCCCGTTGCCCAGAAAATCCGGCGTATCCTTCTCGTTAGTCCGGAGGAACGCAGTAGCCAGCGCTGGGATGCTTACGATGCCTGGCTTATCCGTCCGTTGCGCGAGCAGTCGCTGGTCGATGTCCTTCGCGGCCGCCTTGGCGGCATGGCCGGACGAATGACCGCTGAAGTGGTGCCATCTGCAGAAGGCAAGCGTTTGGAGACCGGACTTTCCGTGCTGCTGGCGGAGGATGACCCGGTGTCCGCGATGATGGTAGGGGCAATCCTGCGCAAGGCAGGCTGCACCGTTCACCATGTCACAGATCTGGAAGGTCTGCGGCAGGCCGCTCTTGCGGACAGGCATACCGACCTCATTATCTCCGATCTGCATATGCCGGGTGGGGATCTTGCCGATGTTCTGCCCCTCATCAGGAAACGAGCATTATCCAATGGCGAATACGCGCCTGTTCTCGTGCTTTCTGGCGAGACGGATCCACTGATCCGTGAGCGCGTGATCGCGAGTGGCGCAAGTTGTGTTTTGCAAAAGCCGATAGACCCGCGGCGACTGCTCGCGGAAATCGATACCGTACTGCGACGTACCGGACGCAAGCCGACCTGAAATTGCCAACAGTCAATGCCACTCTCTGGTGTAGATGCTTCATCATATCTACAATTAGTGATGTCACTTTCCTGTCGCAGAAGGGTGCTTTATGGAGTTCGGGATTTGCTCCAGCTGCTGGAACGGGGAAATATGAGTATCGATCTGCTCAATCGTGAAGTCGCACCTGCAACGGTTATGAAGCCTGCAGCATCGCTGTTGCCTGCCGATGTGTTTGGCCGCATTGGGAGCATGGAAACACGGCTTGCGCGGAATTCTCAGGAAATCCAGGCGGCACAATCTATCCGCTACAGGGTCTTCGTCGAGGAAATGGGCGCAACCCTTTCTCCGGAAGCAATGGATCTCAAGCGTGATTTCGATATCTACGACGATTTTTGCGACCATCTTCTCGTCGTCGATACGGCCCTGACCGGCGAGCCGGAGGAGCAGATCGTTGGCACGTACCGCCTTCTGCGGCAGGAGGTAGCCCTTGCCAATGGCGGGTTCTATTCCGCGAGCGAATATGAGATCGCCCCGCTTCTCGCACGTCACCCGAGCAAGCAATTCATGGAACTTGGTCGCTCTTGCGTTTTGCCGCATTACCGCACCAAGCGTACAGTGGAACTTCTTTGGCAGGGCAATTGGGCCTACGCTCTGCGACACGGCATCCATGCGATGTTCGGCTGCGCATCCTTCCCCGGCACCAGCCCGGAAAGCCATGCATTGGCCCTGTCATTTCTGCATCATTCTGTTGGCGCCAAAGGTGAGTGGGCAGTGTCTGCCCGTGAAGAACTGTTCAACACCATGGATTTGATGCCGCAGGAAGCGATCAACGCCAAGCATGCGCTGATGTCCATGCCGCCCTTGATCAAGGGCTATCTGAGATTGGGTGCCATGGTCGGCAATGGCGCTGTTGTCGATCAGGCCTTCAACACGACGGATGTGCTGATCGTACTGCCGATCGAATCGATCTCCGGCCGCTATATCAATTACTATGGCGCTGACGCTGGCCGCTTCGGCGGCTGAACCATCTCCATTTGAGGTAAAAAGCCCGGCGGGAGCAACTCCGCCGGGCTTATTCTATCAGCTTCCCGCGTTATAAGCCGCGATGGCTGCCATGTTGACGATGTCGGCATCCTTCGCCCCCATGGACGTAATCTGCACCGATTTATCGAGACCGACCAGCAACGGACCAATCAGCGTCGAGCCGCCCAGTTCCTCCAGCATGCGTGTGGATATGGATGCCGAATGAATGGCTGGCATGACCAGAACGTTAGCGGTGCCGGATAGCCGGTTGAACGGATATTGCTCCATGCGGGCCGCGTTCAGTGCAACATCCGCAGCCATCTCGCCATCATACTCGAAATTGACACGCCGCTGATCAAGGATCGCAACAGCTTCGCGCACACGCTCGGAGCGTTCTCCGCGTGGCTGTCCGAAGGTGGAATAGGCAAGCATGGCCACGCGTGGCTCGTAACCCATGCGCCGTGCCAGACGAGCGGCCTCGCAGGCAATATCCGCGAGATCCTGTGCGCTTGGCATGTCGTGAACAGCGGTGTCGGCCACGAACACTGTTCGTCCGCGCGAGACCACGATCGACACGCCAATCACCTTATGACCCGGCTTCGGATCGATGCAGCGCCGAACATCGGAAAGGGCCGTCGCGTAGTTTCGCGTCGTTCCCGTCACCATCGCATCCGCATCACCGAGCGCCACCATGCAGGCTGCGAAGTGGTTGCGGTCGTTGTGGATCAGGCGCTGAACATCACGCTGCAGATAGCCTTCGCGCTGAAGGCGGGCGTAGAGATAATCGATATAGGCTTCCACGCGGTTGGAGATACGAGCGTTGACGATTTCGATACCGGGGCGGTCAAGCTCAATGCCGGCCCGCTCCGCCGTCGACCGGATCACATCGTCGCGGCCCAGCAGAATTGCGGTGCCGAGGCCCTGATTGATGAAGGAGACGGCGGCACGCATGACCTGTTCTTCTTCCGCTTCCGCGAAGACAACCCGTTTGGGGCTGCGACGCACCTGCGCGTAGATGTTCTGGGTCGTCGCGGCAATCGGGTCGCGGCGGGCCGAAAGCTCGCGGCCATAGGCATCGAGATCCTCGATCACGCGCCGTGCGGCACCGCTCTCGATTGCTGCCTTGGCAACGGCCACCGGAATGGCCGAGATGAGGCGCGGATCGAAGGGAACCGGAATGATGTATTGCGGCCCGAAGCGCGGACGAATGCCCTGATAGGCGGCGGCAACGTCGTCCGGCACGTCTTCGCGGGCAAGGTTTGCAAGCGCTTCCGCCGCCGCGATCTTCATCGCATCATTGATCTGGCGGGCGCGAACATCCAGCGCACCGCGGAAGATGTAAGGGAAGCCGAGGACGTTGTTGACCTGGTTCGGATAATCGGAACGCCCCGTCGCCATAATGGCGTCGTCGCGAATACGCGCCACCTCTTCCGGCGTGATTTCCGGATCCGGGTTTGCCATGGCGAAAATGATGGGCCGCTCCGCCATGGAACGGATCATTTCTTCGGTGAAGGCACCCTTCTGGGACAGACCGAAGACGACGTCTGCGCCTTTCATGGCTTCTTCCAGCGTGCGCCGGTCGGTTTTCACCGCATGCGCACTCTTCCATTGGTTCATGCCCTCGGTGCGACCCTGATAGATCACCCCCTTGGTATCGCAGAGAATAATGTTCTCCGGATTAAAGCCCATGGATTTGATGAGTTCGATACAGGCGATTGCCGCTGCACCCGCGCCGTTGCAGACAAGCTTCGTGTTCTTCAGGTCGCGCCCTGTCAGTTCCAGCGCGTTGATCAGGCCAGCGGCGGCGATGATGGCCGTGCCGTGCTGATCGTCGTGGAAAACCGGAATATCCATGAGTTCGCGCAGTCGGCTCTCGATGATGAAGCATTCCGGCGCCTTGATATCCTCAAGATTGATGCCGCCGAACGAGGGGCCGAGATAGCGAACGCAGTTGATGAACTCATCGACATTTTCCGTGTCGACTTCCAGGTCGATGGAATCGACATCGGCGAAGCGCTTGAAGAGAACGGATTTGCCCTCCATCACCGGCTTCGAGGCCAATGCACCCAGATTGCCAAGGCCGAGGATTGCCGTGCCGTTGGAGATGACGGCCACCATGTTGCCGCGCGTGGTATAGTCGTAGGCCGCTGCCGGATCGGCAGCGATGGCCTTGACGGGAACCGCGACGCCCGGCGAGTAGGCCAGGGACAGATCCCGCTGCGTCGCCATCGGCTTTGTCGGAACGATCTCGAGCTTGCCAGGGCGCCCTTCCAAGTGAAAATCAAGCGCTTCCTTTTCGGTCACGCTCGGGCGAGAGCGTTTCCCACCATTCTTGGGATGATTTTCCTTGGGCGCCATGTTTCCTCCAGCATCCTGTGGGCATCCGTTCTGTTTCGGATGCGCGATATTGTGTTCCCGGGGTCATAATCGATAGAGTTACGGATTAGCCTGCGCAACAAAAAATGGCTGGATGATCTTGCTTAGCTTTACCTCAGACGTGTTGAACACAGCGGAACTGGCCTCGCCCGAGAGCCGTGCTTCGGCAACGCCGATGATGGAACAGTATATCGAGATCAAGGCGAACAACCCGGATTCGCTGCTGTTTTACCGCATGGGCGATTTCTACGAGCTGTTTTTCGAAGACGCGGTCGAGGCATCCCGCGCGCTTGGAATTACCCTGACGAAGCGCGGCCAGCATCTGGGGCAGGATATCCCAATGTGTGGCGTGCCCATCCATGCAGCAGACGATTACCTGCAGAAGCTGATCTCTCTTGGATTTCGTGTCGCTGTCTGCGAGCAGGTGGAAGACCCGGCAGAGGCAAAAAAGCGAGGCTCGAAGTCTGTCGTCAAGCGCGATGTCGTGCGTCTGGTCACTCCCGGTACTTTGACCGAGGACAAGCTGCTTTCGCCTTCTGAATCCAATTATCTGATGGCGCTCGCCCGCATCAAGGGTGGTTCTGAGCCGCAACTGGCGCTTGCCTGGATCGACATTTCCACCGGCGTCTTCCGGCTGGCGGAAACGACGCAACTCAGGCTTCTGGCAGACATTTTGCGCATTGAACCGCGCGAATTGATCGTTGCCGATAGCGTATTCCACGATGAGGAACTGAAGCCGACCTTCGACGTGTTGGGAAGGGTCGCCGTGCCTCAACCAGCTATTCTCTTCGATAGCGCCTCGGCGGAAGGGCGCATTACGCGCTATTTCGGTGTCGGCACGCTGGATGGTTTCGGCGCATTTTCGCGGGCTGAACTCGCTGCTGCTGCCGCCGCTGTGGCCTATGTGGAGAAAACGCAGATTGCGGAGCGTCCGCCGCTCAACCCGCCCGAGCGGGAAAGCGGCGCGTCCACGCTGTTCATCGATCCCGCCACGCGCGCCAATCTGGAGCTCACCCGCACCTTGGCGGGAGACCGCGACGGTTCGCTTCTGAAAGCCATAGACCGCACGGTAACCGGCGGCGGTGCACGGCTTCTGGCGGAGCGTTTGATGTCGCCGCTGACCGACCCGGACGAGATCAACCGGCGCCTCGATAGCGTTGCTTTTTTGATCGATGAGCCATCCCTCTGTGGCGATCTTCGCACCTCGCTCAAGCATGTTCCGGACATGCCCCGTGCTTTGTCCCGCCTTGCGCTGGATCGTGGCGGACCGCGAGATCTGGGTGCTATCCGGCAAGGGCTGGCAGCAGCCCGCCAAGTTGCGGATTTTCTCGGGCGAGCATTGTTGCCGGAGGAGCTGTCTGCTGCATTGAAGGATCTTTCAGCACTTCCTCGCTTCGTCGAGGACGAGATGGATCGTGTTCTTGGCGACGACCTGCCGCTTCTGAAGCGTGACGGTGGGTTTGTGCGCGACGGTGCGCATGGTGAGCTGGATGAGGTGAGGGCGCTGCGCGACCAGTCGCGTCGCGTCATTGCGGGGCTGCAACTGCATTACGCAGAAGAAACCGGCATCAAGTCGCTGAAGATCAAGCACAACAATGTGCTGGGCTATTTCATTGAAGTCACGGCGGGCAATGCTGGACCGATGACCGATACGCCGGAAGCCAAGGCTCGTTTCATTCATCGTCAGACCATGGCCAATGCCATGCGGTTTACCACGACGGAATTGGCCGATCTGGAAAGCCGCATCGCCAATGCGGCCGATCGGGCGCTGACCATAGAGCTGGAAGCCTTCGACCGCCTGACGAGTATGGTGCTTGCCCACGCCGAAGTCATCAAGGCAGGTGCCCGCGCACTCTCGGTGATCGATGTCGCGGCAGCTCTTGGGCTGTTGGCCGAGGAATGGAATTATTGCAGGCCGGAGGTCGATGCTTCCCGTCAGTTCTGCATCGAAGGCGGGCGTCATCCGGTTGTGGAACAGGCTTTGCGCCGTCAGTCGTCCGGATCGTTCATCGCCAATGATTGCAATCTTTCGCCGCAGAAGGCGGGCGGCTTCGGTGCGCTCTGGTTGCTCACCGGACCGAACATGGGCGGCAAATCGACCTTCCTGCGCCAGAACGCTGTCATCGCCATTCTCGCACAGATGGGTTCGTTCGTTCCCGCCACCAAGGCTCAGATCGGTGTCGTGGACAGGCTGTTCTCTCGCGTCGGCGCGTCTGACGATCTGGCTCGCGGACGCTCCACCTTCATGGTGGAAATGGTGGAAACGGCTGCCATCCTCAATCAGGCAACCGATCGTTCGCTGGTTATTCTCGATGAGATCGGGCGCGGCACGGCCACGTTCGATGGTCTCTCCATCGCCTGGGCAGCGGTGGAACATCTACATGAGGCAAACCGCTGCCGCGGCCTGTTTGCGACGCATTTCCATGAGTTGACGGTGCTCTCGGAAAAGCTGAACCGCCTGTCCAATGCCACCATGAAGGTGAAGGAGTGGGATGGCGATGTCATCTTCCTGCACGAGGTGGGCCCGGGGGCAGCTGATCGCTCCTACGGGATCCAGGTGGCGAAACTCGCAGGCTTGCCGGATGCCGTGGTTGCCCGTGCCCGAGATGTCTTGAACAAGCTTGAGGATGCCGATCGCAAGAACCCGGCAAGCCAGTTGATCGATGATCTGCCGCTGTTTCAGGTGGCGGTGCGCAAGGAGCAGGAAAAGCGCGGTCCCTCAAAGGTGGAAGAAGCGTTGAAGGCCATCAACCCGGATGAGATGACACCGCGCGAGGCGCTGGATGCGCTTTATGCGCTGCGAAAACAGCTGGGAGCATGAAGCAGGTGCCGTGACGGCGGTTCGCAATTCATGATAAGGCCACCCCGGTTCAAAGAGATTGCCGAGGCGTTGCCGTGCTTTCCATTCCACTGCCATTCATCGTTGGATTGGTCTTTGCGCTCACGCTCTATCGAAATCTGAAAGGCGTCGAGACACCGGGTTCAAAGCGATACTTCACGGTCTTCCTGATCGCCTACGCCTTGCAAGGCATCATTATCGGCCTTCGTTTTGGTTACGGAGTAGGGTGGCTGCATCTGGTTCAGCCAGCCACCGCGGCTGCGATGCCGCCTCTTGCCTACCTTGCATTTCGTTCGCTGGCGGCGATCCGCTCGGAAAAACCGTGGCTGCACGTTCTGCCCTTTCTCGCCGTCGCAATGGCGGTCGCCTTTTTCCCGTTCCTGACCGACCTGCTGCTGATGACGACATTCATCGCCTACGGCGTCCTGCTTTATCGCTTCACCTATGATCATCCGGATGCGGTCGCGGAAACGCCTTTGCCTCGAATGCTACCAGCGCTCCGCGCTGCGCGGCTCTGTGCTGTGCTGCTGCTATTCTTTGGCCTGACGGATGCAGGTCTTGCGGCCTTCACCTTTGTTTACGGAAACGAAGCGGTGCCTGCCGTTGTAACGGCCATGAACATTGCCGTGCTGGTTACGGTCGCCATTTACGGTCTTGCGCCCCAGATCTTTGGACGTGAACCGCCCGCAGCGGAACCCGAACAGACGGTGCCTTCCGCTGAAGATCAGGCTCTTCTGATCCGTATCCAGGAGGCGCTGGATACCAAGGATCTCTACCGGCAGGAGGACTTAAGTCTTGCCAAGCTGGCGCGCCGAGTGGGAGCACCTGCAAGGGATGTCTCTGCAGCAATCAATCGTGCAACGGGTCTCAACGTATCGCAATTCGTCAACAATCGCCGGATACGCGAAGTGTGCCGTTTGCTGGAAGAGACGGATCAGCCCTTGACGACGATCATGCTCGATGCCGGTTTCGCGACGAAGTCCAACTTCAATCGCGAGTTTCGTCGGGTAACGGGAATGAGCCCCAGCGAGTGGCGCTCGAAGCTTCGTGCTTCGTTAATCAGTAAGACATGAGAAACCAAGGATTGGAAAATCGGTCCGGATATGAAATCTATCCGCAGGACTGAAACGCTCTGGCAACACTGCGGCACCACTGTGCCGCAATGAGGCGTTACGTCTCAATGCGGTATCGACACGATGCGATTGAGGCTGTAGCGCAGGGTGCGGCACCCGGCGGGATAACATGGCAAGACACGAGATAGAATTTTCCGGACTTCTGGATGTGGCTCAACTGAGAAAGGACTGCGAGGCGGTTCTGGAACGAGGGGCCGACAAGATCCTGGAAATGCGAGCAGCCTTGCTGCCCATTTTTCGCAAGGCGAGCAATGAAAGCCGTGACCGGGCCAGAGAGCTTCTGGCTGAGGATGGCAGCGGCCTGAATTGCGCGGAGCGTATTTCCTACGTTCAGGATCAGTTGATCACCATTATCTTCGAAACGGTAACCGCCAAGCTTTACCCAACAGCTGCGGCACAGGTTTCAGTGACTGCCGTTGGGGGCTATGGCCGCGGCACGCTGGCGCCAGGGTCTGACATCGATCTGCTCTTTCTGTTGCCCGCCAAGAACACAGACGAAATGCGAAAGGCGATCGAGTTTCTTCTCTACGTTCTGTGGGATCTCGGTTTCAAGGTAGGCCACGCCACCCGCACCGTCGATGAATGCATCGCACTGTCCAAGCAGGACATGACGATCCGCACCGCAGTGCTGGAGATGCGGTTCATCTGCGGTCGCAAGCTTCTGTCGGATGAACTGCAGCACCGCTTCGATAGCGAAATCGTCAGTCACGGCGCAGAAGACTTCATCGCGGCAAAGCTTGGCGAGCGCGACCAGCGGCACCAGAAGGCTGGTGATACGCGCTATCTGGTCGAACCCAACGTCAAGGAAGGCAAGGGCGGACTTCGCGATATCCAGACCCTCTTCTGGATTACCAAGTATCATTACCGTGTTCGGGATACCGCCCAGCTTGTGAAGCTCGGTGTCCTGTCTCGCCGTGAATGGCGTCTCTTCCAGAAGGCGGAAGATTTTCTCTGGGCCGTACGCTGCCAGATGCATTTCGTAACGGGAAAGGCGGAGGAGCGGCTTTCCTTCGATATCCAGCGCGAGATCGCCGCTAATCTGGGCTATAACAATAGACCAAACCTCTCTGCCGTCGAACGCTTCATGAAGCACTACTTCCTTGTCACCAAGGATGTGGGGGATCTGACGCGCATCCTCTGTGCCGCACTTGAGGAGGAGCAGGCAAAACCTGCTCCCGGCATTACGGGCGTGATCGGGCGTTTCCGCCGTCGCGTGCGCAGGCTCCCCGGAAGCTCGGAGTTCGTTGAAGATCGTGGACGCATCGCCCTGGCAGATCCCGAGGTCTTCAAGCGGGATCCGGTCAGCATCATCCGTCTGTTTCATGTGGCCGATCTCCATGGCCTTGAATATCATCCGGACGCGCTTCAGGCGATTACACGCAGCCTGCATCTCATAGACGACAAATTGCGTGAGGATGCCGAAGCCAACCGGCTGTTCCTCTCGATCCTCACATCACGGCTTGAACCGGCCTTGACGCTCAGGCGAATGAACGAAGCTGGTGTTCTGGGGCGCTTCATCCCGGAATTCGGCAAGATCGTCGCGATGATGCAGTTCAGCATGTATCACCACTACACGGTGGACGAGCACCTGATCCGCGCTGTCGAAGCCCTTTCCGATATCGACAAGGGTCGCTTTGCGGATGAGCACCCGCTCGCCAACAAGCTGATGCCCTCGATCGAGGAACGCGAAGCGCTTTATGTGGCCGTGCTTCTGCATGACATCGCCAAGGGGCGGCAGGAAGATCATTCGATTGCCGGTGCACGCGTTGCCCGCAAACTGGGTCCACGTTTTGGCTTGAAGCCGAAGCAGGTCGAACTGGTTGCCTGGCTCATCGACCAGCATCTTCTGATGTCCATGGTAGCCCAGACCCGCGACCTCCATGATCGCAAGACCGTGACGGACTTTGCCGACAAGGTGCAATCGCTTGACCGGCTGAAGGCGCTGCTGGTCCTGACGATCTGTGACATCCGCGCGGTCGGTCCGGGTGTGTGGAACGGCTGGAAAGGCCAGTTGCTGCGCACGCTGTATTACGAAACGGAGCTCCTTCTGTCTGGCGGCTTCTCCGAGGTTTCCCGCAAGGAGCGCGCCAAGGCTGCCGAGGAAGCGCTGGCCAATGCACTGGATTCCTGGAGCCAGAAAGACCGCAAGACCTATTCCAAGCTCCATTACCAGCCCTACCTCCTGTCTGTTGCACTCGAAGACCAGTTGCGGCATGCGCAGTTCATCCGCGATGCGGACAAGGGCGGGCAGGCGCTGGCAACCATGGTGCGCACCGATAGCTTCCGGGCCATCACGGAAATCACGGTCCTGGCGCCTGACCATCCACGCCTCTTGTCGATCATCGCAGGCGCCTGCGCCGCGGCGGGGTCCAACATTGCGGATGCGCAGATCTACACGACAACCGATGGCCGCGCCCTGGATACCATTCTCATCAACCGCGAATTCCCGGATGATGAGGACGAACTTCGCCGCGCCAAGACCGTCTGCCGGATGATCGAGGACGTTTTGTCCGGCAAGAAGCGCCTGCCGGAAGTTATTGCAACACGGGCCAAGGCCAAGAAGAAGAACAAGACCTTCACGGTTCACCCCTCGGTGACAATTTCCAACACCCTGTCGAACAAGTTTACGGTGATCGAGGTGGAAGGGCTGGATCGCACGGGTCTCCTTGCCGATATCACCGTCGTGCTTGCGGATCTTTCGCTTGACATCCATTCGGCGCGCATCACCACGTTCGGCGAGAAGGTCATCGATACCTTCTATGTAACCGATCTCGTTGGGTCGAAAATCACCAATGAAAATCGGCAGGGCACCATCGTCCAGCGCCTGAAGACGGTTCTGAGCGAGCAGGAAGACGAGCTTCGCCGCGGAATGCCCTCCGGCATCATTGCACCGGATCCGGTCGCGGTGCGTGCAGGCAACCCGCCGCGCAAGACGCGGGCAGACGCATGAGCCTCGTCAAGAAGTTCGCGACGGTTGGCGGCGCAACGCTCGGCAGCCGCCTGTTCGGCTTTGCGCGTGAGACGCTGATGGCTGCGGCCCTCGGCACGGGCCCGATGGCGGACATCTTCTATGCGGCCTTCCGTTTTCCGAACCTGTTCCGTCGTCTGTTCGCGGAAGGCGCATTCAACGCCGCCTTCGTGCCGCTGTTCTCCAAGGAGATCGAGGCAAATGGCGTCGAGGGTGCCAAGCGCTTTTCGGAAGAAGTCTTCGGGGTTCTCTTCACGGCACTTCTCGTCATCACCATTGGCATGCAGCTTTCCATGCCGCTGCTGGTGCGCTGGATCATAGCACCCGGTTTTGCCGATGATCCCGAGAAGACGGCGATCACGGTGCGCATGGCGATCGTCATGTTCCCCTATCTCATGTGCATGTCGCTGACGGCCATGATGAGCGGCATGCTGAATTCGCTGCATCATTTCTTCGCGGCAGCCATTGCGCCGGTCTTCCTGAACGTCATCATGATCAGCGCGCTCTTGTATGCGCTGTGGACCGGTGCCGATCCGCTGACGACAGGCTGGTACCTGTCCTGGAGCGTTCTCGCGGCGGGGATCGTCCAGCTTGCCATAGTCTATTTCGGCGTGCGCCATGCGGGCATCCGCATCGGTTTCCGCCGACCGAAAATGACGCCGAACGTCAAGCGCTTGCTGGTCCTGGCCGTCCCGGCGGCGGTGACAGGCGGCATTACCCAGATCAACCAGATCATCGGGCAGGCCATTGCGTCCGGCAAGGAAGGCGCTATCGCGGCGCTCCAATATGCCGACCGCATCTACCAGCTGCCGCTGGGTGTAGTGGGCGTGGCTGTCGGTGTCGTGCTTCTGCCGGAACTCGCGCGTGCCCTGAAGGGTGGGCACATGAAGGAGGCATCGAACATCCAGAACCGCTCTCTGGAATTCGTGCTGTTTCTGACGCTCCCCGCCGCTGCAGGTATCTGGATCCTGTCCGAAGCCATCATTCGCGTTCTCTATGAACGTGGGGCCTTCAGCGCTGACAATACCGCTGTCGTTGCGTCTATCCTCGCCATTTACGGTGTTGGCCTGCCGGGCTTTGTGATGATCAAGGCGCTGCAGCCAGGCTTTTACGCACGCGAAGATACCAAGACGCCGATGCGTTTCACCATCGTCTCGGTCGTGGTCAACTCCGCGCTCGCCATAAGCCTGTTTCCGTTGATCGCGGAAAGGGGCATTGCGACGGCGGAAGCTGCTGCTGGCTGGATCAACACCTGCCTCTTGTTCTTCACGCTATGGAAACGTGGCGACCTGACCTGGGAATGGTCGTTTGCGCGACGAGTGCTGATGTTACTGATTGCGACCGCGTTCATGAGCGCGGGATTGATCTATGCCATGCCCTATGCTGCGCCTTGGCTGACACCGGGAAGCGGACTTCTGCATCAGCTCGGCGCACTGTTCGGTCTGATTGGATTGGCGATGGTGACCTATTTCGGCATCGCCTTCCTGATCGGCGGCGCTGATCTCGGCATGATCCGGCGAAATCTGAAGCGTGGAAAGCGGGCGCCTGCTCCCACAGCAGACGATCAGCAATAGACCCAGCGACGCTTCGGCCCGACATCGACGTGGATGATGCCATTGCAATAGCGCCCGATGCCGCCAATTCCGGGCGCAGTGCTGGCCGCAGCCACCACTTTGCGATCAGACACACCCGGAACCCGGATGTCGGCGGCGAGGCAATGGCTGTGCTGTGAGGCCCCGGCGCGGGGACGATGGCCTGACGTGACGACGGGTTTACGACCCGTCTGTTGCGCAATATGAGCGAGGATCGCCTCCAGCTTTTCGGGAAAACAGGCGGTGCGTACGCTGACACGCTGGACTGTATAGGCTGCACTATAATCGTGCTTGAACAAATTGGCGCGGCGCTTCTTGACACCATTGCTCTCTGTGGAGGCCTCTCCGGCAATGGCGGATGTAGCCGCGATGGCGAGGCTAAGCCCGACACATAGAAGTAAACGCATTTGAACTCCGTAACTGTGCGGCCCTCGGACAGCCGCAAAAGAATGTGCGGAGCATTTCGTTTCTCAAAGTGACGTCAATAAGGACAAATTTGCTCAAATTAGAGAAGTCGCTGCCTTAATTGCTAAGATCCATTAACCATTGCGGAATTTATGACGTGCAAAGTAGTTCGACTGTGGACCGCCTGTGGAAATGCGTTTTGAAGGATCTGATCCAGCACGCATCGTGATGCCCTCTTGATCGGTTGCGAGCGTCGTGCTTCAAGCGCGGCTTGAAAACCCTGGCCGTCAGGGGCGGGACGCGGAAAGACTTCACCCTTTCCGATGCCTCGTTTCCGAAAGCCTGTGGCCCTCCACCAGCCTATCGAGGACGATATGAACAGCTTCAAGCCGCTTGTCTTTTCCGGCGTACAACCGACCGGAAACCTGCATCTCGGGAATTATCTTGGCGCCATCCGCAAATTCGTGGCGCTTCAGGAGAACAACGACTGCATCTATTGCGTCGTTGACCTCCACGCGATCACGGCGCAACTCGTGCATGAGGATCTGAAAGGACAGATCCGCTCGATTGCTGCCGCCTTCATCGCGTCCGGTATCGATCCGGTCAAGCATATCGTCTTCAATCAGTCGGCTGTGCCGCAGCATGCGGAACTGGCCTGGATCTTCAACTGCGTTGCGCGCATCGGCTGGATGAACCGCATGACGCAGTTCAAGGACAAGGCCGGCAAGGATCGTGAAAACGCATCCCTCGGCCTTCTCGCTTATCCGAGCCTGATGGCTGCCGATATTCTTGTCTATCGCGCGACCCATGTGCCGGTCGGAGACGACCAGAAGCAGCATCTGGAACTGGCGCGTGATATTGCGCAGAAGTTCAACATCGATTTCCAGGAGCGCATCCGCACCACAGGTCAGGGCGTGGACATGGTGGTCGGCGAAGAGCCGATCCATGGCTATTTCCCGCTGGTCGAGCCTTTGATCGATGGTCCGGCACCCCGCGTCATGAGCTTGCGCGATGGCACCAAGAAGATGTCCAAGTCCGACCCATCCGATCTGTCTCGCATCAACTTGATGGATGATGCTGACGAAATTCTCAAGAAGATCCGCAAGGCAAAGACAGATCCCGACGGTCTGCCGTCGGAAGTCGAAGGGCTGGCCGGGCGTCCGGAAGCGGACAATCTGATCGGTATCTATGCCGCTCTTGCCGATAGGACGAAGGCCGATGTTCTGAAGGAATTCGGCGGTCAGCAATTCTCCGTTTTCAAACCCGCGCTGGCCGATCTGGCCGTTCAGGTTCTGGCACCGATCAGCGCCGAAATGCGCCGTCTGCTCGGGGATACCTCGCATATCGACGCAATCCTGAAGGATGGCGGTGAGCGCGCCCGCGCCCGAGCCGAAGCGGTGATGAACGACGTTTATGACATCGTCGGCTTCCTGCGCTGATAGAAACGATCAGTTTCATGTGAGCCCGCTGGTGTCATGACCGGCGGGTTTTCATTTGGCAGTTTTCGTATAGATTCCGCAATCTCGATAGGATTGGTCGAGGTGACGGAGGGGAAGCATGGTTTCAAAGCGACTGTCACGGCTGGAGGGGCACCGGCGCAAGTTCATGGCCGTGATCGACGGTACGCCGGAATGCGAGCGCGCCGTGCACTATGCAGGCCGCCGCGCCCAGAATACCAATGGCTCTCTGGTCATGCTCTATGTGATCCCCGAGGGGGATTTTCAGCAATGGCTGGGTGTTGAGCAGATCATGCGTGCGGAGGCGCGTGAGGAGGCCGAGGCAGTCATGGCAAAGGTGGCGCAGAAAGTGCGCGAGACCATTGGCATCGATCCGGAAATCGTGATTCGCGAAGGAAATGCTGCTGAAGAGATCAATGCCGCGATCGAAGAAGACCGGGACATTGCCATTCTGGTTCTGGCTGCCGGTTCCGCAAAGGAAGGGCCGGGCCCACTGGTCGCCTCGCTTGCCGGCCGCACCGCCGCTTTTCCCATTCCGGTCACCGTTCTGCCGGATACACTCAGCGACGACGAAATCGACGCACTCTGCTGATCGCTCTTGACCCTCGTTGAGCAAAGGCGCACTTGAACATAAAGCTGAATGCGACTATCTTCTTTTGAAGAATTCTAAACTGGCGCTGCGAGAGCCGCCAAGGAGATGCGACATGTTCATCCAGACCGAAGCCACCCCGAACCCTGCAACGCTAAAGTTTCTGCCGGGCAAGGTCGTGATGGAAAAGGGCACCGCCGATTTCCGCTCGTCCGATGAAGCCCAGGCGTCACCGCTTGCAGCACGTCTGTTCAATATTCCGGGCGTCACAGGCGTCTATTTCGGCTACGATTTCGTGACCGTCACGAAGGAAGCGCAGGAGTGGCAGCATCTGAAGCCAGCAATCCTCGGCTCCATCATGGAACACTTCATGTCCGGTCAGCCGGTTATGGGTGGTTCTGCAAGCTTTGCGGAAGCAACCGATGAGGAAGGCGAGTTCTTCGATGCGGGCGATGAAACCATTGTCGCGACCATCAAGGAATTGCTCGAAACGCGTGTCCGTCCGGCTGTTGCTCAGGATGGTGGCGACATCACGTTCAAGGGCTTCCGCGAAGGAACAGTCTACCTGAACATGAAGGGCGCTTGCTCGGGTTGCCCGTCCTCGACGGCAACGCTGAAGCACGGTGTACAGAACCTGCTGCGCCATTTCGTGCCTGAAGTACAAGCAGTCGAAGCGCTCTGATCCTCCATGAAGGTTCTGGCAATCGATACGGCGGGGGTGGATTGCTCCGCCGCGGTTCTTGACGCCGCGTCCGGCCAGATGTTGTCGGTCGTAAGCGAGCGGATCGGCAAAGGGCATGCAGAACGGCTGATGGCCATGGTTGAAGAAGCTGTGGGCACTGCCGGTATTTCGCTGGGTAGCATCGAGCGGATCGGCGTAACGATTGGCCCAGGCTCCTTCACCGGAATTCGTGTCGGTGTTGCCGCTGCCCGGGGTTTCGGTCTGGCTCTTGGCGTCGATACGGTCGGCGTGTCGACGCTGCACACGCTCGCGCGAATGCATCTCAATGCAGATTCATCACTTCCCGTCATAGCCGCCATGGATGCCAAACGCGACGAGATCTATGCACAGGTCTTTGCGGTGGATGGAAAGCCGCTTAATCCACCGCAAAGCATTGATGTTGAGCAACTCCGACTTTGGGTTGCACATTTCGGAGCTAAAGTGACCGGCACCGCTTGCGCCTTGCTCGACGATGCGGACAAGACAGTCGAACCCGATCGGTTCGACATCGCCGTGGTCGCCCGGCTTGCTGCCTTGGCGGACGTGACTGTGGATTTGCCAAAACCTCTTTACCTGCGCGGGCCGGATGCTAAACCGCAGGATGGTTTTGCCCTACTTCGTGCCTGACGAGACTTCATGTTTGAGGACTACCTGACCTGGAAGCCGTTTTTCGACATCGTACCGATGCGCGATGCGGACGCGGCTGCCGTTTCGGAGATGCACGGGCAGCGCTTTGCTCGCCAGTGGAGTGAGCAGGAGGTTTTGAACCTTCTCGAACAGTCGGGTGTCTTCGGCTTTTGCGCCATTCAAACGAATGCTTTCTTCAGCAGGCCGTTGGGTGGCTTCGTGCTTGCCCGTGAGGCGGGCGGCGAATCGGAAATTCTCACGATTGCTGTTGGCGAAAAAGTCGGTCGCTCCGGGCTCGGCTGGCGGCTGATGCAGGCAGCGCTTCGCGATGCGGTGGAGCGCGGCGCCGAAGAGATGTTCCTGGAAGTCGAGGAGACCAACGACCCGGCTGTCGGGCTTTATCGCAGGCTTGGCTTCAAGCAGGTTGCCCGCAGACCTGCCTATTATGCGAGCGCCGATGGAACGCGTTCCGCGGCGCTTGTCATGAAGCGTGATCTTCGCTAGTCCCTTGGCGATGACGGGAACGCGCAAGGCCGTGACACGATGACCGATTTGACCAAATCGCTGGAAGAGCTTTGTGCTCAAAAGGGCATGCGCATGACCGAGCAGCGCCGGGTGATTGCGCGGACCCTGCAGGAATCCGATGATCATCCGGACGTCGAGGAACTGTATCGGCGCTCCAGCAAGATCGATCCGCGCATTTCGATTTCGACTGTCTATCGCACGGTCAAGCTGTTCGAGGATGCCGGGATCATCGAAAAGCATGATTTTCGCGATGGCCGCTCGCGTTACGAAACGGTGCCGGAAGAACATCATGATCATATGATCGATGTGAAAACCGGCACGGTGATCGAGTTTCATTCCGCCGAAATCGAGGCGCTGCAGGAGCGCATTGCACGCGAGCATGGCTTCCGGCTCGTGGGCCATCGTCTGGAGCTTTATGGTATCCCGCTCGACAAGGACGACACGTGATCGCCTGGTTGCGAATCGTCGCGATTGTTTTCATCCTCGCAGTCGTCACACTCTGTCTGCTGCCCGTGCAACTGTTGGGGCTGAAGTTCGACTGGCGGTTGCGACGAACCTTGCCACGTTTGTGGCATCGGGTGGCCTGTCGGCTGCTGGGTCTCCATGTTCGCACTCACGGGAAACTGGAAGCTCGTCGCCCGCTGATGATTGCCGCAAACCATGCCTCATGGAAAGATATCCTCGTCCTCGGCTCCGTCGCAGACGTGGTCTACGTCGCCAAGGCGGAAGTCGCCAACTGGCCGGTCTTCGGCGTTCTGGCCAAGCTTCAGAAGACGATCTTCGTCGAGCGCGAACAGAAGCGCAAAGCCGGAGACCAAGTGAACGAGATTGCATCGCGGCTTGGCGGTGGCGAGATCGTCGTTCTCTTCCCTGAGGGGACGACATCGGATGGCAACCGTCTGCTTGATGTGAAGTCATCGCTTTTCGGCGCCGCCAGCGCCGCCGTGGCCTCCTCACCAGAGGGTGTGGTCTATGTGCAGCCGGTTTCCATTGCCTATACGGGCATCTACGGAATGCCGATGGGGCGATATCATCGACCAATCGCAGCCTGGCCCGGTGATATAGAGCTTACGCCCCACCTGATGGGCGTTCTGAAGGCCGAAGCGCTGGAAGTCGACGTGGATTTTGGTGAGGCTGTCGAGTTTCGCGCAGACACGAACCGCAAGGTTGCCGGCGCATCGGTGGTCTCGCGCCTGCGCACCATGCTCAATCAGCGCCTTTACCCGCGTTCTGGCTGAAAGAACCCTTCATTTCCGGGCGATCTTGCAGTAAAGAACCCGCCATGACCGACCAGACAGCTCTCATCCCGAACCCGGTGGCTCAGGCCGCTGACCGCACCAATGCACGTAAGGTGTTCATCAAGACCTACGGGTGTCAGATGAATGTCTACGATTCCGTGCGTATGGGCGACGCGCTTGCCAGCGAAGGCTATGTCACGACCGATACGGCTGAGGACGCTGACCTCGTACTGTTGAACACCTGTCATATCCGCGAAAAAGCGGCCGATAAGGTCTATTCCGCTCTGGGCCGTTTGCGCGATATGAAGAAAGAGCGCAATGCCGAGGGCAGGGAGTTGATGATTGGCGTCACGGGCTGCGTTGCGCAGGCGGAAGGCGAGGAAATTCTGCGCCGCTCCTCCGCTGTCGATGTCGTCATCGGTCCGCAGACCTATCACCGCCTGCCGCAAGCTCTGAAACGCGCGCGTCAGGGCGAACGTGTTGTCGATACAGACTACGCGGTCGAAGACAAGTTCGAACACCTGCCGGTGCCGGACAAAAAGGTGATCCGCTCGCGCGGTGTAACCTCCTTCCTGACGGTGCAGGAAGGATGCGACAAGTTCTGCACCTTCTGCGTCGTTCCCTACACCCGCGGTTCCGAGGTGTCCCGTCCACTGGCGCAGATACTCGATGAGGCAAACAAGCTCGTCGATGCGGGGGTCCGTGAGATCACGCTGCTGGGGCAGAACGTCAATGCGTGGCACGGAACCGGACTGGACGGTTCAAGCTGGGGGCTTGGCGATCTTCTCTATCGACTGGCAGAAATTCCGGGCCTTGCGCGACTTCGCTACACGACAAGCCATCCCCGTGACATGGATGATCGGCTGATCGAGGCGCATCGCGACCTGCGTGCCCTCATGCCCTATCTCCATCTTCCGGTTCAGGCGGGATCTGATCGGGTCCTCAAGGCAATGAATCGGCGTCATACGGCGGAAGAGTATGTTCGCCTGATTGAACGCATTCGCGCGGCACGCCCGGATATCGCTCTCTCCGGCGACTTCATCGTTGGCTTCCCCGGCGAGACGGATGCCGAATTCGAGGATACGCTGAAGCTGGTGGAAACAGTTCGTTATGCGCAATCCTTCTCGTTCAAATATTCGACACGACCGGGAACGCCGGGCGCGGAGCTTGGTTCTCAGGTAGCGGAAGAGGTCAAGGCGGAGCGCCTGGAAAGGCTGCAGGCATTGCTCTTGAAGCAGCAGCATGAATTCGCCGAATCATGCGTCGGCAAAGTCATCGATATCCTGCTTGAAAAGCCGGGTCGGATGCCTGAGCAGCTGATTGGTCGTTCCCCGTGGCTGCAATCTGTGAATGTTGATGCAAAATCATCGCAAATCGGTGACATTATTTCTGTACGAATCGTCGGCACCGGACCAAACAGCTTGTTTGCGGAGCGGATTGAGCGTTAAACTCTGACTATCGATCCTGTTGGGAGCATGCCTACTTGAACGGACGTGAACTGGTACAATCCTCATCATCGCGCAACACCCGCACCGCTGCGATAGACGCCAATCACTTCGTTTTGACGTTTGAGAATAACAGGCTGGCAAGCGAACTGTTCGGCCAGTTCGATCAGCATCTGAAGCTTCTCGAAGAACGTCTTCATATCGATGCCCGCGCCCGTGGCAATTCCGTCAGCATTACCGGTGAGCTTCAGGCGACCAATCAGGCGCGCCGCGCTCTCGATTTCCTGTATGAGCGTCTTCAAAAGGGCGGCTCCGTAGAAGTCTCGGACGTGGAAGGAGCCATTCGCATGGCAGTGGCAGCCGATGACCAGTTGACGCTCCCGACGCTCGAGCGGAAGGCGAAGCTTTCCATGGCGCAGATCTCCACGCGCAAGAAAACGATTTCGGCGCGCACTCCGACCCAGGACGCCTATATGCGCGCACTGGAACGCTCCGAACTCGTCTTCGGCGTCGGTCCGGCTGGCACTGGCAAAACCTATCTCGCTGTTGCACATGCCGCCCAACTTCTGGAACGCGGCGCAGTTGACAAGATCATCCTGTCGCGTCCGGCCGTGGAAGCGGGCGAACGCCTGGGCTTTTTGCCCGGTGATATGAAAGAGAAGGTCGATCCTTATCTTCGCCCGCTCTATGACGCGCTCTATGACATGATGCCCGGAGACAAGGTGGAGCGCGCCATTACTGCCGGCGTTATCGAGATCGCGCCGCTGGCCTTTATGCGCGGACGCACCCTTGCCAATGCGGCAGTCATTCTTGACGAAGCGCAGAACACGACATCCATGCAGATGAAGATGTTTCTGACCCGTCTTGGCGAAAATTCCCGCATGATCATCACCGGCGACCCGAGCCAGGTGGATCTGCCGCGCGGCGTGAAATCCGGCCTTGTGGAAGCATTGCAGATCCTGAAGGGCGTCGAGGGTATCTCCGTGATCCGCTTCAAGGATACCGATGTTGTCCGCCACCCATTGGTTGGCCGGATCGTTCAGGCCTATGATGCGCAATATGCCGTGCATGAGGAAAGCGAGGCTGCGGATTCGTAAGAATCCCATTTTCTATGCCTGAACTTGATATACAGATCAGCGTCGAAGACGAGCGCTGGGGTGACGAAGACGACTTGCTGGTAACGGCAGACAAGGTGCTGGCATTGGCTGCCGTGTATCTTGCAAGCCACGAAAAGCAGCCCTTTCCTCCTCACCCCGTGGAGCTTTCACTTGTCTTCACGGACGACGAAGCGATCCGCCAAATCAACGCCGAATGGCGGGGTAAGGACAAGCCGACCAATGTGCTCTCCTTTCCTGCATTCCCCATCACGCCGGGCAAGAAACCAGGTCCGATGCTGGGCGATATCGTTATCGCCCGAGAGACCGTCGAGCGGGAAGCGCTTGACCTCGAGAAGCCTTTCGAGGACCATTTGACCCATCTGATGGTGCATGGATTTTTGCATCTGTTCGGCTACGACCATCTGAATGATGACGAAGCGGAACAAATGGAAGCGCTGGAGACTCGCATTTTGGCGGAGCTCGGCCTATCTGATCCCTATGCGGGACAGGACCCGATAGTGTAAACTTGGAACCATGAACGAGATTTCTACCAGCGCCGCGCAGAGCGGCACCGAAGCGGATCAGTCATCTTCTGATGAAGGTGGCAGTCCGTTAAAACGTGAGCCGAGCAGTCGCAACGGCAATTCCTTCTGGGCGAGAGCCATACGGCTTCTGCGCCCGGCGCAAGGCGAGCGGCTCCGCGAAGATCTTGCCGATGCCCTTTTGACCGATACTGCGGTGGGTGCGGCATTCTCGCCTGAAGAGCGCGACATGTTGCACAATATCCTTCGTTTCCGGGAGGTTCGGATCGAGGATGTCATGGTGCCGCGTGCCGATATCGAAGCAATCGATATTACGATGACACTGGGCGAGTTGCTGATCCACTTCGAGGAAACAGGTCGCTCCCGAATGCCGGTTTACAGCGAAACACTGGATGATCCGCGTGGCTTTGTCCATATCCGTGATCTTCTATCCTATCTGGCCAAGCAGGCACGCAACAAGCGAAAGACCTCCACCGCCAAGACGGTGCAGGTGGATGTGGCGCCGGATGCGGTTTTGAAGG
The DNA here is from genome assembly GCF_001427345.1 of Rhizobium sp. Root149. Lineage (NCBI taxonomy): Bacteria > Pseudomonadati > Pseudomonadota > Alphaproteobacteria > Hyphomicrobiales > Rhizobiaceae > Rhizobium > Rhizobium sp. Root149. Next base: position 381,476 of record NZ_LMGD01000020.1, read on the forward strand.
AAAAGCCTGCACGCGTGCCAAGACCGGCCTTCGATCTGGGACGCGTCGATCTCAGCAAGACCGTGGCGGAGGCAGGCCTCATTCGCAAAGTGTTGTTTGTTCCGCCATCCATGCTCGCGTCGGACCTGCTGCGAACCATGCAGGCAACCCGCACCCAGATGGCGCTGGTCATCGACGAATATGGCGGCACGGATGGACTGGTAAGCCACGAAGACATCGTCGAGATGGTCATTGGTGATGTCGATGATGAACATGACGATGAAGAAGTCATGTTCTCTCGCATTGGCGAGGATGTCTGGCTCGCCGATGCCCGTGTCGAACTGGAAGAGATCGCGGAAGCGATCGGGCCGGACTTCGACGTTGCCGAGCAATTGGAAGACGTTGACACACTGGGAGGATTGATCTTTTCGGCGCTCGGTCGCATTCCGGTGCGCGGAGAACTGGTTCAGGCGGTTCCCGGTTTCGAATTTCAGATTCTTGATGCCGATCCGCGGCGCATCAAGCGTGTCCGCATCGTTCGGCGCAAACAGATCGTCGCGCGCCGTCGCTCGCCCAAGGGAGAGCACGAAGCACCGATTTCCGAGCCTGAGGCAGTGGCCTCAACGCCACGCGCCGAAGAGCAGACATCCTCCTGATGATCTTTTGACCCTTTGAACCTTCCTGCTAAACAGTTGGCGGGAAGGCCGCACCTTATCGGCCGAATCGATTCGTTGAGCGGATCCGAAAGGGGTGGGAATGGAGCGTCTGGCGAGTAGGGTCATTCTGCTATGGGGCTTTCATCGGGCTCTGCTTGCTGTTTTCGCCGGAGCGATCGGAGCTTTGGCCCTTCCTCCGTTCTCGTTTGTCGCAGCCCTGTTCATCTCCTTTACGCTTCTTGTCTGGCTGATGGACGGATGTGCCAGTGCGCCTGGAACCGGCATTCTGGGACGGTGCCGAGCGAGCTTTGCCCTCGGCTGGCTTTTTGGCTTCGGTTACTTCGTCGCCGGGCTCTGGTGGCTGGGCAACGCGCTGCTGGTGGACGGGGATGAATTCGCCTGGGCGCTGCCGTTGGCCATATTCGGTCTGCCTGCATTCCTTGCGCTTTACTATGGCTTCGCGACAACGCTGGCAGGTCTCCTGTGGTCGGAGGGCTTTGGCCGTCTAGCAGCGCTTGCCGTCAGCTTTACGCTTGCGGAATGGCTGCGTGGAATTCTGCTGACCGGCTTTCCGTGGAACGCCATCGGCTATGGCGTCATGCCGATCCCGATCATGATGCAATCCGCGCACGCCATAGGTGTTCTGGGCGTGACTGCCTGCGCAGTCTTTGTTTTATCGACACCCGCACTTTTCGGAACGCGTCGCGGATTGATAACGGGTGTCGTTCTGTCGCTTCTGTTGACCTGCGCCCATTTTGGTTATGGCTATTACCGCTTGAACCAGCCTCTCCTCAACGACCCAAAGGCCTCGAATACGCCTTTCACCATAAGGATCGTTCAACCCTCCATCGATCAGGCAAGAAAGATGGACAGCAGGGAGCGGCAGGCCGTTTTTGAAGAGCATCTTTCACTGTCATCGCAATCCCCGAAGCCGGGCCAGAGAAGGCCGGATATCATTGTCTGGCCGGAAACTTCCGTGCCGTTCCTTCTGACGGAAAATCGCGATGCGCTTTCACGTATTGCAGATGTGTTGAGCGATGGACAGGTATTGATTGCAGGTGTGGTGCGAGCCGAAGGGGGAGCAGCGGGCCAGCCGACCCGCTACTACAATTCGATTTACGCCATTGACAGCCAGGGGCAAATCATCGGTGCTGCCGATAAGGTTCACCTCACACCTTTTGGCGAATATCTTCCCTATGAGGCGCTTTGGAACTCGGTCGGAATCGGCAATATCGTCAATATGCCCGGTGGCTTTACTGCTGGTTCAACCCGCTCGCCCATTACGCTACCAGACGGAAAGTCCCTCTATCCGCTGATCTGCTACGAGGCGATTTTCCCGGATGAAATCACGTCCGATATCGCCAAGGCCTCTTTCGTCCTCAACCTGACGAATGACGCCTGGTTTGGAGATACGCCAGGCCCCTACCAGCACTTCCTGCAATCCCGCCTGCGTGCCGTTGAAACCGGTCTTCCCCTGATTCGTGCCGCGAACAGCGGTATCTCTGCAATCATAAATCCTCATGGTGAAATCTTGCAGGGTCTTGATTTTGGTCAGAAAGGGTTTCTCGATTCCACCATGAGTGGACTTTATGTCTCTGATTGGAACAGCTTTGTACGCAATACCAATTTCTGGTTGATTTTCATATCACTGTTCATGATTGCAGTTATTTCGCGCTTAGGTTACAAAATAAAGCTCAATTGACCGCAAACCCCTAAAATTGCATAGTGCCCGCGCACGTCGTGCCGCCTTATTGCAATCAGCCGTGTGGGCAGCGGATATTAGCAATAACGTATATTTGCACGTTCTGCGGGCTGTGGGGACAATTGAGAAAAAATTAGGACGCGTGAAATGATGGAAAATAAGAAGAAGCCGAATCCGATTGATATACACGTCGGAAGCCGCATCCGACTTCGGCGCACGATGCTGGGGATGAGTCAGGAGAAGCTGGGAGAAAGTCTCGGCATCACCTTTCAGCAAATCCAGAAATACGAAAAGGGCACGAACCGCGTCGGGGCGAGCCGCTTGCAGAATATTTCGAGCATACTGAATGTACCTGTTTCATTCTTTTTCGAAGATGCGCCAGGTGAGCAATCTTCCGCTCCGGGCGGCATGGCAGAGGCATCGAGTTCAAATTACGTGGTCGATTTCCTTTCCTCGTCGGAAGGTCTTCAACTCAATCGCGCTTTCGTCAAGATTTCCGATCCCAAGGTCCGTCGCAAGGTTGTGGACCTTGTGAAGGCCCTGGCCGCCGACGGTGATGTGGACTGACGTTGACCACATTGTTCGGGAAGAAGCGGTCGAAAGGCCGCTTTTTTCATTTGAGGCAGAAAAAATAGGGAAAGCTACCCTTCTTAAACCAGACTGTGCCATATAAAGATATATTTATGTGGTTCTGTCCTTGTCATGACGATTGGAAGTGACTAGGACAGTTGCGGTTTGTTCTTGAGGGGAATCCCAGCATGCGCGCCAATTACCTGTTCACCAGCGAGTCTGTCGCAGAAGGCCATCCTGACAAGGTTTGCGATCGTATCTCTGACGAAATCGTGGATCTCGTTTATCGTGAGGCGGCCAAGACGGGGGTCGATCCCTGGAAGGTGCGCATCGCCTGCGAGACGCTTGCGACGACGAACCGTGTGGTCATCGCCGGTGAAGTTCGCCTGCCGCCGAGCCTGATGAAGCAGGACAAGAACGGCAACGAGGTCATCAATCCCTCAAAGTTCAAAGCTGCAGCGCGCCGCGCGATCAAGGACATCGGCTACGAGCAGGATGGCTTCAACTGGCGCACCGCCAAGATCGACGTCCTGCTGCATTCCCAGTCCGCCGATATTGCCCAGGGCGTGGATAACGCCGCCGACCATCAGGGCAATGAAGGGGCTGGCGACCAAGGCATCATGTTCGGTTACGCCTGCAATGAAACGCCGGACCTGATGCCGGCGCCGATCTACTATTCGCACCGCATTTTGCAGTTGCTCGCAACCGCACGCAAGAAGGGCGAAGGCGATGTGGGTAAACTGGGACCTGATGCCAAGAGCCAGGTTACTGTGCGCTATGTCGACGGTAAGCCCACGGAAGCCGTATCCATCGTTCTTTCCACGCAACATCTGGACGAAAGCTGGGACTCGGCCAAGGTCCGCAAGGTTGTCGAACCCTATATTCGCGAAGCCCTTGGTGATCTGAAGATTGCCGACGATTGCAAGTGGTACATCAATCCAACCGGAAAATTCGTCATCGGTGGACCGGACGGAGACGCAGGCCTGACAGGCCGCAAGATCATCGTAGATACCTATGGCGGTGCAGCGCCCCACGGCGGCGGTGCCTTCTCGGGCAAGGATACGACGAAGGTCGACCGGTCGGCTGCCTATGCAGCACGCTACATCGCGAAGAATGTCGTGGCAGCGGGATTGTCCGAAAAGTGCACGATCCAGCTGTCCTACGCGATCGGTATCGCCCAGCCGCTGTCGATCTATGTTGACCTGCACGGCACTGGCAAGGTAACCGAAGACCAGGTCGAGGCGGCTATCCGCCAGGTGATCGATTTGTCGCCAACCGGCATTCGCCGTCATCTCGACCTCAACAAGCCGATCTATGCAAAGACGGCTTCCTATGGACATTTCGGGCGCAAGGCCGGCCGCGACGGTTCGTTCTCCTGGGAGAAACTGGATCTCGTAAAGCCGCTCAAGGAAGCTCTGAAAAACTGAGGATAAAAGCGATGGACTCCGAACGTCGGTCGCGCGCCACCGAGGCGTTTTTCGGCCGGCGCAAGGGTAAACCATTGCGGGAGCGGCAGGCCGACATGATGGCCACCAGACTCCCGGAACTGAAGGTGGACTTGTCCCAGCCCGCACCCGCGGCACTGGGGCAACTTTTTCCAGAGCCTGTTGAGCGTATTCGTCTGGAAATCGGCTTTGGCGGTGGAGAGCATCTCATCCACCGTGCCAAGGAGAACCCGGCAACCGGTTTCATCGGTGTCGAGCCATTCATCAATTCCATGGCTAAATTGCTGGCCCATGTCGAAGAAGCGGGCGTGAACAACATCCGTCTTTACGACGATGATGCGACGGTACTCCTGGACTGGCTTCCCGACGCATCACTGGATCAGATTGATCTGCTCTATCCGGATCCATGGCCCAAGAAAAAGCACTGGAAGCGTCGCTTCGTGTCGCAGGTCAATCTCAACCGCTTCCATCGTGCCTTGAAGCCGGGCGGCCTGTTTTGCTTTGCCTCCGACATTGACACTTACGTCAACTGGACATTGCAACACACCCATTCGCATGGCGGTTTCGCCTGGACGGCGCAAGAGCCAAGAGATTGGCTGACGCCGTTTGCGAACTGGCCCAGCACGCGCTACGAGGCGAAGGCTCGCCGCGAAGGTCGTTCATCCGCTTACTTGACCTTCGAGCGCGTTTTGATCGTTTGAAGTGCCAATCGGTTTGGCTTGGGAAGATCGCAGCGATAAATAACTCTTGGGCAGCCCGTCATCTAAAGCATGTCGCGCAAAAGTGCGCCGCGTTTTCGCGATAACGACATGCGTGAAAACAAAGAGTTAAAGCGTCAGGAGCGAATCTGAAAGATCGCGACGCGCTTTAATACCATGACGGGCCGTTTGCCTCTCAGTGGAGGCTGACGGTCTTCAAGTCGTCTTCCGCTGCCTTGAAAAAGGTGCTGGAACGGTTATCCGTCAGAAGGATCGGTGTGCCATCGGCCCCGAAAAGCGCCCAGAGGTCAAGGCCGGGATCAATTTCCGGAGCTTCCGGAAAGCAGCGGCTGACATCTTCAAGGCGCATCTTACGAATGTAACCCACTTCGCCAGCGCCAAGATGCGCAAGTTCGTTGAGTGTCAACTGGGCTGAGGTGTTCTTCAGGAGCATGGACGCCTCCGTCTTACTGATTCTGGCAAAACTGCCACGAAGATCAGTCTGAGACGGAAATATTAATTTTTCGCACCATGCGCTCCGGTTCCGGCCGTACGAGATCGACCGAGAGCAACCCATTCTTCAACCCGGCGCCTGCGACCTGCATCCCATCTGCCAGAACAAACATTCGCTGGAACTGGCGCGCGGCAATACCACGATAGAGATATTCCCTCTCGCCCGGGTCAGCCTGGCGTCCGCGAATGATGAGCTGGTTTTCCTCCACGGTGACGTCCAGATCGTCTTCGGCGAAACCGGCAACAGCCAAGGTGATGCGCAGCTTTTCCGGTTCCCCTCCAATGCTCGGGCGCAGGCGCTCGATATTATAGGGAGGATATCCGTCATTGGCCTTGGTCAGGCGTTCGAGTGTCTTCTCCATTGTGTCGAAGCCCAGGAGAAGCGGGCTGGCAAACGGTGTCATCCGGCTCATCAAACAGTCCTTGAAACAAGCGACCTATCACGCACCCTTACGGCATGCGGCTGTGCGACAGCATATGGGAACTGGGATCGGCAAGTGCAAGCGCCTGTCTGGATCCTGTGATGCAGCAGCCTGCCGACCTTGCCTGCTACAGGAATCTCCCCGGTATCAGAGATGCCCTGCAACGCCGTCCGAAGCGGGAATCGATGGCTGTGCACCGGCTTCCAGGCATGCAAGGGAACCGGCGATGGCCGCGCGACGGAGTGCCGCGGCAAAGTCAAAACCCTGGTCAAGGCTTGCAGCAAGATAACCACAGAACGTATCTCCTGCTCCAACGGTATCGACGGGTGTTATCTTGAGGCCAGTTGCTCTCAGGATCTGCCCCTTGTGGATCGCTACCACGCCATCGGCACCGAGCGTTACCACCAGCGTCTGGCCGGTTCTTTCTGCCATCTGCTGCATCTCAGAAACGCGTTCATCAGCTGAGAGACCAGACCGACCAATGAGGAGTTCGAATTCGGTTTCGTTCGAAACGACGATATCCGCGAGGCCAGCCAGCCGGATTGCGTCATCCGTCAAAGGGGCCGTGTTGAAGATGGTGGTGGTTCCTTGCGTCTTGGCAAGACGAAACGCAGTTTCGATCGCGCCTGCGGGCACTTCCATCTGCATCATCAGGATGTCCCGTTCCGACAGCAGGCCAACACTTTTCTCTGCGTCCTCTGCAGAAACAGCCCCGTTGGCGCCGGGCACGACCGCGATCATGTTCTCGCCATCACCGCCCACGAGAATGATGGCTGTTCCCGTTGGGTCGGAAACCGGGCGCACCGTATCCAGTAGCACGCCTGCTTCCTTCAGCAAGGCGAGCGCGGGTTCCGCAAAGCCGTCCTCACCCACGGCACCCGCCATGCGAACAGTGCTGCCTGCACGCCGCGCCGCCAGTGCCTGGTTCGCGCCCTTGCCGCCAGCAGCTGTTGTGAAGCTTTGTCCCGCAACGGTCTCGCCCGGTTTCGGCAAACGGGTGGTGGTGGCGATGAGATCCATGTTGATGGAGCCGAAAACGGTAATCATGATATGTGCCTGTCGTGTCGAACTGTTTTGAAGACACTGCCCGACAGCATCAATCCTCGTCAACCACCCTCAGCTTCAGCATCCCCGTTCTGCTTTCAACGCTTTTCGGTTCCACCGTCGTTGCTTCGGCTGGAGTTGATTCGCGCGCCAGGTCGAGAGAGGCAATGCGATCTCCGCGGCGGACAAGCTTGTCGGAGGAGGTCAGGATCTGCTCCACGTCCTTCTGCGCCGCCGCGAAGTGTGATTGCAGTTTTCGCGTCCGCTCATCCAGACGACCGAGATCGTCCATCAGGCTTGCGACTTCGCCCTGGATGAGATGGGCCTGCTCGCGCATACGCTGATCCTTCAGCACAGCCTGAATGACCTGAATGGACAACATCAGCAAGGAAGGGGAGACTATGACGATGCGCGAACGTTGCGCCTTCGCGACGCACGCCTCGAAGTGCTCGTGAATTTCGGCAAAGATCGACTCGGAAGGCACGAAAAGAAAGGCCGTCTCCTGTGTTTCACCTTTGAGGAGATATTTTTCCGCGACATCGCTGATGTGCTTTTCCAGATCACGACGGAATTGTTGTGCTGCGACCTTGCGCAGGTCCGGCTGTGTGGCGTCCCGGAATGCATGCCAGGCTTCCAGCGGAAACTTGGCATCGATTACCAGCGGCGGAGTGTCGTTTGGCATGTCAATCAGACAGTCGGGCCGCATTCCATTCGAAAGGGTCGCCTGGAATTGATAGCTGCCCTTCGGCAAGGCATCGGCGATGATGGCTTCCATCCGGCCCTGCCCAAAGGCGCCGCGGGTCTGCTTGTTGGAAAGAATGGCCTGCAGGCCAACGACGTCCTTTGCCAATGTCTGGATATTGTTCTGCGCCGCGTCGATGACTGCCAGACGTTCCTGCAATTGCCGAAGGTTGTCGTGCGTAGACTTGGTCTGTTCGACGATGCTGCTGCCAAGCCGATGGGCCATGCCATCCAGACGCTGGTTGACGGCGCGATTGAGCTCCGCCTGCCGCAAGCCGATGGCTTCTGTCATCGCGGAAACGCGTCCCTGCATCTCCAACTGCGCCCGCATCAGTTCCGCAAAACGCTGATCCAATGCCTCTCCGCCTCCGGACCGACGGGCTTGTAAGAGCCAGAACAGCAGCGCGAGCACAGCCACTCCTAGCACGATGAGGAGAGTGCTGTTGCTTTCAACGAGCTGCATGAAACGGTCTGTATTCGAAAAGTCTTGGCTTTGCATGACCGGAAGCTAGCCCAACCGTGTCCAGATAGGAAGATCAAAACAAGAACAAATTGCATTTGCGTTCCTTTTGACGCGTGCAGGGATGTTCCATCTTGCAAAAAGATCGGCTATGGGAGGCGCATGACGATCAAGCCGCTTATCATTCTTCCCGATCCTCTTCTGCGTCAGGTTTCCCAGCCGATCGAGCAGGTGGATTCCGACGTTCTCAAGCTTGCTGATGACATGCTGGAGACCATGTATGACGCGCCGGGCATCGGCCTGGCCGGGATCCAGATTGGCGTTGCGCGCCGCATTCTCGTGGTCGACGTCTCGCGCGAGGATGAGGAAAAGAAGCCGATCGTCATCATCAATCCCGAGATCGTCAGAAGCTCGGACGAGCGCTCCGTTTACGAAGAAGGTTGCTTGTCGATCCCTGAATACTATGCGGAAGTCGAGCGTCCTGCGGCAGTGACGGTCAAGCATGTCGGTCGGGACGGCAAGGAGCACCTGCTTGAGGCTGATGGCCTGCTGGCAACGTGCCTTCAGCATGAGATCGACCATCTGAACGGTGTGCTCTTCATCGATCATATCTCGCGGTTGAAGCGTGAAATGGTCATCAAGAAGTTCACCAAGGCTGCCAAAGCCAAGGTTTGAGCGCGCACGGCGCTGATCTTCAATACGTACCGGTCAGGATGGAGGTCTGAATGGCTCTTCGCATCATCTTCATGGGGACGCCGGATTTTTCCGTGCCGACTTTGAAGGCTCTGGCCAAGGCGGGTCATGAGATCGTTGCCGTCTACAGCCAGCCGCCTCGTCCGGGTGGCCGGCGTGGCTTGGATCTTCGAAAATCCCCCGTCCATCAGGCTGCGGAAGAACTGGGCATACCGGTCTTCAACCCGGTCAACTTCAAGGATCCTGAAGATCGGCAGATATTCCGGGCCTTGAATGCCGATGTGGCTGTCGTTGTCGCCTACGGGCTTCTGCTGCCGGTCGAGATCCTCGAGGGTACGAGGCTTGGCGCCTATAATGGCCACGCGTCGCTTCTTCCGCGCTGGCGTGGTGCAGCGCCCATTCAGCGCGCAATCATGGCCGGGGACGCAAAGACCGGCATGATGGTGATGAAGATGGAAAAGGGGCTGGATACGGGCCCTGTCGCGCTGACGCGCGAGGTCGCAATTGGCGCGACCATGACCGCAGGCGAACTGCACGACATCCTTATGGAGCAAGGCGCAGAGGCCATGGTGGAAGCCATGGCTAAGCTGGAAGATGGGAATCTGCCGCTGGTTACCCAGTCGGAGGATGGCGTTCTCTACGCCTCCAAGATCGACAAGAGCGAAACCCGCATCGATTTCACGCGCCCAGCCATTGAGGTGCACAACCACATTCGTGGTCTTTCGCCGTTTCCTGGCGCATGGTTCGAGGTTGAACTGGGCGGCAGGCCGGAACGTATCAAAGTTCTGTCGAGTGAGTTGGCAGACGGAAATGGCCAGCCGGGTGAGGTTCTGGATGATCGCCTGTCCATTGCCTGCGGCTCTGGTGCGGTCCGATTGAAGCGACTGCAAAAAGCCGGTGGCAAGCCCCTCGACGCACAGGAATTTCTGCGCGGTACCCAGTTGCCGCCCGGTCTGAGGATTGGTTGATGCCACGCTACAAGATGGTCGTGGAGTATGATGGTACGCCCTATGTGGGCTGGCAGCGCCAGGAAAACGGCCATTCCGTTCAGGCTGCAGTCGAAGCGGCCATACAGTCACTGACCTCGGAAACCGTTGTCATTCGCGGAGCGGGCAGAACGGATTCCGGCGTTCATGCGCTGGGTCAGGTCATTCATGCCGATCTTTCACGCGAATGGGCGCCTTTCAAACTGCGCAATGCGCTGAATGCACACCTGATGATGGCGAGCGAAAAGGTGTCGATCATCGATATCAATCGGGTGTCTGATGATTTTGATGCCCGTTTCTCGGCGCTACGCCGCCACTATCTCTACCGCATCATCAGCCGTCGCGCGCCGCTGGCGATCGAAGCGAAGCGTGCCTGGTGGGTGTCCAAGGATCTCGATCACGAAGCCATGCATGCGGCCGCGCAGATGCTTGTCGGTCACCACGATTTCACCACGTTCCGTTCGGCGCACTGTCAGGCGGCAAGCCCGATCAGGACACTCGACAGGCTGGATGTGACGCGGCAGGGAGAGTTGATCGAGATCCGCGCTTCTGCCCAGAGCTTTCTGCACAACCAGATCCGCTCTTTCGCAGGAACGCTGAAGCTGGCGGGTGAGGGCAAGATGAGCCCGCAGGATGTTCGCGCCGCGCTGGAGGCCAGAAGTCGTGCGGCCTGCGGGCCGGTCGCTCCGCCGGAAGGACTTTACTTCATGCAGGTCGATTATCCGGATTAGCCGGGATAGACGCCGAGAAAGCGTTCCAGGACGTCGGACAGCAGCAGCGACGGCACGATCAGCACCATTGTCAGCGTCGCAATCGTCAATCCCTGCGGACCAATGATCATGCGAAAGATGCGCGACAGGCAGACGACCAGCGCCACGATCGCACCAAGCCAGATGAGAGCGATCAGGCCGGTCAGTCCGGGCATGAGCACCAGCAAGATGCTGAGCAATCCGTAGAGATAGGAAAATGGCACGGACAGCCAGTTAGCCGTGAAAACAATGGCCGGGAATTGTCGGGCAAGCCCCATTGTGAGAGCCATCAGACCGGCAAGAACGAGCGGCACCAGCCAGTTCGAGGCCTCCAGCAGGGCCATGCGGAAAAAGAATATCCCGCCAAGCCGGAAGCCGGGGGGCATGGTTTCCAGAAAGGCAAGCCGCCACCAGATCCAGGAAAAGCCGATGGCCGGAATGCACCAGACGATGGCCCAAAAGGAGCGCATCATTCCACGGTCGGTAAAATCGACCAGTGCCAATCCTGCCCGGTCGCCTTTGACCAGAAGCCAGAGACCAAGCACGTAAAGCTTCACTTCGGAGAAAGAGGGCAAGAATCACGCCTCGCGATGGAACAGGATTTCACGGATAGGGAATATTGAGTCCCAGAGATATTTCAAGTGTGCGGATGGCCCAGAGCGACGCAGCCAGAACCAGAAGCAGGAAACCGCCACGCTTCCACGCTGGGCCGCCCACGAGTGTCAGAAGAATACGCCAGATGAGATAGAGCGGGATTGCGATTGCTACAATCCAGAATGACATATTCAGCATCCAGGACAGGAGGCCGGTTCCGCGTGTCAAATGTAGGATCGGCTGAACTAGTCCGGCGATGGCGTAAAGCACGGGAACGCTGCCCCAGTTCGCCATGACCACCATCGGCCTCAGTAGTGGACGATAACCAAATGCCAGCCCGAACAGGATGGTGCAGATCAGGACGAAGGCCCAGCTCGCCAGTTGCAGCACCATGGCCTGAAACACAAAGATCACATGTCCGCGTGCAGGATCGGCGAGAACCTCGATATAGGCGGCACGAAGCAGGATTGCGTTGAGCAGGAAGATGGGCAGGCAGTAGGCGATGGCCCAGAAGGAGCGTGTCAGACCCTCATCGGAAATGTCGAATAGAGACAGTCCACGGGCATCTCCACGGGCAATCTGCCACAGTCCTCCCCAAAGGGAGCGGACCTCTTCAAGCCTTGGCATTCTCGAACCATTGCTCGATGAAGTGAGCGTAGATATCTGTCAGCTTTTCCAGATCTGCCACGGCCACCCGCTCATCCACCATGTGCATGGTCTGTCCCACGAGGCCGAACTCCACCACCGGGCAGTAGTCCTTGATGAACCGTGCGTCCGATGTGCCGCCTGTCGTGGAAAGGGCAGGGTGCCTGCCTGTCTTCGCCTCGATCGCCTTGGATAGCGACGAGATCAACGCGTCGTCACGGGTCAGGAACACGTGGCTTGGTCGCTCCGACCAGGTGATGTCATAGCGAATGGCGGGGCGGCCTGCGCGCAGTTCCTGATCAGTGGCAGCTTCGTTCAGCCGCCGGATCAGTTCGGCTTGAATGCTGTCAGCCGTCCATGTGTCGTTGAAGCGTACATTGAAGGCAAAGCTTGCCTTGGCGGCAATGACGTTGGTCGCGGAATTGCCTGTGTCGATCGATGTGACTTCGAGATTGGTTGGCGGGAATTCGGCCGTCCCCGCATCGAGTGGCGGGCTCATCAATGCCTTGGTCATGGCCGTGACGGCGCGAACGGGATTATCCGCCAGATGCGGATAGGCCACATGGCCTTGCACCCCATGCACGGTTACGAAACCTGAGATCGAACCGCGACGGCCGATCTTGATCATATCGCCCAGTTGATCCGGGTTTGTCGGCTCGCCGACAAGGCAGGCATCCCAACGCTCACCCTTCGCCGCCGCCCATTCCAGCAGCTTGACGGTGCCGTTGATGGCAGGGCCTTCCTCGTCACCGGTGATCAGGAACGAAATGGAGCCTTTCGGTGCGCCATGCGCTTCGATATGACGAGCGACAGCTGCGACGAAACAGGCAATACCGCCCTTCATGTCAACCGCGCCGCGCCCAAACATCTCACCATTGGCAATATCGGCAGAGAAGGGCGGATGCGTCCAAGAGGCTTCATCGCCAACCGGCACCACATCCGTATGACCGGCAAACATCAGATGCGGCCCGGAGGAACCCAGGCGCGCATAGAGGTTCTCGATGTCAGGCGTGCCCGGCTCGGTAGCCGTGACGCGCTCGACGGAAAAACCCAGTGGTTCGAGCATGGCCGTAAGAGCTGAAAGCGCCCCGCCTTCCTTCGGTGTGACCGAAGGGCAGCGGATCAGCGTCTGCAGGTTCTGGACAGGATCTGTAACAGCCATGATCTCGACAATGCTCACTATGCTCAATCAGTCGCGCAGCAACTCGTTGATGCCGGTCTTGGAGCGGGTCTTTTCGTCGACGCGCTTGACGATGACCGCGCAATAGAGATGCGGCGCAGGCTGGCCATTGCCCATGGTGGCGTTGCCGGAGGGCATGGAGCCCGCAACGACAACGGAATAGGGCGGAACTTCGCCATAGGTGACTTCGCCGGTTGCGCGGTCCACGATCTTGGTGGACTTGCCGATGTAGACGCCCATGCCGAGCACGGAGCCTTCGCGAATGATGCAGCCTTCCACCACTTCAGAACGTGCGCCGATGAAGCAGTTGTCTTCGATGATGGTCGGGCCTGCCTGCATGGGCTCCAGAACGCCGCCAATGCCGACACCGCCAGAGAGATGGACGTGCTTACCGATCTGAGCGCAGGAGCCGACGGTCGCCCATGTATCGACCATGGTGCCTTCGCCCACATAGGCGCCGAGGTTTACGAAGGAGGGCATCAGCACGACGCTTGGCGCGATATAGGCGGAGCGGCGAACGACGGCATTGGGCACCGCACGGAAGCCGGCCGAACGAAATTCCGTTTCGCCCCAGTTTTCGAACTTGGAAGGAACCTTGTCCCACCAGGTGGAAGCGCCGGGACCACCCTTCACGACTTCCATGTCGTTCAGGCGGAACGACAGAAGCACGGCCTTCTTCAGCCACTGGTGAACAGTCCAGTTACCGTCTTCGCCGCGTGTTGCGACGCGCAGCTTGCCGCTATCGAGCAGGTTCAGCGCCTCTTCCACGCTGTCGCGCACTTCGCCGCGCGTGCTGATTGAAATGCTGTCGCGCTCGTCGAAAGCCTTTTCGATCAGGGCTTCAAGGGAGGCGTAGTCCTGGCTTGCTGTGCTGGTCATCGGGAAATCCTGCGGCTGTCGCTCGTAACGTGATGGGGTAGGCTCTCTTGCCGACTGGCAAATTGGTGCCTTTTGCTCTAAGCGAGCGCCATCCGGGCGTCAATGCGAATTGGCGCCCTCCGTGATTCGTATCTTGAGGGATTGTGCGCAATGGCGAAAGCAGGCGATGAGAAGAAGATGCGGCGCAAGGATGGTGTATGGGATCCGTTGAAGGCGAGTTCCGTCGACAAGCTGCGCGCCCGTCAGGTTCCCAAGACGCCGCAGTCTGAGTCGCCGTCCTATCGCCTTGCCTATGTGGATGAGGATTTCCTGTGCCGCCCGGAGCTGCGCCCCGTCCGCCTGCAATTGGAACTGCTCAAGCCTGAAATGATGCTGACCGAGATGGGCATCAAATCCACGGTCGTACTGTTCGGCGGTGCGCGCATTCCCGCACCCGGCGCGGAACCCTGGGCTGCCAAGAACGATGTTCAGCGGGACAATCTTAAGAAGGCTTCCGTTTTCTACGAGGAGGCTGAGAAGTTTGCGGCACTGTGCGCCCGCCATTCGGCACTCTCGAATCACCAGGAATTCGTTGTCGTCACCGGGGGCGGCCCCGGGGTGATGGAAGCGGGTAACAAGGGCGCATCGGAAGCCGGTGCCCCCACCATCGGCTTGAACATTCTTCTGCCGCATGAACAGGCGCCAAACCAGTATGTGACGCCGGAGTTGAGCTTCAACTTCCACTATTTCGCCATCCGCAAGATGCACTTCTTGATGCGTGCACGCGCTGTCGTAGTGTTTCCGGGTGGTTTCGGAACTCTGGATGAGCTGTTCGAGGCGCTGACGCTGATCCAGACACGCCGCATGGAACGCGTTCCGTTGATCCTGTTTGCCCCGGAATTCTGGAACCGCATCATCGATTTCGAAGCGCTTGCCAATTTCGGCACCATCGCTCCGGACGATATGGATCTCATCAATTTCGTGGAGACAGCAGATCAGGCCTGGAAAGTCATCGCCGACTTCTACGACCTGAACGGCAAGAAAGAGTAGAGACTGAAAAGGTCCGCTCCCGGCGGCAGGAGCGGACCTCGCAATGCAGCGGCTGGATAGCGCGCTGCGCTACCGGTCGCGATTAAAGCGGCTGGCTCGGGATATCGTCGATGGAAATGACGCCATCCTTGTTGCGGTCCATGCGCTCAAACAGCTTCGTTGCGGCATTGGCAGCTTCATCCTTGCTGATCTGCCCATTTTCGTCCGTATCGACAAAGCGGATGAGGGCAGCTGCCGGCATCATGCCCGGTCCCTTGCGTGGACCATCCCAATCGTCTCTGCCCCCATGATCGCGGCCATGGTCGCGTCCGTGGCGACCTTCCGCCATGTCGTGATGGCCGCCATGCTTTGGTCCATGGCCTGGCTTGCCGTCGGGCTTGCCGTCGGGGCCTGGCGGAGGCGGCGGCGGAGCGTCGGCACCCTTGGCCTGCTCTTCCGGCTTTGCCTGGTCATTTGCAGCCCGTTCAGCCTTGCGCTGCTCCCGGAATTCTTCCATGCGCGCCTTGTGGTACTGGCGAATTTCACCGGGCGTCAGGTTGCCGTCCTTGTTGGCGTCAGCGGCATCGAACAGCTTGGTCTCCCAAGCGGCAACTTCTTCCTTGGTAATCTTGCCGTCCTTGTTCGTGTCGGCGTCTTTCAACAGCCGTACGAATACCAGTTCCTGCATCATCCCGCCACGGGGGCCATGCCCTTCTCTGTCCGGGCGACCGGGCGCGGCGAAGCTTGCAGGCGCCAGCGCGCCCACCAAAAACGTTGCGCCAAGCGCGGCGAGTGCAACTCTCTTGAGTGTCATGTGGGTTGCTTCCTTTCCCTTTGTCTTATGACAACGAAGGTAGGAGCAGAGCCGTTCCGACACCACTTAAAGAACCGTAAGGCTGGATGAAACTTTGGTAATCTTGGTTGTGGCGAGATCAGTTCAACCGCGGTTCAACGTTTGCAGAAATGTCGCAAGGTCGTCGGTAACGTAATCGATGTTCTCGTCGTCTTCGCGCACCTCTTCCCAGCGCTCGATAACGAATTCGCCCAGATTTCTGGGTGCAAGAAGAACCGTCTTCATGCCAAGCGCCCGTGGAGCAATGAGGTTGCGCGGCAGGTCTTCGAACATGGCCGCGTGGGCTGTGTCGATCCGCTTCAACTGGGTGAACTTGTCGTAGGTTTCGCCCGCAGGCTTCGGAACGTAATCCGCAGCGACAATATCGAAGATATCATCGAAATGATCGAGGATCCCGAGCGCCCGGGCCGCAGCCTCCGCATGCGATACGGTGCCATTGGTGAAGATGAACTTGCGCCCGGAGAGAGCCTTGATTGCTTCGCCCAGTTCCGGATGCGGCAGGAGCGCCGAGTAATCGATGGCATGAGCCTTTTCGAGAAAGGCATTCGGATCAATCTTGTGGTGAATCATCAAACCGCGCAGCGTCGTCCCATGCTCGTGATAGTACTGCTTCTGCAGTTTCCTTGCCTCTTCCGGCTCCAACTGCAGAAGGGTCGCGACGAAATCCGTCATGTTGCGATCGATCTGCGCAAACAGATTGATGTGATGCGGATAGAGCGTGTTGTCGAGGTCGAAGACCCAGTCACGGACATGCGAGAAATCGGCGGGGTCAGGTGTGTTCGTCATCTTTGCCATGCGCGCTTTATGCCTTGAGCCGATGAGAATTGAAAGGGGAGAACGCTTAAGCATCCGAGCGGACTTGGCGGCTCATGACCTGCATGTTAGCCCAGCATGATGGAACTCTGGATCCCCATCACCATTGCGGCTGCATTCCTGCAGAATCTGCGCTCTGCCCTGCAGCGTCATCTGCGTTCCAGCCTCGGCACCCGGGGCGCCAGTTTCGTGCGCTTCGGCTACGGTTTTCCGGTTGCCGTTCTTTACGTCGCGGCCCTCCATTTTCTTGGAGGCTATTTCCTGCCGCAGATGAACTGGCCCTTCGTTGGCTGGGCAATCCTCGGTGGTCTGGCACAGATCTACGCGACGATCATGCTGGTCTATCTGTTTTCCTTGCGGAACTTCGCGGTTGGAACTGCCTACTCGAAAACAGAGCCCGTGCAGGCGGCGCTGTTCGGTCTGGTGCTGCTCGGCGAAAGACTTCAGCCGGGAACCGTCCTTGCCATCATCATCGGCGTTATCGGTGTCATGCTGATCTCGGTTGCACGCACGCCACTCAATGCACGCAGTCTATTGGCCGCGCTTTTCAGCCGCACAGCCCTCATCGGCATTGCGTCGGGCGGTGTCTTCGGAATCTCGGCCGTCGCCTATCGCAGCGCGTCTCTGTCCCTGGACGGACCCAATGCCGTGGTGCAGGCAGCCTTCACGCTGGCCTTTGTCACCGGGTTCCAGACGCTCTACATGCTGGTCTGGATGGTGTTTACCGACCGTGCCGAAATCGGCAAGGTCATCCGGTCCTGGCGGTCGTCGGCGCTGGTCGGGCTGGCCGGTGTTCTGGGATCTGCGGGATGGTTTACGGCCATGACGCTGCAGCAGGTGGCCTATGTGAGGGCGCTGGGCCAGATCGAACTCGTCTTCACCTTCGCAGCCTCGGTCTTCCTGTTCAAGGAGCGCATCAACCGGCTGGAAGTCTTGGGATGCCTGCTCATTCTGACAGGCATCCTTGGTCTCATTTTCGTCTGAGCGATATCAGGGAACGATGAGTGTTCCTGCGCCACCTTCTGTGTAGATTTCCAGAAGAACCGAATGCGAGGTCTTCCCGTTGAGGATGACAACGCCCTGGACGCCCGCCTTGATGGCGTCGATGCAAGTCTCGACCTTCGGAATCATGCCGCCGGAAATCGTACCGTCCTTGATGAGCGCCTGCGCCTGCGCAACAGAAAGCTCCTTGATCAGGTTCTTGTCCTTGTCGAGCACGCCTGGCACATCGGTGAGGAACAGCAGACGGTCGGCGCGCAGCGCGCCCGCAATCGCGCCGGCAAACGTGTCGGCGTTGATGTTGTAGGTCGCGCCATCACGGCCCGGAGCAACAGGCGCGATGACGGGGATCATTTCCGACTTCGCCAGAAGGTCGAGCAGCGTACGGTCGACTTCCACCACTTCACCGACGAAGCCAAGGTCCAGAACGCGCTCGATATTCGATTCCGGATCGATCACGGTCTTCTTCGCCTTTTCGGCAAACACCATGTTGCCGTCCTTGCCGCAAAGCCCGATCGCCCATTCGCCCGTCTGGTTGATGAGCGCGACGATTTCCTTGTTGATCGAACCGGCCAGCACCATTTCGACGATCTCGACCGTCTTCTGGTCGGTCACGCGCAATCCGCCCTCGAACTTGGATTCGATCCCCATCTTGGAGAGCATTGCGCCGATTTGCGGACCGCCACCATGCACGACAATCGGATTGACGCCCGCCTGCTTGAGAAGTGCGATGTCTTCGGCGAAAGCGCGACCGAGCGCCGCGTCACCCATCGCATGGCCGCCATATTTCACGACGATGGTCTTGTTCTCGTAACGCTGCATGAAGGGCAGGGCCTGCGCCAGCAACTGGGCCTGCATCTCGCTTTCGGAAGGGGACATGAAAACACCTCTGGAACCTTGGTGCGGCCTTTTAACCCATGTTTTTGACGGAGGAAATAATCCGTTTGAAACAAATGACCGTAAGCGGCTTGAGACTGCCAAATGTGCCGTGGGAGATGAGTGCAATGGGTGAGACCGATCTCCCGGATCTGCTGGCCCGGGTAGCCTTGCAGGATCGTGCCGCTTTCCACGCACTTTATCTTGCCGCATCCCCGAAACTTTTCGGTATTTGTCTTCGTCTCCTCAAGGTGCGGTCGGATGCGGAAGATGCGTTACAGGAAATCTTCGTCAAGATCTGGTATCGCGCCGACCGTTTTGTCGGAGGACAGACCAGCGCAATGCCCTGGCTCTGCGCGATTGCGCGGAACCATTCGCTGGATGTGCTGCGAAGCCGCAAGCAAGAGACGGAAAATCTGGACGATGAAGCGGACAGCCTTGTTGATGATGCTCCGGATCCGGAGGCGCAAACTGTGATCAGTGGCGAAGGAAGGCGCATTGACAGGTGCATGCAAGAGTTGGATCCTGATCGGGCACAGGCGGTTCGCGCGGCTTATGTCGATGGCATGAGTTACCAGGAACTGGCGGAACGATACGATGTGCCGCTGAATACGATGCGGACGTGGCTGAGGCGCAGTCTTTTGAAACTGAGAGAGTGCATGGACCGATGACTAGGCCGGACCAGAGCGAAGGGGATCGCGCAAGAGACGAAGTTCTTGCTGGCGAGTATGTTCTGGGCGTGCTGCCCGCCGAAAAGCGTCAGCAGGTCGAACAGCGAATTCGGCGCGACCGCGCCTTTGCGGCTATGGTCGCACGCTGGCAGGAAAATCTGTCGTCCATGGATGATGAATACACTCCTCAACTGCCACCGGACTCTGTGTTTCCGCAAGTGCAACAGCGCCTGTTCACGAGGGGCTCGCAACAGGCGCAGCTTTCGGGACTTGGGCAGCGTCTGTGGTCATCGGCCCCTGTTTGGCGAACCTTGGCCCTTGCCTCGTTCCTGATGCTGATTGGTGTCGCCATCTTTGGTCTGCAGCCTCCGTCTTCCCTGAAGACAGGCGGACAGATGCAGGCGCAACTGAAAGGGCAGGAAGGGACCAATATGAGCCTGCTCGCAAGTTACGAGCCGCGCAGTGGAAGGCTCGTCATGACACCTGTCGCCAATACCCAGGCGGAGCCGAAGTCTCTGCAACTGTGGATGATTGACGGAAACGCCCCGCCGGTTTCACTCGGTCTGATGCCGGAGGGCGCAAACGGCGATGTCATTGTTCCAGACACGATGCGACGCCTTATTACAAATGGTGTCACGCTGGCCGTAAGCCTGGAACCGAAGGGTGGCTCGCCATCCGGCGGTCCTACCGGTCCCGTGCTGATGTCAGGCCAGATGGCTGCTCGCTGATCAGTTCATTTATTTTAGATTAGCTGAAACTTTCTCTTCGCAGGCTTCGTCCTTCTGGATGACCCGACTATTCCGGGCCACCCAACGGGCAAGAGTCCCGTCGGCGTTTGAACGAAGGAAGAGGAAATATCCATGTTCAAATTCGCGATGCACACATTGGCAGCTGTCGCCCTGGTAGCGGGTACCGCCGCTCCCGTCTTCGCTGCAAATCCGAAGGTCGGCGGCGCGCCGATGTATGAAACAAAGACCATCGTCGAGAATGCCGTCAACTCCAAGGATCACACGACGCTGGTTGCTGCTGTGAAGGCTGCCGGTCTTGTCGATACATTGTCCGGCAAGGGCCCCTTCACCGTGTTCGCGCCGACGAATGCCGCATTCAAAAAGCTGCCGAAGGGTGCGGTCGATAACCTCCTGAAGCCGGAAAACAAGGCGCAGTTGCAGAAGGTGCTGACCTGCCATGTTGTCGCGGCTGATGCCATGTCCGGCATGATCGCCAAGATGATCAAGGACGATGGCGGTACGCACGACGTGAAGACGGTTGGCGGATGCATCCTGAAAGCGAAGATGAACAAGGGCCGCATAACGCTGACCGATGAAAATGGAAGCGTTGCTCGTGTCACGATTGCCGATGTGAAGCAGTCGAACGGCGTGATCCACGTGATCGACCGCGTTATGCTGCCGAAGACCATGTAAGAGTCAGACCAAGGTCCGGCCTGGCTCACCGATGCGTCAGGCCGGACGCCCGATCGTCTTCAGGATTTCCGCGCGCAGAGCATCGAGACCTTCGGACTTTTCCGACGATGTCGCCAGAACCTCCGGATAGGCGGCGGGTCGCTTTCGGATCTTCTCCAGCGTTTCGTCGACCAGTTTCGGTACGGCAGGTGCCTTGATCTTGTCGGTCTTTGTCAGGACGATTTGGTAGGAGACGGCCGCCTTGTCGAGTAGCGACAGAACCTCATCATCGTTCTTCTTCAGGCCATGGCGACTGTCTATCAGAACATAGACACGCTTCAGTGTCGCGCGGCCGCGAAGATAATCGAAGACCAGTTTCGTCCAGGCATCCACCTGTTCCTTCGGGGCCTGCGCATAACCGTAACCGGGCATATCCACCAAGGCCATCGGCGGCAGATCGTCGCCTTCACCGGAATAGCCATCGGGGACGAAGTAGTTGAGTTCCTGGGTGCGGCCGGGCGTATTGGACGTGCGTGCCAGACCCTTCTGCCCCACAAGTGCATTGATCAGCGAAGACTTGCCCACATTCGAGCGTCCTGCAAAAGCAACCTCGAGCGGTCCTTCCGGTGGCAGGAATTTCATGGCGGGAACCCCGCGAATGAAAATCCAGGGGTGCCCGAAGATCGGCTTTGTGCTTTTGGTGTCGCTTGTCATGAATAGTGCCTTTGTTTCAGCTCCCGTGCATTCAGGGTTTCGATGCCCGAGTCAAGCAGAACGCGTCAGGTTTTGTGTTTCCTTTGGTCCCGGCCTGTTCAGCAGGTAGGTGAAGAGAGCCCCGAAGACAATCGCTCCGCCGATCAAGGTTCGCTGTGAGGGGATTTCGCCATGCAACAGAACCATCCACATCGGAGCAAGGATCATTTCCAGGGTGCCGAGCAGGGCAGCGAGCGCGGACGGGATCATGCGGGCGCCAGTCACATAAAGCGCCATGCCTAGGCCGAGGTTCAAGGCTCCGAACGCGAAGAGCAGCGCCATATCCTGAGCCGGCGCAAGGAATGAACCGGCCTGAGTTGCTGCGGCAAGCGTTGCAATCAGAGAGCCAAGACAGGCGGCAGGCGTCATCCTGATGCCTGGGTGGCGCCGCGTGATGACCGTCATGCCCGCAAAGATAAGGGCTATGGATGCCGCGAGCGTAAGCCCGATGACGGAAAGGCCTTCACCCAGCGAAGACGAGACCATAATCCCGACACCGCACATTACAGCAATGATGGCCAGCCATGTGACGGGTGTGATCTGCTCCTTGAGGAAGATGCGAGCAAACAGGGCTGCAAAAAGCGGGATGGAGGCCATGAAGAGCACAACGTTCGCAACAGGTGTCATGCTGACGGCCAGAACAAAACAAGTTGAAATGACAGCAAAGCCAGTGGCAATCACCAGCCCTGGCGTTCCCATGGATGAAAACAGCCGCGCTGTTCCTCGAGGCCCATCTCTCAGTATCATGAAGCCAAGCAGGAAGAGTGCAGCAAAGAAGCAGCGCCAGAACACAATCGTCCAGGTGTCATCGATCCGGATGAAGCGCTGGATTGCGCCGCCATAGCTCCAGACGAAAGCAGACGCTGCCACAAGGAGAATACCCATGAAGCGAGACGAAAAACGGTTGGGTATCGGTGTTTCGCCTTTCAGCAACGGGCAACCTCCTGAAACAAAAAAGCCCCGGCTCTGTTGAAGCCGGGGCTGGATGAACCGCGCTATTTCGTTCCTGCCGGCTTTCGCTGGAACATACTCTTGAGATTGCCGAACAGTTCGATCTTGGCACCATGACGCTTCATGATCAGAGCCTGCTGCGTGATGGAGAGGGTGTTGTTCCACGCCCAGTAGATGACGAGACCGGCTGGGAACGACGCCAGCATGAAGGTGAAGACCAGCGGCATCCACGTAAAGATCATGGCCTGCGTCGGATCTGGCGGGGTCGGGTTCATGCGCATCTGCAGGAACATCGTGACACCCATGATGATGGGCCAGATGCCGATCATCAATGCATGCGGCACGTCGTAGGGCAGCAGGCCGAAGAGGTTGAACAGCGATGTCGGATCGGGCGCAGACAGATCCTGGATCCAGCCGAAGAACGGTGCGTGGCGCATTTCGATCGTGACGTAGATGACCTTGTAGAGAGCGAAGAACACCGGGATCTGAAGCAGGACCGGCCAGCAGCCTGCAATCGGGTTGATCTTCTCTTCCTTGTAGAGCTGCATCATCGCCTGTTGCATGGCCATGCGGTCATCGCCATGCTTTGCCTTCAATTCCTCCATCTTTGGCTGAACGCGCTTCATCGCGGCCATGGAAGCGTATTGCTTGCTGGCAAGCGGGAAGAACAATGCCTTGACCACGATGGTGGTGCAGAGGATTGCAACGCCAAAGTTGCCAAAGAAGCGGAAGAAGAAATCCATCAGCTTGAACATCGGCTTGGTGATGAAATAGAACCAACCCCAATCGATGAGCAGATCGAACTTCGGAATTGAGTAGCTCGCTTCATAGCCGTCGACGAGCGGTACTTCCTTGGCGCCTGCAAAGACGAGATTTTTGATCTCGGTCGGCTGGCCCGGCTGGACGGTGAAGCTGTCGGACTTGAAGTCCGCCTGATAGCGCGTCTGACCGTCCGCGAGATAGCGGAACTGGGATTCGTAAGCGAGCGTCTGCGGCGGAATGAGTGTTGCGGCCCAATACTTGTCTGTTATGCCAAGCCAGCCGCCGGTCGCCTTGGGATTGACCGTGGCTTCCTTCTCGACATTGCTATAGCTGTGTTCGGAAAGACCAGCCTCGGAGCCGATGACGCCGAGAAAGCCTTCATGAATCACATAAACGGATGGATGGTTCGGCTTGTTATAGCGTGTGACGCGTCCATAGGTCGAAAGATTTACGGGTGCGCCGGTCGGGTTCTCGATCTTGTCGGTCACCGTCAGCATGTAATGCTCATCGATGGCGACCGTACGGTTGAACACAAGGCCTTTGTCGTTGGTGAACGTCAGCGTCACCGGTGTCTGCACGGTCAGCTTGGCACCTGCAGGAGCCGTCCATACGGTGGACGGACCGGGAACCGTTCCGGTTTCCTGGCTGCCGATGTAGCCAAGTTCGGTGAAATAGCCGTCCTTCGTGTCGGCCGGAGAGAAGAGCACGATGGTCGGGCTCTTCGGATCGACCGTCTCATGGTATTCGCGAAGGCTCAGATCGTCGAAGCGAGCGCCCGTGAGGTTGATCGAGCCGGAGAGAGCAGGCGTGTCGATCACGACGCGTGCGGACTTCGCAAGAGATTCTTCGCGCGTGACCTGGGCCTGAGCCTGTGCGCTGGCAGGCAGGGTGCCGTTCGGCTGTACGCCGGATTGAGCGCCAGGGCTCTCCGGCTGGATGATTTGGCTTTGCCCCTGGCTCGCGAGCCGGGCTTCCTCGGCGCGACGCTGGGCTTCCAACCTCGGATTCATATAGAGGAATTGCCAGGCAAGAACGATCACCACTGAAAGGGCGATCGCGATGAAGTAATTGCGATTCTTTTCCATCATGCTTTCCTGGAACGGGTCTCCTCGGACCGCTTGTGTTTCGGTCTGCTTCCGATCCGCTCGGAAAGCGCTTTCGTCACGTCGGCGAAAGGCGCGCTGAGTAATTCGCGCCGCGCGACAATGACGTAGTCATGACCGTCTTTCATTGCAAACTGGGCGCTTTGACGAACTGCTTCGCGCAGCCGTCGCTTCATCCGGTTTCGCTCAACAGCATTGCCCTGCTTCTTCGTGACCGTGAAGCCGACGCGGGGCTCGCTTGCGGGATCCTTGCGGTCGAGAACCTCCAGAAGGAAGAGGGGTCCACGCCGCTTCTCACCGTCCCTCACGGCAAGAAACTGCGGCCGACTTTTCAGCCGCCCGACAGTTCGCTGCATAATGTCTTTCGACTTCATTGCCCGGTCAATCTCGGGCTATCGACACTTAGGCCGACAGACGCTTGCGGCCACGTGCGCGACGGGCAGCAAGAACCTTGCGACCGCCAGGCGTAGCCATGCGGGCACGAAAGCCGTGACGACGCTTGCGAACAAGCTTGGATGGTTGGTAGGTACGCTTCATTTTTTTAACACCGCGGTGTGCGGCCCTTCTTGAAGTTGCTCCGTGAGGAGCAAGAGCGTTGTTTGAAAACGTTTCGGCCACAGGTGCGCTGTTGCGCTACAGCCTGATATGCCGGACGTGCGCGGCTTATAAGGGCATCAGCCGCGCAAAGTCAATCATTGCCGCCTTCACATCACGGTAACTCTGAATCCAAGTTTGGTTCGTTCACCTATGCGAGTGTACCATTTACGATACAAGCTCTGATTTATGTTCAGGTTTCCTTAATTACTAGATGGCAAAATTTTGGGCAATTGAAGCTGTCCGGGAGCGGGGGCTCAGTAACCGGCGACACGGAAGACAGGAAGGGCGCAATGAGAATTCGAGGCAAAATTAATTTACTTGTTGGTATACTGAGTCTGGTTGCATTGGTTGTCGGCGGACTGTCGCTGTTTGCAATTCTTGAGTACAGCAATCGTATGGCAGCATTTGATAACGCTGCCACGCGTGCCTACAAGGGCGAAACCCTGAACCGCGCGGTTACGGCCGTGGTCATGGAAGCACGTGGCATCTACGCTGCGAAGGACGCAGCAGACGCCGAGAAGTTTGGCCCCGGCCTCATGAAGAGCCTGGATCAGATTGATCTGGTCCTGGCTTCCTGGCAGCCGCTGGTTCCCAAGGAGCAGCGTGCTGTTTTCGACGCCATGGTCTCGCGCGCAAAGGAATTCCGTGCGTTCCGTTCTGAAACGGTGCGGCTGGCGAAGGAGGAAGGTCCTGTCGCGGCCAACAAGCAGGGTAACAACGAAGCGAACCGTAACAACCGAAAGGCATTTCAGGCCGAAATCGACGCTGTCGTTGCTGCCGACCTTGCCGAACTGGACAGCGTCCAGAAGAGCACGGAAAGCTTCGGTCAGACACTGTTCGTCATGATCGCCACGATTACTGCCATCGGCGTTATCGCAGGCGCTGCTGTCGGCATGTTCATTGGCACTCGTTCGCTGAGCAACCCGATCCTGGGCTTGACTGAAGCGATGAAGCGCCTTGCCAACGGCGACTATTCCACCGACATCCCGTCCATGGGTCGTCAGGATGAGATTGGCGACATGGCTGCTGCCGTCGAGGTATTCAAATCGAACGGTGTCGAAGTCAATCGCATGAACGCGCAGGAAAGCGCAAACCGTGCCAAGAGCGATGCACTCCAAAACCGCATGGCCAGCGTTCTGGCGGCGGCTGCGAGCGGTGATTTCTCATCGCGCATCAATAAGGAATTCGGTGATCCGGCACTCGATCGCTTTGCTCGCAACGTCGATGAACTGCTCGAAGCGGTTGACTCCGGCCTGACCCAGACTGGTGCAATCCTGAAGCGCCTCGCCGTTGGCGATCTGACGGAGACGATGCGCGGAGAATTCCGTGGCGCCTTTGCCGAACTGCAAACCAATGTCAACGAGGCCATCACTGGTCTGCGCAAGACTATGGAAGAGATCCGCAACGCCACGAGCTCGATCAACAGCAACTCTGAAGAGCTCCGTATCGCGGCAGACGATCTTTCCCGCCGGACAGAGCAGCAGGCCGCCGCGCTTGAACAGACTTCGGCAGCCCTTGATGAAATCACGGCCGTTGTGAAGACCTCTACGACTCGCGCACAGGAAGCCAGTGAAATGGTGACCGAAGCCAAGCAGAGCGCTGCCCAATCCGCAACTGTTGTTCGTGACGCCATCACAGCAATGGGCCGCATCGAGCAGGCTTCTCACGAAATTTCTCAGATCATCAATGTGATCGATGAAATCGCTTTCCAGACGAACCTGCTAGCTCTGAATGCAGGTGTCGAAGCGGCTCGTGCCGGTGAGGCAGGCAAAGGCTTTGCCGTCGTTGCCCAGGAGGTTCGTGAACTGGCTCAGCGGTCTGCGAACGCCGCCAAGGACATCAAGACGCTTATCACGAAGTCCGGCGATGAGGTTGCTGGCGGCGTGAAGCTTGTGCAGAAGACGGGCGCTTCGCTCCACGAAATCGAGACGCAGGTTCTCAGCATCAACGATCACATCCACTCGATCGCGGTTGCTGCCCGGGAACAGGCAACTGGCCTGCACGAGATCAATACCGCCATCAACCAGATGGACCAGGTCACGCAGAAGAACGCTGCCATGGTGGAAGAGACGTCCGCCGCGACACACAAGCTTTCCAGCGAAACGGCAACACTCTTCTCGCTGCTGTCACACTTCAAGATTGGTGATATGGTCGTCGCTGCGCCTTCGAATTACGCATCCGAAGCAACTGCGCGCCCGGTCGTCTCTCGTGTGCCCCGTGCTGCCGATACGGCATCTGCACCCAAGGCCTCGCCAGCCCGCAAAATGATGGGCAATCTCGCCCGTGCTCTTTCGGTACCAAGCGCTGCCGTGGCGGTTGCCGCCAGTGGCGAGAACTGGGAAGAGTTCTGAGAACTGCCGAATTAACGAACTGTAATGAAGGTTTGGCGTCCGAGGGCTGGAAAAACCCCTCGGGCGCCATTATCATTTCGTCTTGAGCTAGGTAGGCCCGAAGGCTTGCTGTCAAATGGGAACGGAGTTCCGCATGAGCAGAGTGGCGGATCTATCCGCCCGACAGACACTGGCAGGAGACGATGCGGACGCGGCGATACAGCGGATGCCGCGGCGCCTCCACGGCCTGTCAGGGCGCCTCCTTTGGCTGACAGTCGCCTTCGTCATGTTTGCCGAAGTTCTGATATTCATACCGTCCATCTCCGTGATGCGCACGACCTGGCTGCGCGACAGGCTCGATACGGCCGCTGCGGCTGGCATCGTCATCGACGGCCTGCAGCCAGCTGAATTGCCCCGCGAGGTCCAGGACGACACGCTGCTTGCGACCGGGACGAAGGTTCTAGCGCTGCGCAAGGATGGAACGTCTCGACTTCTGGCGGCCATTGATGTGCCTCCACAGGTTGATGACCAGTACGATCTCGCCAATGAAGGCGCTGTGAACGCCATGCAAAATGCGCTGGATACGCTGCTTCTGGGCGGCGGGAAGGTGATGCGCGTCTTCGGTCCGATCGGTGAGACCGACATGATCATTGAGCTCGTCATGACGGACGATGCCCTTCGCAAGGCGATGATCAGCTTTTCTAAGCTTATGTTCGGTATTTCACTTTTGATCTCAATGGTGACAGCCGGACTGATCTACGTATCGATCAACCGCATGATGATCAGTCCGATCCGCCGTTTGACGCATGGCATGCAGCGCTTTTCCGATCGTCCCGAAGATCCGGACCGAATTTTTCAGCCGGGCAGGGCCAAGGGTGAGCTTGAAGTGGCCGGTCAGCATCTGGCTGCCATGCAGATGGAATTGCAGCGCACACTCAAGCAACAAAAGAATCTTGCCGATCTTGGTCTCGCGGTTTCCAAGATCAATCACGACATGCGCAACATCCTCGCCTCGGCCCAGCTGATGTCCGACCGGCTCGTGGACGTGGAAGATCCCATGGTGCGAAGCTTTGCCCCCAAGCTTCTGCGCACGATTGATCGGGCAGTTGGCTACACCAACGAGGTTCTTGCCTACGGTCAGGCCTCGGAGGCGGCGCCGCGCCGCAGGCTGCTGAAGCTCGCCGACCTCTGTCAGGACGTTCGAGAGATGCTGGCCATTGATCCGGAAGGAACCATTGGATTCGTCGAGCAGATTGCGGAGGATCTGGAGGTTGACGCCGATGGTGAGCAGCTGTTCCGCGTGATCCACAATCTGTGTCGAAACGCCGTTCAGGCACTCAGCCAGGCTGAGCCGGGCGAAGACGGGCAGGCTCACCGTATTTCGCTCAGTGCGCAGCGTGTGGGATCGGTTGTCAGCATCATCATCGACGACAATGGACCCGGCATGCCGCAGAAGGCCCGTGAAAACCTCTTCACGGCGTTTCGGGGCGCTGCCCGCTCTGGTGGAACGGGCTTAGGCCTGGCCATAGCGCGTGAGCTCGTGCTCGCGCACGGGGGTACAATTGCGCTTGTTGAGAAGCCGGGACGGGGCACGCAATTTCGCATAGAGATTCCTGATCGACCAGTCTCACTGGAGAGCTATCGCGCGAGGGCATGAAAATAACCGATATTTATCAATGGCTTGACCATATATTTCAAGAAAATGACGTCTGATTTTTCAAAAGCGCTTGCAATCCTAAACGTAACGCTTTAGAGGATCGCCAACGCCGACGGACAGTCGGTGAGGCAAGCACCCGTAGCTCAGCTGGATAGAGCACCAGACTACGAATCTGGGGGTCAGGAGTTCGAATCTCTTCGGGTGCGCCATTCCTCTTCCAACGACATTGATAGAACGTGAGCGGATCACCGCCATCCGTAGCTGAACGTCAGGCCGCTTTCGTGGCCATGTTGCTCTACGTCGGTCGCCGCACCGCGACCGTACTGAAATATGCCGTAGGCATTGTCGTCGCCGTTCTGGCGCAGTGTCGCGGAGTGGTCGCTGCCGCGCTGCCGGATGAATCCCACATTGTCTCTCCCGTTCTGCGCGACGCCAGCTTCATTGTGTGAACCGTCCTGCCGGATCTCTCCTTGCTTCAATCCCCGATACATGGAGTAGAGCCTTATGCCGGTCGAAAGCAGGTCTCCACCCTGATCCCGCGAAGGGTTGAGCGTGAAGGAGACCGACCCTCCTGCATAAGCGGGCGTTTGCGTGCCAAGCGACAGGGAAAGGGCTGTCAAAGCAAGAGCGGCTACGGGTGTCTTCAGCAGGCGGTTCATCATCGGTCTCCTCTTGATCTGAGCCTAAAGAGACCTTGCCATGCCGTGGCTGAATGGCTGCGGAATCAGGTGTTTAACTCTCGTTTAACTTCTTTGGTCGGACATGCCATGCGGCATGGCGGGCCGCAGATCCGGCTTGATCTTCCAAAAGAAAATCCGGCTCGCTTGAGCCGGATGAAATTGCTTCGCTGGTGGCAGAGGTCAGATTTTCGCGCCGACCGTCTCGGTGCAGTTGGCGCTGGTCCCGCCGGCTTTCACCTCCAGCTTCGCGTCATAGCTCGATCCTGAACCCAGCGAGACCATTCCCAGCGAATTCGACTTGGCAGGATCCGCATTGAACGGTCCACCTTGCTGGATCACGCTGTTGCCGCCTTGTCCTGATCCATCGACCATAAGTCGGTAGGTGCCCTCTACGCTTTTCTCCGAGAACGCGAGAGCTTCCAGTGTGACGTTGCCGCCGGATTTCGTGACGCGAAGCTCGCAGCGTAGCGGACCCTTGCTTGAGCCCGCGATGGCAAGCCCTGCCGTTCCGCCCACTGCTGCGAGCAGGAGGGCGACGATGACGGTGCTCTTGGCATTGGTATTGATGAACATGGCCATTCTCCAAACAAACTGGCATGCGTGGGCGGATGTCGTGGCTTGAAATTAATCGCAGGACTGGACGAAGGCCGCGATATTACCGCTGCCGGCCTGCGCTACATTCGCGCTACAGCCACGGCCCACCTGAACACCGGCAGCGATATTGCCATTGCCGTCCTGGGTGAGGATCGTCTGATGATCGGAGCCGAACTGGCCGACACCTGCGCTGTTGCGGCTTCCGGTCTGATAGGTGCTGGCGGAATTGCGGTTGCCGTCCTGGCCCGTGACGGAGAGGTTGTCGTAACCGCGCTGATGAGAGGCCGCTGAGTTGCCGTAGCCGTTCTGGTAGGATCTTATGCGGTTCCAGGATCCATGCTGCGCGCCGCCAGCGGAATTGGACCATCCGTATTGATCGATCCGGACATCGTTGGCCAAGGCCGGCACAGCAGCAGTGAGGCTGGTCAGGGCTGCAAGAGCGATGAGAGTTTTGCGGATCATGAAAGCGTCTCCTTGTGCGGATCGTTCCGCCATTGAACGCTTTCTTTTTAAATTGCCGATGCGGAATGGCGTCTGAAGACGCCATTTAGCTGCCGTTCATGCCGTGATTGATCACACTGTTCTGTATTCGCGGTCGAAATAGATCAGGCCTTGGCCCTCGCTCCGGATATCGATCGTCTCGACAGAGCAGAAAAGGACGTCATGAGTTCCGCCATCGGCGACGGAGGAGATCGTGCAGTCGAAACTCGCAAGGGCTCCCTCCAGACGCAGGCAGCCGGTCTCCGTCCGGGACCAGGTCGCTGCCGCGAACCGTTCGTCTACCGGTGTCTTGCCGCCAAAAAGGCGGCTGAGGCTTTCATGTTCGCTGGCCAGAATGTTGACGCAGATTGCGCGATTGGCCGCAACCGCCGGATAAGCGGAAGAGCCCTTGTTGAGGCAGACGAGAAGCATCGGAGGAGAATCCGACACAGAACATACGGCGGTTGCCGCAAAGCCCGCCCGGCCACCATCCCCATCCGTGGTCACGATGGTGACCGCAGCAGCCAGACGCGCCATGGCATCTCGGAAAATCTGGCGCATGTCAGTCTCGGTGGCGGAGAGAAGTTGAGGCGAAGCGGGCATTTTAGATGTCTCCAGAGGGGCAATCGTCTTGGACGT
Source organism: Rhizobium sp. Root149 (assembly GCF_001427345.1). Taxonomy (NCBI): domain Bacteria; kingdom Pseudomonadati; phylum Pseudomonadota; class Alphaproteobacteria; order Hyphomicrobiales; family Rhizobiaceae; genus Rhizobium; species Rhizobium sp. Root149. The sequence goes on from NZ_LMGD01000020.1 coordinate 412,598, forward strand.
TACGGAGGAAGCAGCGTTAAGGTTCAACGGCGTGGCTCTCAAACTGTCATAGCTTGTTTAAGATGAAAGAAATTCCTCAACCTCGGCGTTGAAGCGATCCGGCAGGGTAATGTTCATGGCGTGACCTCCCTGGTCCCAGACAGACAGGGTTGAATGGGTCAGTCCCTGGTCAAGCCGCACGGACCGGGTGAACGGTACCAGCAGGTCGTCTTTCGTCGCCATGAGCAAGGTCTTGCAGGAGATGCGATCAAGCGCTGCATCCACATCGAAGGCTCGAAGTGCAGCGATACGCCGCGTCACGTTTTCTTTGCCCTGAAAGTGCAGCATGCCATGCTCATCATCCCGGGCAAGCCGTTCGGCGTTTTCGCTCATCCACCATGAAGGGTATAGAAACAGAGGCTGTGCCTTCACGAAGGCAGGCACACCGGACTTCTCCAGCAATTCCAGGCGGATATCGAAGCAGCGGCCGGAATGCGGGTCGGCCTTGCTCCAGGCGTTGATCAGAATGAGTTTGTCGATAAGGCCAGGCTTGCGAAGAGCGATGTCGAGGCCAATCAACCCACCCAGCGCATGACCCATGAAATGAAAGCTCTTGAGGCCGACAACCTCGACGATTTCCAGCACATCGTCGGCCATGGCCGCAATGCCGCCTGTCACTGGAACTTCGCCGCCTGTTTGTCCGCACCCACGATGATCATAGGTAATGACACGGAAATGCTTCGAGAGCGCCGGGATCTGTGGTGCCCAATAGGCACCTGAGCCGCCGAGTCCGGATGAAAGAAGAATGGTTGGCGCATCTGGTTCGGACAGGCCGTGGATCTCGTAATGCATGGTCTGCTCTTGGCTGAAGTGGGCAGGGAGCCTCCCCGACGCCAAGGCGCGAGGGGGAGGCCATCGGTTTATTTCGTTCCGATATGTGCGACGGTGGCAATTTCCACCAGAGCGTCCGGCTTCACCAGCCCGCACTGCACGCAGTAACGAGCCGGCTTGTCGCCGGGAAAATATTCGGCATAGACCTTGTTGATGGCCTGATAGTTCGACCAATCGGTGAGGAAGATGTGGTTCATGGTGACATCTTCCATCGTGCCGCCCGCCGTCTCGATAACCGACTTGATGGTCTCCAGCACATGGCGGGTCTGCGCCGCCGCGTCGCCCACGTGCACGACGTCGTTGTTCTTGTCGAAGGGAAGTGTGCCCGAAACGTAAACCACGCCATCGGCGAGCGTGCCGGGGGAGTAGGGCGCGATCGGCTTCTGCGTGCCTTCGGGAACGATGATGGTCTTCGGCATGATCTCTCTCCTGATATGAAAATGTTATTCGGCCGCTTCGGCGGGTGCTGCCTGACCGATCGCGCCGCAGAAATCATTGACGGTGGAAACCCAGCCGAAGAATTTCTCGACATTGTAGACCGTCGCCTGCTGGATGAAGTCCGGTCCCAGATGATGGGTCGCGTCTTCCAGCATCACGCCGAAATATTCGAGATGAAAGGCGTCGCGCAGCGAGCTTTCCACGCAGACATTGGTGGCAATGCCAACAAAGACGAGATTGCGTATGCCGCGTGCGCGCAGCACGCTGTCCATGTTGGTGTTGAAGAAACCGGAATAGCGGGTCTTCGGCACCAGGATATCGCCCGGTTGCGGCTGAAGCTCGTCCACGATGGCGTAATCCCAACCACCCTTGGACAACAGCTGGCCATGCAATTCCGGGCGTTTGCGCATGGTCTTCAGCGCGTTGGATTTGTGCCAGTTGGGTGAGCCGGGGCCGCCAGCCTCCACGTAGTCCTTGTCCCAGCCGTTCTGGAAATACACAACCAGAACGCCTGCCGCGCGTGCCGCATCCAGCGTTTTCTTGATGTTGGAAATCGTCCCCTTGGCGCCTGAGATATCGAAGCCCGCGAGATCCACATAACCGCCTTCGGTGGAATAGGCGTTTTGCATGTCCACCACTACGACGGCAGTTTCAGACGGCTTCAGTGAAATCGGTTCGGGTCGAGCCGGAAGCGTCACGCTCTTTGCCAGTTCCGGGCGAGGCTGATAGCCTGCAACAACGGTCTCGCTCATTCTGCGGCCTCCAGCATGGGCTGGATGTGGGCGCGGCTCTTCATCAGCGGCTGTACGAACCGGCCGAACTTTTCGATGCCCTCCAGGAAGTCGTCGAAGGTCAGCATCACGCCGCCGGTGCCGGGCACTTCGCTCATCTCATCCAGCATGGCTGCCACTTCCGCATAGGAGCCGATCAAGGTGCCCATGTTAATGTTGACGGCGGAAACCGGATTGGACATGTGGCGCACGTTGGTATCGGAGCCGGATTTGGTGTCGGCGGCACTCTGCAGGCCAAGCCACTTTATGGCTTCTTCATCCGCACCTGCCTTGTAGTGTTCCCACTTGGCGAAGGCGGCTTCTGTCGTTTCTTCCGCGATCACCATGGTCAGTACGAAGGAGCGTACTTCACGACCGGTCTTTTCCGTGGCGGCCAGAAGCCGCTCATTGGTCGGCGCAAAGGCCTTGGGCGTGTTGACGCCCACGCCGAAGCAGAAGCTGTAGTCGGCAAACTGTGCCGAGAACGCCATGCCTGAATTCGAAGAACCGGCGCAGATGAGCTTCACATCGCCCTGCGGCACCGGCTTCATGCGGCAATCATCCATCTGGAAATACTTGCCCTTCAGGTCGGACTGGCCGGTGGTAAGCAGGTCCTTCAGAACGGTCGTGTATTCGCTCAGATACTCGTACCGGTCTGAGAAATAGTCATCTCCCGGCCACAGGCCCATCTGGCTGTATTCGGGTCGCTGCCAACCGGTCACAAGATTGACGCCAAAGCGTCCGCCCGAAATCGAATCGATGGTTGTGGCCATGCGTGCGACGATGGCCGGTGGCATGATGAGCGTAGCGGCAGTGCCGAAGAGCTTGATCCTGGAGGTAACGGCGGCAAGACCCGCCATGAGCGTAAAGCTTTCCAGATTATAGTCCCAGAACTCCGTCTTTCCTCCAAAGCCACGCAGCTTGATCATTGAGAGCGCAAAGTCGAAGCCGTACTTCTCCGCCCGGAGCGTTATCTCCTTGTTCAGCTCGAAGCTCGGCTTGTACTGCGGCGCATTTTCCGAAAGCAGCCAACCATTGTTGCCGATTGGAATGAAGACACCGATTTCCATGAAATTGCTCCTTTCAGTCGTTTTCGGTCCAGAGACCTGCTGAGACAGAGGTAGCAAACGGCGTGCCAAGCTGATTAATGCAACAAAATCAGAGGTTTGATTTTTGGAGACTGGGAAAATTTATCAAATGGTCAAAAAATGCCTATCCGTTAGACAGGCAGCCGTCCTCCCGAGCAGCTGATGAGCAGTGCGCTGCTTATATTTTGATCTAGATCAATTGGTAGGCAAAGTGTCGGCGCCGTATTTTATCCGGCGCGGATGCGCAGTTTGGTAAAATTAAGAACCTCGATATGCCGGTTTGCGGTAATCGAGATGACCTTTTCGCCCTTGAGCTTTGAAAGCTGGCGGGAGACAGTTTCGATTGTAAGGCCGAGATAATCTGCGATATCCAGCCGGGAGACGGGGAGGTCAAACACGCGTCTCTCGCCTTCTGCGTCCGGATCCAGATGCGTGGCAATCAGCAGAAGCAGGCTGGCTACCTTTTCAGCAGCGGTCTTGCGGCCAAGTGTAACCATCCAGTCTCGTGCCTCATCCAGTTCCCGCAGGGACTGATCCATCAGTCTTTTGCGCAGTTCCGGGTTTCCGTCGATCAGCCTTTCCAGAATGCGACGCGGTACTCGGCAGACATCCACATCCGATGCGGCTTCGGCAGTCATCGGGCTTTCGCTGGCATAGAGCCTGCCGACAAGATCCGGGGCAAACTGTAGTCCCACGATCTGCTGCCGGCCATCCTCAAGCGTCTTCGAGAGCTTCACCACGCCCCGCATGATGTTGTCATAGGCATCGATATCGGTACTTTCACCGACGAGTTCCTCACCGGCGGGCTGGCTGACTTGCCTCGTATGCTTCGAGAGCAATGTCAGTTCCATGCCGTTCAAGGCGCCACACATGCCCTTGTGGCGAACCTCGCAGCTCTTGCAGAGTTCGGGGGTGTCTGAGTTGTGAATGTCGAGGCGTGAAATATCCATGGCGCGCCTGTTATAGCGGCTTCTTGACGAGGCTTCCATTCCACTTGATCTTGATCAAGGAATGGTGGCTGCGAGCTTCTAATGTCGCTGCAAAAGGAACATCCCATGCAGCCAGAACTCATCCGCCGTTACGCCATCGCGGTTCCCCGTTACACCAGCTATCCGACTGCGCCCCATTTCCATGCGGGCGTGAACGGCGAGACCTATGCTGATTGGCTTGCACGCGAAGACGGGGAAACAGGCCTTTCGCTCTACCTGCATATCCCGTTTTGTGATCGGCTCTGTTGGTATTGCGGCTGCCATACCAAGCAGACCAAGCGCTACGAGCCGGTGGCCGGATATATGGATGCTCTGCTGGCAGAGATCGAACTGGTCGCTTGCCATCTGCCAAAGCGCCGTAAGGTTGGCAGCATTCATTTCGGCGGCGGCTCGCCGACGATCCTCTCGATCCCGGATCTCATGCGGATCAGGGGAGCGTTGGACCGGAATTTCGACGTAGAGGAGGGGGCCGAGATCAGCGTCGAGATCGATCCGGGTTTCGTAGATCGCGAGAAGCTGGAGGGCTGGCGAGCCTTTGGTGTGACGCGCGCGAGTGTTGGAGTGCAGGACTTCGATCCGAAGGTTCAGGCCGCCATCAACCGTCCTCAGTCTTTCGAGCAGACGCATAGGATTGTTTCGCTTCTGAGAGAGTTGGAGATCGGAGGCATCAATCTCGATGTCGTCTACGGCCTGCCGCATCAGACACGCTCCAGTCTGGAGAAAACGCTCGCGATGGCACTGTCCATGCAGCCGGAACGGTTTGCGATCTTTGGCTATGCCCATGTGCCGTGGATGAAGAAGCACCAGACCTTGATCGACGAGAAAGCGCTGGCGGGGGTCGAGGAGCGTTTCGCCATGCAGCAACTTATCAGCGACATGGTAACGGCTGAAGGGTATGTTGCTGTCGGAATCGATCATTTCGCCAAGCCAGGTGACAGTCTCGCTGTCGCGCTCGACGCAGGCGAAGTAAAGCGCAATTTTCAGGGTTACACCACAGATAGCGCTCCGAGCCTGATTGGTCTGGGTGCCTCAGCCATCGGCAAGGTGCAGGCGGGTTACGCACAGAACATCGTGGCGACTGGCGAATACATGCGCGCCGTGAATGAAGGCAGGCTTCCCATTGGAAAAGGCATCGAACTGACGGTGACTGATCGTGTCGTCGGAAGCGCCATCGAGCAGTTGATGTGCACTTACGGCTTCTCCATGCGCGGTCTTCGCCGTGAATATGGGGCGGCTGCCGATATTCTGTTGGCCGATGCCGCCCGTCTTCAACAGCAGGATCAGGATGGGTTCATCAGCTTTGATGGAGACCGGTTCGAGGTGAAAGAGGCGGGCCGGGTGTTCGTTCGCACGATTGCGGCCGGCTTTGATCAGTATTTCGGCCGAAACGCCGCGCGCCACTCAGTTGCTGTTTGAAGGGGTGCTGTATAACGAGGGCTGGCCCCAGGCGAAAAAGCCCGGATTGGCAAAATCGGCATCGCCACTCTGGCCCGTCTTTCCGTATTTCAGGGGGGTGCCGTCGGCGGTCAGGGTCATGCCGCCGGCGGCACGTAAAACTGCATCCCCTGCCGCAGTGTCCCACTCCATGGTTCGATTGTATCGCGCGTAAAGATCTGCCGCGCCTTCCGCCAGAACACCGAATTTCAGGGATGAGCCGACAATACGGCAATCTTTCACGCCAAGCGAATCCAGATAGGGACCAATAAAGGCGTCGCGATGTGAGCGACTGGTCAGTGCAACCGGCGGCGTCTGCCGAGGCCGGACGCGGATTTGCGTCCGCTCGACAACCTCATCGTTCTCGCCAATCGCAAGCTTCCAGGCGGCTGATGCTCCACCGAGATAGGCTGTTGCCAGAACTGGAGCGTAAACGATACCCGCCACCGGCACCCCATGTTCAATCAGGGCAATGTTGACGGTAAATTCTCCATTGCGGCTGATGAATTCCCGCGTCCCATCCAGCGGATCGATCAGCAGGAACCGCCCGCCACTGATGTCCGGCTGAATGCCTTGCGACATCTGCTCTTCCGCGATCACAGGAATATCGACAAGAGCAGGCGCAAGAACCGCCAGGATTTCCGCTTCCGCGGCTATATCCGCCTCCGTGACAGGCGAGGAATCCGCTTTCGTGTCCACGCTGCAACCGCATTCATAAATGTCGAGGATGATCCGTCCGGCTCGCAAAGCGGCGGTCTCGAACAGGGCGAGAAGTTGCGTTTCGAAATCAGTCATCCGTCTGGAATGCGGCACCTTGGTACGGAATGCAATGCCGAAATTGTTGCGTGGGATGGGATCAGAAAATTGCAGAAAGGTATCAGTCTGCGATTTCGCTCGCTTCGACTTCGGATTAATGTCGTCCCGTCAGATATATCAGGAGTGAGCGTCTATGCGCTGGAAACGAACAATGCAGCTTCTCGACGTTCATGCCGAGGGGGAAATCGGCAAGGTCGCGATCGGGGGTGTGCCGAAGATTCCGGGCGCGACAATCGCCGACAAGCTGGCATGGTTGAATTCCGATCCCAAGGGGCAAGAGCTCAGGCGGTTCCTGTGTCTCGAGCCGCGGGGAAATCCGATCGGCTCCGTCAACCTGCTGTTGCCGCCCATCCATCCGGACGCCGATGCGGCATTCATCATCCTCCAGCCGGACCAGGCGCATGCCAGTTCCGGGTCAAATTCCATATGCGTCACGACAGCGCTGCTAGAGGCTGGCATCGTGGAGATGCATGAGCCGGAAACCATTGTCGTTCTGGAAACGGCGGCTGGCCTCGTTCGGGCAAAGGCCACCTGCCATGATGGACGATGTGAGCGCGTGGAACTCACCATGGTGCCTTCCTTCGTTCACGAACTCGATGTCAGTCTCGATACGAAGTGGGGACGAATTTCGCTCGACATCTCCTATGGCGGCGTTTTCTACGCGCTTGTCGATGTGCAACAGCTTGGGCTGACTATTGAGAAGAAAAACGCAGCCGCCCTCGTGTCTGCGGGCATGGAGCTCAAGGCTCTCGTGAACGCTGCCTTCCCAGTGGCGCATCCGGAAATTCCGGCCGTTTCCGGTATTGCCTATGTTATGTTCCGCGACAACGATCCTGATGGAGTTATTCGTACCTGCACGACGATGTGGCCAGGCAGGGCGGACCGCTCGCCGTGCGGTACGGGCAATTCCGCCAATCTTGCAACGCTCCATGCGCGCGGAAAGATCAAGGTAGGGGATGCGCTGACCTCGCGTTCCATCATCAATTCGGAATTCCGTGTTGGGTTGATGGCCGAGACGACGGTGGCCGGAAGACAGGCAATCATCCCGACGATCAGCGGGCGAGGCTTTACATTCGGTCAGCAGACTGTGGCCCTCGACCCATTCGATCCACTGGCTCGCGGATTTGCGATGACAGATGTCTGGGGTCCGTCGGCTGGCGATATTCCGGATTGATAACTAAATGTCGACCAGCGAGGACGGTACGGTCACATCGCCGGGGCCGAGCACCAGCATGTCAAAGCCGGTGCCAGTTGAGGCAACGTCCGGGGATGGCTGTGAAGCCACTCCGGCCGCCTGCATGTCTGCAAGCTTCTGTGCTCCGAACTTATCGCCAAGCGATGCGGCCTGAGCGTAAAGTTCGGCGGCCTTCTGCGGATTGGCAGCAATGCCTTCGCCAGATTCAAACATGATGCCAAGGTTGATCATGGCATCCTTGTTGCCTCGCTTTGCAGCGAGGTCGTACCAGGCGATGGCCATCTGGTTACCTTCCGGCACCATCTGTCCTTCGTCGTAGATGGCGCCAAGATTAAACGCTGCAGTGTCGTCACCGTTTGCAGCGGCAAATTCGAACCAGTGGATTGCCTTTGCGGCATCCGCTTCCGTTCCGAGACCATCGCGATAGGCGACACCGAGATTGTAGGCTGCAAGCACATTGCCTGCTTCGGCGGCCTGCGAGTACATGCGGAATTCAGAGGCCTGATCACCGATTCGGCCCAGAAGCATGCCAAGATTGACCTTCGCGGCAGAATAGTCGGCCTTTACAGCGGATTCGTAGGCCGCCATCGCCGCATCTGCCTGCTCAGTCTTGTTAAGAGCACGACCAAGCTGGAATGCAAAACGGGGATTGCCGGTCTCTTTGAAGGCTACCGAGCAGGCATTGACTGCATTGGTGTCAATCTGCTCAATGCTAACAGGCTGATACGCCTGGTTCCGGCTGCGATCGTAAGGGCTGCCCGCCATCTGGTCGCATTGTTCCTGCATGGCGAGCGAAACAGCGCCCGAAGCCTGCTGCTCCGCATTCAGGTTCGCTGTCAGTCCGCCCAAAGCGATGGCACTGCTTGCAAAAGCGAGGCTTAATTTTTTGATACTGGAAGAACGCATTGTCATTCTTCTCTCCGGCCGTTGATCTTGTCTCTTGACTTGGTTGATTAACGAACGCTGTACTTGCGTAACGGTTCCTTAAGATCGATCTGGATCACGTGTTGCTGATCGCCCTTGATCCATCATGTCGCAGGCGTACCAAAAAGCGCAAAGAGGCAGTTGTCGGATTTTGCTGGTCGGTGCTATTGCGATGGCAACTCAGAACAGCGGAACAGCACCCATGAAAACCATCAGCATTCGTCGCCCGGATGATTGGCACCTTCACCTGCGCGATGGCGCCGTGCTTGCAGGCGTAATCGGTGATACATCGCGGCATTTCGCCCGTGCCATCATCATGCCGAACCTGGTGCCGCCGGTGGTGACGACGACAGACGCAAAGGCCTATCAGGAGCGCATTCTTGCTGCTGTTCCGGCAGGCCACCGCTTTGATCCGCTGATGACGCTTTATCTGACGGAGCATACTGATGCGAACGACGTCGAAGAGGGCAAGAAAAGCGGTCTCATCACGGCCGTAAAGCTTTATCCTGCCGGGGCAACGACGAATTCACATGGCGGCGTGCACAACATCGACAAGGTCATGCCGGTGCTTGAACGCATGGCAAAGGTCGGGCTGAACCTGTGCGTTCATGGAGAAGTCACAACGCCGGAAGTCGATATTTTCGATCGCGAAGCGGTCTTCATCGAAGAGAAGCTCGATGTCATCCGTCGGCGTATTCCGGAGTTGAAGGTCACGATGGAGCATGTGACGAGCAAGGTCGGTGTGGATTACATTATCGCAAGCGACCGAAACCTTGCCGGATCCATCACCACGCATCACCTCATTATCAACCGAAACACGATCCTGGTTGGCGGCATTCGTCCCCATTACTATTGCCTGCCCATTGCCAAGCGCGAAACGGACCGGCAGGCCCTGCGGAAGGCCGCAACATCCGGCGACCCCCGTTTCTTCCTAGGCACTGATTCTGCACCCCATGTGGATGGCATGAAAGAATGTGCCTGTGGCTGCGCCGGTATCTACACGTCCATCAACACCATGAGCTGCCTGGCCCATGTATTCGAGGATGAGGGCGCTCTGGATAAGCTCGAAGCTTTCACCTCACTGCACGGACCGGCATGGTACGGCCTTGCACCCAATGAAGAGATCATGGTGCTGGAAAAGCGCGACGAGCCGCAGACCTATCCTGCAAAGATAGAGACTGATGCGGGTCCGATTACGGTGTTCGATCCGCAATTCCCACTGCATTGGGCTGTCCGTGATGCAACCGCATAAGGTTGCAAATAATCTAAAATAGTAACTTTTCCGATAGAATTGCGCCCTAACCTGCGCAGCGAAGAAACGTATGATGACGTTGTTCGGAGCGGGCATGATGCTGGATTATCAAACACTTCTGATCTCGTTGGGGGTTTCGACCGTGTGTCTGCTCCTGACGTTTCTCGGAACGTGGATGGCGCGTCGGCAGGATGGTTTCCTGCTGACCTGCGTTACTGGTCTTGCATTTCTGGTGCCTGGCATTTTTTCCTATAGTTACTACACCGAGGTGCCGCTTCAACCCGTCGCGATCCTGTGTTGTTCGTTGATGTTGATGGGGTTTGCCACTATTTACGGCGCTTCCCGACAGTTTCGACTTGGGTGTTCACCGGTGCGCGATGCAGTGCGTTGTTCCGTTCTTGCAGGCGCCGTAACAGTCACGCCCATTCTCTTTGGGCTGGACGGGCTTGGTTTTGTCGGCCTGAATGTGGCTGCTGCGATCATTCTGTTTGCCACGGCCTACGAGTATTGGCTTGCGCGCGCGGAAGCGCCGGGGCCGCTTTTGGGCATGACATTCCTCTATGCTGCCACAGCGATTTCCTTCGTGCTTTGTGCGTCGGCAATCGCGTTCCAGGGTCAATGGGTTTTGGGTCAAGCGCCAGACAATTGGGCGGAGAATCTGAATATCGGCGTCTGCATTGCGGGCATGACCGGGATCGGCGCGATGTCGCTGATGGTGCATCAGGCGCGACTGACGGAATTTCATCGTAAGGAGTCCCTGACCGATGCGTTGACCGGTCTTCCGAACCGACGTGCTCTTTTCGAAGCCTATGAGAAGAAGAGCTTCACGCATGAAATGGCGGTCGTCGTTTTTGACATCGACCGCTTCAAAGGCATCAACGATCAATTCGGGCATGCGGCGGGTGACGCGATTATCCGCCTTATGGCGGATGAATTGCGGGACTGTGTTGGCTTGACCATGGTCTCGCGCCTGGGCGGCGAGGAGTTTGCTGCGGTCATTCGCACAGCCGCACCGGGCTATGCCGAATGGTTGGCAGAACGTGTCAGGCGCCATTTTGCCGATCGGGAGATTCGGGTCCTGAACGATACGATACGGGCAACAGTCAGCGCGGGCATCGCTTACGGACGCAGCGAGGGCAGTGACTTCGATACGATATTGAGGCTTGCCGATCTGGCACTCTATCAGGCCAAACGGAGTGGGCGTAACCGTATCGAACTGGCGAAACCGGATCTGATGGCGCAAGTGGCAGACAACCGTTCGCTGGCGTGACGAGGTCCGTGGAAAACTCGTATTGCCCGAGCTTTCAACATCTGAGTCCGGATGTCCCGCTGGTTTCCACGCCCTGTTGCTGCTATGGCGCATAAAACCGGGCAAGGAGATCGCAGATGATACAGATTACCTATCCAGACCGCGCCGTTATGGCTGAATTGATGGCGCGGATGCTCTGGGAAATTGGTGCCGTTCACTTCCGTCCGGAACAGCCCTACAAACTGGCTTCCGGCATGGCGAGCCCGGTCTATATCGATTGCCGAAAGCTGCTGTCCTTCCCGCGCATTCGCTCCACGATCATGGATTTTGCTGCCTCTGTCGTCACCCGCGGAGCCGGCTTCGAGCAGTTCGACTGTGTCGCCGGTGGCGAGACAGCTGGCATTCCGTTTGCGGCACTGCTGGCCGAACGTCTGGCCCTGCCGATGATCTACGTGCGCAAACAGCCCAAAGGACACGGGCGCAATGCGCAGATCGAGGGAAATATGCCGGAAGGCGCACGGGTTCTGGTGATTGAGGACCTGACCACCGTCGGCGGCAGCATGTTCCAGTTTATCGATGCCATTCGTGCTGCGGGTGGCGTTGTCGATCACGCGATCGCATTGTTCTACTACGGCTTCTTCCCGGAGGCCGAAGCGCGGTTTGCAGCAGGCAAGGTTCAGTTGCACCATATTGCCACCTGGCGCGAGGTTCTTGCCGTCGCAAAGCAGCAGCAGCTTTTCAGTGAAGCAACGCTTGGAGAGGTTGAAAGCTTCCTTGACCAACCGCTCGCCTGGTCTGCGCGCAATGGCGGCGTGGCTGAGCTTGGCTTGCCCAAGAAATAACGAATAAAAGCTCAAATCCAGGGCAATTGTCTAATTGTTCTGGATTTTACCGATAGATTGATTTAATCGATTGAATGGGTCCTGCCGACCCGATGGGAGGGTTACGATGATCTTGTGCTGTGGTGAGGCGCTTATCGACATGCTGCCGCGGGAAACGACGCGAGGAGAAAACGGCTTCGCACCATATGCCGGCGGTGCGATTTTCAATACGGCCATCGCGCTTGGTCGTCTCGGCCAGCCAGCCGCCTTTTTCACCGGGCTTTCCGACGACATGATGGGGGACATCCTGCGAGATACCCTGAAGCAGAGCCATGTGGACTATCGCCTTTGTGCAACCTCTTCGCGCCCCACCACGATTGCCTTCGTGAAGCTGGTCAACGGGCATGCAACTTATGCCTTCTACGATGAAGGTACCGCAGGCCGGATGCTATCGCGCGATGATCTGCCTGAGTTGAGCGATGAGATTGAGGCCATGCATTTCGGTGCAATCAGCCTCATCCCGGAGCCTTGCGGAGAAACCTATGAGACCCTGATGGCGCGCGAATATCAGAAGCGCGTCATTTCATTTGATCCCAACATTCGGCCAGGCTTCATCAAGGACCGTGAAAAGCATCACGGTCGTGTGGCGCGCATGGCGGCCATGTCCGACATCATCAAATTCTCCGACGAGGATCTGGAATGGTTCGGCATGGAAGGCGATCACGATGAGCTTGCGAAGTACTGGCTCGACCAGGGTGCCAAGCTGATTGTCATCACGCGTGGTGCAGAAGGTGCAGTGGGTTACACGGCCTCCTTCAAGGTTGCTGTCCCGGCAGTGCGCGTTACCGTTGTCGATACCGTTGGTGCGGGCGATACCTTCGATGCGGGCATTCTTGCCTCGCTGAAGCGGCAGAATTTGCTGACCAAGAAGAAGGTTGCCAATCTTTCGGAACAGGCGGTTCGAGATGCGCTGGCGCTCGGCGCCAAGGCCGCGGCCGTAACCGTATCGCGCGCCGGCGCCAACCCGCCCTACGCGCACGAAATCGGTCTCTGATTTCAGCATTGGTCAAAACAAATAGGGGCGGTGACCAGTGGTCGCCGCCCCTTTTTGTTGGTTCTTACACGTGCTTTTAGCCGAGCAGCGCCTTCACGAGGCCCGCCGTGGACGCATCCTGTCCATCCGTGCCCTGTTTGCCCTGAACGACTGGCAGGAGGCCGGTTGCCAGTTCCTTGCCGAGTTCAACGCCCCACTGGTCGAAGGAGTTGATCCGGAAGAGAACGCCCTCGACGAAGACGCGATGTTCGTAGAGCGCGATCAGGCGACCGAGCGCGAACGGCGTCAGCTGATCATAGACGAAGGTGATCGAAGGCCGATTGCCGGTAAAGACGCGATGCGGCGCAATGTGATCGGCTTTCGCTTCGTCCATTCCGGATTTCATAAGCTGCGCCTTGGCTTCCCCAAGCGTGCGCCCTTTCATCAGTGCCGCTGATTGCGCCAGGCAATTGGCGATCAGGAGCTCGTGCTGGTGGCGCAGATTGGGCTCGAAACCCTTTGCCGCCACCATGAATTCTGCCGGGATCACGCTCGTTCCCTGATGGATGAGCTGATAGAATGCATGTTGCCCATTGGTGCCGGGTTCTCCCCAAACCACCGGACCGGACTGCCCTTCGACCGGTGTACCATCGATGGTGACACCCTTGCCGTTCGATTCCATATCCAGTTGCTGCAGATAGGCTGGAAAGCGGGAAAGCCGCTGATCATAGGGAAGAATGGCGCGGGACGGATAGTCCAGCACATTGCGATGGTAGAAGCCGATGAGACCCAGCAGAGCCGGAAGGTTCTCGCGCACAGGCGCCTCCCGGAAATGCTTGTCCATGGCATGGGCGCCATCCAGGAAGCGACCGAAATTCAGCGGACCAATGGCCAGCATCAACGGCAGGCCGATGGCGGACCAGATCGAATAGCGCCCGCCCACCCAATCCCAGAAACCGAATATGCGGTCGCTTTCGATACCGAAGGCTGCGACCTTTTCCAGTGCTGTCGAGACAGCGGCAAAATGGTACTTCACAGCCTCTTCGCCGAGTCTGTCTGCAATGAAGGCGCGCGCTGTCGCCGCATTGGTCATCGTTTCGATGGTCGTGAAGGTCTTCGATGCGACGATGAAGAGCGTCGTCTCGGCATCGAGCAGCTTCAGGGTGTCGGCAATATGCGCGCCATCCACGTTTGAAACGAAATGTGCGCGAGGCCCATCGTGGAACGGGGCAAGCGCAAGCGTCGCCATCACCGGTCCGAGATCCGAGCCGCCAATGCCGATGTTCACGACATCCGTGATCTTCTTGCCGGTCGCGCCCTTCAGGGTGCCCGAGCGGACGCCATCGGCGAACTTGCCCATGGCATCCAGAACCGCATTCACGTCCGGCATCACATCCTTGCCGTCCACAAGCACCGGCGTGTTGGAGCGATTGCGAAGCGCAGTATGGAGTACGGCGCGGTTCTCGGTGAAATTGATGGCCTTTCCGGCAAACATCTCTTCCCGCTTTTTGGCAACCGCGCCCTCTGTGAAAAGCTTTTCAAGCAGCGCCATGATCTCGTCATTCACCGCGCACTTTGAAAAATCCATCAGCAGATCATCAAAGCGGGCGCTGAAGGAACTGAAACGCCCTGCATCTGCCGCGAAAGAAGCACGCAGGTCCGTGGCATTCGTGCGGGTTACGGTCGCTTTCAGCGCATCGACAATCGCTTGCATGGTACTTCCTCATGCTCGTCTGGAGATGAGTGGGAACCTATTCGCTTTGCGGCGCAAATCAAGTCGCTTTCAATCGATTTAGTTCTATTGGCCGACAGCCGATTGAACGGTGCCGCCCAAAGATTCGCCCAGCCTTCCGACCTGATCCCCATAGCTTCTCCGGGTGTTCGGATCGAAAATGGCGATCGGGGTGCTGACGGCAACACTGGCTGCGTTTCCGACTGTTTGAGCCGTTCCGATGGCGATGGCGCCAAGCCCTTCGCCAAGGCCTACCTTCGAATCGGTCACCGTCTGGCCTGCGATCAGGCGGTTACCAAGCAGTTTGACCACTTCCGGGCTTTCGGCAAATTTCCCATGATTGAGCCTGTCGCCGACCTGCAGCGCCGTCAGATCAAGAACGGTGATACCGGCCTCCTCCAACCGGGAGCGATAGGGCTCCTGACGAGGATCGATCTGGCCGAGACGATCGACATTGCCGGAGATCCGCTTCGACAGCGCAAGGGCTCGGTCGTCCTGAGAGACGAATAGCGTAAACTTCGGTCGCTTTGGCCCGATTTCATCCATCTGCCTGCCAAATACATCCACATCGAGGTCAGGGGAGGCGAGGATCACGTTCTGGATTTTCGAATTGACGCGCCCGTCTCGAATGGCCATCTGCCGAAGCGCTTCCACGGTCAACCAGGAGCCCATCGAATGAGCCATAATGGTGACTTCTCCAACCTTGGGATCTTCCGATACCCGGCGCAACATGGATTCGAGCGCATCGCGCGAGAAGTTCGTGCTTTCCTTGTCGTAGTTATAGGCAAAAATGCTGCCGCGTGATGGCCAGGTGAACAGGATGGGCGCGACATCTGCGCGACTGTCATGCACAATCTGCGCAAAGCGATAGACCGCATCTTCGTATCGATTGTTGAAGCCGTGGACGAAGATCAGCACGCGACGGCTTTTCGGCAAGTGCTCCCGCACCCAGCCTCGTGCCTTGTCGGGCGTCAGTTCATTGACGGAAAGTGTTGCGAAATCCTTCGATGGATCGGCGGGCAGGCGTGTCGGCCATTGAACCTGACCTATGCTGCGCTTCGAATCCGGCGGAATGGAAATCTCGATTTCCGTCAATTGCGGTTCTCTTCCCCGTTCGCCGGAAAAAAGAACGCCGGGTGCTGGTGATGCCTTGCGGGTCGTTGCCACCAGGACATCCACTTTCGATGCGTTCGCGGAAGTTTCTTTCACCGGCACGAGAACGCCTTCCGGGCGGCCTGCGCAGGAACCCAGGAGAAGGCCGATGAACAGGGTGACGGCGAGCCGCTTCGAACTAGGAATTTGGACGATCACGATCCACACCATCAGAAATACGAAAGGCCGCCCGTCATGAGCGGCCTTTTAAGGGTTTAACCAAGGGTTTGATTTGCGTCCAGATGACATCTGGCGCAAGTGCCGCCCGTGCTGATCTTTACTTCGGACGAAGCTCACGCCGGAGGATCTTTCCAACCGGCGTCTTCGGCAATTCCGTCCGGAATTCAATGAACTTGGGACGCTTGTAATTGGTAAGGCCACTTGCGCAATGTGCCTTCAGGTCTGCTTCCGTTAGGCTCGGATCGCGCTTTACCACGAAGAGTTTCACCGCCTCGCCGGAGTTTTCGTCAGGCACACCAACGGCTGCGCATTCAAGAACGCCCGGATGGCTGGCCGCAACCTCTTCGACCTCATTCGGATAGACGTTGAAGCCGGACACCAGGATCATGTCCTTCTTGCGATCCACGATCTTTGTGTAGCCGCGTTCATCCATGTAACCCATGTCGCCGGTCCGGAAGAACCCGTCGGGCGTCATCACCTTTTCCGTCTCGTCCGGACGGTTCCAGTAGCCTGCCATGACCTGTGGTCCGCGAATGCAGATTTCGCCAACCTCACCAAAGACGAGGGGGTTACCATCCTCGTCACGGATGCTGACCTCGGTCGAAGAGACGGGCAAGCCGATGGTTCCGGTAAATTCGGGAATATCGATGCGGTTGACGGTCGCGACCGGGGAGGTTTCGGAAAGGCCATAGCCTTCCGTGATCGGGCAGCCCGTCATCTTGTGCCAACGTTCCGCAACAGGGCGTTGAACGGCCATGCCGCCGCCGAAGACCATCAATAGGGATGAATGGTCCAGCTTCTGGAATTCAGCATTGTTCAGCAGGGCGTTGAAGAGCGTGTTGAGACCCGGGAAGATGTGGATCTTGTGTTTCTGAATATCCTTCACCAGGCTCGGCAGGTCGCGCGGGTTGGCAATGAGAACATTGTGCGCACCGATTGCGACACCCATCAGGGAATTCACCGTCAGTGCAAAGATATGATAGAGCGGCAGGGCGCACAGGAAGGTCATCACGGCAGGTCTGTCACTGCGAACGAAAGCTGTTTCCAACCAGTAGGCCATCTGGTCCTTGTTCGACAAGAGATTGCGATGCGTGAGCATGGCACCCTTGGAGACGCCCGTTGTCCCCCCGGTATATTGCAGAAATGCAAGATCATCCAGGTTCGCGTCGGCGGGGGTCAGCGTGGCTTTCGCGCCGTCGCCAAGAACAGTCTTGAACGAAATGGCAGTCGGGATGCTCCACGCTGGAACCAGCTTCTTGACCTTGCGCACGACGAAGTTGACGATGTGCCCTTTCAGTCCCAGCATGTCGCCCATCTTTGTGACGACAACATGCTTGACCGAGGTCTTTGACAAAACCTGCTGAACCGTATGCGCAAAGTTCTCCAGCACGAAGATCGCCTTCGCTCCGGCATCGTTCAGCTGATGCTCCAGCTCGCGTGGCGTATAGAGCGGATTGACGTTGACGACCACGAACCCGGCACGAAGAATACCGAAGACGACGACCGGATTTTGCAGAATGTTCGGCATCATCACGGCAACGCGGTCGCCTTTTGCAAGGCCGCGTGCCTGTAGCCAGGCACCCACTTTCCGGCTTTCCTGCTCAAGCTCGCGAAACGTAAGCGCCTTGTCCATGCTGGAATAGGCCGTCCGATCGGCAAAGCGTGCGCAGCTTTCGTCGAACAACTGTCCGATCGAGCGATGGGCCAGCGGCGGCAGTTCGGCGGGCACTGTCGGCGGGTAAGAAGCAAGCCAGATCTTCTTGGCCGCCGGGTGCAGGGCTGTTTGAGACATTTCGTTCATTGGCGGCGTTCTCCTCCTCAAGCCGAGAGACGGGCGAGCCTCCACTCCCATCCTGCCTCTCCGATGCTGTTGTATACGGATCTTACACCCGATTTATTCCAACGCTAAATAACTTTGACGTAAGCGTCAATTATTCAACGAGGGTCTTGAACGGATTTTTGCGGAACCTGTCTCTTCGTGAAGGGTTAGATCATCAGAACTTCAGCAAGAGGAGGTGCAAAATGTTGCATCAGGAAACGACCCGCGGCCAGGATCCATATGCGAAGGATACACGTGCTCTCATCGCCAGCGACAAAGTGGAAGGCACGAGCGTTTACGGGGCTGACGGCAAGAAGATCGGTTCCATTCAGCGCATCATGCTGGAAAAGCGCGGCGGACGCGTTGCCTATGCCGTACTCAGCTTTGGCGGTTTCCTTGGCATCGGCGATGACTATTACCCGCTGCCTTGGGAAAAGCTTCGCTATGACGAACAGCTTGACGGATACCGCATCGATCTGACGAAGGACCAGATTACGGGTGCGCCCAAATATAGCGATCTGGATGATGATACCTGGTATCGTGAAAAAGATCGGACGATCTACGATTACTACGGCGTACCGCCATACTGGATGTGACCATCCCGATCAGGACCCGAAAGGGTCCTGATTTGTATCAGGTTGTCGCGCGCTGTTCCGGGCGCGCGCAGCAGTCAATTCGGAGGTCGTGTGGTTCAGGCGGTCTGCAAGCACGCGCATGATCTCAACCGCCATATCCGGAAAATCATTCATCAGCCCTAGAAAATTTTCCTTGCTGATCTTCAGGACCTCAAGGCGCGAGGTTGCCCGGACGGTCGCTGTGCGCGAAACATCGCACAGGATCGCGATCTCGCCCACGATCGAGTTTTGCTCGACATCAGCAACTTTTACTTCATCGCCATTCGAATTAACCAGAACGTCCGCCGTGCCCGAAAGCACCACATAGGCGGCATCGCCGGGATCGCCCTGACGAAACAGGTTTTGTCCCTCCCGACAATTGAGGCGTTCGGAAGCAAAAGCCAGGAGCTTAAGTTTCGCCGGAGCGATCTTCGAAAACAGCGGCACACGCCGCAGCATTTCGACTTCATCTTTCAGCAGCATCCGCACACCTACCCCTGTTCCTCCAGCAATACGATATTATGAGACCAATTGCTTGAACATACCGTTCTTCTCGAAAATTTCATCATAGGCGCCGTTTTCGACAAGGTTTCCGCCCTTGAAAACCAGAATACGATCGAAAAGTTGCGCAACATCGGCGGTGGGCAGAACCCAGATGATTGCCGGTCGATACCCATCCCTGTGCAGGTCGCGCATGACATTTGTCACAATCTGATCCTGCGCCCTCTGGTCCAGCGCTGGCAGTGGCCGGTTGAAGATGAAGTAGTCTGATCGTTTCAGCAGTGCCCGCGCAAGATTGAGCTTCTGTCGCTGCACATTGGTCAGGCGGCGACCTTGCGTGCCCACATCGAAATCCAGCCCGATCGACAGGACGTTATGCTCGAGATCCATCTCGGCAAAAATATCGCGGGCGATGCGCTTGATGCGGTCCGAAGCATCCGCCTCGCTGTAGGCGATGCGGCCGAAAAGCACATTGTCGATGAGAGAGGCAGACTCCGAAAACCTGGAGGGATCGTGCCGCTCGATCATGGTTGCCAGGTCTTCCGGCAGATCGGCATAAAAGCTTTGGCGCGCCTGGACGATCTTGTCACGCAACTCGGGTGTCAGGAGGCCGAAGCGGTGACGGGGCTCGATATAGGCAAAGCTCAGGCGGATGATGTTGATGCGGTCCTTTGAGGATGCCTCTTCAGCCGTCGTTCCTTTGAGCGATTGCAGAAGCTCCTCATAAGCCGGAATGTCTTCGGCGGACATGAAGGTAAGCTGCTGGAAGAACGGATTGTCTGGCGGCAGATCGCGGAACAGCTCGACAGCAGTCTCGGCAATCTCGAGACCCATGGCGTAGAGATCGTTGCTCAGCCCCGTTTCCCGCATGATCTGCTTGAAATAGGGATGTGCAGCGAGCGCGGCAGGCGTCAGCATGGACTGCTTCATGGTTCCAAACAGCAGGTTCTCGCCAACGGTCGCCTGATCGTTGTAGCTATCCGGCCGGAACGGCACCACGATTCCCTCCAGATCCTCCTCCGCGAGGCGCCGTTGCAGCGCCGCTCGAACATCGACAATCACCTCGCTCATGGCCGGATGAGCCGCAAGATCGACCTTGGAGCGCAGTGCCAGATCGAAGATATCCTGCGAAATCATCACCGCATCGAGAACGGGGCGAATGACCTTGAGGAGGTCGTCAGGGCCTGTGGCGCCAGCCGCGTCATAATCGATCCAGTCGCTGTTGAGGTCGAACGATGGATTTCCCGATCGCTGCGCTTCCAAAAGGTTCCGCTTGAATTCTCTCGCCTCGCTGCCCTTGTAGGTCGTTTCCGTCAGGGGCGCATGCTTCAGGCCGTAGAACAGGTTGTCGCGCAAGCTGCCGTGAAAGAAATGCGCGTCGGAAGAGACAAAGCTGATGCGGCGACCGGTGACCGATTCCGGCATCTCCAGAATATCCTGCCCACCAATCGTGATCTTGCCGCTATCCGGCCAGACGACGCGACCGAAGGCTTCCGCTATGGCCTCGCCGCCAGCGCCATTCTGGCCGAGAACCGCAATCGTCTCGTTTGGCTGGATTTCCAGCGATACCCTGTTGAGAATCGGTGCACCGCTATCATCGGTCACAAGAAGGTGCGATGCGACCAGCGGAGCAGCCAGCCTCTCGACAGGCTCCCGCATCACGGTTTGTACATTGGCGGGAACGAGATGTTCGACGTCGAACTGCTCGACCACCTGAGCGTATTTTACCTGAACATCCTGTCGTGCCTGATCCCAGTCGATCAATTCCTTCAAGGGACCGGGAAGATCCTTGTAGGCCGCGATGACCGCGACAAGCTGGCCGATATCCAGACGACCCTGCAGGGCAAGATAGCCGCCGATGACGTAGAACAGGAAGGGTGTGACCTGCGCCAGGAAGTTATTGATGAACTTGACGAGAAACTTCCACTGGTAAAGATCATAGCGAATGTTGAAGATCAGGCCCAGTCGCTGGGCAATGTCTGCGCGCTCGAGGTTCGAAGTATCATGTGCGTGGATGGAGTGAATTCCATCGACGATTTCGCTGACGCGCCCGGATAGTTGTCGTGCCGTCAACTGGCGCTGGCGACCCAGTTCGAGCAGGCGCCGCCTCATGCGTGGAATGATGATGGCCTGCACGCAAACGATGCCCGCCGCAATCATGCCCAGCCAGAAATTCTGGATGATGATGAAGGCGAGCGCGGTAATGGCTTGGCCGCCGAGAAGTGCTGGCTGGACGAACGCATCGCCTGTGAAGCCGCCAAGAGGCTCGACCTCGTCCTTGATCATGGTGGCGATCTCGGCGGATTTTACCTTTTTGAACTGGTTTGGCGGGAAGCGCAGGACACGGTCGATCAGATCAAAGCGGATGCGCCTTAGCATCCGTTCGCCAAGTCGTCCCTTGTAGGTATTGATGTAGAATTTGAAGAGGCCGTTGAGAACGACGAGGCCAAGGAACACGAAGCTGAGTGCGAGGAGAGTCTGTAGCCGGTCAAGCTCGAAACCGCCGAACAGGTGAACTTCTCCGATCAGCGGAAGCGTCGGAGACAGTTCCATGAACGTACGGGTGGCATCGACATCCTCGAAACCCTGGCCCTGGATCGGTCCGTTGACGATCTGCTTTGGCAGGTCGAAAGACAGGAAGTAAGGGATCATCGACAGGGCAACGATCGCAAGAATCCACAATTGCTGCCGGGAGGTGTTGCGCCAGATGTACCGCGCCAGTCCCTTTTCCATCCTCATCGACAGGTGACCTGCTTCATCGTCGCTCCATCACATCGGCCTTGCGCGGATATAAGCCAGCCGTCTGGAGAAACTAGCAGTTTTGTGGCGCCTTCCAAGGGCAGACCATCAAGCAGATGTTCAAAACGTGACCGCAGGCCTATTGCAGAAACTTGTCGAGGAGGCGCAGGGCTCGCTTGTCCGGCTTGCCCGCCGCCGCGTCGCGGTGCAGCAGGATAAGCCGTTCGGCTTCGGAAAGTGCCTGATGCCGAAGGTCGGCGACCACATCATCCCGTCTCAAGGCCTCTGTTGCAGGCGCTGGCTTCATGATCGTCACTTTCTGGCGCACGCCGCGCAGCTTGCGGTCTCCAAGATTGATCCACTCACCCTCGCAGTAATCCGCAAAGGCTTCGCTGGCGATCACATCGCACTCATGCTTCTTCGTCAGTTCCTGAAGGCGGACGACTTCGTTGACGGCAGAGCCGAAGGCGGAAAACGTCAAGCGGTCGCGAAGACCCACATTGCCGAACATGACATTGCCGATGTGAAGGCCAAGGCCGAATGAAATCGGGTGGAGGCCTGTCTTTCGACGCTCGGCATTGAGATCCTCCATCCGGATCTGCGCCTGCCTGACCGCGGACATGGCCGCCTGCGCTGCCTCGCGGGATGGTTCGCGATGTCTGTCACAGGGATAGACCGCAAGGAAACCATCGCCAAGGAAGCTCAGGATCTGGCCGCCATTGCGATTGAAGGGTGCTGCCAGAGCATCAAAAAAGGCGTTCAGCGTGTCGATGTAATCCTGACGGCTTTCCTTGTCCGCAAGCGATGTCGATTCTCGCATGTCGCCCATCACAAGCGCGGCCCGGATCGTTTCACCATCGCCGCGGCGAACCTGCCCTTTCAGAACCCGCTGCCCGGCATCCATGCCCAGATAGGTGGTCAGCATGTTGCTGGCGAGCTTGTCCAACACTGCCATCTTGGCGGCAACCGCCAGGTGGTTTTGAAGCCGCATAAGGGCGCCGACCATTTCCTCGGTGAACCCCCCGGGCGCGTCTGTCGACCAGGAGCCCATCATGCCCTGCACCGAATCATCACCGAAAGGCTGCATGAAGGCGATATAGTCCGTGACATTTTCACGCCGCAGGTCCTCGAAGACCGGAAATTCCACCGGACCGTCAGCCGGGATCTTGCGGCGCAGATAGTCCAGTCCATTGCTCAGGAGCTGGAAGTACGGGCTTTTCAGGAAAACGTCGTTGTTGCCATTGTCGTGGCGGTATCCCTCGATTTCCAAACCGCTTTGCTGTCGCCAGGTAAAGCCGAGCGCATCGTAAAGGGGATGCAGCATCGCAAACGAAAGATGTACGCGAATGACGGGCAGCCCCGCCGCAGCAATGCGCTCGCAGAAGCCGCGGACAATCTGCTCGAGAGAGGCCCCGGAAAGAGCCGTTCGAGTCAACCAGTCGGCAACCTTGTCCATGAAGATCGAGGAAACAGGAGCTGTCGTCATAGCAATGCCTTGAAGAGATCTGTGCCCGCTTTTGAGGCACTGCCGCGTCGGTGATGCAACCCCGAAGGTCCGGGACCACATTGGCTCGGAGTAGCTTAATATGAGTACAGCCGAATACGTTCTTCAGATTGGTATGGACCATTCCTCAAACAAGCCCGCTCTCCGGAAATTTTACGATGGCCGTTTCACTTTCCGTCGGTCGAGCGACAAACGTGATCGATATTTACGGGCTCGTCGGTTTGGGCCTGTTCACCAATTGGCTGGCTGCCAGGGCATATCCGCCGCTTGCGCCGTCGATAAAATGCACATGATTGTGGGAAAGCGGATTGAACACGAGGCAGGTCATCAGCGCGCTGTCCTGACTGTGCAGCCCGTAGTCACAGATGCCATTACCCTTCCCGGTCTCCAGCATGGACCGAATCTGCGCAAGCTGATCGGCATCCACGTCGAGCGTCATCTTGAGGCCGTCGTCAAACTTGCGGAAGTCCGAATTCTGGGCAACCTCTCGAGCATACTGACGCGCATTAAAGCGCCCCAGTGACAGGTTGAAGCGATAGAGCAGGATCGTCAGCCAGATCTGCATTCGGATCGCCCATTTTCGCGCGCCTCTCTTGTCCGGTGTTGCCGTCGCGTGGGCTTCCCGCTCAATGCTTTGCTCATTGTAGCGCAGGGGCGGGCCCTTTTCTGGCACGGGATGGCTGTCCCGGGAGGATTGGCTGGTGATCGCTATCAGTCTGACCATCAGATCCCGAAACTCATTCATCGTCGACAGCGACATCGGGCTGACGATGAGTGAGACGATCTGACCCCGCTGGCTCGGGATCGAGTCCCAGCGGCAGGAAAGGCCTGTAAGATCCGGTTGAGCGGCGTTCTCTTCCTCAATGAGAAAGTGCCCTGCCTTCATTTGCTGTTCGGCCCAGCTGGCGCCGCCGCCATTGAACATGGCGTAAGATACCGAGGAACTTGCCGCAAACCGCGCAACGCCCACATCGCGTCCGGCCTTGCGCACGTCTGTCATTGGAACGAGAGCAACGCGCATATCAAGGCGCAATTCTTCCTTGACCCAGCGGCAAACCGAAGAAAGCGCCTGACGTGCATCCAATCGCTTTGTGGGCGGAATGGCGACAAGGGCGCCGTCTCCGCCGAAGACAAACGGGTAATCCGTCTCGTCCAACACGTTGAGGATTGCGGATATGACGCTGGCGCCCGCCATGTTCACGTCCTTGTATCGTCCCTCGGCAATCGCACCTGTCGAACCGACGATATCGGCAAGCGCCAGGAACCAGTCTCCCGGAAGAGGGGTATAATTTTCCGCATCCGTCACACCTTCGAACCGCGTCAGAACGGGAAGGGCGGAATAGAAAAAAGCGTTGCTCTCGGATTGCATGGCAAGAGGCTAACATGAACCCTTGGTGGGCGCACGCGCATTCTCTTGTTCATTACGCTGAGCCCGGATCCAGATCGAGGCCCTCAAGCGCCTTCCGGACGCCCTTTTCAAACACATAGACCTTGAGCGGTTCGGTTCTTCCGCGAACGCTGATCTCGCGACTGGGGATGGAGGAGAAGTCGAGACCCGCCAGATCCGCTACGGGAGCGGACATTACGAGCTTCGTGTCCAGATCCTTGGCAACGGCTTCCAGACGGCTCGCAACATTCACCGTATCACCGATGGCTGTCAGCGTACGTGCATTGCCGTAACCCAGTGTTCCGACCACAGCCGGACCCGTATGAATGCCGATCGCGATACGAAGCGGGTCAGGAAGCTCTCCTGAAAGCTGCTCGTTCAGGTTTTCGATCCCTTCGATGATGCGGCGCGCGGCGTCCAGCGCCTGTCGACAGGCAAGCTCTTCGGAACCGGTTATGCCGAACAGCGCCATGGCCCCATCGCCGATGAACTTGTCCATGCGGCCGCCCGCCTGTTCCACGGCCTGCCCGACAACGTTGAAATAGCGGTTCAGGAGAAAAACGATATCGAACGGCAGCCGGCTTTCGGTCAGGGTCGTGAAGTTGCGGATATCGCAAAAGAGAACCGCGATTTCACGCTCGCGTCCGGGAATGGCCTCGTAACTGTCCGGCGCTTCATCCGATGGCGTCTTGGCCATGAGCAAGGGGGTTACGGTAACGGGTCCGGTCGGGCGCAGTTGACAGGCAAGGCGTACGCCCTTGCCGGCCTTGATGCGCGAAAGGGTCCGTTCCTCCTGTGCATCGCAGGCTGGAAGATTATCCTCTCCTTCGATGACCTGAACGCGACATGTCGAACAGCGACCCTTACCCCCGCACACTGCATAGTGAGGACGGCCTGCCATTCGGCTTGCCTCCAGAACGGTGTATCCTCGAGGGACACTGATGGCCTCGCCGCCCGGATACCGGATGGTAATAAGGTGAGCCCGCTCTCTCAGCCAGCGCACGGCACGGAGCGCAAAAACGCTCAGCACCGCGGCCAGAAAGGTTCCATGCATCGTGATACGGATCCGCATCAGGGTGGCATTGGCATCCGCCGAGAGTGAGGTCGGATCGTAGTATCCGCCGGGATAGCCGCTGAGCAGATAGACAGGCGTTGCCATGGTCCGTCCCATCTGCACGAAGCCCAGCAAGGAGAGCGTCGGCAGAAGAATGCCGATCGTCAGCACGCCCGGCCAGATGGCGGAATACCAGGGACGATATCTCAGCCAGAAATGGATGCCGATACAGCCATGCAGCCAGATGACGACCAGAGCGAGAGATTGCTTTGCACCATTGAACGGCGACTTGCTCCACAGGGTATGGACGACCGTCTCATAGCTGTCGCGCAAATAGAACAGGGAGGACGAGAGGCGGGTTGCAACAATATGATCGATCAGGAGAACCGGCACCAGAAGACCAAGCGTGATCTGCGCGGCTTCCGACCATGGCATGGCAAGGCTGCGGCGCATGTAAAGCGAGCCGAGTACGAGAATGATGTGGACGATGAAGGAACCGTAGAGCAGGGTCGAGCCGATCTTGTTGCGCCAGATCGGCAAGAACCAGCGTCGGGCGTAGTCTGCCATCTCAACCGAGATGAGGCCGAACACATGGTTGGTCATATGCATTGCGAGGAAGGTGAAGATGATCAGGCCTGACAGGAGCCGTGCGCGCCGCAACTGCTGCTCCGTCACTATTGATCGTATCGCCCCAGCGGCCATGCATCCTCGACTCGTTGGTCCATACTTGATGCAGAAATGGCAGCTTTGCGGTCCGGTGTAAACGTCCGGGCCTGCGACCACATCAATGGGTTTTGCTTGTCTTCGGCGATTCGGTCGAAAGGGTGGCAGGATTAAAGCGAGACGACCATTCCATCGCGGGCAGCGAAGGTGTCGGCGAAGTGTTCCTGCGCCAGGCGTTCCATCAGCGCCATTTCATTGTCCGTGCGTGATGGTGCATGGTGGAAAAGAGCGAGTTTTTTCGTCTTGGCCATATCCGCCAGCTTGACCGCCTGCTCCCAGCTGGAATGGCCAAAGCCGCAATAACGCTGCATTTCCGCATCGGTAAATGCCGAATCATAGATTGCGAGGTCAGCCCCTTGCATCATTTCGAGAGCAACGGGATCCAGCTTGCCCGGAACATGCTCCAGATCGAACACCAGAGCAACGGAGCGGCCTTCCCATTCCACGCGATAGCCGACGCAACCGCCGGGGTGGTTCAGGGAGAAGGTCTTCAGCGTGATGCCTGGGCGAGGCGTCAGGATGTCTCCAGGTTTGAAATCCCTGAATGATAAGGAAGCCTTGCAGATATCCAGCTTGATCGGGAAGAAAGGAGGGCTGATGAATTGCTCGATCATCTCCTCCGTCGTCATCACGCCATGCAGATGTCCGGACCACATGTTGACGACAGTGCTTGGTACGTACATCGGCTTGAAGAACGGCAGCCCGATAATGTGGTCATAGTGAACATGCGTAAAAAACAGATCGACCTCTGGCGTGCTCTCGGCGAGCATATCGAGGCCCGCCTCGCGGATACCCGAGCCCGCATCGAAGAGCAGCCTGTGTGTCCCGCAGCGGACCTCCACGCAGGCTGTATTTCCCCCATAATGGATGAAGTCTGGTCCTGAGACCGGAACGCTACCGCGCGTTCCCCAGAACTTTACCTGAAACACGTCGTCCTTCATGAACCCTGTCGATTTCCACCATCACAAAAACACGATGAAGGAAAAGAATGAACTTTCAGCTAGCCAAGGCTCTTTTGACTTGGAATGCAAGCCCTTGCTGTGCATTGTTTGTATTCATAACGGGTAATTTAGGGCTTCTCAGCCTGAAATTGTAAGAACCGTGGTGCGATCAACGCCGATCACATTTCCGTGCAGGAGTATGGTTCTTGAAAGGAAGAGTGAATGGTGCCGCTTACGTGACTCGAACACGTGACCCCGTCATTACGAATGACGTGCTCTACCGACTGAGCTAAAGCGGCCCGGCGAACTGTCCGTTCGCTGTGTGAGGGGGCTGATACAGCGAATGAAAACAGATTTCAAGCATCATCTGGCATCTTTTTCGCCGTGGCGTCATCATCTGGCAGGAGCTCTCGCCCTCTGTCACCATCCGAATGGTGGGCAACGCTTGCAGTTCCCGCGGCAAGAGGTTACCGAAAGGTAAAGCAAAGCCAGTGCGATACATAAGAAGGAAATTTCGTGAGCGGTTTGGAAACGGCAATCCGGAATGCGCTCTCGCGCTCAGATCGCAACGATCCCAGTACTCGTGCACGCATTTATCAATCTGCCCGGCAGGCGCTTGATGCTGGCCTCAAGAAGCAGGATATCACCGATCCCGAAGTTATCATTGCTCAGCAGGCGCGGCTTGAGGAACTGATCCTCCAGATCGAAAGCGAGGAAGAGGCACGGAGTGCGCAAGCAATTCCCGATCTCTTGGCCGAGCCTGATCTCGATATCGTGCCGGGCGCCCCGATGCCTTCGTCCAATGCGGCGGAAGCGACCACTCTTGGCGGTCAGACACGAGAGCAGGCGCCCTCGGCCTCGGTTCCGGATACGACCACAGCAGATCTCTCCGCAATGCGCGCGGAACCGAGCCAGGACAGGCTCGCGCCCAACCCGTCTATTGCCGCGCCCCAGCAACAGAAGCGGGGCTTGTTCAAGCGTAAACGCCGACCCGCTGCGTCGGCGGCGCCTGTCTCAGACACTGCGCCCCTCATTCCGGGAGAAAAGCGCAAGCGCCGCAAGCGGGGGCTGATCTCTCGCCTTTTCATCTATCTCATCTTCTTTACATTCCTCGGGATGGGGATCTGGTGGGCCTATACGGCGGGGCTGTTCATGACGGCGGCCGAGCGCGACACAAGCGTACCCAATCCTCCAGCATCCGTCCGGGAGGAAGACTTCTCTGGCGCACCATCCAACGCCATGGATCCGAAGCAGGGGTTTTCCGCAGATTGGCTTGAAATCTACGGCAGTGCGCGAAAGGGCAAGGTGACACCCGGGGCGCAGGCCAAGGCAGAAACCATCGCGATGGCCGATGGACCGGCTTTGCGCATAACGTCGGCATCGCCGGATGCCGCAGGAGATGTCGGGATCGAAGTGCCGGTCGAAGTTCTGCGCGAACTGGCAGGCAAGACATCGACAATCGCGCTGACCCTGCAGGCAGGGGCCGACCAATCGGTGCAGCTCGCTGTACGGTGTGATTTCTCAAGTCTGGGGAATTGCAGCCGCCATCGGGTGATGGCGACGCAGGAACGTTCCGACACACTGTTCCGTGTGACCTTTGACAGGACACTCGTCCCGACCCAGCCGGGCCGCATCCTGATCAACAGCGATATTCTGGGCTCTCGCCAGCCGATCGTCGTCTATTCGATCCGGGTGCTTCCAGGCCAGTAATCAACGTGACACCTATAGGTCATCGGCCCCGAAGCTGAGGATCTTGTTGTCGATTTCGCCAATCGCCTTCTTGTCTTTGCCGTCATAATCAATCGTCAACAGAATATGCCGGATGATGTTGAGGCGCGCGCGGCGCTTGTCGTTGGCCCGGACCACGGTCCAGGGTGCGAATTTGGTATGCGTTTTCTCGATCATCAGATCGCGCATCTGTGTATAGTCTTTCCACTTGGTCAGGGCCGCGATATCCATCGGGGAAAGCTTCCAAGTTTTCAGCGGATCATGTCTGCGGTCGTGGAAGCGCTTCAGCTGCATCTCCCGTCCGATGTTCAGCCAGAATTTGAAGAAGTGGATCTTGTCGTCCACGATCAGCTGCTCGAAACTCGGAACAACTCTCAAAAAATGCTTGTGCTCTTCCGGAGAGCAGAAACCCATGACCGGCTCGACGCCAGCCCGGTTATACCAGGATCGGTCGAATAGAACCATTTCGCCCTTTGTCGGGAAATGCGTGACGTAGCGCTGGAAATACCACTGACCGGCCTCCGTCTCCGTAGGCTTGGTCAGAGCAACGACACGCGCATAGCGAGGGTTGAGCGCACTGTGGATTGAAAAGATCGAGCCACCTTTGCCGGCCGCATCGCGCCCTTCGAAGAGCGCCATGATCCTCTGCCCGGTCTGCCGCATGGATATCTGCGCCTTCACGAGCTCGATCTGCAACGCCGTCAACTCATCGTCGTAATCTTCGCTTTTCAGCTTCTTCTTGTAGGGGAAGTTGCCGGATGTCAGCGCAGCTTCATCGATCCAGTCGGGCAGTTTTGGATCATCGATATCGAAAACACGCAGCTTCCCCCCGATATCCAGTTCTACTGCGCGACTTCCCTCAGAATCGACCATGCCTGTCCTCCAGATTGCTGATACCAACATTGAACGGAAGTCTTGTCTCTTTGATCCGCTTTGCAAGTCCCGCAACCATTTTTTCCTTATCGTGTGAACCCGCAATGTATATCTGTCATACGGATCGGCTATCTCCAGCAATCGCGTTGCGGGGAGGTGACTGATGGTAGAGATGGGATCGAGCGGGGAGGCGCAGAGCTGGATGGAAGGAATCGGCAAGCGCCTGCGACAGGGCTGGATCGTCATCGCCTTGGCAACGCTTCTGGCGACTGTCGCTCTGCTCGCGCACGTGCCTACCGGACTTGTCCTGGCAAGCTGGATCCTTCTCTTCTTTGCGGTCTTGACGCTTCCGGGTGCAGACAGCAGACCGATCGAATTACCGACTGTCGCGCTTCCTGCAACGCCTGCGCCACCGTCGCCAATCGAGCTTGGAAGCATGTTCGAGGCCATCGACATGCCGGTGATCCTGCTCGGTGCCGATGGCAACATCCTGCACATCAACAATGCTGCGTCGAAAGCCTTTGGCGATCTTGCGCGTGGTCAGCACCTCTCGGCACGTCTGCGCTCTCCGGGCATTCTGGACATGGTTCGCGAGACGATGCGCACGAATCTGCCGAACCAGATAGAGCATTCGGAGCGTCTTCCCTCCGAGCGTGTTTATATCGCGCGGATCGCGCCGATCCCTGCAATCGAAGCTTTGCCAGGACGGCTTTACGCCTTGTCCTTCCGGGATGTCTCCGACCTCAGAAGCCTTGATCGGATGCGGTCGGATTTCGTAGCAAACGCGAGCCACGAACTGCGCACGCCTCTGGCTTCCTTGCGCGGCTTTATTGAAACCCTGCAAGGACCAGCTAAAGGCGATGCGGCAGCGCATGAGCGCTTTCTTGCCATCATGCTGGATCAGGCGACGCGGATGAGCCGGTTGGTCGATGATCTGTTGTCGCTTTCTCGGCTCGAAGTGAAATCCCACATCGCTCCGGACAAGCGTTTGGATCTGGTGCCCCTTGTTCGGCATGTCTGCGATACGCTGGCGCCACTTGCGGAAGATCTCGGCGTCGAAATGCGCCTCAAGATCCCCGATGGAGCCGTTGAGGTGACAGGCGATCGCGACGAACTCGTACAGGTCATCGAGAACCTCGTCGAAAATGCCTGCAAATACGGTCAGGACGGAAAGATCATCGATGTCTATCTGCGGCGAGACGAGAATGAACGCGTCGAATTCGGTGTTATCGACCGCGGGCCCGGTATCCCTGCGGAGCATGTTCCGCGCTTGACGGAGCGTTTCTACCGCGTGAGCGTCGCCGACAGCCGGTCCAAAAAAGGCACGGGCCTTGGTCTTGCAATCGTCAAGCACATCCTTACCCGACATCGTGCCCGTCTGATCGTCAGGTCGGAACTGGGTAAGGGGACTGAGTTTACCGTCCGATTTTGACGATACTTTCGTAATGCCCTTGGTCTTCGAATAAAAAGAATAGGAGATTCATATATTTAGCCTGTCATAAATGTTTCATTGAACTGACATAAAAGGGTTGTGCTCCGGCAGCTATGAGAGGCAAGCCGAAGTGCTGGCCAAGCAAGAGCCAGCAGAAGGCAGCGTCCATTCAAACCCCCTATCGGGCCCCAATCGGGAGATGATTATGACCGTTCTGAAACTTACCGCAGCTGCTTTGGTTGCTTCCGTTGCATTCGCCGGTGCAGCCTCCGCGCGCGACCAGATCCAGATCGCTGGCTCCTCGACTGTCCTTCCTTACGCCAAGATTGTTGCCGAGACCTTTGGTGAAACCTTCACCAACTTCAAGACGCCTGTCGTCGAGTCTGGCGGATCGGGCGCTGGCCTCAAGGAATTCTGCAAGGGCGTTGGCGAGGCGACCATCGACATCGCGAACTCTTCGCGTCCGATCAACAAGAGCGAAGTTGAAGCCTGCAAGGCCGCTGGCGTTACCGAAATCCAGGAAGTTCGCATCGGTTACGATGGCATCGTATTCGCAGCCGACTCCGGCAATGGCGACATGAAGATCGAGCCGAAGGACCTCTACAAGGCTCTCGCAGCGGAAGTCGTGGTCGATGGCAAGCTCGTCGCCAATCCTTACAAGAACTGGTCCGACATCAACCCGACCCTGCCGAAGGGTCCGATCGCCGCTTACATCCCGGGCTCCAAGCATGGCACGCGCGAAGTCTTCGAAGAGAAGATCATGGCTGAAGGCTGCAAGAAGGCTGGCGCTGCCGATGTCATCAAGGCTGCAATTACCGATGCCAAGCAGGCAGCTGCCAAGTGCGTAGCGATCCGCAAGGACGGCGTGGCTGTCGATATCGACGGCGACTACACTGAAACGCTGGCCCGTATCTCGGCCAACAAGACCGGCCTCGGCGTATTCGGTCTCGCCTTCTACGAAAACAACATGGACAAGCTGAAGGTTGCAACGGTCGAGGGCATCGTTCCGTCGACTGAAACTATCTCCTCCGGCAAGTATCCGGTATCCCGTCCGCTGTTCTTCTACGTCAAGAAGGCGCATCTCGGCGTGATCCCGGGCCTGAAGGAATATGTTGAGTTCTTCACCTCCGACGCCATGGTCGGCCCTGACTCCCCGCTGGCAGAATACGGCCTCGTTGCTGCTCCTGATGCGCAGCGCGAGCAGGTTCGCAAGGACTTCGCTGCCGGCAAGACCATGTAATCAGGTCACGGGGGCTGGCGGATCAACCGCCAGCCCTCCGTCAGCCAGCTTTCATGGCGGGACTGGCTCCATTTCTTCGGACGGGCTTTTCTGAAGGCTCAGTATCCTGTTAACCGGAATTCTGTACGGCCTCTCAACGTGAGGCGCGCGGCGCTCGACTGAGCTGAAACCGCTGGGGCGCAAGCCGGGGGATCTTATGACAACTTCCACGCTTCTGTTGATCACAGCGGCAATTGCAATGATCG
This sequence comes from Rhizobium sp. Root149, assembly GCF_001427345.1. Lineage (NCBI taxonomy): Bacteria > Pseudomonadati > Pseudomonadota > Alphaproteobacteria > Hyphomicrobiales > Rhizobiaceae > Rhizobium > Rhizobium sp. Root149. The sequence continues at coordinate 445,341 of NZ_LMGD01000020.1, forward strand.
GCTATCTGGCCGGAAGCCGCCGCGCGCTCGCGCTTGCAGGCGGACGTTCCGCCAGCATGCACTCGCGGCCCGGCTACTATGGCAGCTTCGTTGCCATCTGGTCCGCCCTTCCGGCGGCTCTGCTGCTTGGCGTCTGGCTTGTTGCCGCGCCAGCCATCATCAATTCCAGTATTCGCAGTGAGTTCCCGGCTGAGGTCAAGGCCCAGTCGCAGGCAAGCCAGGGCCTATCCTTCGGCATGATTGAAGGCATTGCGCGGGGAATGCGCGCGCTGTCTGCCGAAGAAGCGGCCCAGGCCGAACGCAATCCGGCAGATCTGCGCAATCTCATGGGTGCGCGCGGTGTTGCCATTGCAGGCGACCCGGAAGCGTATATGATCAAGGCCGCGAACGATCTGAACAGCTTGAATGCGCGAAGCAATCTGCTGCGCAATATCGCCGTCCTGCTTGTCGCTGTCGGCGGTGCCGCACTTGCCTATCGGCTGATTGCGCCAAGGTTCCGCGCCCGTAACCGTGTCGAATCCGTCATCCTGGCCAGCCTCGTTGTGGCCTCATCCATCGCGATCCTGACAACGGTCGGCATCATTGCATCGATGCTGACGGAGGCCACACACTTTTTTGCCCGCGTTCCGGCTCATGAGTTCTTTTTCGGAACGGTCTGGGATCCCCGCTTCGCAGCAGCGGGAGCGACGGCATCGGAAGGTCAGTTCGGCCTGATCCCGCTTCTGCTCGGTACGCTCTATATCGGTTTCGTCGCCATGTTGTTTGCGGTGCCGATCGGCCTGTTCGCGGCAATCTACATGTCGGAATATGCCTCGCAGCGGGTGCGCTCCATTACCAAGCCGCTCCTGGAAGTGCTGGCGGGTATCCCGACCATCGTCTACGGCTTTTTTGCTCTGACGACTGTCGGCCCCTTCCTGCGTGATATCTCCTCGCAGATCCACGGGCTTGCAACCGGCGATTACTCGAACTTCATCCAGGCGCAAAGTGTCCTAACAGCCGGTTTCGTCATGGGCATCATGTTGATCCCCTACGTTTCTTCCCTGTCGGATGACATCATCACCGCTGTGCCGCGGGCGCTGCGAGACGGTTCGCTCGGTCTGGGTGCAACACGGTCTGAAACGATCAAGCGTGTCGTGCTGCCCGCAGCACTGCCCGGTATCGTCGGCGCCATCCTGATGACGGCATCGCGTGCCATCGGTGAAACCATGATCGTGGTCCTCGCCGCCGGTGTTGCTGCCCGCATCCAGTTGAACCCGTTCGAGCCGATGACGACCGTGACCGTCAAGATCGTCAGCCAGTTGACAGGCGACCTGGAATTCACCTCGCCGCAAACGCTCGTCGCCTTCGCGCTCGGCATCACGCTGTTTATCATCACGCTATGCCTCAACATCTACGCGCTCTACATCGTGCGCAAATATCGGGAGCAGTATGAATGAGCCAGGTCGTCACACCCACGGCCACTGCTCCAGTGGCACGCACACCGCGTCGCGATATTGGACTGAAGAAGCGGTATGCAGCTGAGCGTCGGTTCCGCGCCTATGGCATTGCCGCGCTGTCCTTCGGCCTGATCTTCCTGTTCGTCCTGTTGTGGTCGGTCGTTTCCAAGGGCTACACCGCATTTCAACAGACAGGTGTCACGCTTGCAGTCGAGTTTTCCGAGAAGATCATCGATCCTCAGAACCAGCGCGCCAGCAATCCGCAGGTCCTGCTGACCGCCAATTATCCCGTTCTGGCCCGCAATGCTCTGGCCAACGCTCTTGGTGTCGCCCAGAACGACAGAGCCAAGCAGAAAGAACTGGGCCAGATGCTGTCGGACGGCGTGCGCAGCCAGTTGCGTGACATGGTCGTTGCGGATCCATCGATCATCGGCAAGACGAAGACTGTCACGCTGCTTGCGGCCGGGGACATCGACTCTGCCTTCAAAGGCCAGATCAACCTGTCGGTCCCGCAGGAAAATCGCAAAGTATCGGACCAGCAGGTCGGCTGGATGAACAAGCTCGCGGAAGCAGGGGCTCTGGCGAAGCACTTCAACACCGGCATCTTCTTCAACGGTGCATCGAGCCGTCCGGAGGCAGCCGGTGTAGGTGTGGCGCTCATCGGTTCGTTCTACATGATGCTGATCGTGCTGGTGCTCTCGCTGCCCATCGGCGTTGCAGCGTCCATCTATCTTGAAGAGTTCGCGCCCAAGAACCGCTTCACGGATCTGATCGAGGTCAACATCAACAATCTCGCAGCGGTGCCATCCATCGTCTACGGTCTGCTGGGTCTTGCGGTATTCATCAACTTCATGGGCCTGCCGCGTTCGGCCTCGCTGGTTGGTGGTTTCGTTCTGACATTGATGACGCTTCCGACCATCATCATTGCGACCCGTGCTGCGCTGAAGGCGGTTCCGCCCTCGATCCGTGCAGCGGCACTCGGCCTTGGCGCTTCCAAGATGCAGACCATTTTCCACCATGTTCTGCCGCTTGCCATGCCGGGCATCCTGACCGGCACGATCATCGGCCTGGCGCACGCTTTGGGTGAGACTGCGCCTCTGCTTCTGATCGGTATGGTCGCCTTCGTGGCCAATTTCCCGACGACCCCGATGGACCCGTCGACGGCGCTGCCGGTGCAGATCTACATGTGGGCGAACGAGGCGGAACGCGCCTTCGTCGAACGCACATCCGGAGCAATCATCATTCTGCTCCTCTTCCTCATTGTCATGAATGTCGGCGCGATCCTCTTGCGGCGCCGGTTCGAGCGGCGCTGGTAGCCAAGGAGACGGTTCTATGAACATGATGACCGAAGCAGCAGTTGAAAAGGCGCTGGATCAGAGAATGAATGACCTTTCCTACAAGATGATCGGCAAGGACGTCTCCGTCTATTACGGGGAGAAGCGTGCCTTGTTCGACGTGAATCTTAATGTGCGGCAGAACACGGTAACGGCGCTGATCGGACCGTCGGGATGTGGCAAGTCGACTTTCCTGCGGACACTGAACCGCATGAATGACACGATCGACAACTGCCGGGTGACGGGCCGGATTACGCTGGATGGCGATGACATCTATGACCCCGCCATCGATGTCGTGGAATTGCGCGCACGCGTCGGCATGGTCTTCCAGAAGCCGAACCCGTTCCCGAAGTCGATCTACGAGAACATTTCCTACGGCCCACGGATCCACGGCCTTGCCCGCTCGAAAGCCGATATGGACCAGATCGTTGAGGCGAGCCTCCAGCGCGCCGGCTTGTGGAACGAAGTGAAGGATCGCCTGCAGGAGTCCGGAACCGGTCTTTCCGGCGGCCAGCAGCAGCGCCTCTGCATTGCCCGTGCCATCGCCGTATCGCCTGAAGTGATCCTGATGGACGAGCCATGCTCGGCACTCGATCCGATTGCCACGGCCAAGGTGGAAGAACTGATCCATGAGTTGCGCAGCAATTATACGATCGTCATCGTGACGCATTCGATGCAGCAGGCGGCGCGCGTATCACAGCGTACCGCCATGTTCCACCTGGGTCAGTTGGTGGAAGAAAACGATACCGACAAGATGTTCACCAACCCGGATGACCAGCGCACGCAGGACTACATCATGGGCCGCTTCGGCTGAGCCCGACTGATCCTGACCGTCCCTGACACTCCAGATCCGAGGAAAACTCCATGTCATCGCATATCATGTCAGCCTTTGATGAAGAGCTGAAGTATCTCAATCGACGCATTTCGGAAATGGGCGGGTTGGCCGAACAAATGTGCGCCGATGCCGTGCACGCCTTGGTGAACGGCGATAGCGCTCTCGCTCAGAAGGTCATTTCCGACGACGTCATCCTGGACAATGCCGAGCGCGAAATTCAGGAAAAGGCCATCGTTACGATTGCCAAGCGCCAGCCGATGGCGGCGGACCTGCGTGAAATCATCGGTACGCTTCGGATCGCGGCTGATCTTGAGCGCGTCGGCGACCTTGGCAAGAACAACGCCAAGCGTGTGATTGCCGTTCAGGGCACTGGCGTTCCACGCAAGCTGGCGCGCGGACTGGAGCATCTTTCCGAACTGGCGCTGGTTCAGCTCAAGGAAGTTCTGGACGTGTTTGCCAACCGTTCCGCCCAAAAGGCTGAAGCGATCCGTCAGCGCGACGAAGAGATCGATGCCATGTACACCTCGCTGTTTCGCGAGCTTCTGACCTACATGATGGAAGATCCCCGCAACATCACAACCTGCACGCATCTTCTGTTCTGCGCGAAGAACATTGAGCGCATTGGCGACCATGCGACCAACATCGCCGAGACAATCTATTACATCGCGACCGGTGCACAGCCACAGGGAGAACGTCCCAAGGACGATAGCTCCAACACATTGGGCGCTGTCGTCGAGTAAGCCGGAACGGAGTGATTGCCATGCAGCCGAAAGTTGCGGTTGTCGAAGATGAGGAGGCGCTCAGCGTTCTCCTGCGCTACAATCTTGAGTCTGAGGGCTACGAAGTCGAAACCATTCTGCGGGGTGACGAAGCCGAAATCCGGTTACAGGAACGTGTTCCGGACCTTTTGATCCTGGATTGGATGCTTCCTGGCGTATCCGGTATCGAACTCTGCCGCCGGCTGCGAATGCGGGCGGAAACCGAACGCCTGCCGATCATCATGCTGACGGCGCGGGGCGAGGAAAACGAGCGCGTTCGTGGCCTCGCAACCGGCGCCGATGATTACGTCGTGAAGCCCTTTTCGACGCCGGAACTCATGGCCCGCGTCAAAGCCATGCTGCGCCGCGCAAAGCCTGAAGTCTTGTCCAGCGTCCTGAAGTGCGGTGATATCGAACTGGATCGGGAAACGCATCGCGTTCACCGCAAGAGCCGAGAAGTGCGGTTGGGTCCGACGGAGTTTCGCCTGCTGGAGTTCCTGATGGCCTCGCCGGGACGTGTGTTTTCACGATCGCAGTTGCTCGACGGCGTCTGGGGTCACGATATCTACGTGGATGAGCGAACAGTGGATGTGCATGTCGGGCGCCTGCGCAAGGCCCTGAATTTCTCGAACATGCAGGATGTCATCCGCACGGTTCGCGGTGCCGGCTACTCTATGGAATCCTGAGAGGCTCTCCAGCATCGAGACGAACAGGCCCGGCGAAGGCCGGGTTTTTTGTTGCCCAAGGACAAGGTACAAAAAAACGGGCGCGCGGCCCGTTTTTCGAAAACCTGGATGTGTCTAACGATCAGCCGCGGGAAACGGCATTTGCCGCTCTCCGGCGCTCCGTCACAGGCTGGTAGGCCATGCGGGCGTGGTACTTGCAGTAGGGCGAGCCATCACAGGCTTCTGCGCCGCAGAAGTGAAAGTCTTCCTTCAAAGGATCGCCTACCGGCCACTTGCAGGTGCGCTCCGTCAACTCGGTCAGGACCAGGCGACGCGCCTCGGGCATTGCACGATCATTGACCGGCACCAGCTCCGTCGGCTCAAGGACAGTGATGTCCATGTTGTCTGTCGAGGAAATGATGTTGGCCGGACGAGGAACCGAACGGTTTGCCGGCGCAGGCGCGGACGTTGGCCGTGCAGCGAAGGTTGCTGGCCGTGCCGCGGGCGGTGCCGCAGGACGCTTTGGAGCGCGGGTCGGGGTGGCCGGACCGCCTGCCTTCACGCGACCAGGGAGGTTGAGACGGTGCACCTTGCCAATCACGGCATTGCGGCTGACGCCACCCAGCTGTGCAGCAATCTGGCTCGCGCTCAGGCCTTCGGCCCATAGCCGTTTCAACTTCTCGACGCGTTCGTCTGTCCAGTTCATGCAGTCTCTCCGCCTTGAGCACGCATTAGAAGACAGAATCTCTCACCGTTACGGCGAAAGTAATTCGCCGCGCATACTATATCTATACTTTTGGTGACTAGTTCCGCCGCATGCAGTCTAGTAATTGATGATTAACCTAATGGGCGCCGGACTCGCTGACAAGAGTCGGCGGAATCGCTGCGAATCGATTTCCGGGTTTTCCCCAACTTGCTTGAAAGGCGAGTCATTTTTGCCACAGAGAGTTGAGTGGCAGTCAAGCCGCCTTTGTCGCCGTTTTCCGCTGTGAATCAACGCTTTTGTTGACAGGGAGTAGCTAAATGCGGATAGTGCCGACGCCGTCCTTTGGGGCGGCATTTTGATTTCTGGTGGCGCATGCCACCGCCGGTTGGATTTTTTGCCTCAAGGAGTGATGTCGCCATGGCTGAAGCCGCGCTTTTCGACACGTTTGCAAGGGCTCCATTGCGCTTCGTGCGCGGTGAGGGCGTCTGGCTCGTGACGGAAACGGGAGAGCGATATCTCGATTTTGGTGCGGGCGTTGCCGTCACCTCGTGCGGTCATTCCAACCCGCATCTGGTTGAGACGCTGAAATCGCAGGCTGAGAAGGTCTGGCATCTGTCGAACCTGTATGAGATTCCGGATCAGGAGCGTCTCGCGCGCCGTCTGGTCGATGCGACCTTTGCCGACAAGGTGTTCTTCACCAACTCGGGTGCTGAAGCGCTCGAATGCGCCATCAAGACCGCGCGTCGCTATCACTATTCAAAGGGCCATGCGGAGAAATTCCACATCATCACCTTCGAGGGCGCGTTCCACGGTCGTACGATTGCGACCATCGCCGCAGGTGGCCAGGAAAAATATCTGGAAGGCTTCGGACCAAAGGCGCCGGGCTTCGACCAGGTTCCCTTCGGCAATCTGGACGCACTGAAGGCTGCGATTACCGAGAACACTGCCGCTATCCTGATCGAGCCGATCCAGGGTGAGGGCGGTATTCGTGTGGTCGAAAAGGAGTTTCTGAAGACTCTGCGCGATCTGTGTGACGAGCATGGCCTCTTGCTCATGTTCGATGAGGTCCAGACCGGCGTTGGACGTACCGGCAAGTTCTTCGCCTATGAGTGGTCTGGTGTGACGCCAGACATCATGGCAGTCGCCAAGGGCATTGGCGGCGGTTTTCCTTTCGGCGCCTGCCTTTCAACGGCTGAAGCGGCGTCCGGCATGAAGCCTGGCGTGCATGGAACGACCTATGGCGGCAATCCGCTCGCCATGGCCGTGGGGAATGCCGTGCTTGATGTCGTCCTGGAGGAAGGCTTCCTGCAGAATGTTCGCGATGTCGCCCTCGTTTTCCGGCAAGGTCTGGCTGCGCTGAAAGATCGCTTTCCGGGTGTGATCGAAGAGATCCGCGGCGAAGGCCTGATGCTGGGCATCAAGGCCGTCGTTCCAGCTGGGGAACTTGCGACTGCCATGCGTGACGAGCACCTGCTGGGAGTACCGGCAGGCGACAACGTCATTCGCCTTCTGCCGCCGCTCGTTGTAACAGCCGAAGAGGCGCGGGAGGGTATTGCCCGTATCGAGCGCGCCGCTGAGAAGTTGCAACGGGACCAGTTGAAGAAGTCAGCTTGAACCTGGGTTTTTGAAACGAAAAGGGCCGCCGGATGGCGCCCCGATGGATTGATCGCATCATGGCAAAGCATTTTCTCGATTTCTCGGCCGTTTCCTCCAACGAACTGCGTTCTATCCTGGATGATGCACGCACGCGCAAACAGGCAACGAAGGCAGGAACTGCGGACAAGCCGCTTGCGGGCAAGATGCTCGCCATGATCTTTGAAAAGCCGTCCACGCGCACACGCGTCTCCTTTGATGTCGGAATGCGCCAGCTTGGCGGCGAAACGCTTTTCCTGTCCGGTACCGAAATGCAGCTGGGGCGCGCGGAAACCATCGGCGACACCGCAAAGGTTCTTTCGCGCTACGTCGATGCGATCATGATCCGCACGACAGATCACAAGCGGTTGCTGGAATTGGCAGAGCATGCCACTGTTCCGGTCATCAACGGCCTGACGGATGAAACGCATCCCTGCCAGATCATGGCCGATCTCCTGACCTTTGAAGAGCATCGTGGGCCTGTCACCGGCAAGACATTTGCCTGGACTGGCGATGGTAACAACGTGCTGCATTCCTTCGTCGAGGGAGCTGCCCGCTTTGGATATCGCATGAATATGGCGGTTCCATTGGGCTCTGAGCCGCTGGACAAATACTTGAACTGGTCGCGCAATAATGGCGGCGAGATCATGCTCTGCCATGAGGCAGAGCGAGCGGTAAGCGGCGCAGACATGGTCGTGACCGACACCTGGGTGTCCATGAACCAGGAACACAAGGCCCGTGGTCACAACATTTTCCAGCCTTTCCAGGTCAACGAACAGTTGATGTCGAAGGCGAAAAGCGACGCCCTCTTCATGCATTGCCTTCCGGCCCACCGCGGCGAGGAGGTGACGGACGAGGTTATCGACGGTCCGCAGTCCGTTGTTTTCGACGAAGCGGAAAACCGCCTCCATGCGCAGAAGTCCATTCTAGCCTGGTGCCTGGGTGCTCTCTGAGCGACCTTCGGTCTGGACGGGATTACGACGGTTCAACCCGGCTCTCCTGGTCGGCTTGACTTGAAGGGACGTCATCCCCATCTCTCGGCTTTCCAATGGGCATCTGCCGCATGAGCAGGTGTATCAACACAACATCGTCGGCCTGTTTCCCCCGGTTCAGCGGTTCCGCTTGACCGGGTTATGTGCGAAATGGATGGCTCCGGCGTGAAGGAGTGACTTATGGCTGAAGCCACCGTCGATTTGAATGAACTGCATTTCGCAGGAGACGACAAGGTCGTGCCCTTTCAGGTTGAAGGGCTGGATGTGCGCGGACGCGCTGTCCAGTTGGGCCCGATCCTCAACCAGATTCTTGGGCGCCATGACTATCCGGCTCCCGTTGCAAGATTGCTGGCGGAAGCCATCGTCCTGACGGCACTGATCGGCACCTCGCTGAAGTTCGAAGGCCGCTTCACGGTCCAGACAAAGGGCAATGGTCCGGTCGATCTGCTGGTCGCGGATTTCACGAGCCCCCAGAATATGCGCGCCTATGCACGTTTCGATGAGGATGCGCTGGCGGTGTCGGTCAAGGCAGGGCGGATATCTCCGCCTGAGTTGTTGGGTGCGGGCGTGCTGGCTTTCACGATCGACCAGGGCCGCGGAATGCAGCCTTACCAGGGCATCGTGCCGCTCGATGGTTCTTCGCTCGAAGAGATTGCGGGCGTCTATTTCCGTCAGTCCGAGCAGATACCGACAAAAGTGCGGCTGGGCGTAGCTGAGCTCTTTGATCGGGACGAAAGCGGTAAACCCCGCCATAACTGGCGTGCTGGCGGCGTGCTGGCGCAGTTTCTGCCAGATGCTCCAGAGCGGATGCGTCAGCCGGATCTGCATGGCGGTGATGGGGATGAGCGTGAGTACGACCTGGCAGAGGATGATGCCTGGTCTGAAGCCAGCATGCTGGTTTCGACCGTTGATACCGATGAACTGACGGATCCACAGGTCGGGATAGAGCGCCTGTTGTACCGGTTGTTTCACGAACGGGGCGTGAGGATCTATGAGCCGCAGTCGGTTCTGGATCGTTGCAGCTGTTCGCGTGACAAGATCAAGGATGTCTTGGCGGGATTTTCTGCAGAGGAAGTCGAGGCAAGTCAGGATAATGGCGAGATCGCCGTTACCTGCGAGTTCTGCTCTACAACGTATCGCTATCCGATAACAGAGATCCAGCCCGCCGAGTGATGCGCGTGAGGAAGACGGTGTCCATGCCGTCTTCCAGTCCACTGGCAGTCAGTTCAGTATGCGCAGCAGGCCCGGCGAATCCAGCGAGAAGGCTGGAATGTCCACGATGAAGGTGCGGCCGTCATCCGTCTGCATCTGATAATGGCCGAACATGATGCCGGATGGCGTATCGAGTGGGCAGCCGGAAGAATATTCGTAGGTATCCCCTGGTTCCAGGCGCGGCTGTTCGCCGACCACCCCCGGTCCCTCGACCTCATCCACCAGCCCGTTTTCATCCGTGATGTGCCAGTAGCGATGGATCAACTGGACTGTCGTATCCGAATGATTGGCAATAACGATACGGTATCCCCAGACGTAGCGGCCATCTTCCGGATCGGATTGCTCCTCCAGATAATAGGGCTCCACTTCGACTTCGATATCCTTCGTCCGTGCGCGATACATAGGCGACACCTCACTGCCTTGATGTACGGATATCGTACAGCTTGCGGGCAGGGTCAAGAAAGACGCGGAAATCCTCCAGCAAAAACATGGAGTTTCAGCGGTTAATGCTAACCGTCAAGGTAAACATCGATTTAAGGCCCTTTGATGGACCGGCCAAACACCGCGGATCTGCATGAAACAGCATTGCAGTCCGCTGTGTCTGTCGAGTAGTTGGTCAGCCGCCGATCTTGGCAATCGCCTGAGACAGATCGTCGATCAGATCCTCGGCATCCTCGATACCGCAGGAAAGCCGCAAGGTGCCGCCGGTGATACCCGCCTCCGCACGGCCTTCTTCAGAAAGGTTTTTGTGCGTCGTTGTTGCGGGATGGGTGATCAGACTTTTCGCGTCGCCGAGATTGTTGGAGATGCGCACGACCTTCAAGGCGTCCTGAAGTGCGAATGCCGCCTCCTTGCCGCCCTTCAGTTCGAAGCAGACCAGCGTTGAGCCACCCGTCATCTGCTTGGCGATGATATCCGCCTGCGGATGGTCCTTGCGTCCTGGATAGATGACCTTGGCAACCTTGGTCTGGTCCGCCAGGAAGTCGGCAATCTTGGCGGCATTTTCCGTCTGTTGCTTCACGCGCAGCGGCAGGGTTTCGAGGCCCTTCAACAATGTCCACGCGTTGAAGGGTGACATGGCCGGACCGGTATGGCGGAAATAGTCGTGCAGGTTTTCGTCGATCCACTGCTTGTCGGACAGCACGATACCGCCGAGGCATCGGCCCTGACCATCAATGTGTTTGGTTGCCGAATAGACGACGATATGAGCGCCAAGTTCCAGCGGCTTCTGAAAGAGGGGAGTCGCGAATACGTTGTCGACGACAACCTTGACGCCGATCTGGTTGGCGAGTGCGGCAACCGCGGCAATGTCTACCACTTCAAGCGTCGGGTTCGTCGGGCTCTCGAGGAAGAACACCTTGGTGTTCGGGCGGACTGCCGCCTCCCAGTTCGTGATGTCACGGCCATCGACCAGCGTGCACTCCACACCGTATTTTGGTGCCAGTGTTTCGACGATGTAGCGGCAGGATCCGAAAAGTGCGCGTGCCGCGACGATATGATCGCCAGCCTTCACCTGACAAAGAATGGCGGCGGCCACGGCAGCCATGCCGGATGCGGTGGCGCGAGCATCTTCAGCGCCTTCCAACGCAATCATGCGCTTTTCGAACATATCGTTTGTCGGGCTGCCGTAGCGCGCGTAGATGAAGCCGTCGGTCTCGCCTTTGAACCGGGCTTCGGCGGAGGCGGAGCTCTCGTATACAAAGCCTTGAGTCAGGAAAATCGCTTCGGAAGTTTCGCCGTAAGGGGAGCGCAACGTGCCTTCATGGACGAGCTTCGTTGCGGGGCGCCAGGTCTTGCTCATGTCGTGTTACCACTTCAAAACAAAAAAACCGGTCGCAATGGGACCGGTTCGCACCCGGTCCTTTAGCCACTTGTTTAACGTGGCTGCAAGCCGACCGGCCAAATCACCACGGGATAAGCATGCCTTACGCCCAAGCAGAGCTTGCGTCAATTCCCTGCTTTTGCTTTTGTCGCGCGATTGAAGGATAGGGTTTATGGAACGTACAGCGGGTATTCTGGCAGATCGTGCGATCAAGGCACTCTTCGCCGAGGGTCAATTGAAATCCGAGGCGCCACTGGATGGTGACCAGATCCAGCCGGCAAGCCTCGATCTTCGACTGGGCTCCAAGGCCCTGCGGGTGCGCGCCAGCTTCATGCCGGGCCGCAGCAGCACGGTTGCAAGCAAGCTCGACCGGCTGACGCTGCATGAGATCGATCTGGAACATGGCGCTGTGCTTGAGACAGGCTGCGTCTACATCGTGCCGCTGATGGAAAGCCTTGATCTGCCTGCGGAACTCTCTGCGTCCACCAATCCGAAAAGCTCGACGGGAAGGCTCGATATCTTCACGCGCGTGATGGTTGACCACGCCCAGGAATTCGACAAGATTCCCGCCGGTTACAGTGGCCCTCTCTATCTGGAGATCTCGCCGCGCACTTTCCCTGTCATCGTTCGCCGCGGCTCCCGGCTTTCGCAGATCCGCTTCAGAGTGGGCAATGCGCTGTTGAGCGAGGCGGATCTTGTGGAACTGCACGCGGCTGAAACGCTGGTCGCAAGCGAAACGCCCAATGTTTCAGGCGGTGGCATTGCGCTCTCCATCGATTTGAAGGGAACCGGTCCCGAAGGCTTGATTGGCTACAGAGGCAAACATCATACCTCGGTCATCGATGTCGACAGGAAAGCTCAGCACGAGGTTCTGGATTTCTGGGAGCCGATCTACAGCCGTGGACGCAATGAACTGATCCTCGATCCGGATGAGTTCTACATTCTGGTCTCGCGCGAAGCAGTCCATGTGCCGCCCTCCTATGCCGCCGAGATGACCCCTTACGATCCACTCGTCGGAGAGTTTCGCGTGCACTATGCCGGTTTCTTCGATCCGGGGTTTGGCCATGCTGCTGCAGGTGGCTCAGGCAGTCGTGCAGTCCTGGAAGTTCGCAGTCACGAGGTTCCGTTCATTCTGGAGCATGGGCAGATTGTCGGACGGCTGGTTTACGAGCACATGCTCGAACGGCCGCAAGGCCTTTATGGCACCGGTCTCGGTTCCAACTATCAGGCGCAGGGTCTCAAGCTCTCCAAGCATTTCAAGCTATAGGCTTCACGGCCCGCGATGCGGACACGCGGAAAGACGCATTTTTGCTTGATGGTGCATGACGCCGATGCTAGTTCTCGAATGTCGAGCGCGGGTGTAGCTCAATGGTAGAGCAGCAGCTTCCCAAGCTGAATACGAGGGTTCGATTCCCTTCACCCGCTCCAAATCCAGCCGACGCAATCATCCATCCGGCATTGCGGCCTCATCACGTGGCCTGTGAGGCGTCTTGTGCCAGAAGAATGGGCGTGTCCGCAGTTCATTCGCAGCGCGCCAGGCGGCCCTCGACACCATCATCCAATAATAGGGAAGAGCCATCCACCGCCATCCCACCCTCCGCTTTTCTTCTGCAACCATGCACTTCAGGCCGAGCAGGAGAAACACGGCGTAGCTGCCAAACACATTGAAGAGATCCAGCACGACCAGAGCGCGAGTCGTGAGGCTCGAACTGCCGTCAATGTCGATAAAGACCCGGTAGAGAATCGATATGAGAAGAACGGGCGTGAGCGGGTGCATCAGGGCTGAGAGCAGCATGCCGCCAATCATGAGCTGGAATGTCAGCATGGCTGGAAAACCCAACTCGTGTGTCGCCTTGCCCGGGTTGCGCATGATCACGAGCCAGGTTTGGAACCATCCCTTGAACCAGCGAACACGTTGGCCGAGCCAGATATTGTAATTCACGGGCGCATCCTCGACAGTCTGATAACGCAGGGTCTCAGCCCGGTATCCGTGGCGAAACAGCCGCATTCCGAGATCCGCATCTTCTGTCACGTTGAATGGGTCCCAGGCTCCAACCTCGCGTAGGACATCGGTTTTGAAATGATTGGATGTCCCGCCAAGTGGTAGCGGCAATCTGAACCGGGCCAGCATGGGCAGGAGACCGCGGAAGAGGGCGGCATATTCGAGTGCAAACAAGGCACTGACCGAGCTCTTCTCTGGATTGCCGATAACGAGAGGCGATTGGAGGCAGGCGACGTCGGGAGGTGCCGCAACAAACCGGGTATATGCCTCAAGCAATTGCTTGGGGTGCGGTCTGTCTTCCGCATCGTAGATGGTCAGGTATTCACCGCGAACTCCAGCCAAGGCATAACTCAGCGCTTTCGGCTTTGTTCGGGGAGCACAGGGTGGCACTTCAACGACCTCGAAATTCGGCGGCAGCCGGACCTGCTTGAGGGCGGTCAGTGTGTCGAGGTCGTCGGCCTCACAAACGAGCTTGATATCCAGCCGGGCGCTTGGCCATTCGAGACGCTCCAAACTACGAATAAGTTGTGCTGCGACTTCCGCCTCTTTGTAAAGGGCGACCATGACGCAATAGCGCGGAAGGGCAGGGGGAAGGTCGATAAGGCGTGGTGGCGGCGACTGTTTCCTTAAAAGGACCAAGGCAACAATGCGTAGAATGATTGCAAATAGATAGGAAACAGAAAGAATGACGTGGATCAGCGGCAGCATGAGTGCGGGGGCATGCAACAGGATCAACAGCAAGGCTGCAAGGATCCCGCCACCGAGAAAGCCCTGCTTGCCGGAAGCGACAATGCGGGCTGATGCATCAGGCGCAGTTTCGAAAAGATGGAAAACAACAGAGCGCACGCGCCGTTCTGCTCCGCATGTCCACACTGCCTTTCGAATGGCGGACGGCGTGGTGACGACCAAAGTCTGACGAAGATCCGGAAGTTTTCTGAGGAGTTCCGCTGTGGCGCCGAGCCTCGCAGCCTGCGGAACGATAGCAACCTTAGGGGCGCGATGCCGTTCGATAACCCGCACTTGAGTGGGGTATTGAAGCTGACTGTCCAGCCGCGGGAGATCCTGAACATTGTCTCCGTTGATCTTCGCCGTAAACGGCAGTCCGAGCATTTCAGCCATGGCTTCGAAATGCCGTTCTTCGTCAATATGCCGGTTCGCCAGCAATTCCTCCTCAAGCGAGGATTGATTTATGGCCGCCTGCCGTGACAGCCTGCTGACGAGCGTACGAGAAACACCCAGCAGGCGAAGAGCCCCTGCCTCATCGAGGTCCGGCAAAAGTTCTCTTTTGCGTGCAGGCGAGGGCTCATGTTGCGAGCCCTCTGATATCTTGGAGTCAAGAATGTCCTCTTGATATTCCCCCGAAACGGTCAAGCTGGTACACCGTGATAGGCCGTTGCCGATACTTCGATATGGATGACAGGATTGCAACTAATGAGTTTTATTCGAGAAATAAAGCCTGGATTTAGAGTTGCATTTCTTCTTATTTTATCAATTATTTCAATAATTTATGTTCAAGTATCTCAGGCTGCGGAGAACCCCGGGGGCGTACCTGTCCTATCGGACCCGAATGAACGTTTAACCAAGCCTGATTTGTCAAACCTTGCTCGCTTTCGCATATTGACGGCGTCTGATTTTCCTCCGTTCAATTTCGTCGATCAGACCGGACGACTGGCTGGTTATCACGTAGATGTGATCAGAGAGGTGTGTAGAGAGCTGAACATCGAGGCCAAATGTCAGGTCCAGGCTATGCCGTACGCAGATCTGGAGGGGGCTCTCGAGGCTGGAAACGGTGAAGCCGTGATGTCTGGAATTGCGATAACGTCCAGCTTGCGGCAGAAGTTTTCTTTCTCCAGACCCTATTTGTTTCTGCCAGCCCGGTTCGCTGTACAAGGCAAACTCGGTTTGTCTGGCCGGGCAGGAGACGCTTTGGCAGGACGGAAAGTTGGTGTAATCGCCAATACCGCGCACGAGAAAATGCTTGGAGCATTCTTCCCAAAACTCGTGGCCGTTCCTGTGAGCGGGCAGGAAGAATTGTTCTCTTCACTCAAGGAAGGCAAAGTCGATGCAATTCTCGCAGATGGCGTGAGAGTACCCTTCTGGGTCGCCAGTCCTGCTGCAGAAAAGTGCTGCGTTCTGCTGGATGGCCCCTACCTGTCTCAGCATTATCTGGGTGAAGGGTTCGCGGTCATGCTTCGCAAGGGAAATGCGGTTCAACTGACGGCGGCCGTCGACTATGCTCTGGCTCAACTGGCTGCAAAAGGGCGACTACAGGACATCTATCTTCGCTACTTCCCCAACGGCTTCTACTGAAGCAGCTTGACCTCTCTACCAGCCTTGCCTCATTGGCTGGCCCAGATGATACGGGCGATCCAATCGATGTCTTCAACTGCAAAATTGCGGTTCGGATGGTCGGGATTAAGCGAGGAAAGCTCAATTGAGCGCGCACTCTGCCGTGCAAGAACCTTCGCCATCACCTCTCCTTCGCGTGTCTTGACAACAACGCGGTCTCCCTTTCGAACCTGCGCGCCGGGCTCCACGATCAGTCGATCACCGTCTCGATAGAGTGGCAGCATGGAATCGCCCTGAACTTCGAGAGCATAGACATTGTTGTGCTTCGAAACGGCGGCGGGAAACTCCACCACATCCCACCCTTGACCGGCAGGAAAGCCCCCATCGTCAAAGAAACCTCCGGCTCCAGCCTGGGCAAAGCCGAGCAGGGGGATGGAACTCATTTGCGGCAGAAAAACTCCGTCAGGCATACGTGGAGTACCAGTCGGCGCCAGATAGCCCAGGAATTCATCCAGAGATGCGCCTGTGGCTTCCAAAACCTTGGAAATGGATTCCGTGGATGGCCAGCGCTCCCGTCCATCCGGCCCCAGGCGCTTCGACTTGTTGAAAGATGTGGGATCCAGGCCCGCCCGACGGGCAAGGCCCGATGCCGAAAGTTTGTGCTTCTCGGCAAGTGTATCGATTGCCTGCCATATCCCGCTATGTGACAGGGCGGATCGGGACAGAGCGCTTGCCTTGCCAACCTGCTCAGTCTGGACGGCCTGCAAGAGGGAAATGGCTTCGCGACTTGTCTCACTCATATCCGCCTCTTTCGTGCGATCCGGTCGAATGCCCCATGGCAGTTCGCCTGTATTCCAACAACTGGATGAAACAGTTCCGATCAATGCTACGGATCCCGAAACCGCGTACATTCGGTGACGCAGCATAGGGCTGAAGCTCCGCGCAATCTGGAGGTGTTCTCGTCTCAGGGGGTCACCGCCCCACACACGATCAAACACTTCCACGCCCGGAAGTTTCATGGAGCTTTAGCCAAAATTTCGTCGGACGTAAAGAAAAAAAGGAATAAAATCCTTTTCTTAAAAAGCAGTCAAGCAACCATGGCCATGTTGACCTTGCCAAGCTTGATGACCGCCTGGGTTCGGCTATCGACGTTGAGCTTCAACAGGATCGCTGAAACATGCGCCTTGATCGTTGCTTCGGAAACGCCGAGTTCGTAGGCGATCTGCTTGTTGAGCAGACCTTCGGCGAGCATGGATAGAACGCGCGTCTGCTGTGGTGTCAGGGTCTTCAATCGCTCGATCAGTTCCACGACGGCCGGATCTTCTTCGGCATCCCGCTCACCCTGTGATGGGAACCAGACGTCGCCGGCCAGAACGGCTTCGATGGCGCTGCGAATATCGTCCAGTCCTGAAGATTTGGAAATGAAGCCCGACGCGCCGAGTTCCATGGCACGCCGCACCGTCGCGCCGTCATCTGTCGCTGAGACAATCATGATAGGCAGGCTGCTGAACTCTGCCCGCATGGACATCAGCCCTGAAAAGCCGCTCACACCCGGCATGGCAAGATCCAGCAACATAAGATCCGCTTCCGGCTGGCTTCGCACTGCCTTTCGAGCGTCCTCGAAAGTTCCTGCCTCAATGATGTGAGGCTGCTCGGCCACCGTATTGAGTGCCTGGCGAAGCGCGCCGCGAAACAGCGGGTGATCATCCGCAATGATGATGGTGAGTTCTTGCATATCCATACCCCCTCCCAAGAGCATGCCAGCCTTCCAAGTTACGAATCTTAGCGTTCTGAAAAGCATCAAACAAGCCCAAGTTTAAGGGGGGCAGGTCTTGGGGTCCAGCGGTTTCAGGTCCGGTTGGGATCGTAATCCTGCTCGTCGCGCCGTTCGCCGATAATATCCATGAACCTCTGGAAGAACCGTTCCATGATCGAAAGTGATTTTTCGACCTCCTCGTCGCTTGGGAGCCCCGATGTGCGGGATGAGCTTTTGGTCTCCAACTGGGTGACGCGCTTGTCGAGCGCATCGAGTTCCTGCTCGAAGGCCTTTCGCTCGTCGGCAGCCAGACGGCATGTCAGTCCCGAAGCCTCCTCCCGGCAGAAGCTTACGTCGCCGGTTTGCTTGTCGAGGCGGATGAAGCCCTTTTCTGTCCGCTCCAGTTGAAAGCGTGCAGGATCCGCAGCACTCTGCGCCAGGACGGCACCGCTGGAGAGAAGCAGAACGGTGGTGGTAAAGATGGCGCGAGCCGACATTGCTATTTCCTCCCAATATCGCATTTTCGAGTAATGCTACCGATGCGATGGACAAGTGCGCCCGTTTGCGGCAAAGCGCAGGGTATAAGCTAGGACACAGCCGGATCATCGCAATGAGTCATGTCATCTATAAGATCGTGCCAGAACCCCTTTGGGCAAGCGCCGAACAATCAGGCCGTTTCGAGGGTGCGCCTGTCGATCTGGCGGATGGCTTCATTCATTTCTCCACCGCAAGCCAGGTGCGCGAAACCGCAGCCCGCCACTTCAAGGGGCAGGCAGGTCTGCTGCTGGTCGCCACTGATGCCGATCGTCTGGGGGAGCAGTTGAAGTATGAACCGTCTCGCGGCGGTAATCTCTTTCCCCATCTCTATGCAAGCCTGACGCTCGATGCGGTCATCTGGAAGCGCCCCCTGCCTGTGGGACCAGATGGATCGCATGTATTTCCAGAGGAGCTTGTCTGATGCCGATTTTCGATCTCGCCCGCAATGCTCTTTTTCTCCTCGATCCTGAAACGGCTCATGGTGCTTCGATCGCAGCTTTGAGATCCGGGCTTCTTCCATCGGTTCATCTGCCGCCCGATCCGCGCTTGCGGGTTTCCTTGGGCGGTCTGGAGTTTCCCAATCCTGTCGGCCTTGCTGCAGGCTATGACAAGAATGCCGAGGTGCCGGGGGCAATCCTTCGTCTCGGCTTCGGCTTTACGGAGGTCGGCACCGTCACACCAAAACCTCAGGATGGAAATCCCAAGCCACGCATTTTCCGCCTGACCAGGGATGAGGCGGTGATCAACCGGCTTGGCTTCAACAATGAGGGTCACGAGGCGGCACTCGCTCGACTGCTGGCAACGAAAATTCAGGGCATTGTCGGCGTCAACATCGGTGCCAACAAGGATAGTGAAGACCGCATTGGCGACTATGTGCTCGGCATTCGCCGCTTCTATGATGTCGCCCGCTACTTTGCCGCCAATATCTCCTCCCCCAATACGCCTGGCTTGCGCGACCTTCAGGCCCGCGAAAGCCTTTCGGCACTGTTGAGCGCAGTGCTTGCAACCCGCGATGAGGAAGCAGCCAGAACGGGGAAAACTGTTCCGGTCTTCCTGAAGATCGCGCCGGACCTGACCGAGGAAGGAATGGATGATATCGCAGCCGAAGCGCTGGCACATCCGCTGGACGGTTTGATCGTTTCCAACACCACGCTTTCCCGCGACGGCTTGCGCGATGAGGCGCAGTCCAGGGAAACGGGAGGCCTTTCCGGCAAGCCGCTGTTTTCCCGCTCAACCACGGTACTGGCAAAGATGCGCAAGCGCGTTGGTCCGAACCTGCCCATCATCGGCGTTGGCGGTGTATCTTCGGCGAAGACGGCGCTCGAAAAAATCCGGGCCGGTGCCGATCTCGTGCAGCTTTATTCCTGCATGGTCTATCGGGGACCGGGCCTCGCTGCCGATATCGTGAGGGGACTTGGCGCGGAACTCGATCGTCTGGACGTCAGGTCTGTCACGGAATTGCGTGATACCAGTCTTGATGCCTGGGCATCCAGACCTCTCTGACTTGTCGGAAAGCCAGACGGCGGCTTTTCGCCACATTCACTAAATTGTTCGGTTAATCTTGAGCATTTGGTGATATCCTCACTCTATGTTACCTTCTGTAACATTGAACGAGGATGGGAAGATGAACATACATCTCAACTTGCCCGCACTCACATTCGGTTGCCTCCTGTTGTGTGCAATCGGTCTGCGTATCGGGATCTGGATGGTCGCTCCGGGCGCTTGAGCCCGAAGCCAAAGCATGTTGCGTAAAAGTGTGCAGCGGTTTTGCGATAACGACATGCGTCAACACAAAGAGTTAGAGCGTCAGGAGCGAATCTGAAAGATCGCGATAAGCTCTAGATCGACGTCAGGCCATGAAGGCTGTTTCAAGTCAGGCAGACAGTACCATCGCCCAATAAGTGCGATTGGTGGACGGCGAGCGTGCCACGGCGACACCTACACGATTGTAACTGCCGAGCATGTTTTGAAGGTGCTTGGGGGAATCGATCCAAGCCTGCACTGCTTCCGTAACCGTGGTTTGACCGCTTGCAATGTTTTCGGCAGCGGGCAAAGGCACGTCATTGCGCTTCATCCGCGCGCCATAATCATCCCCAAAGCCAATGAGATGGCTCATCTGGTTGGCTTTCGCCATACGCACAGCCTGCTCTGCCGCCGCCCGTCCCGTGGGCACGCTTGCAGACAGGGGCGAAAGACCATGCTTCTTTCGCAGTTCATTGACCAATGGCAGCGCGGCCCTGGTATCGTCCGTCGCGCCATCGACTTTTGCTGGGCCGGTGGTCGTTACGCATCCGGCTGTCACGAGAAGCGCACTGCCGCAGCCAAGCAGAAATATACGTCGGGAATTTAAGACGAGATTCGGTGTCATTAGCGTCTGTAGCTGAAAATACGCAGGAGAATGAAGGCTGGTATGACGATGACCGCACCGGCGATCAGGTAATCACCAACGGCGCCCAGCGCATGGAATCCGCGATACCAGAGGTCCAGAACCAGATTTCGGATGCCATAAACGATGTCCCAGGGATGGAGATCGAACATCGCCATGACAAAGCCGACAACGAGGGACACGACAATCAGTTTCACGATTGTGCGGGCTGGCGAATCGCCCAGCATTCGGTTCATCTGATCAGACATTCCTGGCCCTTAAAGTGTGTTGAGACGGATGAGACATAGTTTCGCAGGTGCTCTGTCGCAAGTTTAGACGCAGGCATTCCGATAGAACTTGAGTTTTTTTGTGGCTTGGTTCAGATGCCGCAAATGCAACGAGCCGGTTTCAAGTCATGAGCGCCAACCAGTTTTCTTCCGGTGATGTCATTGCCGATCGGCGCGCCGATTATGCCCGGATGCTGGCGGAAAGTGGCGATCATGCCGCAGCCGCCGAACTCTTCGAGCAGGCTCTCGAAATCGCACCCGATTGGACAGCGGGCTGGCTGTTGGCCGGAGAAGCTCATCAGAAAGCTGGTGCGCGCGAAGCAGCAATCGCGGCATTCGAGCAGGTGATGAAAAGGGATAGGCAGGGCCTGTTCGGCGCAAGTCTGAAACTCGCAGCACTTGACGCCACGCCCGCGCCGGACGCACCGCCCTCTGCCTATGTCGAAGGGCTGTTCGACGACTACGCCGATCGCTTCGAGATCTCGCTGGTCGAGAAGTTGAATTATTCAGTGCCAGCCAAGCTGTTTGCACTTGTCCAATCTCATGGACCGTTCGATCTGACTGTCGATCTCGGTTGCGGCACCGGTCTCTTTGGTGTCGAAATCGCATCAGACACGGCAAGGCTCGAAGGTTTCGACCTTTCAGCCAACATGCTGGCAAAGGCCGGGGAAAAGGGCATCTACCACCATCTCGGCCAGGCAGATCTCTCCCGCACGGATGCGGATACATCGCTCTTCAGCGAGGACCGGCCACGCCATCGTGCCGATCTCGTCTCGGCGGCCGATGTGTTGATGTATCTTGGAAATCTGGATGTCCCGTTTGCGCTGGCTGATGAACTGCTGAAACCTCGCGGTCTTTTCGCTTTTTCCGTCGAAGATGCTGGTAGTTCTACGGACGGCTTCGTCCTGCAGCAATCACTCCGCTACGCGCATACGCAAAGCTATATCGAGACACTTCTGGCAAGACATGTTTTTGATCTCGTGGCCTTGTCTCGTACGGACATTCGGATGGATGCCGGAAAACCGGTTCACGGCATCCTTTTTCTTGCGCGCAAACGCGCCTGATTTGTACGATTCTTGTCTTTTGCGTCAGGAGTACTGTCCTATCTTGATTTCGTAAATGCTGCGGCGCACAATCGAAGCGTCGGGACAGATAGACGGAGACTTCGGAGATGGCGCAGAAGATGGCATTGGGTTTCTACAGCACGGATCCGTCGCGTCACACACTCGCTGAAGATAGCCAGGGTCTCATTTGCGGCGCACTGATTTCTGCGCTCGGGTTTTACTTGTTGAACCGTGTCGGCCTGCTCACGGGCGGCACGGCTGGCGTTGCCTTTCTGCTGCACTATGCATTCAACATCTCGTTCGGCCTTCTGTTCTTCATCGTCAATCTTCCCTTCTATTGGCTGTCCTTCAAACGATTGGGCTTCGCCTTCTCGGCCAAGACCTTCATTGCCATCGGGCTGGTGTCAATCATGACCGAGCTTGAGCAACGCTACCTGTTGATTGGGTATCTTCATCCCTTCTGGGGTGCGCTGATGGGCGGTCTTTTGCTAGGTTTCGGCCTGCTCGCCCTTTATCGGCACCGTGCAAGCCTTGGCGGCGTTGGCATCCTCGCAATCTATGTCCAGGAGCGTTTTGGCATCCAGGCGGGCCTCATTCAGCTGGCCTTCGATGCCTGCGTCATGGCGGCGGCCTTTCTCCTGCTTGAACCGGGCATTGTTCTCTGGTCCATTGTCGGCGCGGTGGTTCTCAATCTGTTTCTGGCGATCAATCACCGGTCGGATCGCTATATCGTGGTGCGCTGATGGCGAATGTAAGCGAAGGCAAGTCTCCGGTCGGATTCTGGGCATCCAGCACGGATCGCCACTCCATCATCGAGGATATGCAGGGCGTGGTTGCCGGGTCCATGCTTGCAGCACTGGGCGTAACACTTCTCTCGGCGGCTCATTTGTTGATTGGTGGTACGGCGGGTCTCGGCTTCCTGCTTCGCTACTCCACGGGTTTCAGCTTCGGCGTGGTCTTCTTCGCGCTTAACCTTCCGTTCTACTGGCTGGCCTACAAGCGTCTGGGCTTGGCTTTCACGATCAAGACCTTCACGGCCGTCGCCCTGACGTCTGTTTTGACGGAGGTACTGCCGTCTCTCATTCCGATCGCTGGCATAGATCCGCTCGTTGCCGCGCTCTTCGGCGGACTTCTCATCGGAACCGGCATGCTCGCCTTGTTCCGCCATCGTGCAAGCCTCGGCGGTTTCGGCATTCTTGCGCTTTACCTGCAGGACCGGCTTGGCTGGCGTGCTGGCTTCGTACAACTGGGTCTCGATCTCGTCGTTCTGGCTCTGGCCTTTCTGGTAGCCACACCCTTCGTCATCCTGTGCTCGATCCTTGCGGCGGTGACATTGAACCTGACGCTTGCCATCAATCACCGCACCGACCGTTATATAGTCCGATAGAGCGTTCCCGGCTGAAGCGCTCTATCTCTTGTTTTCCGCAATTCCGGACGCAAAACCGCTTCCCACTTTTGCTGGAATTGCTCTGACCCCTTCTTTTTCACGCGGAAATCATTACTTCTGACCGCGTGGAAAAGACCTTGGCCGATTATCAGAACGCCCTGCCGGACCTCCTGCCTCGCCCCTTCCTGAAATGGTTCGGCGAGAAAGGCTGGTCGCCGCGTGCGCACCAGCTGGAATTGCTTGCACGTTCGACATCCGGCGAGAATATGTTGCTGATTGCACCAACTGGTGCAGGTAAGACACTTGCCGGATTTCTACCCTCGCTGACCGACTTGACCCGGCGCGGCCAACTCCCGCCGGGGTCGCCCTTTGTGGGTGTCCACACCCTCTACATTTCGCCGCTGAAGGCGCTGGCGGTCGATATCGAACGCAACCTCATGAAGCCGGTTTCCGAAATGGGACTTCCGGTGTCTATCGAGAACCGCACGGGGGATACGCCGCAGGCCAAGCGCCAGCGCCAGAAGACGAACCCGCCGGATATCTTGCTGACGACCCCCGAGCAACTGGCCTTGCTTCTGGCCAACAAGGAAGCGGAGCGCTTCTTCAAGGATCTGAAATATGTGGTCCTTGATGAACTGCACTCGCTTGTCACATCGAAGCGAGGCCACCTGCTGTCGCTTGGTCTGGCCCGGTTGAGACGACATGCGCCTGGTCTTCGCACCATCGGGCTCTCGGCCACGGTTTCTGATCCCATGGATCTGAGGCGTTGGCTTGTCCCGCAGAATACGCCGCAGGATGATGGGCCGGAAGCACCGGCCGGTCTTGTGCATGTGACGGGCGGCGCGGCACCGGACATCACCATCATGACGACGGAGGACCGCATACCCTGGTCCGGGCATGTAGCCACCTATGCCATTCCGGCCGTCTA
The DNA here is from genome assembly GCF_001427345.1 of Rhizobium sp. Root149. Lineage (NCBI taxonomy): Bacteria > Pseudomonadati > Pseudomonadota > Alphaproteobacteria > Hyphomicrobiales > Rhizobiaceae > Rhizobium > Rhizobium sp. Root149. The sequence goes on from NZ_LMGD01000020.1 coordinate 469,348, forward strand.
TGAAGAGATCCGGAAGCACAAGACGACGCTGATTTTCGTCAATACGCGCTTTCAGGCTGAGCTCCTGTTTCAGGAGCTTTGGACCATCAACGAAGATAATTTGCCGATCGCGTTGCATCACGGCTCGCTCGATGCGGGACAGAGGCGCAAGGTGGAAGCTGCCATGAGCGCGAACAGACTGCGCGCGGTGGTGGCGACCTCGACGCTAGACATGGGACTTGATTGGGGCGATGTGGATCTGGTGGTGCATGTCGGCGCGCCAAAGGGTGCATCCCGTCTGGCGCAGCGCATCGGTCGTTCAAACCACCGGATGGACGAGCCGTCAAAAGCGATCCTTGTGCCTGCCAATCGTTTCGAGGTCATGGAATGTCAGGCCGCGCTCGATGCCAATTATCTGGGCGCACAGGATACGCCGCCCGTTGGGGAAGGCGCGCTTGATGTTCTGGCCCAGCACGTTCTTGGCATGGCCTGCGCCGAACCCTTCGATGCCTTGGAGCTCTACGGCGAAATCACCAGCGCTTCACCCTATTCCGGGCTCACTTGGGAGCTGTTCGAGCGTATCGTCGATTTCGTTGCGACCGGCGGCTATGCGCTGCGCACCTATGAACGCTATGCCAAGATCCGCAAGACAAAGGAGGGCCGCTGGCGGGTTTCCAATCCGCAGGTCGCCCAGCAGTATCGGATGAACCTCGGTACGATTGTGGAGGCGACGGAACTGAACGTGCGCCTCGTCAAGCGCAACCAGCTGGGTTCAGTCGGGCGCAGCGGTATGTCGCTTGGCAAGGTCGAGGAATATTTTGTGGAGCAATTGGTGCAGGGCGATACCTTCCTGTTTGCGGGCAAGGTACTGCGCTTCGAGGGTATTCGGGAGAACGAATGCCTTGTCACCAATGCCTTTTCGCTGGATCCCAAGATCCCTGCCTATGCCGGCGGCAGGTTCCCCTTGTCCACCTATCTTGCCGATCAGGTGCGGGCCATGCTGGCTGATCCGTCCCGCTGGCATGTGCTTCCTGATCAGGTGCGGGACTGGCTGGCAATCCAGCGCGACAAATCCATGCTTCCGGCGCGTGACGAGCTTCTGATCGAGACCTTCCCACGCGGAAACCGCTTCTTCATGGTCGCCTACTGCTTCGAGGGGCGGCTTGCGCACCAGACGCTGGGCATGCTTTTGACACGGCGGCTGGAACGGGCAGGGGCAAGACCGCTTGGCTTCGTGGCGAATGACTATGCGCTGGCCATCTGGTCGTTGAACGATATGGGTGGCATGATCGAGAGCCGTCGTCTCTCGCTGGGTGATTTGTTCGACGAGGACATGCTGGGCGATGATCTGGAGGCATGGCTGGACGAGAGCTTCATGCTGAAGCGCACGTTCCGGCAATGCGCGGTGATTTCAGGCCTGATCGAGCGCCGGCATCCGGGCAAGGAAAAGACGGGGCGGCAGGTCACCGTTTCGACCGATCTCATCTATGATGTTTTGCGCAGCCATGAGCCGGATCACATTCTGCTGGAGGCGACGCGGCGCGATGCCGCATCGGGTCTTTTGGATATCGGGCGTCTTGGCGCTATGCTGGCACGAATCAAGGGGCATGTGATTCACCGCCCGCTGGAGCGCGTATCCCCGCTCGCCATTCCGGTGATGCTGGAAATCGGCCGCGAGCCGGTTGCTGGCGAGGCGCAGGACTACGTGCTGGAAGAGGCGGCGGATGACCTGATTGCCGAGGCCATGGCGTGAGGCAACCCTCACGGGTAGATGAGAATGATGAATTATAGAATGGCGCTCGCCGCGTCACAGACAGCCGGTCCGGTGGCCAGCGCGGAAATCATGGTCAATGGCGTCGCCGCGCATTGCGACCCGCTGGGCGCGCTGTATCTGCCGGATCTATCCTGCCTTGTCGTCTCGGATCTGCATCTGGAGAAAGGCGCTGCCTTCGCGCGTCGCGGCATGATGCTGCCGCCTTATGATACGCTGGCAACTCTCAATCTGCTCTCCGCCGTCATCGCTAGGTATGATCCCAAAACAGTGATTTCGCTGGGGGATAATTTTCACGACAGGCGTGGCTCGGAACTCATGCCCGCAGCATTCCGCGAAACGATCGGCGCGCTCGCCCGCGGACGTGACTGGATCTGGATCAATGGCAACCATGATCCGGACGGCATTTTCGGTCTGCCCGGCCAGTCCCTGGACGAGCTTTTGCTGTCCGGGCTTGTTTTCCGGCACGAGCCAAGCCTGATTGCAGGACGGGGCGAAGTGGCTGGTCACCTGCACCCTTCCGCCACCGTCGCGCGTCGCGGCAAATATGTCCGCCGCGCGTGTTTCGCTACAGACGGTGCGCGTCTCGTCATGCCTGCCTTCGGCGTGCTCACAGGCGGGCTGGATCTCAAGCACCGTGCCATGCACGGCCTGTTCGATCATGCGGCACTGATCGCACACCTCTTGGGACGCGATCGCATCTACTCGGTCCGTTTCGGGAATCTGATCGGCTGATTACCGCGTTACTTTCGCAAAGCCCTTGGCAAGAATTGGACCCGTGGGTCGACCGGTCGGCGATCCGCCTGCCGGCTCAAGCGTTATCTCGTACAACTGCGCATCCTTGGGCGTGGGGAGGCTTGGCGGAACAAGCCTTGCAGACCGGGCCTGGGGCAGTAACCCCATGGAAACGGGTCCGGTCTCCTTGCTCGGGAGTGTCCAGACCTGCATCGTCCGGTCTCCTGGCACGGAAACATCCGCCAGAAGGCGCACCACGGCTCGCTCGGTGCCGAAATCTTCGACAACGGCCTGAACCTCGCCTGTTTCATTCACCAGCACTGCGACGACCAGCGGCTCGGCTGTTCGTGTCAGGTTCCAGCCAAGGGCAACCGCCAGAACCAGGCTGGCAGCGAGGCCTGCAAAACTTGTGACACGCCAGAAACCGGCATTCTGGATTGAGCGATTGTCGTTGGCGACAACTGGCTCAACCTCTTTCTTCTGCTCCGGCACCTCCTGTTGTTGAAGATCTTTCTCGATCCTTGTCCAAAGATCATGCGAAACCTCTGCAGGTTCGGCTGTCATATCCAGCGGAAGAAAACGCTCTCGCGATTGTGCCACGGCTCGTCGCAGAGCGGCGTTACGCTCCAGTTCGGCCTCCACCGTCTGCATGTCAGCAGGGTCAAGCAGTCCTAGAACATAGTCGTCGGCAACAGCATCCGGCTTGGTCAGATCAATCATGCCATGCACTCCCGAAGGGAGGCGAGCCCTCGGCGTATCCAGCTCTTTGTCGTGCCGAGCGGGAGTGAAAGCCGCCCGGCAATTTCGCCATGGCTGTAGCCGCCGACATAGGCCATCAGAATGCTTTGTCGCTTTGGTTGATCGAGACCCTCAAGGCAGGAGCGCAGCCGCGACGTACGATCGAGCGCCGCCCAGGCGGTCAGAACGCTTTCAGGTTGGTCGGCCTCCTGCAGGCTCTGGATGGCGTCTTCACTGAGGAGATCCTCCCGGCTTCCGTCTCTCAGCATGTTGAGGGCGCGGTTGCGAATAATGGCATGGATCCACCCGCGTGCGCTGCCGCGATCCGGCGCATACTGATGCGCCTTGGTCCAGATGGCAATGAAACCGTCCTGGACAACTTCTTCTGCGAGGTCGCGTCGCTTCACGATTCTCTGGGCAATGGCAACGAGGCGGCCTGCTTCCGCGTCGAAGATACGCTTCAAGGCCTGCCGGTCGCCGCGCGCGCATGCGCCAAGCTCTGTCCCCAAAGGATCTGCCGTCATATCCGCCAAGGTGTTCGTACTCCTAATCTCTTTGTATCCTAATATGGTTCTGCTGAAGATTTGGATGCGAGAGGACAAAAATTTGAAAAATATTTTTTGGCTCTGCATCCAACGTGCTCACCTCCCGTGTCTCATGGTCAGGAAGCGCAAAGTGAAGCGTCTTCCCCAACCGTTGAATGGGAGAACGAGATGACGATGTTCAAGACACTGATGGCAGCGACTGCACTTCTCGGCGCGTCGGCTGCACCATCTCTCGCGGCGCAGGCTGTTGGCCTTGTCGGAGACAAAACGCTGGTCATGTTCGATACGGATATGCCCACTGTTTCTAAGACGGTGGAAGTTCAGGGCGTGACGAAGCTTGCGGGCATCGATCTTCGCCCGTCGAACAAGATGCTGGTTGGCGTTACCTCCGAGAACGTCATCGTCACCATTGACCCGGCCACCGGCAAGGCAACCGAAGTTGCCAAGATGGACAAGCCGCTGATGATGGGCGAGACGCCAGTTGTCGTGGACTTCAATCCCGCCGCCGATCGTCTGCGCTATATGACCGGCACGACCAATCATCGCGTCCATCCGGATACCGGCGCTGTGACCGTGGATGGCAGCCTTGCCTTCGAAGAGGGCGATATGCACAAGGGCGAAAAGCCGAACATTGTCGGTGCTGCCTATACGAATTCATTCGGCAAGCCCGAAAAAACGGCCATGTACAACATCGATGCCACCATTGGCGGGCTGATCCAGCAGACGAAGCCGAATGATGGAACGCTGAAGGCCGTCGGCAAGCTGGGCGCCGAAAAGAAGGCGGCAAGCTATGCCTTCGATGTTCACACCTCTGCAGAAGGAAAGAACACGGCCTGGCTGGTCGCAGACAATGTGCTGCACACAGTCGATCTTGAAACCGGCAAGGCGATGAAGACGGCAGAAGTCACCGGGACCAAGGGCATGATCCGCGACATCACCTTCATGCCTGCCATGTAATGCTTGCCGTCAATCCTTGCGGAACAACAGGCTGGCCCCCCAGCCTGTAACGACTGCGACCATGACACAGAACAGGCCATAGGCCAGCGGCTTCTCATGCGCCGCATCGGTAATGGCCTGTTCGAGACCAGTCTTGACCACGCGAAGAGGAAGATCCTTCTGCGCGATCAGCACGCCGCTCTTGAACAGATATGCATGCACCAGATGGACGCCGTCCGGTACATTGGCAGGTAGCCGGAGCGAAGCACGGAAAAGACTGGAGCTGACGAAGCGAACACCGGTCGTATCGTTCTGGTAGAGCCCCCCGCCAACTTTCAGGCGTCGATAGGCTTCACGAAAATCCGTCAGCTGCGCCGCATTCCCGAGATAGCCGGTTGGTGAAAGCGTCAGATGGCTGATACCGAGACCAAGCCGGTTGAGCTGTGCGACAGGCTGAATGTCGGCCAGCGGCTTTGTACTGGCGATCGAGTAAGATTCGGGCGTCTGCTCGAAGGTCATCGATTGCGTGTTCATCCAGATGCCGAAGACGCGCTCCTTGCGCCGAACGGTGGCATAATCCCGCGGTCCCTCAAGCGTTACCACCACGTCATACTGCCCGATGGCTAGAAACAGTTCGTCGGCATTCGTCAGGGCGCCGAAGACTGTGAGATCTGCACCGCGAAAATCGGACGTGATCGCGATTTCCGTTGTGGATGTGCCGATTTCCAATCCTTCTTTCACCGGAGGCAGCGCTCCCGGCAATCCCTGGGCTTTTGCTGTTGTGAATGGCAGAGCCAGCAGGCCAGCCATCAACAGGTGTCGGACGAGCGGAAGGAGGAACTGTCTCATCCGCGGCCTCCGCCTATCTGCAGCGAATAGAGATCGGCTGGGGTTATGATGAGATCGATTGCGAGGCGCACACCAACCGCCAGAACGAGAAGGGCAAGGAGGGCGCGCAATTGCTCGCCACGCAGCTTCTGGCCCACGCGAACACCATATTGTGCACCGATGACGCCTGCCACCATCAGAATGGTCGCCAGCACGATATCGACGGAATAGTTCGTCGCAGCCTGCACGATGGTCGTGTAGGCGGTCACGAAGATGATCTGAAACAGTGATGTTCCCACGACCACATTGGTTGGAATGCGCAGCAGATAGATCATGGCCGGAACCATGATGAAGCCGCCGCCCACACCCATTACGGATGTCAGAATGCCAATGCCGAACCCCAGGCCAATGACCGGGATCGCAGAGAGGTAGAGCTTGGATTTCTTGAACCGCATCTTCAGCGGAAGTCTGTGCACCCAGTTGTGCTGGCCGGGTCGCTTCAAGGTTACCGGCTGGTTCTTGGCCGCCCGACGCATGGCTCGAAGGCTTTCCATCAGCATCAGGCTGCCGATGGTCCCGAGAAAGACGACATAGAGAAGCGAGATGATGAGGTCCAACTGGCCCATTCGCCTGAGCCATGAAAAGATCCAGACGCCGACGGTCGCACCTGCCAGACCGCCGATCAAGAGCACGCTGCCGAGCTTCACATCCAGCGTTCCACGCCTGAAATGGCTGATTGCACCCGAAATCGACGAGGCGACGACCTGGTTTGCGCCGGTAGCGACAGCGACGACCGGGGGGATATTGTAGAAGATCAGAAGCGGGGTGATCAGGAAACCGCCGCCGACACCGAACATGCCGGACAGAAAGCCCACAGCTGCGCCCATGCCGAGTATGATGAAGATATTCACCGAAAGCTCTGCTATTGGCAGGTAGACTGTCACTGGAACGCCCCTGAAAACGAAAAAAGCTCCGCCGTCGCGGGCGGCTTCGCGTTAAAGCATAATCCGACCGGAGTGAACGAAGATCGACAAGATTATGCTTCACAAACAGAAAGTGGAGCGCCCGCTGCGGCGTAGCGAAAAGTCCAAGTGGCCTGCGGCGCGATCTGGGCGCCGCTAGCCTTATTCGTCATGCGTCCTGCCAGGTGGCAAGTCAAATCAAACAACTCAAAAAACTGAGATTTGTCGATTTGTCCTTAACCGGTCGATCCGCTGACCTTTGCCTGATGCTGTTCCAGCAGCTTGCGAACAAGTTCCTCGGTAATATTGCCGTCGTCAGACATGCCGTTGCTCTTCTGGAACGACTTGATGGCGGCAATCGTCTTCTTGCCCATAAGGCCATCCGGCTGTCCCGCATCATAGCCATTCTTGTTCAAGATAGCCTGAATGTTGCGGATAGCCTTGCCCATATCGATGGAGCCGGTCGAAGTCTGCGCGCCGCCGGACCATTCGGTGGGGATGTTCACGCTATTAGCGCGCTGGTCGAGAGGCTTGACCGTCCAGCTATCGGCAGCGGCTTTGGCCTTTGCAAGCTGATCCGGCTTCAGTGCCCGACCGACTTCTTCGCGCTTGTCCGCAGCATCCTTGTCTCCAGCTTTGGCCGCTACCGCAAACCACTTGTAGCTTTCCTCCAGGTTCTGGGACGTGCCGTTGCCGCGCGCAAAAAGAATGGCGAGGTTGAACTGGCTGTCCGCGATACCGAGATCGGCGGCCTTCGTGAACCAGTTGACGGCTGCCTTGTAGTCAGCGGTTCCCGTTGCTCCCGACGCATAGAGAACGGCGAGATTATGCATGGAGCTTGCATTTCCGGCGTTGGCGGCCTTCTGGTACAGGCTCATCGCCTTCGCCAGATCGCGCTCTACGCCGGTGCCTTTTTCGTAAAGACTGCCAAGACGATATTCTGCAGGCGCAAAGCCACGTTCGGCCGCCATCTGGTACCAGCGCGCCGCTTCCTTCGGGTCCTGCGGGACGCCGTTGCGGCCCTCGGTGTAGCGGGCAGCGATCTCGAACAGAGCCTGAGGATCGCCAGCTGCCGCTGCGTCGGCCAGAGATTTCTGCGCAATGACGGCCGGCACTTCGATCAAGGCTGTCGGTTTCGCAGCGGGTGCAGTCTGCGTCATCGGCGAGGCCGGAACTGCCTCGACCGGTGTGGTCGGCGCCGCCTGAGCAAGCGCCGGGGCTGGTTCCGTCACCGGAGGGAGAGGCTTTTGCGCATTTTGCTGGAGCGCCGTGCCGTCGACGACGTTGCCCGCGCTCGCTCCACTCTCGGACGAAGCGACTGTGCTGCTGGTGGCAGGTGGCAGGCTCATCTGTGCCGATGGGGTTGTCTTTGTGACAGGTGGAGGTGGCGTAATGACCTTGTCCCCGCGGGTGAGGGTATTGATCAACGGTACGGTCATCAAGACGAGCAGAACCGCACCGATAGCCATGAGAATCGGACGGCGATGACGGGTGAAGGTGCTGCGCAAGCCGCCACTCGCGGCGGACGTCGGAACCGCGGATTTGCTGCGTGCTGTCTGGGCCGGCTTCGCTCTCGATTGACCCGCCTTGGCAGGATCGGTTTCCTGCGCCGCGGCCTTTGCCGCGCGCCGCGCAGCAGCGATATAGTCAATTCGCTCATTGTCGCCGCCGGATGACGCTGTGTTGACAGCCTGGCTTGCGCGCACCCGCTCAAGGATCTTGCGGACGTCCGGCTTGCCGGAGCCCGGCTCGAGAAGATCGTTCTCATGTTCCTGAGGTACGACATCGACCGGATCGATGGAGGGCGCGGGTTCAACGAAGGTGCGTTCCGGCTGGGCAGAACGCTTGCTTTCAGTCTTGGAAGCAGGTTTCAGGCGCTTGGAAAGACTGGAGAGAAAGCCGGATTTGCCTTTCGCTTTGCCGTCTGTTTCCACCGGCTCCAAGAGGTCGTCAGTCTCGGGCTCATGATAAACCGGCGCGGTTTCGCGCATCAGTTCTTCCGTATTGCGCGCAAGAACTCTGGGCTCTGGTTCCACCGGGGATGGCGCAGCCATTGGCGCACGGATAGCGGACTGCGGTTCGAAAGCCCCTGGCGACGAGTAGGAGGACGCCGCGCGCGAAGAGAAGTGGTCCTCCATCTTGTCCAGACGGCCCGCGATCTGAACCAGCGTGCGATGCAGGCTGTCGAACGTGGTTTGCGTGCGTTCATCCGAGGCGCGAGCAAGTTGTTCCAGATGCCGCAGATCCTCTGCCAGCCCCAGGAACTGCGCCGGGTCTGACCCAGTGCCTCCCGCCGTCGTTCCCGCGGGCGTTTTGCGATAGGCTTCCACCACTGTTTCTGCAGCCTGGCGGGCAGCCTCGAGAATGTATTCGTCGCTGGTCGCCAGATAATTCTCGATGGAGGCCATGCGCTGATCGAGATCGGCAGGCAAGCCGGCCTGCTCACGCGGAGCCCTCTGCATCATGCTGGTCAGATCGGCGATCTGCTTTTCAAGATGGGAAAGACCCCGCATGTCTCCAGCGGGACTGCGCGCAGTCTCGCTTAGACGCTCCGCGATTTCGTCCAGACGCTGCTCCAGCCGATCAATGGAGCTGCCGTCATTCAGCAGGCTCCGGTTACCGGATTGGGCGCGGTGCAGATGGTCTATGCGGGCGGCGAGATCGTCGAGGCGCGCCACCAGCTGATCCGCTGGCTGCTCGTGCATTGCATCGATGCGGCGGGAAAGATCGGCCAGGTAGCCGGTCAATTCGGTCTGGTTGTTACGGCCGAGGCTCGCAACCACTTCCTCCAGCTTTTCCTCGATTCGCTGGGTTTCCTGAACCTGCGAAAGGCTTTCGAATTTTTCCGTCAGGTAGCTCATTCGCTCTTCAAGACGACGGAAGGCGGCCTGTTCTTCAGCGCTATCGCGCACCCGACTGTTGCTGGCAACGGCCCGGCTGATTTCGTCCAGACGCTGATCGACCTGCGAAAAATGATCATAGACCGTGTCCGGCAGCGGCGAGCGTGTGCCGAGATCCTCGATCACGGCTGCCAGCATCAGCACTTTGTCTTCCAGTGCGCGCAGGGCAGGGCTGTCCGACATCGTGCCGAGTTCGGCCTTGATGCCGTCGATGCGGTAAGCGAGCGCGATGAGCTCTTTCTGGATACCTTGCGTGTCGATGTCCTGGATACGATCCTCAAGCTCGTTCCAGCGGACTTCCATGCGGTGGACGCTTTCCTCGCGCGCCAGCCCATCCATCATAGCGCGAAGCTCATAGAGTTCGCCTTGAAGGCGCTGTGAACCTTCCGGCGCCTGATGATGCATGTCCTCTACGATCTGGGCCAGACGGGCCAGTTCGCTCCGCAGTTCATCGGGAAGGCGCCGATCGGCGGAGAGATCGCGGATCGCGTGGATTTCATGGCGCACATGCTCCATCTCGCGGGAAATTCCCTCGGAGATGTCCTGCTTCAAATCCTGACGCAGCATTTGCAGCGCACCGACAAGATCGCCCACGCTATACTCCGGTGCAGCCGCCGTACGATGACGACGGTGCTCTTCCGGGTGGTGAGCCTCAGAACGACGTTCCTCGGTCCGCCGCGGCTCGCGGTGCCGCTGCTCGGAGGGGGCTTCGCGGTAGGCCTGCGGTTCTCTGTAGTCGCGCTCGCTCGCTCGCTCGTCTAGATGTCTTGCGGGGCTGCGCATTGCCGGTGCTTCCGGCTGACGCTGAGCCTGCATGGACGGGCGGGGCGCCGGTCGGTCCGACGGAGGCAAATAGACGTTGCGGTTTTCTTGCAGCGATGCGTGGGCTGCCCGGTGTGCCGGAGCTCTTTGTTCCTGCCGGAGGCTTTCCTCACTGCGAGCAGTCTCCTGCCTGCGTTGCTGATCGCGCTCATCCTGTCGCTGGCGAGGCTGTTCGTGCGCAGGCTGATCGCCTCGCTGATCACGCGTGCGCTCGCCGCGCTCGTTAGGACGCTCATTGCCAAGGGAACGCTGGCGCTGACGAATTTCGTTCAGGAGATCCTTGTCGATCCGCGGCTCGCGGCCGGACGCCTTGAGCAAGCCTTCAATGCGCGCTTCCAGATTGTCGATGGTCTTGTTCAACGCATCGAGAGAGCGTTCCCCGCGCGGATTTTGATTCAGGCGTGATCCGTTCATGTCTAGCTCGCTCGCTTTCCGCTGCGCAACGTTCCGTCAGGTCTGCTGATCCTCACGTCCAGCATCCTGGTCGGCTGACGATAGACTTCGCGCGCATTCTAGGGCTTTAGCCGCCGAACCTTGTTCAGGGCTTGCCCGCGCGCGAAACTGCATTGCGCCGCAGACCGAAGCGCTGGATCTTCGGTCAGGATTCACCTTTCGCGAAACGTAGTTAATACTGTGTTAACAGGCAGGCGTATGAGGCTGGCAAGTTTGTGATTTGGCAGGAACAGTGCTCTGAAATGGCGAGCGGAATATGTGCCTGAGATAATACATTCACTCATCGGTCCTTCACCTTTGCACGTGATGATCGACAGCGCTCGTCTGTCGCGAATCAGGCAATATGCGTTGGAGGCAGCGCGGGAGGCTGCGCAACCGCAAGGAGCCGTCGATCCGGGGCAAACCTCTGTCGAAGATTTTATCGCGCCGAGACACATTGCTGGATTGACGTTTACGCGCACGTCAATATTTTAGGAGCACAAATGCCGGTCAAGTCCGGCCGCTGATCTGGAGGAGTTCGCGAATGCCTGTCTTCAAGGCCCCTGTCGCCGATACACTGTTTATCCTGAATGACGTGCTCGGCATCGAGCGCTACAACAATCTACCGGGTTTTGCCGATGCGACCCCGGAAATGATCGACGCGATTGCGAGTGAAGCAGCCAAGCTTTCCGAGGAAGTGCTGTTTCCGGTCAACTATTCTGGCGACCAGGAAGGTTGTGTGCGTGCCGACGATGGCACGGTGAAGACCCCGAAGGGCTTCAAGCAGGCCTATGACGCCTATTGCGAAGGTGGCTGGATCGGTCTGGCCGTGCCGGAAGAGTTCGGCGGGCAGGGATTGCCCTATACGCTGCATGCGGCGGTTGGCGAATATACCTCCGCTGCCAACATGTCGCTCATGATGTATCCGGGCCTGACGCAAGGCGCTATTGCCGCGATCCTCGTTCACGGCAATGACGAGCAGAAGCAGACCTATCTGCCGAAGATGGTGGAGGGCAAATGGTCCGGTACCATGAACCTGACCGAACCCCATTGCGGCACCGATCTGGGCCTGCTGCGCACCAAGGCCGTGCCAAATGGCGATGGCACCTACAAGATATCCGGCCAGAAGATTTTCATCTCCGCTGGCGAACACGACATGACGGACAATATCGTCCATCTGGTTCTCGCCCGTATCGAAGGCGCACCTGCTGGCACCAAGGGTATTTCGCTGTTCATTGTGCCGAAGTACATCGTCAAGGAAGATGGCTCGCTCGGAGAGCGCAACAAGGTCGTCTGCGGTGCCATCGAGCACAAGATGGGTATTCACGGCAACGCCACCTGCGTAATGAATTATGACGAGGCGACCGGCTATCTCATCGGGGCGGAGAACAAGGGCCTCAACGCCATGTTCGTGATGATGAACGAAGCGCGTCTGGGCGTTGGCCTTCAGGGGCTGGCGATTTCCGAAATCGCCTATCAGAACGCCGTCGCCTACGCCAAGGACCGCATTCAGGGACGTTCGCTCTCCGGCCCCAAGGCTCCGGAAAAGGCTGCCGATCCGATTATCGTTCATCCGGATATTCGCCGGACCCTGATGACGATCAAGTCGTTCAACGAGGCCGGCCGCGCCTTCATGCTGTGGACCGCGCTGAAGTCGGACATTGCCCATCGTTCGTCTGACGCCAAGGAACGTCAGGATGCCGACGATCTGCTGGGTCTTGCCACGCCGATCCTGAAGGGCGTGCTGACCGACAAGGGCTTCGATCACGCCGTGATGGCGCAGCAGGTCTATGGCGGCCATGGCTACATCGAAGAATGGGGCATGAGCCAGTATGTGCGCGACGCCCGTATCGCCATGATCTACGAGGGCGCCAACGGCATCCAGGCGCTCGATCTGGTTGGCCGCAAGCTCGCCCTGAATGGTGGTCGCGCTGTGATGGCAGCCTTCAAGGAAATCGGCGATTTCTGCGAGGAAAACCGCTCGAACGAGGCGATGGCGCCCTACACCAAGGCCCTGAAAAAGGGCTTGAACGACCTGCAGGCCTCCACCATGTGGTTCATGCAGAACGCCATGGCAAAGCCCGATAACGCGGGTGCCGGATCGACGGACTACATGCACCTCTTCGGTCTGGTGATGCTGGGCTATATGTGGGCGAAGATGGCCAAGTCTGCGCAGGATCTTCTGGCAGCGGGCGATGAGCGCACGGATTTCCTCAACGCCAAGCTCGTTACCGCCCGGTTCTACATGGACAAGATCATGCCGGAAACGGCCCTGCGCAAGGTTCGTATCGAAGCAGGCAGCGACACGCTGATGGAACTGGCCGCCGAAGCGTTCTAAGCTCGCGACCGGCAAGATGCGCTCTCCCCGTTGCGGGGAGGGCAGCTTCAATAATGCTCCATAGGCCATGACCCCCTGTCATGGCAAAAAAATGACAGGCGCCCGGGCGCCCAAGGGAGAGAGACAATGACCGAAGTCTATATCTATGACCATGTGCGCACCCCGCGTGGCCGTGGCAAGAAGGACGGTTCGCTGCATGAAGTGCCGTCCGTCCGTCTGGCAGCCAAGACACTGGAAGCCATTCGTGACCGAAACGGCCTGGACACTGCCAATGTCGACGACATCATCATGGGTTGCGTCGATCCGGTCATGGATGCTGGCGCCGTTATCCCGAAGGCTGCGGCATTCGAGGCTGGCTACTCGACCAAGGCTCCCGGCATGCAGATCTCGCGCTTTTGCGCGTCCGGTCTCGATGCTGTGAACTTTGCCGCTGGAAAAGTGGCAGCAGGCTCGGATGACATCGTTATCGCCGGTGGCGTTGAAAGCATGTCGCGTGTTGGCATGGGCATGTCCGGCGGTAGCTGGTACATGGACCCCTCGGTCAACTTTCCCGGCTATTTCATGCCGCAGGGCGTATCTGCCGATCTGATCGCCACCAAATACGGCTTCTCCCGCGATGACGTCGATGCCTATGCGGTGGAAAGCCAAAAGCGCGCCGCGCACGCCTGGGAGCAGGGCTATTTCAAGAATTCCGTCATCCCCGTGAAGGATCAGAACGGACTCATCATTCTGGATCGTGACGAGCACATGCGTCCCGGCACCGATATGCAGGCGCTGGCTTCGCTGAACGCATCCTTCCAGATGCCGGGCGAAATGGGTGGCTTCGAGGCGGTTGGTCTGCAGGCCCACCCCGAAGTCGAGCGGATCAATTACGTTCACCATGCGGGCAACTCTTCCGGGATCGTTGATGGCGCCGCCGCCGTTCTTGTCGGCTCGAAGGCTGGTGGCCAGACGATGGGCTTGAAGCCGCGCGCGCGCATCCGTGCCTTCGCCAATATCGGTTCCGATCCGGCTCTCATGCTGACCGGTCCGGTCGATGTGACCGAGAAGCTTCTGAAAAAGACCGGCATGTCGATTTCCGATATCGACCTTTTCGAACTGAACGAAGCCTTCGCCGCCGTCGTGCTGCGTTATCTTCAGGCTTTCGAGATCGATCACGCCAAGATGAACGTCAATGGCGGTGCGATCGCCATGGGTCATCCGCTGGGCGCGACCGGTGCGATGATCCTCGGCACGGTTCTGGATGAGCTGGAGCGCCGCGATCTGAACACCGCGCTGGTCACCCTCTGCATCGGTGCAGGTATGGGTACGGCAACGGTTATCGAACGCGTTTGAGAGGGGGAACGGCCATGACTTACAAGAATTTCACCATCGAAACCGATGCAGATGGCATTGCCCTCATCACCTGGGACATGCCGGACAAGAGCATGAACGTGTTCACCGAAGAGGTGATGAACGAAATTGATGCCATCGTCGATCAGGTGGTTGCCGATGCCGCAGTCAAAGGCGTTGTCTTCACCTCCGGCAAGTCGACCTTTTCGGGCGGCGCAGACCTCACCATGATCCGCAGCATGTTCAGCCTTCTTCAGGAGGAACAGGCAAAGAACCCGGATACGGCGATGCAAAAGCTGTTCGACGTTGCAGGCCGCATGAACTGGCTGTGGCGCAAGATCGAAACCTGCGGCAAGCCGTGGGTCTCGGCTATCAACGGCGTCTGCATGGGCGGCGCATTCGAACTGTCGCTCGCCTGCCATGGCCGCGTGGCGTCCAATGCCAAGTCGGTCAAGCTGGCGCTGCCGGAAGTCAAGGTCGGCATCTTCCCCGGTGCCGGTGGCACGCAGCGCGTCGCGCGTCTTGCCAACACGCAGGATGCGCTTCAGATGATGACGACCGGCCAGACTTTGACGCCGCAGCGCGCCAAGGCCATGAACCTCGTGCATCAGGTGGTAGAGCCCGATCAGCTGATCCCGGCGGCCAAGCAGATGATCAAGGATGGCCTGAAGCCGGTTGCCCCTTGGGATGAAAAGGGCTTCAAGGTTCCCGGCGGTGGCATCTGGACGCCTGCCGCAGCCCAGCTCTGGCCAGCCGCTCCGGCGATCCTGCGTCGCGAAACCGCGGGCAACTATCCGGGTGCTCTCGCCATCCTGAAGTGCGTTTATGAAGGCCTGCAGGTTCCCTTCGACACGGGCCTGAAGATCGAACAGCGCTATTTCACGCAGGTGCTGCGCTCCACCGAAGCCTTCTCGATGATCCGCTCGCTTTTCATTTCCATGCAGGAACTGGGCAAGGGTGCCCGTCGTCCGGCAGGCGTGGAAAAGAAGAAGCTCGAAAAGATCGGCGTCGTCGGCGCTGGCTTCATGGGCGCTTCCATCGCCTATGTGTCGGCTGCGGCTGGTATTGCCGTCTCGCTGATCGACCGCGATGACGAGGCAGCAGCCAAGGGCAAGGCCGTTTCCGAAAAGCTGGTGGCCGATAGCGTCGCAAAGGGCCGTATGTCGAAGGAAGATGGCGAAAAGCTGCTTTCCCTCATCACGCCCACGGCTGACTATTCCACGCTTTCGGATGTCTCGCTTGTCGTGGAGGCGGTGTTCGAAGATCGTCAGGTCAAGAAGGACGTGATCGAGAAGGTTGAGGCCGTGCTGCCGGAAACGGCAATCTTCGCCTCGAATACGTCGACACTGCCGATTACGGGTCTGGCGAAGAATTCGAAGCGTCCGAAGCAGTTCATCGGCGTCCACTTCTTCTCGCCGGTCGAGAAGATGATGTTGACGGAAGTCATCGTCGGGGAAGAAACCGGTGACGAGGCGCTTGCTGTTGCTCTGGATTACGTATCGCAGATCAAGAAGACGCCCATCGTCGTCAACGATACGCGTGGCTTCTACGTCAACCGCTGCGTCTTCCGCTACATCAACGAAGCCTATGACATGCTGATCGAGGGTGTTCCGGCAACGATGATCGAAAACGCTGCCAAGATGGCTGGCATGCCGGTTGGCCCGCTGTCTCTCAACGACGAAGTGGCTGTCGATCTTTCCCAGAAGATCATGAAGGCCTCGATAGCTGATCTTGGTGAAGCCTCGGTGAAGCCGGAGCATATGGCGCTGGTCAACAAGCTCGTGGATGATCTCGATCGTCGCGGTCGCAAGAACGGCAAGGGCTTTTACGAATACCCCGCCAAGCCTGCGAAGAAGTTCCTGTGGCCGGGCCTGAAGGATCTCTACAGCCAAAAGCATGCCTCCGAAGTGGATGTAAATGTGCTGAAGCAGCGCCTGTTGGTCACCATCGCGCTTGAGGCTGCGCGCACGGTGGAAGAGGGCATCGTGACCGATCCGCGTGAGGCAGACGTGGGCTCCATTCTCGGCTTCGGTTTTGCCCCTTATACCGGCGGTACCCTGTCCTATATCGACGGTATGGGCGTGAAGACTTTCGTTGCTCTCTGCGAGAAGCTTGCCGCTCAATATGGCGATCACTTCAAGCCGACGCCGCTGCTGCTCGATATGGCTGCCAAGGGCGAGACCTTCTACACGCGCTTCAACCCTTATGGAGCCGAACAAAAGGCTGCGTAATACTAGCGACAGTCGTCTTGCGAATAGGCCTCCTCGTGGGGCCTATTTTTTTGCCCAGGTTGTAGTTACGCTGAAATTGATACTTAATCGCAAATAGCGTTTCTATGGATATTTGTTGATCTTGAAGAAATTGTTCATCTTGCTGACAGCATCGGTGTTATAGCAATAAGACGAACGAGCATCATCGGCACCAAGAGGTTCTCGTCCCCGCCAGTTATATTTCCACGAAGGAACCATCCCGTGAAGAAGCTTTTCGCTGCTGCCGCTGTGGCCGCTCTGTTGTTCCCTGCTGCTTCGTTCGCCGAGACGCTCGCTTTCCCAAGCGACAAGCCTGTTGCTAGCATTACCATTCCTGATAGCTGGAACCCGGAAGAAACAGACACCGGTATCCAGGCAACCTCTTCGGATGAAGCAATCTATCTCGCAATCGACGTAGCGGACGCGGCAGATGCAGGCAAGGTGGTCGATGAGGCCATCAAGTTCCTGGACAAGAACGGCGTCAAGGTCGATGAATCCACCCAGAAGCAGTCTGAAGACACCATCAACGGCATGAAGATGATGAACTTCGATTGGTCGGGCAAGGACAAGGACGGTCCGGTCAACATCGGTCTGTCCGTTCTCGCGCCGTCTGCAAACAAGGTTCTTCTCATCACCTACTGGGGCACCAAGGGCGAGCAGGAAAAGCATGCGCAGGATCTGATCGGTATAATTTCTTCGCTGAAGCCAGCCAAGTAATCGATGATCGATTGATAGTGAAGTCTCTCCCCTCTGCCTTGCGGCGGAGGGGTTTTTCTTTGGGATGCCGCTTACGCCCATCCTTAAAATCGGATACATGACAGAGGGTGACAGCAGGAAGCGTAAATGAGTAATCTTGCCGACGAGCAGTATGGTCCTGACCCATCGTCCTTGCCTGTAACGGACGACCCCAATCTGCGCTTTGCTGCCAGGGATGGCCGTTTGGTGCGATTGCTGTCACAGCTTCCAGCCTTCCGTTCCACTCTGAAAACGCCGGAACCGAGAGAAATTGCGATTGCCTATGTGGCATCCCTAGTCATCGAGGCAGTCGCTGTCTGGGCGCGTTTCGCGGTGGATTCCTATCTGCCCGCAGGTTTCCCTTACCTCACATTTTTCCCGGCAGTGATCCTGACTGGTTTTGTCTTTGGAATGCTGCCGGCCATATTGAATGCTTGCATCTCGGCGTTCGTAGCCTGGTACTTTTTCATTCCGCCAATTGAAAGTTTTGGCTTGAATGCCCAGTCCTTCACCGCGCTGGCATTCTTCTTTCTTGTCATAGCGATTGACCTGGGTCTTTTGCGGCTCCTGCTATCGGCCTATGCTGAACAGCAGCGAGCCAAGGAGGATCTGACCCGGCACCTGCAGATGCAGCAATTGATCTCCGATGAAGTTGATCATCGGCTCAAGAACCTCTTGGCTACAACAAGTGGCCTCATCACGCTTTCGCAACGCTACGCTACAACTCCGCAGGAACTGGGTACGCAATTGAGAAAGCGCATTCAGGCCATGGGGCATTCGATCTCGCTGTTGCGCGGTTCTCTTTCCGGCGAGACGACATCAATGCGGGATACGATCCTCTCTGCAGTGGAGCCGCTCGGCCTGACCTCTGGCGATCGACTGTCGCTAGAGGGGCCAACCCTCAAGCTCAATGCTTCTTCCATTATTTCGCTGAGCCTCATCCTGCATGAACTTGGTACCAACGCCTTCAAATATGGAGCGTTGGCGCAGGAGAGGGGTTCGATCAAGGTCAGCTGGGAGTTTTGTGAGGCTCCGAAACAGGCAGACCGTGAAGAGCGCTGGCTGCAATTGATCTGGGAAGAGCAGGGGGCAACCGGGGTTGAAGCTCCCACGCGTAGTGGCTTTGGCACGGACCTGGTGCGACGGCTTGCAACGGGTTTTGGTGCTCCCTGTACCCTCGACTATCGTCCGGAGGGGCTGCGCGCAGTCTTTCCGATGCGAAGAGACTCAGTGCTTGCGTGATAACAGGAAAAGGCGGCATTCGCCGCCTTGACCAGTTTCGCAGGGTTCGCGGCGGTCAGGCCTTCTTGCCAGCTGCGACCTTCACAGGCGCCGTAGAGCCGCCCATCGGAAGCCATTTGTCGCGCTCGCGCCAGAGCGCAGGTATTGCCAGGAGTCCGATGCACGAGAAGGCGATAGCCGTTTTCGTCAGTTCGGACAGTTCCGGTGTACGACCGTCGAAATAGTAGACGGCATAGACGATGCCGACATGCCAGACGTAGACATAAAGCGAGTGACGTCCGAGCAACTGCAGGAACTTCAGCGACAGAACCCAGATGATGCCATTCGCGATACGGCGGACCCACAGGGCCGGATGCTTGGGTCCGGCAATGATCATCCATGTCATAAGCGTGGCAGCCGCGACAAAGTTGATCAGATAGACTGGACCGAAATCGGCGCGAATTTCCATCGTCGCGAACTTGGCCACGAGGTCGCCTGGCATCAGGCCATGGGCGGTCATGATGCGAAGCGGCAGGAAGAAGGCGCAGATCAGCACGCAGATCGTCGGGATGAACGTATTTTTCGGCGAGAAGATACCCGTCCAGTTGATCTTGTTCAGCGACGTCATGGCGCCGAGAACAAGACCGGAATAGAAGACGATCTGCCAGCCAAACAGGTTGAAGGACGCGCGGATGCCCTGTTCGTCAGGACGCAGGAAAAATTCGTTGATCGGGCCTGTCACCAGCTTCTGCAGGCCGAGCTGTCCGGCCATCCACAGGATGAGCGAACCAGCCATCACATGGGCCCACTTGCCGTCGATAACGAGCTTCACCAGCATCGGCGCAAACAGCATGTAGATGATGTATTGCGGCAGGATATCCATGAAGGTCGGCTGGAACACGAAGGTGGCGATTGCCGCAAGGCGTAGCGGGTCGTCGAATGTCGTGTAGCCTAGCCAGTTGTACCAGACATAGTAAGCGCCGGGCAGGAACATTTGTGCTGCCAGCACGCAGATTACGATCCCCATCGCATACCGATAGAGCTCGAAAGCGCGTGAATAGATCGCCTGACGTCCAGCTGCATAGCCGTTCTTGACCATCTTTCGCACGTAGACCATGCCGATCAAAAGACCAGATAGAAAGACAAAGCCTTGCGCGTCTTCCACGAAGGCCAACTGGTTGTGATTGATGTTCACCAGCCAATAGCCGCCGGCGAATACGAGGTGATTGATCAGCATGAAGACGAGGAAATATCCTCGCATTCCATCGATGAGATCATAGCGTTTCATCGTTCGCATTCTCCTTGGGCGGCACTGATCGCTTTTGCAATCGGTCCGGTGGGCCTCTTCGGGCTGGATGATGAGGCTCTTAACGCGCACTCGGTGGAGCGGTTCCCCGGTGCGGCGTCTATTGTGATTTGGAGATTGTCACAAGTGTGTCATGAACCGTGAGTGAATGTCACGTTCACTCTGCAGCAGCTCGGCGCAAGCCGGCGATCTGCGTGATATACGCGCGCAACGCGGCAGGCTTCACAGGCTTGTGCTGAAGACCAAGACCATATTTTTCGGCTTCTGCGCGCACTTCGGGGGTTCGATCCGCGGTGATCACCAGTCCAGGAACGGCAGCCCCCAGGAGCTTTCGCAGCGTCAGGATTGCATCAATTCCTGTCTCGTCGTCGAGATGATAATCCGCAATCACGATATCGGGAGGGGAACTGCGGTCCGGATACAGTGTGTCCAGATCCGAGACGCTTTTGGCGGTCAGCACTGTACATCCCCAGCCGGACAACAGGAGCTGCATTCCTTCCAGAATACGAGGTTCGTTGTCGATGCAGAGGATTCGCAAACCAGACAACGGCTGTGCCGCGACACGAGATACGGCATCTTTGCGTGGCTTTGCCAGGGTCACCAGTTCACGCGGCATTCTGACCCGAAAGATGGTGCCACGCCCGGGTGTCGATGCGAGCTCGACCGGATGCGACAGCACCCGGGAAATTCGATCGACGATGGAAAGTCCAAGACCGAGGCCGGTCGCTGTTCTTGCACCTTCGTCCAGCCGGGTGAACTCCTTGAACACGGTTTTGAACTTCGAGGAAGGAATGCCGATGCCGGAATCGACGACATCGATGACGACCTCGTTTCCGCGCCGACGGGCACCCACGAGAACCTTGCCGCTGACCGTGTATTTGATCGCATTGGAAACGAGGTTCTGGACGAGGCGCCGTAAAAGATTTGGATCAGTTCGTACCGAAAGGCTGGTAGGCAGAACCTTGAACTTCAGGTTCTTCTCTCGCGCGATCGGTGCAAAGTCCGTTTCGATTTTCTGGAAAAGCTCGCCAAGAGCAACCGTCGCCATTCGCGGCTTCATGGCACCCGTATCCAGTCTCGAGATGTCGAGGACAGCGCCAAGAATACTTTCGACGGACTCCAGCGCTGAGTCGATGTTTCGAACCATCTGGCTGTTTTCCGATTCGCCCAGTCTTTCGACAAGCGAGGAGGAGTAGAGGCGCGCGGCATTGAGCGGCTGCAAGATGTCATGGCCAGCCGCCGCAAAGAAGCGCGTCTTGCCGAGATTGGCTTCGTCGGCGGCGGCTCTGGCCTCGGCCAGCGCGCGATTCACGCGCGTGAGTTCTGCCGTACGCTCCTCCACGCGCTGCTCCAGCGTTTCATTTGCCTGCTTCAGGGCCTGCGCTGCGGCAACCCGTTCCGTCATATCCGTGAAGGTCGCAACGATGCCGTGGTCGGGCATCGTGTTCGAGCGCACTTCGATAATGCGCTCTCCGCCTCGCAATACCAGCGAGAACGGCATGTCGAGCGTCTTGATCCGTGCAATCACCGTATCGACATCGTCACCGGCGATGTGGCCGCGCTCAGCCAGAATGTCGATGATGTCCCGCAGAGGATATCCCACCTGTCCTACCTGTTCCGGCAGGTCCAGCAGAATCCGGAAGCGACGATTCCAGATCGCCAGCTTGTCGGAACTGTCGAAGACGGCAACACCTTGATCCATCTGCGAGAGAGCAGTCTGAAGAATGTCCTGATTGTATTGCAGCGCTTCGGACGCCTGATCCAGCAGCCATGCCGTATCGGCATTCGCGTCTTCCGCCTTCTGCATCAGAATGGAAAGAACCAGTCTTGCGGAAGAGGAGCCGATCGCGCTTCCCAGAAGCTGCTCCGAAAAATGGATCAAGGCCATATCGGCAGCCGTGTCGTCCGATAGCTTGCGCCCAAGCGTGTTCTCGTAGTTGGCAAATGAGCGCCGCATACGCTCGTTACCGAGATAGCGCGCAATGGCAGCCTTCAGATCTCCCACGCTGACGCGTGTCTTCCAGCCTCGTGTCGCAAACTGCGAGCGCGACTGACGCTTGACGAATATGCCCGCCTGGATCCGCTCGACGGGTCGTGGATTGCGCGACAAGGAACCGACGACGAAGGCAAGACAGTTGATCAGCAGGCTGAGCACGACGCCATTGACCAGCGGATCGGAATGCGAGCCGGAGAACAGGTTGGTTCCGGGGACAAGAAAATTGAGGATGGTGGCCGCAAGCTGCGAGTTGTCCGTTCCTCCCAGGCTTGGCAGGAACAGGAGGTAGGCCCAGGCCAGAAAGCCCAGTGACATTCCAACGATCGCACCCCGAGCATTTGCTCGTCGCCAGAACAGGCCGCCAAGCAGGGAGGGCGCAATCTGTGCCGTTGCGGCAAAGGCCAGCAGACCGATGGAAGCCAGACCCGTCTCGCTGTCTCCCGCCCGATAATAGGCATAACCTAGTAGAAGGACGGCGAAGATGGCGGTCCGGCGTATGCGCAAGAGCGGTTTGGCGAAATCCGCCCGGTCGTCGCTTGATACCATCAGCTTTCGACGCAGGAAGATCGGCAAGACAATATCGTTGGAGATCATGATCGAGAGGGCAACGGACTCGACGATGACCATCGCGGTGGCGGCGCTGAAGCCGCCGATGAAGGCAATCAGGGTAATGATCGGCAGATGGTTGGAGAGTGGCAGCTGCAGGACGTAGAGGTCCATATTGCCCGTGCCGCCGAAAGTAATCAGGCCGCCGATGGCCACAGGCAGCACGAAGATATTGATCGCGATTAGATAGAGTGGCAGCAGCCAGCTGGCGCGCCGCATTTCGCCAGCTGTGCGGTTTTCGACCACCGTGACATGGAACTGTCGCGGCAGCATGATGATGGCAAAGGCGGAAAGTCCAATCAGGAGAAGCCAGCGCGACAGCGGCGTCTCATACTGAAGCGCGGCCTCCACCAGCATGCTTTCCGATGCCTTGTGCCATAGATCCAGTGGCCCATCAAAGATGAGAAAAATCACCGCCAGACCGATGGTGAGAAAAGCAATGAGCTTCACCACCGATTCCATGGCGACGGCCAGGATCAAGCCATCCTGATGTTCTGTCGCATCCGTATGCCGTGTACCGAACATCACTGCGAACACGGCCATCAGCAGAGTAACGACCAGTGCCAGATCGATGAAATGAAGATTGCCGCTGCCAAGGCCGAAGGCGGACGGATCCACCATGGCGGCAACGGAACTCGACACCGCCTTGAGCTGGAGCGCGATGTAGGGGATCGCGCCAATCAGCGAGATGAGTGCGACGAGAAGAGCGACGCCGGAATTCTTGCCATAGCGCGCGGCGATGAAGTCCGCCACCGATGTCAGCTTCTCCGCCTTCGCCAGTTCGACGATGCGGCGAACGAGTGGCATGAGAAGCGTGAAAGCGATGATGGGACCAATATAGATCCCGGTGAATTCGAGGCCCTTCTGAGCTGCCAGTCCAACGCCGCCGAAATAGGTCCAGGATGTACAATAGACTGCAAGGCTCAACGCGTAGACCGCAGGCCGTCCGCCGGAGCGTGTACCCAAGCGTCTGCTCCTGCGGTCACCATAGCTTGCTACGGCAAACAGCAGGAGAATATAGCCGCATGCGGACAGAACGATGATCCAGCCGGGCAGCATTGCACCTCCGCCTTGGCATGACGCCAACCTCTTGAGCGACGATACTAGGCGAAAAGCGGCGGCTTGGAAATGAATGCGACCTTGGCAAAAAGTACTAGACCGGAGATGCTCATCGTCCATTGCACCTTCCCAAGGCGGAAGTCGTCGCTATAGTAGAAACAGCGCATGTCATTGAAAATTGAGGGGAACAGTCATGTCTATGGTTAGCGAATTCCGATCTTTCATCGCCAAGGGCAATGTTGTGGATCTTGCCGTCGGTATTATCATCGGCGGCGCCTTCACTGGCATCGTCAATTCGCTGGTCAATGATGTCGTCATGCCCGTCGTGGGCGTGGTCATCGGAGGCATCGATTTCTCCGATTATTTCTTCGCCCTGAGCTCGACCGTTACGGCGCCGACCCTTGAGGCCGCGAAGGCGCAGGGGCCGGTCTTTGCCTACGGCAAGTTCCTGACCGTGATCATCAACTTCCTCATTCTGGCCTGGATCATCTTCCTGATGGTAAAGGGCGTGAACCGCATCCGTGCGGCCGAGGAAAAGAAGCCGGCGGACGCGACCCCGGCGCCGCCACCGGCCGATGTGCAACTGCTGACCGAGATCCGCGATCTTCTCAAGACCCGCGCCTGATCGCGATCCATCAAATCAATCGAATGTTCGTACACTGAAACGAATGGGATTTTGCTCGCGCTTTCCTTTATGAACATGCAACCGTTGGAGATCGATTGCATGACCTTGAAGGAAAGCCTGAGCGCCCGTGCGCTCGCCGCGCCGCAAAGCGGTATCGTTGAACTGGTGAACTATGCACGAGGACGTCAGGGCCTTATCCCGCTCTGGGCAGGTGAAGGCGATCTGCCAAGCCCCGATTTCATCAATCGTGCCACCAAAGACGCGCTGGACGCCGGGGAAACATTCTACACCTGGCAGCGTGGTCTGCCGGAACTGCGCCAGGCTCTCTCGCGCTACTACCAGCGTCATTTTGGCGTTAAGCGGCCATTCGAACATTTCTTCGCCACCAGTTCAGGCATGCACGCCATCAATCTGTGCGTGCAGGCAGTTGCCTCGCCCGGCGACGAGATCGTCTATCTGACGCCGAGCTGGCCGAACATCGTCGCCGCCGTTGGCATTTCGGGGGCTAAGCCGGTGCCGGTCGAGGTGGACTATGTCAACGGTGGCTGGTCGCTGGACGTGACAAAGATTGAAAAGGCGATCACGCCACACACGAGGGCGCTCTTCATCAATACGCCCTCTAACCCGACGGGCTGGACCGCAACGCAGGACGATCTGCAGGCGATTCTGGCGCTTGCCCGTAAGCATGGGCTCTGGATCATCGCGGATGAGATCTACGCCCTTTATTACTACCATGGTGCTCGCGCGCCGTCCTTCATGGATATACAGGCACCTGAAGACCGCATTCTCTACGCCAATTCCTTTTCCAAGAACTGGTCGATGACCGGCTGGCGTGTCGGCTGGATCGTTGCGCCGCCTGAAATCGGTCAGGTGCTCGAAAATCTGATCCAGTATTCCAGCTCAGGGCTGACACCGTTCATGCAACGCGGAGCCATTGCTGCGCTGGAACAGGGGGATGAATTCGTGCGCTCGAATATCGAACGCGCCCGCACGTCGCGGGATATCCTGTGCGACGCGCTGATCGCAACAAACCGCGTGCAGACCCGCAAGCCCGATGGTGCACTTTATGCGTTTTTGAAGATCGACGGCATCGACGACCCTCGTGCAGCAGCCTTCGACATCGTGGACAAAACGCTTGTGGGGCTTGCGCCGGGAACCGCTTTTGGTCCTGGCGGCGGTGCGTTTCTGCGTGCCTGCTTCCTGCGCGATCCCAAGCAGATCACTGAAGCGGCGGGGCGTCTGGCCGAGTATATCGCCAAGCTCTGAGTGCCTTCATGGCGCAGTTGGGTAAAATTGTAGCGAAACTATAGACGCTTCGTTTTCCACTGCCAGAACAATACCTTACCGTTAAGCTCCGCGGTAAGGTCTCCTGAAGCGGAACATGTTTCCATGCTGCCAGAACAAAATTGGCAGGAGCATCGGACATGGCTGTTCTGGTGACAGGTGGAGCGGGCTACATTGGTAGCCATATGGTTTGGGCATTGCTGGATGCTGGCGAAGAGGTTGTTGTTCTCGATCGCCTCTCCACTGGTTTCCGCTGGGCGGTGCCGGATGCGGCGCGCTTTTATTTCGGGGATGTCGGTGACCGCGAAACCCTGAAACGGGTCTTTGCCGAACACAGCATCGATGCGATCCTGCATTTCGCGGGCTCCATCGTTGTACCGCAGTCTGTCGCCCATCCGCTTGAATATTACGAGAACAACACCTCTAAGACCGGCGTTCTGGCCGCTGCGGCCATCGAGGCTGGCATCAAGCACTTTGTCTTTTCATCGACGGCGGCTGTCTACGGCGACGAGGCCGGCGAGGGCCTGGTGCGGGAAACAAATCCCACCGTGCCGAAGAACCCCTACGGACAATCCAAGCTGATGTCGGAGATGATGCTGCGGGATGCCGCGCGTGCGCATGATTTCCGCTACGTCGTGCTTCGTTATTTCAACGTCGCCGGAGCCGATCCGAAGGGACGCACGGGTCTCTCGACGGAAGGGGCAACGCATCTCATCAAGCTCGCCTGCGAAGCAGCACTTGGTCGGCGGCCCTCGATTGACGTCTACGGTACCGATTATTCGACACTGGATGGCACGGGCGTTCGTGACTACATCCACGTCAGCGATCTGGTTGCCGCGCATCTCAATGCCCTGTCATACCTGCGGCGTGGCGGGGACCCGATCGTCGCCAATTGCGGCTATGGCGAAGGCTATTCCGTGTTGCAGGTTATTGAATCGGTGAAGCGTGTACATGGAACGGACTTCCCGGTTCGCTTCTGTCCACGCCGTCCAGGAGATGCAGGAGCCGTGGTTGCGGATTCCACCCTTGCTCGGCGTTTGCTCGGTTGGAAGCCGAAATACAATTCGCTCGACCGTATTGTCACGACTGCGCTCGAATGGGAATCCAATCTCTGGGCGAGACGCGAGGGCGATCTTGCGGCGATCCACCGCAAGCTTGTGGCAAACTTCTGATCCGGAGCCGAAATTCGGCTCAGGCCACCATGCCCCAATCGTCGTCGCCTGCGTCGAACATGCGCTCGAGATTGAGGAAGCAGATCATGCCGCTGTCATGGGCAATGAGGCCGTCGGAGAAGGTGCCGCTGGAGCCTGCCGCAGCCGGAACCGGCTGAAGGCGGCTCGACGGGATCGTCATGATATCCGATACGCGGTCAACCAGCAGGCCTACGGTCATGCCCTTGATGTCGGCCACAACGATGGCGCTACGCTCGTTGACCTCGGTATTGTGCATGCCGAGTTTGACGGCCAGATCGACGATCGGGATGACCGTGCCGCGAAGGTTCATCACGCCGATAACTTCATAAGGCGAATGGGGAATCGGCGTCACCGGCGCCCAGCCGCGAATTTCGCGGATAGAGGTGGTGCGCACGCAAAATTCTTGGGAGTGCAGGCGAAACGCAATGATTTCGAGCACTTCTTCGCCGCTCATCTGTACCGTGTTCATGACGTCAACCCCTTGGAATGATCCATGATCGACCCGAATGAGCTCCCGGCAACAGGCTGAGCCTCAGCCTGTTCAGGTGCAATCCGAATCAGATCGCGTATTCAGCCAAGTATTGTCTGAGAACCTTGATGCTTTGCTAATTTCTGAACACAGAAAGCAGCCAATGATTAACCATCACCCGTTTCGGCAAACTGATTGAGTTTTTCTTGGGAGAATGGTGCTGCAGAGGAGGATTGAACTCCCGACCTCTCCCTTACCAAGTATGTTCTTGTCTGTTGTCATCTATTTGACTTTCTTTCTGAATTTGGCTTTCCCATTTCCTGTTCCCCGGAATTTCCCCAAGGAATGGCATTTATCGAGGCTGCCAAATTGTCCACGTTGATGTGCGCATAGCGCAGAACCATCCGTTCGGATTTCCATCCGCCAAGCTTCATGAGGGCAATCAGATCGCGGTTTGCGGCATAGTGCCAGGTCGCCCAAGTATGGCGACAATCATGCGGCGTGAAGTCGCTTATACCGGCCCGACGACAAGCGCCCTTGAAGCCGGTCTTGATCTGCCCGCCGCCTTCGCCTTTTTCCTCATAGGGCTTGCCATCGGGCCGACGAAACACAGCGCCAGCACGATAAGGCAGATTCGCGAGAGCGGTGACCACAGCAGGGTGAAGAGGAACACCGCGATCATCGCCGGTCTTGGTGTCGAGGAACATCACATGCGACCTTGAGAGATCCACGTCCTTCCAGTCGAGATAGAGAGCCTCAGAAAGCCGAGCGCCTGTGAAAAATAGAAACGTGAGAAGTGGCTTCATATGCGGAGCGCTAGCCTCAATAAGGCTATCGGCTTCGCTTCTGGTTATCCAACGAACGCGGCCTTTCGGCTGTTTTGGGCGAGAGATAATAGGTCTGTCGCAAAGTCGCTTTTTCGCTGCGAAGTGAAGTACGGCTGATACAGGAGTGTATACCTGCCTGTTTCGAGTGGCATGGCTGGCGTTTGGGTACAAAATCCGCGCCGCCTTGTCGATTTCCGCTTGATCGACTTTCGCAAGTGGCATTGTGCCGAAATGACGGGCGACGATATCGACGAACCGACTAGCGCCGCCCTCCTCAAGATACTGAACAGCGGCCTCTAGAAACGTCGCTGTCTTTCTAACTCCATGGATACTACGGTCGAGGATTTCCGCTTCTCGCCGGATACGGATTTCTTCCGCCCGCCCTTTGTCGTCTGTGCCTGTAGTCTCGTCCACAGTGACGCCTCTGATGGTGCCACGGATGTACCAGTTTGCGCCGCTGTGGCGCTTGACGAGTTTGAGGGGCATGACAGCGAATCCACCAGGGCTTTTACATCGGCTTCGGAAAACACCTTCCTGCGACCAACCTGTCGGTAGAAAGGACGATTTTTTAGAACTTCACGCAATGTTCGCGTTGAAACGTGCAGAGCGGAAGCAACTTCGCATTCCGTATAAAGTTTGACCAAGGTCATGATGCACCCTTCCGCCGCTTCAGCTTCTTCAGATCGACGCGAGACATCTTTATCGGGCTGGTGCCTTCACCGATTTTGAATGTCGGTATCTGCCCTCGTTTATGGTACCGCCGAATAGTTCGCGTCGAGCAACCAAGGCTCTGCGCTATTTCATTGATGCCGACCGTCGCATCTTTTTCCTGTCCCATGATAGAATTGTCCTTTGCGCCCTACGGTCAGCTCTGGTTGGCAGCGGATTGATCGGGCGTTACGCCGGATAATAGATGGATATTATCAATATCGCTGACGAGATCCGTTAGGCGTGTCTTGATCATATCAAGGACAACGCGAATGGGACCAGCCTCTTCCGCGGGCAAGATGCCTGCAGCCATCCAGACGATTTCGACCAAGTCTATGATTCGGTCGCCTTCCTCGCTTACCTCGCCGAGACTCTTGATCTCTCCAACCAATTGAAGGTATTCAGTATTTTGCATTTCAATCTCCCTCTATCGGTCTACTGTCAGTGCACATCTGTGGAAGCCGCATCCACGATGTTGAAGTCATAGTTGATGATTAGGTGATCAACTGGATTTAGCTTCTCACGCATGATGCGCACCAACGATGGCAGGTGAGCAATTGTGTCTTCACGACGACTCCACAGGACGCGGTCACTGTCTTCAAGTGTGGTTTCGGCTGCAAAATCCGCCATATGGGCGATGGCTTCCATCAGCGCAGCGACATCTAGGAGCGCTTCCACAACCAGATGTCGTTCATCTTGGGTGATTGTTTTCATTTATGAATTTCCTTCTCGTCAGGATCACCCGTGGTTTCGTCGCCAGCAGAAAGCGATAAATCACGAACTGCCTTCTCCAAGTGGAACACGATTTCCGAATTCATTGAGCGCATGTTCTTTTGCGCCGTCCGTTTGATCATGCCTCTCAACCCGGACGGCAAACGGACGACAAACTGATCTCCGCGCTTTGACGCCTCCATGATTCTCTCCATGATAGTAATTAACTATGTATTGACTCGTAGTGAATTACTAGGATTGTGTCAATTGCGAATGGTAGTTATTTGCTACCAAAACAGGAGAGGCACATGGCACGTGGCGATTTCCCAAGCGCAAAGCAGGACCAATTTAATCTTCGCTTGCCTGATGGGATGAGAGAAAGAATCGCTGAGGCGGCGAAGAAGTCCGGCCGCTCTATGAATGCAGAGATCGTGCATCGCCTCGCAAATAGTCTCGAATCGGCTTCTTATGCTGATTACAGCCTAGGACTCGGAGAGCCGCTAGATGAGTGGCTAATGTTCGAAGCTAACTTTAATAACCGCTCTCTCCGCGAAGAGATGATCGCTCGCCTCTATGAGAGCTTAAAGCCTCAAGAAGATCTCGTTAATGAATTAAGGAATAGGGGGCAGGCATACGAAAGGGAAAATAAAGAATTGGCCTCACTTCTATTGCAGCTTACACCAGAGGAGAGGCGTTTACTTGAGGAACGCCGTGAGATTGCCGCGCAGTCTCTTAAGAAGGTATCTTCAAAGCAATTTGGAAAATTCATAAAACTTAATCCAATAGGCAATAGAGGTCGCTTCACCTTAAGCGTACCGAAAAGTGAATATGCTCCCTTGTTTGAGGATGACGTGAAGTAGATGTAGACATTACTCATAGGTATTCAGCATTAAGACTCGAAGAATGTATTTTGCCGCATAATTATTATGCAACAATTCTAAGTCAAGCCACTGCCTAGCGTGAACAGCTTGACAATAGGAGCTTAGAAGTTTAGCCCACGCTCCCTTTCAATAGGGAGACTCAGAACCATGGTGAAAAATCTTAATATCTCCAATTCGAAGACAGAAGCCGCCCGTTTGGCTGCAATCGCTGAGCTTGAGATTAGTCAAGAACAAATTAACGCTGAGGATATCGGTGCGGATACGTATTCATTCGCAAGAAGCGAAGTATTGTTGCGTGTGACGAAGTACAATTTCGAGACGTTTTTTATGATTACAACTCCGGTTATATTGGATCCGCAACTGTTCGCTCTAGCAAAAAAGGCATCCGAGGCATTGGAAGATATCGAGCAATACCTCGATATGAAAATTTCAAGCTTAGAATAGGACCAGCGAACCCTACGCAAATAGTCGATCGATGATCACCGCTAAAGCGTCTTCTTTGGAGACGCTTTTTTCATGCGTGAAGGCGCGATCGAAATCCTTGGCGGTAAGGTAGACCACGTTATCGATAGCCTTTGCGGATCTGGCTAAACTATCCGCAGCCCGCTTGTGTTCGCGGCAACAAAACTTGGCCCACGGCATCTTCGACTCGAATCGGTCGCCACAAAGTTCGCATATCAGGTCATGCGTTTTCCGGTTTCTTGCCCTGTAAGCTTTTTTGGCTTCAAGACTTGCGCACCTGTTCGAGCAATAGATATTTCTTTCTTCTGTAGGCATGAACTCTGTTTGACAGCTTGCGCAGGATCGGCGCACTTCAGCCATTTCCGCACGGTATTCAGCCTGTCGCGAATATCCTTGACAAGAATGACAACAAAATCGCTGTTCGCGCCTTTGTGGTTTGAAGTTGTCACCACACCAGGCACAATCGACCTCAACAAGATAAGATTCGCCTGCCTGAAATGAGCCTGAACAGCTATTTGAACAGAATTCAGCTTTCTCATATCGGCTTCGAAACTCTTTACCGCAGAATTTGCATGCCTTCGGATGCGCTCTCGATTTCGCAATCAGGTTATATGCCGACTTCCCGATCCGATCATTCGAGGCCCAAGTTTCATAACTGCGACGGGTGATTGCACTTGTAGCGCAGCTGACTGCGCAGAAGCGGCTACCTCGCACCAAGTCCTCATCAGGCACTGGCGACCTACACCAAGAGCAATAATCGCTTGACACAGTGTAATGGCCTTGCGCTTCTTCCCAGGTCGGGCGCACCGCTCCCATTATCGAAAGCGCATCGCTGACGACAAGGTAAGCCTCTTTGTCTGCAGCATCCCAGCTGTGACCAGCCATACACAATGCAGAACGAATCCCGGCACGGCATGCTCCCTCATGCTGGAAGGGGCTGCCGCGCCAATCTTTGAGATATTCAAGCACACGGTTAACCATGTACTTGTGCTTTTCAGGACCGAATATGCGCGTCGGCTTGGGAGCCGACTTGATGCCCTCCCTGAAGGAGCGCCAACCAGAAAATGAACCCCTGCCGAAACCGGCTGTAGCTTCGCGGACCTTGCGTCGATAACTGTTCATGAAAATACCGCGTCAAATACAGCTGCGTTTAGATCTCTGCCCCCTCCCTCAACAGGTGCGGAGGCTTTCGATCCATCTTGTTTTCTGAAAACCACCTCAAGGAACGTTTCATCCATGAGGCCGATGATTTCCCATTCTCTTGGTGTGAGCAGAGTTCTCGATAATGTTGCCCACGCCAGCATTTCGGAAGATGAGATGAGGCTCGGTCCATTTAAGCCTGTTGAGCGCCTTCGGCTGAGTTCCCAGAACGCGCTCCACATATGCTCGCCGTCAGAAGGGATGTCAGGATCATCACCCTCGATCCCGCGTTTGACGGCCTCACATAGGTCGTCGGCTAGCTCTGAAAAAAATCAGCCTCACTATCAGCCTCTTCTTCAACCTGCTTGCGGACCCACGAAGTTGACAGCACCGTCAGGACGTTTTGCTTGGTGTAGTCGAGCTTTTTGCCGCCCCAAGACGCATCGCCTTCCCAGCGCCAGCCGGTAACCGACGCCGCGAGGATCGCTAGATTTCGGCTTTCGATCTCATCCGCCGTCATCTTTTTGTTTGAGCGGCGTTGCAAGCCCTTGTCGAGTTGCCGCCTAAACTCTGCTTTCACGACATCTGAATCGCGTGATGCGATTTCGAGAACGAGACCAGTATTTGCGCCGGTTCCGGGGTGCTTGATATGAACGTCAACAGTTGATGGCTTGATAGTCAGAAGATCCATGTCGCAGATTCCTTATTGTGCGAGGGGAAATGTCGTTGTGGTCGAGAATGGGTGGATTGCCCTTCCCGCTTTGTCCGGCCAGCGGTGAATGACACTTTGAGAAACGCCGGACTGTGTGATCTCAGTCAGAGTGACGAAACCGCCGACGACGAAGCAATGTGATTTGCCCCCACGTAGCCAACGAGGTGTTAAGGGCGTAATCCGTTGAGCTTCCATAACCTTCAGTCCGCCCTTCAGCGGACTGACAGCCTCGACAGACCGATCCTTGAATCCGACCTTTTGCAAAAGATCTTCAGACGGAAGTGGCGCGGCCGAGAACTCGTCAATTTCGACAAATACCCACGGCGGCAGATTTAGGTCGACTCGGTTTGGAGCTTCCGACGAGAAAGCAACATAGGTTTCCGGCCGATCGCGCGCCTCTGACCAACCTGCCAGGTAGATCTCTAATTCCGTTTCTCCGCAGTTCGTCATAATGGCGAAATAGTGGTCATAGATTTCTTCAGCGACCACGCCGCCGGACACCACCAAATCGTCGAAGGTTGAGAAGCGAGAACCCAATGCCGCCGCGATCAGTGCAACCGCGTTGGCAGAACCGCGAACCGCAATGGCTGCCCGCAAATGGGGAATTGTTACTGTCTTCGAATAGAAGCAGTGCACGACACCTTCTGTATCGTAGCCTGCACTATCGGTCATGATGTACGCGCGTTTGGATTGGCGAAGCACATTGATTGCTGTCATCTCATCGTTTCCTGTGTCTGAAGTAAAATGCGCCCAAGCCGTCCGGCGATTGAGCCCGCGACTAGCCCGACTGGACCGGCCATCGAGCCCAGCCCTAAAGCCGAAAGGGCAGGGGCTGCACCCAGGCCGGACATCGCGCCGGAAAGCCCACCCATAAGAGGACTGCCAGACTGATAACCACCAGCGAAGGCGCCAATGAGCGCACCGCCCGCTCCCATTAGATTCTCAGTGTTCGCACTGAATCCAGTTGGTCCGGTGGCAGATTGTGCCGACACCGCAGCACTGTGTTGCATCTTGCGGTTTGCATCCAAAACGCCGCTTGCGACACTCTGCCGAACCCCGTCAGGGAAGCCGTCAACAGCAGCTTGGACCTTCGAAAGATATTGCGGTACCGTGTTGTATCCGTCGCTCGAATTTCCAGCCTTGTTGATTGGCCGACCGGAAAACCACACACTCGTCGCGTCAGCAGCCGTTCCGAATTTATCGATGGACTGGCCAAATTTTGCGAAGAACACGCGATCCTGAACCGCTCGATTGGCGAGGAATTCCCTGATGGACAGTGATTGCCCTACAACCTCTTTTGTCCAAGAGGCGATGTTGTTTCCCATCACCTGATAGGCACCATACGCTCTGTCACCGTTTCGGGTTACCGGTCCAATGGCCGAGTAATTTCCTTCGTATGATCCACTCTCAATCTTGCGGATCGCGGCCGCATAGCTTGTAAGCGTGCTATTCAGGTTCCTGTCGATTACGGGTGCTATTAACTGACCAATCTCGCGACCAGTTTGCGCGACTGAAGTTCTGATGGGAGAAGCTGCAGGCGCATTGGCGGGATTCGATATCCCCCATTGCTTCAATAGGCTGTCGATACCTTTCTGTGCGAAGCTTCTGCCGATAGAAGCAAAGCCGCTCATAAGACGATCGAAAAACTTCTCTCCCTCACGCATTGGCTGGGTAAAGATATCACTCAGCGCCGCACTCATCTCGTCGATGACTGCTTTTTGCTCCTTCAGATGCTCAACTGTACGGATCTCATTCGCCAGACGCTCGCCTGTGGCGCTGTTGATATCGATGTTTGCCGAGCGAAGTTCGGAGTAGACGCGTTGCTCGCTTTCAGTCCGCCCTAGCTGTTGGCGCTCAAACACCAGATCCTGACTGAGCTTTAATGCGTTAAGAGCCTCCTCAGCTGCACCAGCCTCTTGCGCCAACTGCCGAAAGCCATCGCGCATTTGCGGTGTAACGTTGATGCCGCGGGAGAGAGCATCATTTAGAAGTTCTTGTTCAACGCGATAAGCCGTGGAAGCCTGACCTGCGACTCCGAGCGATTGGGCTTCTGCTTCAAGTGCGGAGATATGTTCGCGAACACTGCGAGTGAGAGCGTCATAATCGGTAACCTTGCGGCGTCCTGTTTTGCCGCCCTCAGCGTTTCGCGCCTTGTCGCCTGCAACATTGGCGCGGGCGGTTTGTTCGATCTGCTTTTCTGTGAGCGTGACGCCTTCCTTCAGAGCCTCAGTGCGAACTTTGGCTATCTCGGTTTCCAAGGTCAGCTGTTCGCGTGTGAGCGCTGCACGCCGACCTTGTTCCTTTATGAACTTGTCGGCTTGCTCAACCATCTTCTCGTAAGCCGCCATCGACGAGTTTTCGATTTGACGGAAGGTCGGCCCTGTCTCGTTGGTTGCTCCAAGTTTTTGCCGCAACAGATCCACCGCCGCCGCCGCATCGCTGAGGTTTTTCAGGAGCGGGTTCAGCTGGTCAGCCATCAGCTGAAATTTCGGGTTCGCGTTTGCGATGCCGTATAGAGATTGCGCGACCTGATCAGCGCTGAGCTTGCCGGTATCCAAATTGGTGCGCAGTTGCTCCAGCGATTGAAGCTGTTCTTCCGTAATCAGGCGACGAGGCGCATTGTCGATTATCTGACGGAAGAGATCAAGGACCGCTGCCTTTGCCTCGTCGACCTGTACGCCGCCTTCCTTGATGCCACCTGTCAGGGCGTTGCGAAGCTTTTCGTCTATTGCCTGTGAGGCGTTATCGATTTCGCCAGCCGCACTGGCTGCCTTGCCGCGTATCTCTTCCAGCGCCTGCGCGTAGGTCTTTGCGGCGCTGGACGCCTCACGAGATGATGAGGAGAATGCTGTTAGCGCGGTTACCACCGTTCCGCCGATCAGGAGACCGACAGGACCAGCAACCGCACCAAGCCCGCCGAATGCCGTCGAAAGGCCTCCGGCTGTTCTGGCAACAGCCAGGGCGCGACTGAAGGCGATCAGCGCTTCCGTGCCTTTGCCCAGCGTTGCAATCATTCCGACGATCGAGCGGCCAACCAGCGCCCCGGCAACGATCGAAGCAAGCTGCAGTGCTCTGTCTGCCGTCTGGTCGAAGTTATCCGCCAGCGTATTGAGACCGCCAACCAGGCGCTGCGAGGCACCAAGCGAACTATCGGTCTCGCCTATGTACTTCGTCAGGGCGTTGTTGACCTTTGTCCAACTCTGTTCAATCGTCTGTGTCGAGTTTGCCGCCATCGCCTCGATAGCTGGCAGCCCCTTCAGGAAGGCGTTGAAGAATTCCTGACTGGAAACCTTGCCGTCATTGACCAGTGTTTTCAGTTTTGAGACTGATCCGCCCGCAGCTTCCAGCCCTTGCGCGACTGCGATCAGGATTGGCCGCGCGCCCTCGTTGACGCTGTTGAACTCTTCCGCCTGTACGCGAGCCGAGCCGAGCAGCTGACCAAGCTGTGTCAGCGCACCGGATGCCGCCGTGGCATTTGTGCCAGCAACGCGCAACGCTGTTGCAACGCCACCGGAGAACTTGAGGAGATCCTTCTGGGAAGCACCCAGATTATCGGATGCTTGCGCTGCCTTGCCGAACAGATCCGCGAGCGCCTGCACTGGCGCGGCATTTCGCTGTGCCGACTGAAACAGCTGATCTAGAACCTTGACCTGATTGGTGCCGACGACACCGGCAACCGCGAGGCTGTTCTTTGCAGTGGTCCAGGCATCGGCATATTTCAGGACTTCTCGAACCGAAAGAACACCCGCAAGGCTTGCACCGAATGCTTTCCCGAATGTTCCGACTTGCGTCGAGGTTGTTGCGAGAGCCTGATTGATGCGGGTTGTCGCCCGTACAACGTCCTGTTCCATCTGGCGTGTCGCACGCGAGGAACCGGCAGTCAGCTGGCTGTAGGTGCGTGTTCCGGTTCGTTCCGCCCGCTGCATGTTGCGTTCGAAATCACGAATGCGAGCTTCCAATGCAACCACAAGGCGCTCTTCATCAGCCATTAGATGCTACTCCATTCGTCAAAATTGCCTTCAAAGGTCTGATAGGAGGAAACATTGCTGTCGCCTGCTGCGCAGCGCGCAACGGCCATGGCGGAAGCCACAGCGCCGTCAATCCGCTCGCGGCTCTTGCCCTTGTGAAAGGACTTGTTCCCGGCTGTGTCGGTGTGAGTGACAATGTTCTCGAAATTCCATCGCAGGATTGGATGCGCGCCGTGACGGAACCGCCGACCGAGAATGGCACGCTCCAGTTCTTTCACAGCCGGTGCCATGGTGACCCAACCCTGACGCATCTCGACAGCCGGCAGGCCATCCTCTGTCAAATTGTTCAGCATGTTGCGCGCAAGATGCGGATCGAATGCGATCTCGCGCACGTCATACGTTCCGCATAGTTCGCGGATATGATCCTCGACATAGCGGAAATCGACGACATTGCCGGGCGTGGGTATGATGTAACCGGCTTCCGCCCATTCGACATAAGGCACCTTGTCGCGCTCGCTACGGGCGCGAAGATTGTCTTCAGGGCAGAAGAACCATGGATGGACAATGTAACCGTCGCCCTCGTCGCGCCAGCATCCGACAACAACTGTCAGGTCATTGTTGGAAGAAAGGTCTACACCGAGCCAACACGGTTCATTTTCCAGTTCGGAAAGGTCAACCGGCCATTTGCCTTCGTCATACACCTGCATATCGACAAATGGATCTGCCGAACCATCGAGCCACATATTCAAGTGCAGCTGCTGAAAAGCTGCACGCCGCGACGGAACCTCACGCGCCTGACGTGCCAGCACTCGAAGGCCGGGAAGATCGGGATACCCATAACGAAGGCCGGGATTGACCTCGAACCAGAGCTCTTCATCTTCCCAATCGGCATCGCGAGGCGCTTCAAACAGGATTGGTAGAACAGTCGGATCATCGATCTCCCCACGGTCCACCTTGCGCGCGTAGTCGAAGAATTCGAAGGCGAGATTTTCCGTTCCCCGGCCTGCCGTTGAGATGACCATCAAAAGCGTGTTCGGTGTTTTAGCAAGGCCTGTTTCGATCGCTTCCCACAGATCGCGCTTCGGCCAGGCGTGGATTTCGTCGACCAGGGCAAAGACTGGCGTATGTCCGTGAGCCACGCGGGCATCGGCACTGGCAGCCTCGAAAAACGCGCCGGTCTTTTTGTTGGCGATCTTGTTCTTCGAATCGACCAGGTGAAGGCGATCACTCCAGCCACCTGTCTGAATGATGCTGTAGGCCTCGTTATAGGCAATGCGGGCCTGAGACCGATCTGAGGCCGCAACCATGCATTCGCCGCGAGGAACGTTTTCCGGGCCGATGGTATGGAGAAGCGCCAGCGCTGCACCGAGCGAGGTTTTGCGGTTTCCACGCGGGAGCATCATCGCGACCGTGCGGACGATGCGCCGCCCGTCTTCATGGCGCGGACCGTAGATCCGACGCACAATCCGTTCCTGCCACGGATCAAGCTGAAACATGTTTCCCGGAAGTGTCGATTTAGGATGGCGCAGCAATCGTAGGAACTGCACAGCGCGCTCTCCATAACCGAACGGATCGGGAATAGGACTGTCGTCAAAAATCCAAGAGAGGTTTGTCACCGAACAAATCCTTCTGATTGCTGACAACGGTTTCGCCGTTTTTCATCTTCGGGCGGGAGCGCGAGGCAGGTGTAAGACCAAGTTCAGCAGACAGGCGCAGGACAGTGTTCTGAGCTTTGCCGAGCATCGTTGCAGCGGGGTTTTGCTTCAGGATACCTTTGCCACTGTCCACAAGCGGGCCGTGCAGATCCAGCGCCTCTTGAGCTTTGCGCATATTCCAGAGCGCCATGACGTAGCTGTCGATTGTGCCGAACATGGCATCGGTCAGCATTTGCCGCTCTCTCAAATCTTCGACGACAGCAAGCCATTCGCCGCGCATGGCAGCCGGTATATGCGCCGGAATGATCGACGGCGCTTCAGCCTTCACGCCACCTTCGATGACTTTCAGTTCTGCCTTTCGTCCGCGTGTGCTCATATCGCCACCGCCCTGATTTCCAGCCCCTTGCGTCGACCGATTTCCTTCGTCTCCTTCACGTTGAAAAACCGTCCCTCGTAATCGATCCGGTCGGCAGTGGTGACGCCATCAAGGTAACGGGTGCGGAAAATGATCGACGTTTCCTCTACGGCACCAGGCGCTTTTAAAAACTCTTCTGCTGCCGACTGGATGATCTGAGCGCGCAGCACCGCGACATCAACCCAAACCGATTGCGGCGTTCCGTAATCATCAGGAGCGGAGGAAAACCGCTGTAGCGTGATCTGGCGATCGAGCTTTCCGGCGCGCATCAGATAAGATCCTCCACCAAGGCCGACAGCGTCAGGATTGCGTGGCTTGTCTCGCCATCAGGATCACGCATGATACGAACTGAGGCGAGGCGGCTGTCCGCGCAGTGAAAGCCCGCATCGAGAACAAGGCGCTGATGAAGAGCTATGCGGGCGTGACCGGCGATAATCTTGACACCAACGGTCGAGGGTTCACGCTTCCACACGTGGATATCGCAGTAGATGCGGGTCAATCGGCGGGCAATGCTGTCGCCTTCGTCGACGGAATGGCACTCGCCAAGAATGATGGATGGCGTCGGATTTGGCCGCTCGTTACGGTCGAGAATATTTGCAGCCGGAACATGCGAGGTGATTTCTGCAGAACCAACAAGGCGATCACGAATGGCCTTCTGAAGGGAAAGTTCCGGCGTCATCAATCCCCCCAATTTTCGCGAACGGCTTTCCCGATCGCGCGCTTGATGCGATTGGCAGCCCGCTTTTTCATGAGGCGATATCCCGGCCAGAAGAATGGCTGTGCAGGCGCTTTCGACGTGCCGTACTCGACGAGATGCGGATACCGCACTTCGGAGTTTCCAGCCGTCACGATCACTTCGTTTTCTCCAGCAACACGGCTGCCACCAGGCTGCGAGTATTTGGGCGTTGCTTGGCCGGGAAGCGTGACTTGGATGCTGTCGCGAAGCTGGCCTTCATCGACAGGCGCAAGTGTGCGCTGCGCATCCGCCGTTTCTTCACCGGATTTGGTGAGAGCGGGCTGAACAGCCTCCCGAACGGCTTTCGGAATGGCATTCATGCGCCGCTGAAAACGAGAGAGACCACCGTCAGCCAAAGGTGTACTCCCTGAATTCGTTGATAATCGACCCGACACCGAACGGCATATCCTGCCCACTGACCCCGATCAGCGCGGCTTCCCGGTTCTCGTACCAATAGGCCGCGAGCATCAGCACGGCTTGTTTAAGCGCATCAGGTGTCGGCTCTTGACCCGCGCCGTCATATCGCGCTGCGATCTTGAAGCCGAGCATCCGCTCAACTTGGCTTTGCGCTGCCGTCAGCTTCAATTCGATCAGATCATCGTCAGCCGAGCCGAGATCGTCGGTGATGTTCAGGTGCTGTTTCAACTGTGTGAGCGTGACGATCATTGAAGCCTCATTTCCAGTGAGCGCAACGCCGACAAGGCGTTGCGCATGAGAAGTTTCGGAAGAGCCTTATGCTGCAGCGTTAACGCGCACGATGTTGGAGTTGATCGCAAGCGTTGCGTTCAGCTTCATGAAGTTG
Organism: Rhizobium sp. Root149; assembly: GCF_001427345.1. Lineage (NCBI taxonomy): Bacteria > Pseudomonadati > Pseudomonadota > Alphaproteobacteria > Hyphomicrobiales > Rhizobiaceae > Rhizobium > Rhizobium sp. Root149. The sequence goes on from NZ_LMGD01000020.1 coordinate 509,426, forward strand.
TCTGCGGCCGCCAGCTCCTCATTTGCGCTCATCACCAGAGCGATAAACATCCGGCTGGACGGTGTTGAGTCCGCACCTTCAGGTGCATCGTTGAATTGAATTTTGAAAGCAAAGTTGTGCTGACTTTTCGCAGCCGCAAGCAAGGCAATCTGACCAGCATCAGCATAATCGACGCCCGCAACGATCTGCATGTCGCCAGCATCTTTGGTGCCCTTTGCCTTGAGCAGGCGGCTGTTTCCGATCACGCTCATCGTGATGGCTTGAGCGCTATCGCCAATCGTACCCAGCGACTCGATCGGGGTAATCTCGGTCCAGACTTGTGATGTAAAATCGTTTGCGACGAAATCGCCGGTCTTCTGATCGATCGACCCACCGATGAAGAGCTTCGAACCAGCTGTTGAAAAAACAGTCATGACATTTTCCTTTTCAGATGTTGCCGCTCCTTCGCGGCGTCAAGGGCGTTACAGCGCTGACAACCAGGCCGCCAATTCGAGCGGACCATGCGAAGGTCAGGGCGCGTTCGGATGCTGAAGATGTGACGGACCACTGTCGCGGTTGCACCGCATTCACAGAATTCGTTTTCAGGAAGTGCCAGAAATGCTTTTGCCGCCACCTCCCATTCTCGGTCGTATCCACGTTGGCGAGCGGTTGGCCTCACCTTGTCATGGCGGGCCTTGCGCTCGCGCGCACGTTGCTCCTCGCAACGGCATCGAGCAGAACTCGACACCGTCTTTCCACATGCGCAGATGCGAGGAGCGCGGACCGGCATATCAGGCTACCGGCGCGAGTGCGGGATGACCGAGGAGGGCAAGTGCGCCCATCTGAATCGACGCGCCTCCTGCCTTAGTGACATTCAAACGAACGAAGCGTTTCGACCCGATGTAACCAAGCTTGTAGGCGCTGTTTGCCGCCATGGTTGCCGGTGGTTCACCAAGAACATCGTCGTCGGCCACGTCCGTGAACGTGCCGCCGGACGTTGCGCACTCCATCAGTTTGAATGAGAAATCACCGGCACTGGTGATTGCACCGGCATTCACCAGGAAGGTCAGCGAGACAAAGCCCTGCCGGTCGATGACGATGCCGTCAGCGACATCGCTTTTCGAACCGGAAGCCAGTGCTGGCGTCACCTTCAAACCGTTGTAGAGATCCTTGCGCATTCTGCCCTCCTTCGGGCCGCGATATGTTGAGGGAAACCGAGAGGTGACGGCGTTAAGCCGTCGACACCTTTAGGAACTTGATTGCGTTGAAGTCACCAGCGCCGCCGCCGACACGCTTGTAGGTGTCGAACAGGATGCGGCCCTTTTGCGTGACTTCATCGCGCGTGATGCGGACACCCTGACGGTCAACAATCAGGTAGCCCTGTCGGTAGTCGCCAAATGCGATCGGGAAATTTCCAGCGCCGATATCATCCATTTCCTCGTCGATCTCGACGCGATAACCGAGAAGCGGATGATCGACACCCTCAATGAGGTTTCCGGTCGGAGCCCAGAGATAGCGGCCCGTGCTATCCTTGATGGTGCGAATACGAACCGCCGTGTTCGAGTTCATCACGAAAACCGCATTGCCCTTGTATTGCTTGCGGAGAACCGAAATCAGCTTGATCAGCGCGGTCGTGAGGTTGTCGTCGGTCGGCGCTGAGGCGTGGCCTGCCGGGATGTACTGGAACTTGCCCCATTCGCGGGCGAAATCCTTTTCCGGCGCAGTGTCATAGGTGAGCAGCCCGCGCGGTCTACCTTCGACACCATCGCCCCGCATGAAGGCCTCACCCTCAGTTTCGGAGAAGTCATGCGTTGCGTTGGTGATCAGCCAGGAGGCGATATCAACGGCAGCATCATCGAGAAGCTGACGGGTTGCAGCCGGTGCGGCGTAGAGTTCCGCAACACTATAACTCTGCTTGATGAGTTCAGGGCGCGCCGTATCCTGCGGGCGATCGTCGCGCTCCGATACCCATCGCGCGCCACGCTTGGTCAGGGAATAGAAGCGTTCGTATTTGTCGCTGGAGATGCTGACAACCTCAGCAAGGCCGCGCATTGGAGAGAGATCCGTCATCAGCTGGCGGATGCTCATGTCGACGGTTGGAAGCACGAAATAACCGCCTGCCGGATCACTGTCAGACGACGCGGCCTTGATTTCGAACTGCCCGCCCGCAGTCTTGATTTCGTCCAGGCTGCCACCGCGCATGACGGTTGAAAGAGCCTTCTTCTCGATTTCAGCCTGCTTGGCTTCATTCTGGACAGGTCCACCGTTCGGACGGTTCCCCTTTTTCTCCAACTCGTCGAGGCGATCCATCAGAGCTTTAAGCTCAGCGCCGCCTTCAACCTTCTTCAGGCGCTCGTCAACCGCCTTCTGAAGATCCTCAATCGACTTCGTGACGATCGAAACGGGATCTTCGTCGTCGCTTTTGATGGTCAAAGCCACGCTGTTCATCAGCGCATTTTTGGTGACATGTTGCATGTCAGTTCCTTTCGATCTGCGCTGTAGCGCGGTTGAGAGCGGCCGCGAGGCGAAGTGCGCTCGTTGCCGATTTTGCAGAGGTCACAATCGCGCCGGGGTGCATGCCGAACGTGACAAGCGAAATTTCCAGAAGGTCGAGGGACTTGATCAACCGGCCCCCCTTGCGGCTTTCGGCTTTCCCGGTAATGAAGCCGACGCTGAGGCCCTTGATTGCTCCAGAGCGGACCAGTGCGCGAACCTCGCGGGCGCGCTCAACATCTTCGATCTGAAGCCGCCCCTTGACGTGGAAAGCGCCATCACGATCTTCGCCGGTATCCCAAGTGCCGACAGGATCGTTCATGTCGTGAAAGGCAAGCATCGGGATAGGGAAGCGGGCCTTTGTGAGCGTACCAGGCGCTATCATATCGCCCACGCGATCCGGCTCGTTGTACTTCCACGCGATGCCTGAAATAGCGCCCGTATCATCGGTAACGAACTTGGTTTCGATAAAAAGCCGCTCCATCAAGCGACCTCGTCACGGTAGTACGGGCTGCGATCAGCGGCGAAGGTGTCGACCTGAGCGCGCACCCAGGATGCAGCACCCAGCACACGACCAAAGTGCTCGCGGGTAAGTTCTAGCTTTTTGCCGCCTTGTTTCACGTCCCACGAAACAGTCACGTCAAACAAGAAATCGATGACGAGGCGGGTGCGATCATCCGTCGAGACACGGCCAGAGCTACGGCTGGTGAGCTTCGTTAGCGCCGCCTCAAGCTTCGCATTTGCGTTGCGCGCGCGCTCGGAATCAGGCCCTGCAATGGTGAATTTCAAGCCTGTCGGGTTGCCGCCGACAGGATCGAGAAGCTCGAATTGATGGCCCGCGTTCTGATCGGCGGCGCTTTTCAGGATATCATTCAAGTCCATTTTGTGGATCTTCCTGTGATGGATCGAGGGATTGCCCGCCGTCCGGTCTGCTGTTTGGCTGAGGCGCGTTCGGCTGGCTGGCACCCGTATTGGGGTTTGCATAGGTTTCGCCACCTTCGTAGGGCGCGAGATCGAGCCATTCGCGGCCGGTATTCGGATTGATGACGCGCGAGGAGATGAGGCTGTTGATGGCCGTCGCCAGAACCTGAAGATCGACCTTCGAGAAGTCGTCGCGGTCAAAACGGATGGCGAATTTACGGCGATCTTCGCGGGATATCAGCGCACGGCGCAACGCGCTTTCCAGGGCCTTCAGCCACGGTTCGAGGCAGAGCATCAGGAACAGGCGCTGCATTTCAGCAGAATTCGACCAGGTCGCGCGGCTCATTTCGCCAATCATGATGGCGGGAATGTTGAATGCGCGGGCGATTTCCTGAAGCTGGTAGATGCGCAGTTGCTGGAACTGAGCATCTACACTTGAAAAGGTCATAGCCTTCCACTTCGCACCGTCCCACAGAACGCCCGATTTTGCACCGTTCTCAGCACCCTCCATGGCAACCCGCCAAGCGGCGAGCATTTTCTTTGCAGCTTCGTCGCCAAGGTTTTTCTCAAGCTCGATCACGCCACCAGGGCGTGCAGCGGTACCAAACAGGCGACCGGCGTGCTTCTCCATGACGAGAGCAACGCCGATCGCTTCCCGACAAAGGGACAGGGGAGACTTTTCGAACGGTCCACGAAGGTGAACAATAGCGTTCGAGTTAACAACCACACCGCCGATACGATACTCAGGCTGGAGCGTGTCGTCGGGATAGTTCGTCTGAATGTATCCAGGGCGATAGCGGATGATTTCGCGCGGCTGACCGTTGACCCAGTTGACCCATGCAAGCCCGCCTTCATCGCGGGTGAGGGCATCCACCATGACCTGACGGATCAACTCGAAACCGGAAGTCCAGTCGTTCGCCTCGCTACGAAGCAGCCAGTTCGCCGGATGATCCGGTGCATCAGCCTCCCGGCCATCGGCTTCAACAGAAACGACTTTCGCAGGCATCGACGCCGCTGTTTCAGCAATCGTGCGAACCGCCGCCGCAACCGGTGGAGCGCGCAACGCGGTTTCGGCGCTAACAGCAATCCCGGAAGCCGTCGCCGTGCCAGTGCCGAGAAGATCGGCTAGCTGCGCATCGGTCAGCGCCTTTTTTTCGTGTCGATTTCGGAAAAAGTTCAGCATTGCGATTTTATGCCGAATAAATTTTTCCGTGTAAATTTAGACAACTTCGGACAAGGGTCCGATATCTAAGCATCTGTTCTCAATAACAAATTTAGTTTCTAATTGAGAAAAAAATAGAGCGATGGACCTCCCGCCGGTCCCTAAAAAGTGGCGAAAGTTCACTACCACCCCCGGTTATCCGGCGGGATCGGATAGCGTTGCTACATTGAAGTTGCCGCACGCAACAGTTTCGGGCTCAGCACTTCGTAGAGATGGCAGGTTCTGCCGCTTCGTACCTCATTCCAATGTACTTCCACCTTGCCAGCATTACAGCCTGCAGCCTCATACACATGGCTAACCTCACCACGAGGTCCACCAAGCTTTAGCCGCACTAAATCGCCTACCTTCATCGCCTATACTCCATCGTCTTGGCCCGCGTTGCGGGCTGGTTGATATCTGTTTGGGCAAAAGCTCCCCCACTTTGTCGCACATCAAAATGATGGCTCACCAAATGAATGGCCTTCACTTCCTCAAAAGCCCTTGGACGTTCCTGCTTGCTCCAAGTTCCGCTTCTATTCTCTACCTTCATCTCAGAAGGATGCGGCTTTTTGAACCCACTACCAACCCTTCGCAGCCAACTCTTCCAAGCGCCGCAAACGATCCGAATAATGTTGGTCAAACTCAGCTGACCTGCCACTCCAGGACGCTCTTGCACGGAAATGTGGTTGAGTTTTCGGGCCTTGCGAAAAGCGTTCTGGACAGTTGTTCTGTGGACGCCAGCGATTGCCGCAATGGCATTGATGCGCAGGTCACAGTGGCCGCTCTTTTTCACTTCCTGAACCATAACGGCAAGGACAGCACGCTCACCTTCCGTGTAATCTGCTCGCATCCAGTCAGGCAGACAGCTTGAGCCTCCCCATTTCCGCTTATTGCGCCGGGACTTCTCACGGTCCGGCGATGAAGGGTGAAACCGGCGCGAGTTACCTATGAACCGCTGGATATGCTTGTGTATGCCGTGCCTCGCCTTCGAAGCCGGGGCTGTGCGCGCTTCGCCAGTTGCGAAAGCGTGCTGAAGATAAGGATCACGTGGCGCACTAGACATAATCTGAGTGCGCAAAAGAGCAGATGAAGCAGTGATGGAGGTCACAGTTATGCGCCTCCAGCCAGCTGATAACGAGTTTGCTCAGACCGGGGATTTTTCGTGAAGCCTAAAAGCTTTGCGGTCACGAGGGCGGAGAGGACCGGCTGCAACTGCAGCTTAGAGATCCGCGTGGTCGCGGAAAGCTCATAAATGGTCAGGCTAGCGACTTTAGCCTTCCTGTACTCTATGAACGCGGTCAGGACGCGAATGGCAATCGTGGCTTGATCCAGAATCATTGGCTGCCACCTGTAAGGTTGAGCCGTGATTGCTTGGCAACATTGATTGCTTGAAGTGCAGTAAGGTTGAAGCGAGCCTTGAGGAACGGGATGATTGGCCCCTCAACCTCATCCCGATGATTCGCTAACCACCTCGCAGCCTCAGTTATAATGGCTGCCGTAGAACATGCGGAGAACGCAGTTCCCCGGATTTCCCCGGATTGTTCCGAAAAATCTTGGTTTGTTCTGCCTTCTTCTTCCGGGGAATGAGGAGAGGATGGCTTAGAAAAGTCTTGTAAATCAAGCGGTTGAATGGTGCTGCAGAGGAGGATTGAACTCCCGACCTCTCCCTTACCAAGGGAGTGCTCTACCACTGAGCTACTGCAGCAGGAGCGCGTCGATGTGTTGCCGCGCTGCAAGTGAGCGGCCTATTGCCATAGCTTGACCGGCAGCGCAAGCCGCAACTTCTACAAATTTGCCAAAACTCATTAAAACCTGTTCCTCTTCAGCAATCCTTCGCGATCGGCTATGGAGTTCTGCATGAGCGACAATAACGAATCGGACCCTTCAATCGTGCAGCGCCGCCAGCCAACAGAGGCGGAGTTGCGGCGTGCGCGTGCAGCCCAGAAGCTGCGCGAAAATCTGCAACGTCGCAAACAGCAGGCCCGCGCCCGCCGCGATGGAGAGGCCGACCTGACAGATGGACTGCCTGCCGCAAAACCGCACCAATCAGACGATTGAATGACGCGGGCTTGTTACCGAGACGAGCGAAGAATTGAAGGATTTCTCGATTTCGTTTATGCACGCCCCACTTCTAAGACTGGATATTCATCGAGACGGACCGGATCAGGAGAGTGGTCTGAGCCGCGACTTGCAGGCAAGATGATTTGGTTTGGATTGGCGGGACGGCCCAAAAGGCGGCCACTGCCAAACCCCGCAACAGGAAAGGCGGACTTCGCTGTCCGTAAAGATTGAATGGATCGCATCAGAATTTCGGGTGGCAATCGGCTGCATGGAATCATCCCCATTTCGGGCGCGAAGAATGCGGCGCTGCCGTTGATGATCGCATCGCTCCTCACAAGCGATACGCTGACGCTCGAAAACGTGCCGCATCTGGCAGATGTCGAAGGTCTGATGCGTATCCTCGGCAACCACGGTGTCGATATTGCCGTGAACGGTCGCCGCGAGCGGCAGGAGGATGGCTATTCCCGCACCATCCATTTCACCTGCCGCACGATTGCAGACACCACAGCACCTTACGAACTCGTGTCGAAGATGCGGGCCAGCTTCTGGGTCATCGGGCCGCTTCTTGCGCGTGAAGGCAAGGCTCGCGTCTCGTTGCCGGGTGGCTGCGCCATCGGAACGCGCCCCGTCGATCTTTTCCTCGAAGGCTTGCAGGCCCTTGGCGCCAACATCGAAATCGACGGTGGTTATGTCAATGCGACAGCGCCGTCCGGTGGGCTCGTCGGTGCAAAGTACACTTTCCCCAAGGTCTCTGTCGGCGCAACCCACGTCATGATGATGGCGGCGACCCTGGCCAAGGGAACCACGATCATCGATAATGCTGCGCGTGAGCCAGAGGTCGAGGATCTTGCAAACTGCCTGAATGCAATGGGCGCAAGAATTACCGGCGCAGGCACCCGGACCATCACGGTCGAGGGTGTGACGAACCTCTCCGGCGCCCGTCACCGCGTGCTGCCCGATCGCATCGAAACCGGAACCTACGCCATGGCCGTTGCCATGACGGGCGGTGATGTGACGCTCGAAGGCACCAGCGCCGCCCTGCTGGAGAATGCGCTGGATGTTCTGCGCCAGACGGGGGCTGAAATCACGGCAACTGAAACTGGCCTGCGCGTGGTACGAAATGGCCACGGCATTCACCCCGTCGATATCGTGACAGAACCTTTCCCCGGCTTCCCGACGGATCTTCAAGCGCAGTTCATGGCGCTGATGACACGCTCCAGCGGCGTTTCCCACATTACGGAAACGATCTTCGAAAATCGTTTCATGCATGTGCAGGAACTGGCACGTCTGGGCGCCCGTATTTCGCTCTCCGGTCAGATGGCGCGCGTTGAAGGCGTCCAGCGCCTGAAGGGCGCTCCGGTCATGGCAACGGATTTGCGCGCTTCCGTCTCGCTTGTTATCGCGGGTCTGGCAGCCGAAGGTGAAACCATCGTCAACCGCGTCTATCATCTGGACCGCGGCTTCGAGCGGCTGGAAGAAAAGCTCACCCGCTGCGGCGCGGTCGTGGAGCGCGTCAGCGAGTGACAGCTTGCGGCGGTGACGGGTTGTTTCCTGTCGCCGCTCATCCTATCTCCAGAGCCAGATGAACAAGCCGGTTTCGGCGCGATGAAGAGGCTCTCCATGGCAGAGATGACAGAACTGAAACTGCTTGCGCTTGATGATGAAGATCTGCAAATCATCTCGGCCCATATGCAGGATAGTGTGTTCAAGGCATCGGATCTCGAATGGCACGGAAAACGCGGCCATTTCTCTCTGGTGGTAAACCGCTTTGTGTGGGAAAAGGCGGCGCGGGCGAGCGAAGGTTACGAGCGGCGCAAGGCTGCCTTGAGCTTCAAGCGCGTGCAAGCGGTGCGCACTTTGGGTATTGATCGGCGGGACGACCAGGCTGTCTACTCCCTTCTGGCGATACGGTTCTCTCGAAAGGATGAGGGGCCGGATGGCACGATCGAGTTGACCTTGGCGGGTGGCTCTGCGATCAGCCTGGATGTGGAATGTATTGAGGCGCAACTGGCAGATACCGGTGGCGTCTGGGGAACGGAAAACCGGCCGAAGCACGACGCCTGACGGCGGCCTCGCCATTTTCGTTCTGAATGATAGAGGGATGAAACGGTGGCAATCTGGCTGGATCAGACGGCAGGGGACTTTGAAGCGCGGTTCGCGGCATTCTTGACCACGAAGCGCGAAGTTTCGGAAGATGTAAATGCGACCGTGCGGGCGATTGTGGATGATGTCCGCATTCGCGGCGATGAGGCCCTGATCGACTATTCTAGCCGCTTTGATCGCGTCGATCTTAAGCAGGTGGGTTTGCGGGTAACGGACGCAGAGATTGAAGCCGCTTTCGCCGCAGTCGATGATGCCGTCATCGAGGCTCTGAAACTTGCCGCCCATCGGATCGAGAAACATCACGCCCGCCAGATGCCGAAGGACGACATCTACGAGGATGCACTCGGCGTTGGTCTGGGGTCGCGCTGGACCGCCATCGAAGCGGTAGGTCTCTACGTTCCAGGCGGTACGGCAAGCTATCCGAGTTCGGTTCTCATGAACGCGGTTCCCGCGCGCGTGGCCGGTGTCGAGCGTGTCGTCATGGTCTGCCCTGCCTCCGGCGGAGAGATCAACCCCGCCGTTCTGGTTGCCGCCAGGATTGCCGGTGTCTCGGAGATCTATCGCATTGGCGGTGCGCAGGCCGTGGCAGCGCTTGCCTATGGAACGCAAGCCATCGCGCCGGTCTACAAGATCGTCGGTCCCGGCAATGCCTATGTCGCCGCAGCAAAGCGGCAGGTCTTCGGCACGGTCGGTATCGATATGATTGCCGGACCTTCGGAGGTGCTGGTGATTGCCGATGGCGAAAACAATCCGGACTGGCTGGCGGCTGATCTTCTGGCCCAGGCCGAGCATGACGCGGGCGCTCAGGCGATCCTCATTACCGATGACAGAGCACTCGGTCTTGCTGTCGAGCAGGCCGTCGAGCGTCAGTTGAAGACGCTTTCCCGCTCCGAAACCGCGGCCCTGAGCTGGCGCGATTTTGGTGCGATTATCCAGGTACCCGATCTGCAGGCAGCATTGCCGCTCGCCAATCGCATCGCCGCGGAGCATCTGGAGCTTGCTGTTGCCGATCCGGACAAGCTGCTTGCCGGCATCCGTAATGCAGGCGCTATTTTCGTTGGCCGCCACACGCCGGAAGTTATCGGCGACTATGTCGGCGGCTCGAACCATGTTCTGCCGACTGCGCGTTCTGCGCGCTTTTCCTCCGGCCTGTCCGTGCTGGATTTCGTGAAAAGGACCTCCATCCTTCGGCTGGGTCCCGAACAGTTGCGAGAGCTTGGACCGGCCGCCATCACGCTTGCACAATCAGAGGGGCTTGATGCGCACGCCCGTTCGGTTTCTATTCGCCTGAACCAGGGGTGATGATTGATGGCAAATGGGGACTTTCGGCTGTTCGACGTGGTGCTGGACGACAGCATCGGCCGATCGACGCCGGATGTCGAACATGAACGAGCCGTCGCTATCTTTGACCTGATCGAGGAAAACCGATTCGAGCCCGTTGGCCATGCTGGTGGTCCTTACCGACTTCAGCTTTCGCTGATGGATTCCAAACTGGTTTTTTCAATCTCGACTGAAAGCGGGGAGGCGGTTGCCACGCATATCCTTTCGCTGACGCCGCTGCGGCGGATCATCAAGGACTACTTCATGATCTGCGAAAGCTATTATGAAGCCATCCGAAGCTCCACGCCGTCACAGATTGAAGCGATCGATATGGGAAGACGGGGCATTCACAACGAAGGCTCTGAAATCCTGCAAGACCGATTGAAGGGCAAGATCCTCTTGGATTTCGACACGTCGCGGCGTCTGTTCACGCTGGTCTGTGTACTCTATTGGCGGGGGTGAGCATGGAGACCACCGCAGGGTCGAGCCAATCCAAACGCCCGGGCGCAATCCTGTTCATGTGCGGCATGAATGCGATCCGATCTCCCATGGCGGAGGCTATTGCAAAACGTCTCTTGCCTCCCGATATCTATGTCAGATCGGCTGGCGTAAAGGCAGGCGAGGCAGATCCGTTCGTCGATGTCGTACTGGAGGAGATCGGCCTATCGCTGCCCAAACATCCGCCGCAGACGCTGGATGAGCTTGAAGACGATTATTTCGACATCATCGTGACGCTGTCGCCTGAGGCCCATCATCGGGCTCTTGAAGCGACACGAGCCCAGGCAATTGATGTTGAATATTGGCAGACGGCGGATCCGACGCTTGAGACCGGCACCCGTGAGCGCATTCTGGATGCCTATCGCGGGGTGCGCGATGAGCTTTTGAAACGGATCGAGGCGCGTTTCGCCCTGCCACTGCTGCAGGGGCGCCAGACAATCTGAACGGCATCTGACATAAGACCTTGCAAGCTGCGAGATTCGCCTACCTTCGAGGTTCACAAACGTGCGGCGAACGTGTAGTTTCCGCGCAATTTTAAAGCTGCGGCCAAACTGTGGCTGCACATCCAGGACAACACAGGAAGAAAAGCTCTCCATGGCGAAAGAAGAAGTTCTCGAATTTCCGGGCATCGTAACCGAATTGCTGCCGAACGCGACATTCCGCGTGAAGCTGGAAAACGAGCATGAGATCATCGCGCATACGGCAGGTCGTATGCGCAAGAACCGCATCCGCGTTCTGGCCGGTGACAAGGTGCTGGTGGAAATGACCCCCTATGACCTGACCAAGGGTCGCATCACCTATCGCTTCAAGTAGAAAGCGAACCTCTGGGTCTCTACCCGGAAGGCTAGTCCGAGGATCTCCATGCCGCTGGATCAAAAGTTCATTCTCGCCTCGGGTTCTCCCAGGCGCCTTGATCTTCTCAACCAGGTGGGGATCAAGCCATCCCGGCTGATGCCGATGGATATTGATGAGACGCCCAAGAAGTCGGAGCATCCGCGTTCGCTTGCGCGCCGCCTGTCGCTGGAAAAAGCGGAGGCGGCATTTGCAGCCGTGAAGGATGATCTGGCCTGGCGGCAAAGCTATATCCTGTCAGCCGATACGGTCGTGGCCGTTGGCCGCCGCATTCTCGGAAAGACAGAATATATGGATGAGGCTTCGGCGGCACTCCATCTTCTCTCTGGCCGTGGGCACTGGGTTTACACAGGCATTTGCCTGGTGACGCCCGGTGGTCAGTTTCGACAGAAGGTTGTCGAGACGAAGGTGCGCTTCAAGCGGCTGTCGACGCGGGAAATTGAAGCCTACCTCGCGTCCGATCAGTGGCGCGGCAAGGCGGGAGCCTATGCCATCCAGGGCATAGCCGGCAGTTTTGTCCAGAAGCTTGTCGGTTCCTATACGAATGTCGTTGGCTTGCCGCTTTACGAAACAGCCTTGCTGCTGAATGGCGAAGGCTACGAACTGGCTGGATTGTGGCCGGAGAACTGAAATGACCGATACCTCGAAAACGACAGGCGCAAAGGTTGAGCCCTTGCGCAAGGCGCGGCCTTGTCCGGAATGCGGCAAGCCATCGGTTCGCGATCATTACCCCTTCTGCTCGGATCGATGCCGCACGCTCGACCTCTCGCGTTGGCTGAACGGTTCCTATGCCATTCCTGTGGCCGACGATGAAGCAAAGGCGGATGGCGAAGAGCGCTGACTGCGATAGGTTACGGCAAAATTACCGAATGAAATCAATTTCTTGGACCAGCGCAGGGACTATTTTTCACAGAAGGTTCAAAAAAGTTGGCAAAGCCGCTTGCCATGTCCGAACAAGATGTTATAACCCCGCTCGCTCCCGGGGGAAACGCCCGGAGGCTTCGAGAGAAGCCTGAAGGTTTGTAAAAACCCAGATGCCCGGATAGCTCAGTTGGTAGAGCAGCGGATTGAAAATCCGCGTGTCGGTGGTTCAAATCCGCCTCCGGGCACCATTAAACTTCATTACTTTGATAAATGGTTCTCTATCGGCCTCGCTTGTATCTTGCGCGGCTAACCGAATGTTGATGACATCCAGATACACTCCGGGCAGGTGTACCGTCCCAGAGTGAGTTCATGGCAAGTCGAGGCTCCTACAGCGATTTTTTTGCGGCTTTGCGCGCACGGGAATCCGGTGGCGACTATTCCGTCGTCAACCGTTTTGGATATGCAGGTGCTTATCAATTCGGCGAAGCCGCGCTGATCGATCTGGGTTACGCGCCCCGCGATTCCAACGTCTACGATAACATCTACAGCAAAGGTTTCCTCGGCAAGAACGGCATCGGCTCGCTGGCTGAGTTCCTACGCAGTCCCGCAGAGCAGGACAAGGCGGCAGGCGCCTGGTTCACGCTGCTCTGGAGCCGTGTGCGCTATTTTGATCTGGAGTTCTACGCCGGTCAGACGTTGAACGGTATTGCGCTCACCAAAACCGGAATGATTGCCGCAACCCATCTTCTGGGCACGCAAAAGCTTATCGATTTCGTCAAGTCCGGGGGCGTTGTTACCTCCAGCGATGCAAACGGGACGACACTGGTGGATTATCTTCGACAGTTCGCCGGATACGACACGCCAGATAGTTTCGTCGATAACCTCGACAAGGCAAACCGCTTTGTTGCCGGTGGTGGCAATGATGTCTTCAATGGTGGAGCAGGCGTCGATACGGTCGTTTATGCACTGAAACGTGCTGATGTGTCTCTTGTTCAGGATGGCGGCGCATGGATGCTGAGCGCCAGCGGCACCGGGCGTGACCAGTTGATCGCCGTTGAGCGTCTCTCCTTCGCGGATGGCACTCTTGCGCTTGATACGGCAGGCAATGCCGGACAGGCCTATCGGCTTTATCAGGCGGCCTTTGATCGAAAGCCGGATATGATTGGTCTAGGTTATTGGATCCAACTGCTGGACGGCGGCAAGACATTGAAGGATGCGGCAACCGGGTTTCTCGCCTCGGCGGAATTCATGTCAGTTTACGGCAGTTCCGTTTCAAACACTGATTATGTCGCAAAGCTTTATCAGAACGTGTTGCATCGGGCAGGCGAAGCGGCTGGCATGGCCTATTGGATTGGCCAGTTGCAAGCCGGTACGACCAAGGCGTCCGTTCTGGCGGATTTCGCCGAGAGCGTCGAAAACGTCGCCAATGTCAGCGCGGATATCAAAGATGGAATCTGGTACGTGTAGCCGATGCCCGTCACGCTTCGTTGTTCTGCCCGATCTGACATGATAGGTAGCGGATATATTCGGGGGTTGGAGAATGCAGGTGGACGATGAACGGGGAAAAGTGGAGATTTATCCACCCGGTCACGTGGAGCCGCTGCCTGACGAGGAAACGCCCGCGCAGCAACGCAAGCGACGGCTTTCCAACATAGGACTGTTCCTGTTGACGATTGCCGCTTTGGCAAGCGAAGTCGTCCCGTTCGTTCTGGCAATCTGGCTGTGGCAGTAACATCGACAGCTTTGCAAGATGTGACGCCGGCCAGAGTACCGGCTTCAGAGTACCGGCTTCAGATAATCCAGAATTCCGTTCGCCGCCGCTTTTCCCGTCGCCAGGCAGGCCGTGAGCAAATAACCGCCTGTCGGAGCCTCCCAGTCGATCATCTCGCCGGCGGCAAACAGGCCAGGCTGTTTCGTCAGCATGAAATTCTCATCCAGCTCCGCCCAGGAAATTCCGCCTGCCGAAGAGATCGCCTCTTCGATTGGGCGCGGGCGAACGAGCGGAATATGCAGGCTTTTGATCTGCCGGGATAGCGACGCAGCGCTGGAGAAGGCATCGGCGGGCGCACACTCTCTCAACAGAGCGATCTTTACCGGAGACAGTCCTGCCGCCTTTCTGAGCCGGTTTGAAAGGCTCTGCGTCGTCGGCTGTCTCTCCAGGGCTGTGGTCAGTTGCGCCTCGCTACGGCCAGGTGCGAGATCCACAACCATTTCCGCGCGACCGATGGACACGAGATCGTCCCGCAGAGCCTGAGCATGGGCGTAGACAAGGCTTCCTTCCACGCCATGGCGCGAAATCACGAATTCACCCTGCCTCGTGCCGGCGCGGGATGTGATGCTGACGGATTTAAGCGGTTCTCCCGCGAACTTCGCCAGGAAGTAATCGGAGAACGCCACGTCGAAACCGCAGTTGGCCGGGCGCAGTTTCGGGATTTCAACGCCCAGAGAGGCAAGCATGGGCACCCAGGCCGCATCCGATCCAAGTCGGGGCCAACTTGCCCCGCCCATGGCAAGAAGCATTGCACGGCCGGATGAGCGCACTTCACCACTGGGCGTATCGAAGACTGCAGTTCTCCCCTCAAGAGATATCAACCTGTGCCGGCTGTGGAAGCGAACGCCCTGCATCTGCAAGCGTGCAAGCCAGGATCTGAGCAAAGGTGAGGCTTTCATCGCAACCGGAAAGACCCGGCCAGAGCTTCCAACGAAAGTCTTCGTTCCCAGGCCGTTGCACCACCCTCGCAGATCTGTCGGCGTGAACGCGTCGAGGGCAGTGGAAAGGCGTTCAGTTGATGTTCCGAAGCGGTGCCTGAAGACGGTGTAGTCTTCGGAATGCGTGATGTTGAGCCCCGATTTTCCTGCCAGCAGAAATTTGCGCGCAAACGTAGGCATGGAATCGTAGACCGAAACGCTGACGCCACGGAGGCTGAGTACCTCCGCGGCCATGAGGCCTGCCGGGCCACCGCCTACGATGATGACGTCGCTTTGCTGGCTGGACTCTGTCATTTTACATGCCTTGAGGGGAGCCGGATAGCTCCCCGCTTTCAAGGTTGGTCAGGCAAGCCACTGCTGGATGTAGGGCCAGACTTCGACGCTGCCATGATAGATCATGTTTGCCGTGACATAGACAATGACGGCAAGGCCGAGATAGGCGATCCAGCGATAGCGGTGGAGAATGCGCGCAACCAGATTTGCCGCCAGGCCCATGAGAGCAATGGAAACCACCAGGCCGATGATCAGAACGGTGGTGTGGTCCTGCGCCGCGCCCGCAACCGCAAGCACGTTGTCTAGCGACATGGAAACATCGGCGATGACGATCTGGGTCGCTGCCTGTGCGAACGTCTTGTCGACCTTCGTCTTCTCGGCATCCGCATCCGTCATTGCGTCTTCTGCATTGTGATCGGCAGAGCGTAGCTCAACCCACATTTTCCAGCAGACCCAGGCGAGCAGCAGTCCACCCAGGAGTTGAAGACCAACAATTCCCAGCAGGTAGGCCGTTATGGTGGCGAAGCCGATACGCAGCACGGTTGCTGCGATGATGCCGACCAGAATTGCCTTGTTGCGCTGGTGGGCCGGAAGGCCTGCAGCAGCCAGCCCGATGACGATGGCATTGTCGCCCGCAAGCACAAGATCGATCGCAATGACCTGGAATAAGGCAGCCAGGCCAGCGGCGGTAAAAATTTCCATGACGCTTTGTCCCTTATCGCGCACCTGCCCCCCGGCGTGCGCGCCTAATCACTCTTGATGATTGGCTACATAAGATTTTCCGCCGCAAGGCAAGTGTTAAGTGCCGTGCGGCATGAAAATCAGCGGGGAAGATGCGTTCTCATCATGAATTGATGCGCTTCTTGAGGGATGCCACAATCTTCTTGGCGAGCGCTTCATAATCCTCGTCGAAGTGATGACCGCCTGCAATGCCAATGGTTTCGATGCCACGCGGCGCAAGCGCCTTGCAGGCATCTTCATCATCTTCCGTGCCATAGACGCATTGAACCTTCTTGGGATCGATCTTTTGCAGGTCCACAGTCGGATCTCCACCTTCGCCGCTGCCGGATCCACCAAGCCAGCCGGAAACGGAGATTTCGAATTCTGCGGAATTCGAGAGAGCAAGCAGGCTCAGCATTGCAACCCGGCTGCGGTCGGCTTCCGGAAGCTGGTTATAGGTCGCAGGCAGAAGGTCTGCCCCGAAGGAATATCCGATCAGGAGAACGTTCTGAACGCCCCACTGCTTGCGGTAGGCGCGGATGACGCGGCTCAGGTCCGCCGCTGTCGAGACCGCGTCCTTCTTGCTCCAGAAGTAGCGTAGAGCGTCCAACCCTACGACCGGGATCCCGTCTTCCTGCAGAGCGTCGCCAAGGTCCGCATCGATATCGCGCCAGCCACCGTCGCCGGAAATGATGATTGCCATCGTGTTGAGTGTCGGCTTGGTATCGAGGATCGTGAGTGGCAATCCGAGCGGAGAATTATCCTGGCTCGCTGCATCGATTCGGTCGGAAAGCGCCTGGATCAGCGTCTCCTGTGCAGATCGGTCAGATTGTTCGAGGTCGATATCAGGCTGTTCCTTCTTCAGGGCCTGGGCATGCGCCGTCCCATCTGCGGTCGCCGATTTGGTCAGGAATATGCTGGTCGGCGCCGGCAGTGATCCGTCCGACAGCCCATATTGAATGCCGCCTGCAACGGTCTTCTTTTCTGCCGGAGTGCAGAGAACCTTCGGAAGCGCAATCGCAGCACCCGGATCGACGGCAACGGCTTCACCGATCGTGGCCGGAGGGCTTTGTGACATCATGCCCAGCACGTAAGTCGCGCCGGCGCCGATCCCGGCAATGATGGGTGTCCGGTAACTGCCGTTGCCGAGCGAGCGCTGTACCTGCTGGGCAAGCGATTCGATGTCGGAAATCGTGTAAATGCAGTCATCCGGATCCTTGCCCAGCGATGTGATGTACGTCGGCAGATCGATTCCGATGACAACGGCGCCCTTTTCGGTCAGCGCCTCTGCCTGCTTGTCTTCGTCAGCGTTCCAGCCATTCTCATCCGACAGGAGAAAGATGCTCGCCTTGACCTCTCCCTGGGGCATCAGGATGTGAGGGGAGGGAATCATGCCGGTATCGAACTTGGCCTCGACCCGTTGTGCCAGTGCAGGAACCGTAATGCCTTGCGCCAGAAGCAAAGTGCTGATGGCGACTGTCTTGAAGATAGATCTCATTTTCCGACCACGCCTCGCACTCCTCCGCTGATCAGCAGCGTCACGTCCATCAGAGCCAGCACGGCTCCAGTTCCCCCGGCCACGGCAAAATAGCGCGGCTCCCAGCGGGGATGAAATTTCGATTTGAACGCTCTCAATCCCTTGAAGTTGTAAAAGCGTTCGCCGTGTTCAAATAGCGTACTTCCGATCCGGTCCCAGACCGGAGCGACCTCCCGTCGCGACATGCCCGAGAGCGGTGCCATGCCAAGGTTGAACCATTGATAATCGGCATTTTTCAGATGCTCGATCAAACTCACGAACAAAAAGTCCATGGCACCCCGCGGCGCCTCGGGGGCGAACCGCATGAGATCGACGCTCGCTTCCGATTTTGTTTGTGTCAGGAAGACAGTGGCAAAGGCTATGATCTTCTCGTTCATGCGGATGGTCGCGACCGGCATGGAGGAGACATAGTCCTCGTCGAACGCGCCGAGCGAGAAGCCCTTCTCGCGCGTCTGGTGATGTGACAGCCAGGAATCCGAGACGGCTTTGAGCTCGGGCATCAGCGCGGCCACGTCCTCGACCTCGACAATCGAAAATTCCATGCCATCACGCTTGCCCTTGTTCAGAGCCTGCCGAAGGCCCGCAAGTCGCCCCCCCTTGAGGTCAAAGCCCGACATGTTCACGAGCGCCATCTCTCCAAGCTTGAAAGCGCGAAGACCCGCATCGGCGCAAAAGGAAAGCAGCGTAGGAGAGACCTGGTACAGCACAGCCCGACCGCCCGCATCGCGTGCGCGTTCGACAAAGCGCCAGATCATCTCGGCGGTCTCTTCCTTGTCCCCCACGGGATCACCGAGCGCAATCCAGGATCGACCCTGGATTCCGTACATGATGAAACTGCGCCCGCTCTCCGAGAACATCACGTGCTTGTCGCCCATGCGCACGAGGTTCGCATCGGCACTGTCCTGTGCCTGAACAATGCTGACCGCCTTGCTGATTTCGTCTGCGGTGACTTCTTCCGGCCGGTCGAATGCCGGTCGCAGGAGGCTGAAGATTGCAATTGCACCGGACAGGATGCTGACGCCGAGAAGCGCGCGCAGACCACGCGGCGCCTCGCTGAAAAATTCGAACTGCCACCATAGCTGATTGCTATAATCCACGTCTCGATACACGAAGAACAGGATTGTCGTCGCACCGGCCAGAATGATGCCGAGTGTCACGATCCAGGGCGTACTCAGAACCTGATTGAACAGTGATGCGGGCCGCGTAAATCGCTTTCCGTTCAGCAGCATCGCGATGATGAAGATCGCGAGGAACGTTGCCTCTCCCAGTGCCAGCGCCCGGATGAAGGAGAACAGGAAAGCGATTGTTCCCGCGACCAGCGCGACCCACCAGGCGCCATCCAGACGTTGCGCCAGTCCGCGCGACGTGATGACGAGGGCAAGGCCCAGCAGGCTCGAGATGAAGTGCGCAGCCTCGACCACCGGCAGAGGAACCAGTCTCTTCAGGAATTCCAGGTCCGAATCGGGGGTAGGGGTGACGCTGGAGAAGATCAGCATCGTGCCTAGGAGCAGGGCGAATGCAGACAGGAGAGGCGGGGACAGGCGTGCGGCAACATTGCCAATTTCTCCCGCAACCGGGTGCTTGGCAAGCGCGCGCGCCTCCGAGAAGACCACCATGACGATGGCGATCGTCAAAGGCAGGACGTGATAGACCATGCGGTAGAGCACCAGGCTACCCAGCAATTGATCCAAGCTGATGGAGCTTCCCAGAGCGCCGATGATGACCGCCTCGAACACGCCGAGGCCTGCCGGCACGTGGCTGAGGACGCCGAGACCAACCGCCGTCGAATAGATCGCGAAGAAAGATGGCCAGCCGATCGTGGTCGGGGGGAGCAGCACATAGAGCGCAGAGGCGGACACTGCGAGATCGAAAGCCGTAATCAGGAATTGTCGCGAAGAGGTCAGGGTATCGGGCAGACGAAGCCTGATGCCGGCGATTTGGACGCGACGGCCATTTCGCCCGACAAACAGGAGTGATGCCAGCATCAGCAGAATAACGACGGCGCCCACGCGGACATAGACGGGGTCGAAGCCGAGGATCGCCGACAGGCGAGGTGCGGTGACCAATGCAGTCAACGAACTGACCGCCAGCAATCCAAGGCCGAATGCAAAGGTCACAAAGGCGATGACCCGCGCCACATCCTCTGGCGTCAGTCCAAGCCTGCTGTAGGATCTGAAGCGAATTGCGCCGCCGCTCAACGCGCCGAAGCCAGCTGTGTTGCCGATTGCATAGGCGGTGAATGCCGTTGCGGCCACGGGCGCTATGCGCAGCTTCCTGCCGATATACTCCAGTGCATTGAGGTCATAGTAGATCAGAGAGACGAAGCTGAGCGCCGTGAAGATCACCGCGAGCACGATGTCTGTCCATGTCGTATCGGTTAGCGCATCGACGACTTCATCATAGCGAACTTCGTTCGTCAGTTTATAGACAGCAACGGCCATCATCGCGAAAACGATGAGCATGGCCAGCCAGGTCAGGTAGAACCGGAAACGCGCAAAGAAGGCTGCTACTCGGCTCCCTTGCGGAGTGGTGGGATCGTGTATGTCCTGACTATCCATCAATGTACCTGGCAATGCGTTATCTTGGTCAAGGGTCGCGCGCGTCACACACGGATGGCGGTCCAGACAAGGAAACCTAGGCTTCCCGACCGAAACCTCAACAATGTGCAAATAAGAGTTTGTTAACGGTATCCCTCTCGCGCCAACTTGGTCAAAAGTGCGGCGCTGGACAGCGCGCGCAGCCTTTGTGCCAGGACCGATCTATCAGGCCTAGATTGAGATTGTACGAAGACATGCCCCCATCCCGTAGCCCCCATCCGCCCCGGCTACGCATTTGTATGAATTAATCAGTTAAAATACGAGTAAACTGTTCCAATATATGTAAATCAACGCCGCCCGAATCCGAGGGATGATCAGTGATTGTCGTCAAAGCCCATTGCACGGTACTCGCGAGGAACCTCGGAAAAGTATCATATTCGGTAAGGCGTAACGGTTTTTATTTCGCCTCTTCATTGACTTGGCGCTAAGGCCTCGTGGCGTGGGCTATTTCAGCACTTTGGAAAAGCTTTGAAGGCTCGAAGCTATTAACCTTCAGGCAAGGAATTAACCATACAACTAGTTCTACAAGGCGAAGTGTGATGGGCCTATGCCCGCTCCTTCCTGGCATGATGCCGCGCCGACGTACCGGTTTTGGTCCGGTATGCTTTTCATCAAGCAGTGATTTTCATCAGGATCGTCTGGCAACAGCCGCGAGCCTTACCGGTTCGCCGCCCGTGAAAATCAGTGATCGGATGGAACGCGCAAGCCTGCATTCCTCCCTCAAGAGGGGCAGATAATGTTTTTAACCTCTGGATGCAGAGGGTTCGGTAACGATTTTCGCTGATCCTTGAGGGACAGCAGTGTTGGGGACGGGCTTTGGCTCACGAAACGGCAACGGATCAGGCAAGAAAGGCACAGGCGGGCAGCCTGCGCGAACGGCTTGCCTTTGCCGGCCTGGATGCAGAAAGCTGCGAGCTTTTGCGCCGGTTCCGCCCCACACTGGAAGGATGTCTGAAGGAAGGCCTTCGCGATTTCCTGCATAGACTGCAATCATCACCGGATGCGATGCGTCATTTCGAGAGCGATCTGCAGCTGGAAAGATTGCATGACCTGCAGGCTTCCCACTGGAGCGTCCTGACGGATGCACGCTTCGACGCGCTGTATGCGGAGCGGGTGAAGGTGCTCTCTGACGCCGAAGGACGGATGGGGCTTGATCCGCGCTGGCATATCGCTGGCCATGCAGTCATGCTCGAGGCCCTGATTGGCGGTCTCCTCGAACAGATCGGCGGCAGATCTCTGCTTCCTGCCGCTCGCAAGCGCGAGAAGGAAGTGACCGACGCCATCCAGGCGGTCATCCGCCTTGTCCTGGTCGATGTCGAGATTGCGGTGTCGCTTCGGATCAACGAAATCCGGCAGAAGCACCAGCGTGCTCTGGCAACCCAGAGAGAACGCGACCAGGCACAGGCAAACGACCTGTTCGGCCCCGTGGCAGTGGCGCTTGCGAATAAAGATCTGACCGTTGCGGTCAGCGACGAACGTCCGGAAGTCTATGCCGAGCTTTCCTCGTTGCTCGATCAGGCGCAGGACGCCATGTGCGCCTCACTCAAATCGGCCTCCGACAAGCTGCTGCGAGCCGAAACGCTTGCCGGATCAATTGCTGGCCAGACGCTTGAGATCGCGACGGAGGTTGACGCGCAGGCTGAGGCGCTTTCTGCTGCCTTCCAGGAAATCTCGCATCTGACACAGAAGGTGCGTGACAGCGCCGCTGAGTCGGCGGTAGCGGAAAAGGCGACGTCCGACGCTCGCCGCGCGGCCGAAGAAAGTGGTGAGGTTGTCGGACGTGCGATCAATGCCATGTCCGATATCGAGCAGTCGGCAGAAAAGATCGGGCAAATCATTGGCGTGATCGATGAGATTGCGTTCCAGACGAACCTTCTTGCCCTGAATGCCGGCATAGAAGCGGCACGCGCCGGGGATTCGGGCCGGGGTTTCGCCGTCGTTGCTCAGGAAGTTCGGGCTCTCGCACAGCGTTCCGCTGATGCGGCCCGGGAAATCAAGCAACTCGTCAGCGGTACCAAGTCGCAGGTCGAGGCAGGTGTGAAGATGGTCCACCAGACGCAGAATGCGATTGGTGGTCTCGTGCAACAGGTTTCCAGCATCAACGAAACGGTGTCCGGCCTTGCGCGTGCGACAGACGAACAGGTCCGCTCGCTTGAGAAGATGAGCCTCGATGTCGAGGTGCTGGATCAGCGTCTGGCCCGCAGTGCCGAGCGTGCGCGCGCTTTGGGCCAGGAAGGCGATGAACTCAAGACGGTTATCGTGGAACTTGGACGGACAGTGCGGGAGTTCCGGATTGAACGCAGTTCCGACAAGAGCCGCATCTGGGAAGCCAGAAAAACTATGCCGACGAAGGACGCAACGATCGAAGACACCGAGATTTCGTCCGGTGGAATGATGGCGTTCCTGTCGTCTCAGGCAGTTGCGTTGACGGGTTGAGTGGGGGACCGGCGCAGGCCGGACAATTGGATTTCAGCGCGATGTCGCGCTTTGCAAGAAGTTTCGAGAGACGAGGGTCCTGGAATGGCAGTCAACAATAAATCGGCCGAGACGCTCAAGCTGGCAAAGATTCTGGACCTCAACGAGGCGTCCAATCTGCACGGCACATTGACCTCCCTGCGAGGCAAGGATGTCGCGATCGATGCATCCGGCGTCGAACGGGTGGGCGTTCAATGTGTTCAGGTCCTGCTGGCTGCGGCCAATGCCTGGGAGAAAGATAGCAAGAGCCTCGTCATCGACAAGGTTTCCGATGCTTTTCGCAAGACCATGCAGCTCATCGGCATCAACATAGATCACCTGCTCGCGAAGGAGATTCGGCAGTGAAAAAGAAAGTACTTACCGTGGATGACTCGCGGACGATCCGGAACATGCTTCTGGTGACTCTTAACAATGCGGGCTTCGAAACCATTCAGGCTGAAGACGGTGTGGAAGGTCTGGAAGTTCTCGAAGAATGCAATCCGGATGTCATCGTCACCGATATCAACATGCCCCGCCTGGATGGCTTTGGCTTCATCGAGGGTGTGCGTCGGAACGAGCGTTATCGTGCGGTGCCGATCCTGGTGCTGACCACGGAAAGTGACGCGGAAAAGAAGAATCGTGCACGACAGGCCGGAGCGACCGGCTGGATCGTCAAGCCTTTTGATCCCGCGAAATTGATTGATGCGATCGAGCGTGTAACCGCCTGAACCGGGAATTCCTGCGATGGATATGAACGAAATCAAAGAGATCTTCTTCCAGGAGTGCGAGGAGCAGCTCGCCGAACTGGAATCTGGTCTTCTCAAGCTGAATGATGGCGACCGAGACCCGGAAACGGTAAATGCCGTCTTCCGCGCGGTTCACTCGATCAAGGGTGGTGCAGGCGCGTTTGGCCTTGATGACCTGGTTTCGTTCGCACACGTGTTTGAAACGACGCTCGATTGCGTTCGCTCGAACAAGCTCGAACCTTCGCAGGATGTCCTGAAAGTCATGCTGAAGTCAGCTGACGTGCTGGCAGACCTTGTGACCGCCGCCCGCGATGGCGGCGGCGTGGACGAGGGACGAAGCAGGGGTCTTGTCAAGGAACTCGAAGCCCTGGCCCGCGGCGAACTGCCAAGCGGCGGCGCTTCGGAAGCACCCAAGCCACAGGCGAAACCGGCCCCGGCCCCGGCTGCAGTAGCAGTGGCCCCGGCCCCTGCGCCGACAGATGACAGCGGCTTCCAGCCGATCCCCTTCACGTTCGATGAATTCGGCGATGAAGAAGCGACAATCGAGCCGTCCTCCTTCGAAGTGGTCTTCAAGCCGCGGCGCGAGTTGTACAGCAAGGGCAACGAAGCAGCTCTGCTCCTGCGTGATCTCTCCCGCGTTGGCGAGATGAGCATCAATTGCGATATCGACAGTCTTCCCGCCTTCGAGAAGATGGATCCGGAAGCGGCCTACTTCAGCTGGACTATCAACGTAAAGACGACGAAATCCGAGCAGGATATCCGCTCCGTCTTCGAATTCGCGGAATGGGATTGCGATCTCGACGTCAAGCTTGCCGAAAGCACGGACGAAGAGTTGCCGATGATCCCGGTACCGTTCGATCTCGATTTTCTCAGCGATCACGGTGCCGATGACGAGCCGGCTGTCGAGCATCATTCTTCCGAGCAGGCCGCTGCTGTTGCGGCCGCCGAAACGGCAAGCAATGTCAGCAAGATGGCTGCCGCTGCGGCCCGCGTAGAGAAGAAAGAGAGCCAGTCGTCCGCTGCAGCTGCTGCTGCAGCCGCAGCAAGTGCCAATGCGGCGAACGCTGCGGCCGGTGCCGGTCAGACGATCCGCGTTGATCTTGATCGCGTCGATCGCCTCATCAACCTTGTGGGCGAGCTTGTCATCAATCAGGCCATGCTTTCCCAGAGCGTCATCGAAAACGATACGACCGGAACATCGTCCATCAATATGGGACTGGAAGAGCTTCAGCAGCTCACCCGCGAGATCCAGGACTCGGTGATGGCGATCCGCGCACAGCCTGTGAAGCCGGTCTTCCAGCGCATGTCCCGTATCGTCCGCGAAGTTGCCGACATGGTCGGAAAGTCGATCCGCCTCGTTACTGAAGGTGAAAACACCGAAGTCGACAAGACCGTTATCGACAAGCTGGCCGAGCCGCTGACGCACATGATCCGTAACGCGGTCGACCATGGTATCGAGACGCCCGAAAAGCGTGAGGCTGCTGGCAAGAATCCGGAAGGCACGGTCAAGCTGACTGCAAAGCACCGCTCTGGCCGAATCCTGATCGAACTCCAGGACGATGGCGCAGGCATCAACCGTGAACGTGTTCGCCAGAAGGCGATCGACAACGATCTCATTCCGGCAGATGCCAATCTGACCGACGAGGAAATCGACAACCTGATCTTCATGCCCGGCTTCTCGACCGCCGACAAGATCTCGGACATTTCCGGCCGAGGCGTTGGTATGGACGTCGTCAAGCGGTCCATTCAGGCTCTCGGTGGGCGCATTTCCATCAGCTCACGGCCAGGTCAGGGCTCCACCTTTACCATGAGCTTGCCGCTGACGCTCGCCGTTCTCGACGGCATGGTCGTCACGGTGGCCGGACAGACGCTCGTCGTTCCGTTGACGGCGATTGTCGAAACCCTTCAGCCGGAAGCCGCAGCGATCCATTCCTTCGGCGCGAACCAGCGATTGATCTCGATCCGCAACTCCTTCTGCCCGCTGGTGGATGTGGGCCGGATCCTGAATTTCCGCTCGATGCAGGCAAATCCTGTCGAGGGTGTGGCTCTGCTGGTCGAATCCGAAGGCGGCGGCCAGCGCGCACTGATGGTGGATGCAATCCAGGGTCAGCGCCAGGTCGTCATCAAGTCGCTCGAAGCAAACTACACGCATGTTCCGGGCATCGCCGCTGCCACCATTCTGGGTGACGGTCGCGTGGCGCTCATTCTCGATGTCGATGCAGTGGTGGCGGCTTCCCGCGGCCAGTCGCTGCGCGGCGATGGTGCCCTGAAGTCGGATATGTCTTTGGCAGCAACGGGTTAAGTATATGTCGTACGCCGTGAAAAATCTTGCTCAAGGTAGCCGGGAGCTGATCGCTTTCCGTATCGGCGATCAGGAATTTTGCGTCAATATCATGTCTGTACGGGAAATCCGCGGATGGACGAAAGCAACGTCCCTTCCTCATTCCCCGTCCTACGTCATGGGTGTCATCAACCTGCGTGGCGCTGTCCTGCCGATCGTCGATCTCTCGGCGCGGCTGGGCATGCGCAGGGCAGAGCCGACCCCCCGCCATGTCATCATTGTCGCCCAGGTGAAAAGCCGCGTGGTGGGCATGCTTGTCGAGGCGGTGTCGGACATCCTGACGGTAACGGATGAAAACATCCAACCCGTGCCTGAAGTCTCGTCCGATCTCGAAAAACAGTATGCCAGAGGCATCCTGGCGATCGACAAACGCATGATCTGTCTCATCGAACTCGATGCCCTTTTCCCCGATACTGAAAGCGAAGCTGCATGAGAGCCACTGGTCTCAGCGATAGCCGGCAATCGCCGGATGAAGTTCTGGCAAGCGGAGAATATCCGCTGACACGCCGGGACTTGTCCGAAATTGCGGCCATGATTTATGCGGATGCCGGGATCTTCCTGAACGACACGAAGGCGTCTCTCGTCTATTCGCGTCTGTCCAAGCATATCCGCAATCTGGGCCTGAGTGGCTTTCCGGAATATTGCGCCCTCGTCGCTTCGCCGGAAGGAGCGCCGGTTCGGCGTGAGATGTTGTCGCATCTCACAACGAACTTCACTCGGTTCTTCCGCGAAAACCATCATTTCGAACACCTTCGTGACGAAGTGCTGCCGGGCCTGATTGCCCGTGCCAAAAGCGGTGGCCGCGTCCGTATCTGGTCGGCGGCGTCTTCTGATGGCCAGGAACCGTATTCGATCGCGTTGACGGTCATGTCGCTCTTGCCGAACGCGGCCGATTACGATTTCCGAATTCTGGCAACCGATATAGACCCAAAGATTCTGGCTCTGGCCCGGGCCGGGGCCTATGACGAGAATTCGCTGGAAACGGTTACGCCTGCCATGCGCAAGCAGTATTTCCGTGAGGTCACGATTGATGGCCGGCGCAAATTCCAGATCGATGACAAGGTCAAGAAACTGATCACCTACAATGAATTGAACCTGATGGCCCAGTGGCCGTTCAAGGGGCAGTTCGACGTCATCTTCTGCCGCAACGTGGTGATCTATTTCGACGAACCCACCCAGATGAAAATCTGGTCCCGTTTTTCCGAACTCCTGCCGGTCGGCGGACATCTCTACATCGGACATTCCGAGCGTGTGACGGGAGATGCAAAAAATCTCTTCGATAACATTGGAATAACCACCTACCGCTACACTGGCAAAAGTGGGGGGAGGAAAGGATGAGCATGCCAGCAAGAGTTCTTGTCGTTGACGATAGTCCCACGATGCGCGGCCTCATCACGGCTGTGCTGAACAAGGATCCGGACGTAAGCGTCATCGGTCAGGCTGGTGATGCGCATGAAGCACGCGCTGCGATCAAGCAGTTGAATCCGGACGTCGTGACGCTGGATATCGAGATGCCCAACATGAATGGGCTGGAGTTTCTTGAAAAGATCATGCGTCTGCGCCCTATGCCTGTGATCATGGTTTCGACCATGACGCATCAGGGTGCGAATGCAACGCTGGCGGCGCTGGAAATCGGCGCCTTCGATTGTGTTTCCAAACCGGTACCTGGGGATGTTCGTCCGTTCGGCGATCTGGCTGAGAAAGTCAAGGCTGCGGCTCGATCCAATCGCGGACGGGTGCAGACCATGCATGCGCCTTCCGTGTCTCCGGCGGCAGAATACAGGGTCGGGCGCAAGATCGTCGCCATCGGTTCGTCGACCGGTGGGGTCGAAGCACTGATCACGGTCCTGCAAAAATTCCCTCAAAATTGCCCGCCGACGGTAATAACGCAGCATATGCCGCCGACGTTTACCAAAAGTTTTGCAGAACGGCTTAATCGTATCTGTGCCCCTGTTGTGCAGGAAGCAACCGACGGAGCCAGATTGGAGATCGGCAAGATCTATCTGGCGCCCGGTGGCGACCGGCATCTGCAGGTCGTCAATCCGTCAGCCCCGAGCTGTCGTCTTGTCGAGCGCGAACCGGTCAATGGCCACAGGCCATCGGTCGACGTTCTCTTCGATTCGGTCGCTGAACTGGCGGGACGCAATGCCGTTGGCGTCATCCTCACCGGAATGGGACGGGATGGGGCTTCCGGCCTGCTCAAGATGCGCAATGCTGGCGCACGCACGCTTGGGCAGAACGAGAGAACCTGTGTCGTTTACGGCATGCCTCGTGTTGCGAACGACATCGGTGCCGTCGAGCAGCAATTGCCGCTCGGCGCTATCGGTGAGGAAATCTTGAAATTAACTGCTGCCCGAAAAGAAGGTACCGAATAAATGTCTCTCGCTGAAAAAATCAAAGTTCTGATCGTCGATGATCAGGTAACGAGCCGTTTGCTTCTCAGCGACGCCCTGACACAGCTTGGCTTCAAGCAGATCACTGCGGCCGGCGATGGCGAGCAAGGCATGAAGATCATGGCCGAGCAGCCACACCATCTCGTCATCTCGGATTTCAACATGCCGAAGATGGATGGTCTGGGTCTGCTGCAGGCCGTGCGGACCAATCCTAACACCAAGAAGGCGGCATTCATTATTCTGACGGCGCAGGGCGACCGCGCGCTGGTGCAGAAAGCAGCCCAATTGGGTGCCAATAACGTACTCGCAAAGCCATTTACCATCGAAAAAATGAAAGCTGCCATCGAGGCAGTATTCGGAGCTCTTAAATGAACGAACTGGCCGCAGCCAAGCGGATGAATATCATCCAAGGCGAATTTAAAGTGACGGATGATCCCAACGCCGTAATTACGACGATCCTGGGTTCTTGCGTGGCTGCGTGCCTCAGGGACCCCGTGGCCGGAGTAGGGGGGATGAATCACTTTCTTCTTCCCGGAAACGGTCCGGGAGGCATGTCCGGGGGGGATATGTCTCGCTACGGCGTTCATTTGATGGAATTGTTGATCAACGGCATCCTGAAGCGCGGCGGGCGGCGTGACAGACTGGAAGCCAAGATCTTTGGTGGTGCCAAGACCATCGCGAGTTTCTCCAATGTCGGAGAGCAGAACGCGACCTTCGCCACACAATTCCTGCGGGATGAAGGCATAGCGATCGTGGGATCGTCTACAGGCGGTGAATTCGGGCGAAAGCTCGAATATTGGCCCGTCAGCGGTCGCGCTCGAACCTACCCTCTGACAGGCGCGGAAACACAGAAAACCGTGGCCCAGGAACAGCGCCCCGCGCGTCCTGCAAAGCCAGTGGAAAGTTCAATCGAATTCTTCTGATCGGAGAAGCAATGACCGATTTGCATGTTCAGCCATCGCTCTCCGAGGACGAAAAGCTCCCGGACGTTCTGATGCGCGTCGTGACCGAGTTGCACGACGTTGCCTACCTTATCGAACGTATCGAACCGCAACTGCTTGAGCTTGGCGGTGAGTCCGTCCTGCAATCTCCCGATAGCATGAAGGTGCTGCAGGGGATTGATCTGGCCGTTCAGAAAACGCGCGGGCTTGCCGAGTTCATCGACACTATCACAGCGGATATTCCCGACAACTGGACAGTCGACCTCACAACCGCTTTGAGTCTCGTCAAGCTGGCGGAAATGCACAAGGCGTTGAGCAGCGGCATGCGTCATGGTCATTCACAGCCTCTTTCCAAGGCGGCAGGAGATTTTGATTTCTTCTAATTTATAACTGTCTCCACCGTCTCGATGGGGCTTTGCGAAACGCTCGCACAAGCTTCGCCGCGTAGGTTGTGTGAGGGCAAAGGCCTACATGACCTATTAGACGGTGCGGGAACAGAATGAATCTGTTAGCTCAATTTAATCAAATAATGAAGAATTTCGGGTCGTTAGGCCAAACCAAACTGCTGACTTTGGCAGGGGTTGGCCTCGTATCCATGGCGATTGTCATCGCTGCCGCCCTCTATGTGAACAAACCGGCCTTCGAAACACTCTATGTGGGACTGGAACAGGCAGACCTGAACAAGGTCAGCGTTGCGCTGGCCGAAGCAGGTATCAACTTTGCAGTCGGCCAGGACGGTTCAAGCATACAGGTGCCGGTTGGTATGACCAGCCGTGCGCGTCTTCTGCTTGCCGAGCGTGGCCTGCCAAACAGCAGCAATGCCGGCTACGAACTGTTCGACAAGGTTGGCTCGCTCGGCCTGACCTCCTTCATGCAGGAAGTCACGCGAGTGAGGGCGCTGGAAGGCGAAATCGCTCGCTCGATCCAGCAGATCAGTGGCGTTGCAGCCGCACGCGTGCACATCGTCATGCCAGACGTCGGCAACTTCCGCCGCGCCGGTCAAAAGCCGACGGCCTCCGTCATGATCCGCGCCTCGACGGAAGCTGGTCGCAAGGCGGCTTCATCCATCCGCCATCTTGTCGCCTCTGCCGTTCCCGGGCTTGAGGTCGACGATGTGACAATTCTCGATTCGACTGGCCAGTTGCTGGCCTCCGGCGATGAAAGCGGCAATAGCAGCCTTTCGCGCTCTATGAATGCCGTTCAGTCGGTCCAGCAGGAACTCGAAAGCAATATCGACAAGGCACTCGCACCCTTCCTCGGCATGGACAATTTCCGTTCCAGTGCAACTGTGGTGCTGAACACCGATACCCAGCAGATCCAGGAAACCGTGTTCGATCCTGAATCGCGTGTCGAACGTTCGGTGAAGATCACGAAGGAAGCGCAAAAGTCTCAGCAGAAGCAATCCGACTCTGCGGCAACAGTCGAGCAGAATATCCCGCAAGCCGCGCCGCAGGCCGGCGGTGCTGGTGGTCCGGAATCGTCCGACCAGTCGGACAAGAAGGAAGAGCAGACCAACTACGAAATCAACTCGAAGACGACGGCAACGACAAGGAACGGCTATCGCCTCGAGAAGCTTTCCATCGCGGTCGTCGTCAATCGTGGCCGCATTGCGCAGATGGTTGGCGAACCGGTCGACCAGCAGAAGATTGATGCTTACCTGGAAAAGATGAAGCAGATCGTTTCGACGGCTGCGGGGCTTAGTGCGGATCGGGGCGACGTCGTAACAGTCACGGCAATGGATTTCCTCGAAAACCAGTTGCTTGACCAGTCTGCTGCAAGTGGTCCGGGCTTCGGCGAAATGCTGACGCGCAACATGGGCGGCATCATCAACTCCGCGGCTTTCGTCCTTGTCGCCTTCCTCGTCGTCTGGTTCGGCCTGCGCCCGGTCGTCCGCAGCGTCACCGGTACGGCCGTCAGCACGGAGACCGCTGGCGAGGCTGCCGGACTGGAACTGCCGGACTTCTCACCTGCCGGCGCCAACCCCGCCCTCGCAGAAGGCTTCGGAGCCGACTTCGGTTCGGACTTCGGGTTCGACAGCTCGAACGATCTTTTCGGTGCCGAGGACGATCCGAACGGCGGCTTCAACCGGCGCGTCAAGGAAGGCCCGGAGAAGCGCTTGGCCCGCATGGTGGAAATCAGCGAAGAGCGCGCTGCCAAGATCCTGCGCAAATGGGCTGTGGATCGCGCCGCCTGATCAGGCAAAGACAGATAAACCAGAACGCGAGAGGGTCGGCGAAATGCCGGCCCTTTTTGCTTTTGTGCCCTCAATTCAGACAGGCGCTGATCCTGCAAGCCTCGGCGTAAGACATTGGTTCAGCGCCGTGTTCCATACTTCAGGCGTCACAATATAATTTTGTCAGACGGCCCGGCTTGTGTGTATAAGGGAAAGGGAATTCGAAAACGTGCTCAAGGTTATGGCAATTCTACGATCCCCGCCTACAATGTAGATGATTCGACGTGCCGATGCGGGAACGGAAGAGGAGTTCGCCCTGACCGACGACTGATCGACCACTGTTGACCGGAGAGATGATCTCGCCGGAAGGAGAAAGGCGGAATGGAGTTGCGAGCCCCGGAACAGTTTGCGGGTAACATGGTGCAGCCCGAAGTGCTGGCCTCCACAACCTTTAGCCGTGAACAATTTCTCGCTAAGCTGTCAGCCAGCGGGTCATCCGGTCAGATTCAGAGCGCCATGGCGCAACTGACGGACTATGTCGGTGCCTCTCACTACCTCCTGGCGCGCTACGACCTTATTCAGGAAA
The DNA here is from genome assembly GCF_001427345.1 of Rhizobium sp. Root149. Taxonomy (NCBI): domain Bacteria; kingdom Pseudomonadati; phylum Pseudomonadota; class Alphaproteobacteria; order Hyphomicrobiales; family Rhizobiaceae; genus Rhizobium; species Rhizobium sp. Root149. The sequence continues at coordinate 541,188 of NZ_LMGD01000020.1, forward strand.
ATGGGCTTGATTTCATCGTCGCGTCAAATTGGCCGTTCGATCTGGTGCGCCGCATGGGCAGCGATCTTGCGCGCAGCTATGGGCGTTCCACCGAAATCGAAAAATGCCTGAGCCTGCTGACACCGCAATTCGCTCTTCTTCCGGATGATTTGAGCCTGCCGAAACATGTCAGTCAGCAATACTGTTCGTTGACTTTTTGCGTCGGGCGAACCCGCTTCTCGGTCATGCTCCTGTTTTCGGAAGGACTAATCCTGTCGCAGGATCGTCTGCGCGAGGTGGGGCTGCTGGCGGCCTATGTCCTGAGCCTTGGCGACACGCGAGAACTGCGGACCGAGCGAGACTTCGAATTGACCGACCGGGAACTTGAATGTCTTTTCTGGATCGCCGAGGGCAAGACCAGCGACGAGATTGCCGTAATTCTCGGCATCTCCCGCAATACGATCAATAACTATATCACGAGCGTGATGCGCAAGACGGCAACCAAGACCAGGTCGGAGGCGATCGCCTACGCTGTTCGCAATAATCTGGTTTAGGCAGTATCGATAACTCATGTGAGTTGTCTGCGGAACAAAAACGGGAGTTCTCTTGACAATCGGTCAGCGCGTTTCGAGCCGCTCGGATATCTTCCCAAAGCTCATCAACATGCAGCGGGCGCTGAATGCGCGGAACTTTGCCGTGTTTCGCGTTTCAGGATCCGGCTTGCCCAACAAGCGCAAGCTGGTTTGCGAAATGGAGAACTGGGGCGTTTCTGCCGCCGAGCATTGCGGCGCCTTCCTGCAGGCCTATGGCGACCGGCTGCTGAACCACATCGAGCTGTCACTTCTCCCGATGATCTGGAAGTCCAGGGGTCACACCGAGACCAGGCTGTCGATCAAGGGTTCGGGCATGACTGTCCTGCTGGATGGTCAGCAGCTTTCCTTCGAAGGGATCGCCTTCCCGGTTCGGCTGGGCGCCTTAGGCAATGGTTATGTCGCCTTTGCCGGGTCTGCAATGGACCTCTCGAACGACCTTGTCATTGACCAGCACGTGCGCAGTTGCCACGTCATGATGGACCTGCTCGCTATGGACGAGCGGCGGTCCATCCCTGCCGAGTCACTGAGCGAAAGAGAAGTGGCCTGTCTTCAGCTTGCAGGCGATGGGCAGATCAGCGAAGAGATCGCCGAACGGCTTGGTCTCTCCGTTCATACGGTCAATGCCTATCTCGGTTCCGCCACCATTAAGCTCGATGCCGTGAACCGGATACAGGCTATCGCCAAGGCCATACGCCTTGGCTTCATTCACTAAAGCATGGCGCGCAAAAGTGTGCAGCGGTTTTGCGACAACGACATGCGATAAAACAAAGAGATAAGCGTCAGGAGCGAATCTGAAAGATCGCGACACGCTTTAAATGGCTACGAAGATTGAGTTCAGCCGGCCAGCGCGGTTGGCGTTCTGATGAACCGCGCCGCATGCAGGCTGCGCGAAAGGAAGCGCGTATTTTCCTCCGGGTCGTCAGAGGGGTTCTGGAAGGAAATATGGTCGATCTCTATGCCGGCGGTCTTGTCCGTCAGCATCAGTCTTGCATAGACGGAAAGGCCCTGCGGCTTGATCTCAAGATCCAGGATGACTTCCGGTCGACCGTCCCATTCCAGCTTGTAGTCGCCACCGGAACCGAAACTTACAGTGCCTGGATGGAAATACAGTTCTGCAGCCGAGGAAACCAGGTCGGCAATGCTGCCATAGCATTCGAGGCGCAGCAGCGAAATCAGGTCGGCCGCATCCAGCATTCTTAATTCTGTTGCAACTGGGCTGATCGCCTGAGCCAGGATTTTTTCACGTTCAAGCGAATAGTTGCATTTTTTCATGGCGTTCAGCGTATCCGTTTTTGAGGCGATCGCGAGGCGTAGACTCGATGAATCAGTTCGGCCACTGCCTTGTAAAAGGCTGGTGGAATGACACTATCCACCGAGACTTGCGCAAACATGGAGCGAGCGAGCGGCGGATCCTCAAAAACAGGAATGTTATTCTGCTCTGCGATTTCGCGAATTTTCAATGCGATCAGGTCACTGCCCTTGGCAACAACCACCGGCGCATCGCTTTCTTCGCGCACATAGCGCAGGGCCACGGCATAGTGGGTCGGGTTTGCAATCACGAGGGTTGCGCGCGGGACATTGTTGATCATGCGCTGGCGGGCGCGGCTGCGCATGACGGCACGCTGGCGTCCCTTGACCATCGGGTCACCCTGCGACTGCTTGTGCTCGTCCTTGATTTCCTGCTGCGACATCTTCAGTTCGCTGTACCAGTGATGCCGCGTCCAGAAAAAGTCAGCTGCCGCAAGCACACCGGTCGACAGCAGAATCACCACCATCATTTTCGTTGCGGCCACATAGAGCATGTCCGGCACCACTTTCGGGTCGGCGAACATGGCATCCAGCGAATGCATGAAGTCACCACGCATCGCAAAGAACATGCAGATGCTGACGACAACGATCTTGAAGAGCGATTTCCCGAATTCCACCAGGCCAGGTACGCTGAAGATACGCTCCAGCCCTTTCATGGGAGACACGCGGGAAATCTGCGGACGTACGCGTTCGAGAACGGCGGAGGGCAGGTTCTGTGCAAAAGAGGAAGCCAGACCGAACAGGCTGAACATCAGCATGGCAGGCAGCAGGAAAGAAGCCGTTGCCCAGCCGATATGCACACCGATCGACACGATATCCGAGGCGTTTTCCAACTGCCACTGATCCGGCTGTGCGATGATGTCCTTGAGCGTTTCCCCGAGGTCGAGTGTCCGGCCCGGCAGGAAGAAGATGAGGTAACAATAAAACGCAAGAGATGACGCGAAGAGCGTCACCTCTTTCGAAAACGGAACGTTACCTTTTTCAGCCGCGTCACGAAGTTTTTTCTCGGTCGGGCTTTCTGTTTTACTTTCTTTATCCTCAGACAAGGCTTCATCCCTGTGTCAGAGCGCCAGGTGCTTGACGCTCTTTCAACCGAAGATCGTCATGATCTCCGGAAAGCGACGGAATGAACCTTTCGAGTTCACTCCGCTTATGCGGCCGCCGGAGCCTCGCCAGCTGGCGCGGCCTCCTTGAGCTGTATCTGGCCCGCATTGGCCAGACGAATGGCTTCCTGCGCTACGGCGCGCCGTGCGATAGCCACTTCGCGCGGATTGATGGCCGCGTTGGAGCCGAGATCGGACTCGATCATGCGACGCTGGCGCGGGCTGATGGCAGACAGAACGGCTTCCTTGATTTCCGCCGAGGCCCCACGCAGGGCCATCGTCAGGATATCGCCGGCAATGTCGTTCAGCAGCATCACGCGGCTGCGCTGCGGCATGGCCAGAAGATCGTCGAACAGGAAGATCTTCGGACGTACCTTGTTGACCGATTCTTTGCTGATTGTCTCCAGCGACGTGAGCAAATTGTCGACCTGTGGCTTTTCCAACTCGTTCATGAGTTCCGCAACCTTGTTGGAACCGTTCGAGTTGCGCTCGGCTTCGATCAACTGGATCAGTTCGATGACGCGGTTCTCGATGATCTGCGCCGCCTTCGGGCTCACATCCTTCATGTTGACCGTACGGTTCATGATGTCGGCCCGCTGGGCGTCGGGAAGCTGCATCAGGAGCTTCGCACCGAAGGACGAGGGCAGCATGGAGAGGATGTAGGCGATGGTCTGAGGATGTTCCTTCAGCATGAAGCGACCGACAAAAGCCGGGTCGGCATCCTGCAGGCGGTCCCAGATCGACGTCTCGTAAGCCTGGAATGCGGTACGGCGACCCAGCAGCCCATCCACTTCTTCCGGTGTCAGGCCCTCTTCGAGGATGCTTTCGATGGCGCGTGCGTTGTCCATGAGACCCGCACCTTCGGTGAACAGGTCCTCAAATTCATTGACCAGCTGCAGAAGTTCATCCGGCGGGATTTCGCGCAGTGTCTGCGCAGCTGCAATGATTGTTTGCAGCTCGCTCTGGGTAAAAAACTTCAACAGCTTGCCAGCAACCCCCTTGCCCATCGCAAGAAGGACGGCGGCGGCCTTTTCAGCTTGGGATAACGGTTTCTTGGAGACTGGGCCTCCGAAATCGTCAAAGTCCATCATGGTCTTCCCTCACTGTCCCTCATGGGATCAGACTTTGTTTGTACTCAACACTTCCGTTAGCTTGACGCCGAACCGTGTGTCGTCATTTTCGAGCACCGTGATCTCACCCTTGGCAATCCTGCGGCCATTGACGGTGATTTCGACCGGTTCTCCGATCTTCTTGTCCAGCGCGATAATGGCGCCTTCCTCAAGACCCATAAGCCCCGAAACTTGCATCTTGCTTGTGCCCAGGACGATTTCGACCGTAATCGGAATATCCATGATCAGGTCGAGGTTCGAATTGAGCGCGCTCCCTGGCTCCGGCATGGATGATGACGCCGACGAACCGAAGGACGCACCTCCACCGAAGTCACCTCCGAGCGAGGCACCACCGAAATCAGAACCGCCGCCGAAATCGGAGCCACCAAAGGCAGTATCCGATCCAAGATCGGCACCGAACGGAGATTCGGAGGCCGATGCAGACATGCCGAAATCGTCACCGAGGCTGCCGGTTTCGTCAGCTTTCAGCACGCCGCGCAGATCGTCGATCGCCTGATCCAGTTCCTTTTCGTCGCTGGAAGGGGCGAACATATCGTCCGGATTGAAAGGTGTCTTATTCGTAGCCATGAATTGATTATTCCTGTTGAAACTTGCGTCAGGCTGCCCATGCTAAATTACGAACCTGGCGGGTCACTTCATGAGATGTCTCAGCAGTTCGTCTTCGGTGCTGATGTTGTCCTTGACGCGTACCGTGTAGCGATCGCCTGAGCGACCGAATTCGCACGCATAGAGATCTTTCCCGTTGGCGCTGACATCGACCCGGACATCTCCCTTGTCCTCGAAGGCGATGACATCGCCTGCCATCAGCTTCGAAATGGTCTTCAGCGTCAGCGATTGCAGACGAATGCGCGCCTGCAGAGTGATTTGCGAGCGGCGCACCTGTTCGGCAATGCGATCTGCCCATTCCTGCTTCTGTTTCGAAAGCTGTGCCCGGGATTTCGGTGTCACGACCTTTGTCTTCAGGAGCGCCGTCTGCGGTATGACCAGGGCGATTTCTGACGAAACATTGCCGATCTCGACGGCCATGCGGATAGTAGCGCCGAATTCAGGCTTCTCATCCTTGTCCGCTTCCGGTCTGGCGGCCGCGTTATAGGGGCGCTCCAGCATCGCTTCGAAACCACCGGCTGCATTGACGCCCGAACGCAGAACATTCGCAATGCGCTCGAACACCATGGAGGCCAGATCGATTTCAATGTCCGAAAGGGGACGAGGATCCGGTTGAACGATGATGGCCGGATCTGCGCCCAGCATACGCTCCATCAATGCGATGACGAAGCTGTTGCCACAGGCGAGAACGAAGTTCGGGCACCAGTTGCGCAAGGATCCGTCAGCCAGGCACACGACATCGCCCAGCTGTGCGATAAGGTCCTGCATCAGGCCCGACTGGAAGCCGATATAGGAAACGTCGATGTGGATATTCGTCTCGCTGTGAAAGACATCCGGCAGAAATTCCGAATAGAGCTGGCCGAAATCGGCGGCAAGCTTTTCCACGGTCTTGTAGTCGCCCAATCCGCCGGTGAGCTTTGCAAGAAGCGCGAGATCCATACCGGAAGCCATGTCGTCGGTGCTCTTGGTCATCTGGGTCAGGCCGCCTTGCTTTCGCCACCGCCACCCGGATTCATCATTTCCTGCTCGACGGCGTCAATCGACGGACGCTCATAGCCGGAGATCGTCTTGCGACCATACTCAAGCGCGACCTGCGGAACCGAGCCGTTCATGTAGGCAATCAGGGTCTGCTTCACGACGATGTAGAGGCGATGCTGCTTGGAACGCACGATCTTGATCTGGTTGCAGAGCGGCGCGACCATGCAATAGGACAGGAAGATGCCAAGCATGGTGCCGACGAGCGCCGCACCGATCAGGCCGCCGAGAACCTCCGGCGATTCGTTGATCTTGCCCATGGCCTTGATAACCCCGAGAACGGCGGCGACGATACCGATCGCCGGAAATGCGTCACCCATGGTCGTCAGCGAATTGTAAGGCTTCATCTTGTCGTGCAGGATGGTTTCGATTTCCTCGTCCATCAGCGCTTCGATTTCATGGCTTCGGGCATTGCCGATGATGATGAGGCGAACATAGTCACAGATGAAGGAAGTCAGTTCCTTGTTCTTCAGGACCGTCGGAGCGGTCTGGAAGATCGAGGATTCCTCCGGATTGTCGATGTGCGCTTCGATCTCGTTACGTGACTTGGTGCGAAGGTCGCGCATGAGAGAATAGAGAACACCCAGAACATCGAGGTAGTTGCGCTCCTTCGGAACCGCATACTTGAAAGCCTCTCCGATCGCCTTGCCCGAATCCTTCACAACCTTCATCGGGTTGGCCATGATGAAACTGCCGACACCGGCACCGCCGATGATGACGAGCTCGAAGGGCTGGACAAGCACGTCCAGATGGCCGCCCATGGCCATGTAGCCGCCGAGAACGCAGCCCAATGTGACTATAAATCCGATTATGATTGTCATCGTACACCTGCACCATGTTCGTATCAGGTTCCTGAATTACTGGCGCTGGCTTGCGTGAGGCTGGGTTTATAGCTGTTTAAGTAAATCGAAAAATTGCAGCGGCATGGTTTCGCAGTGGAACAGCCTCGCACAAGTCTCTCTGCCTATGGATTGGCATGATCAGGGTTCTCTGTGGAGCCCGCACATTCGACCCCACCAGCGTGTCGGAAACATCTGAACCATCACGGAGCCAGAGACGAATGCAGTCCGGTTTGTATGTCGGTATTTCTTCGCAGATCGCGCTTGAGCGCCGCTTGAACACGATCGCCGATAATATGGCGAACATGAACACGGTTGGCTTTCGAGCGACCGAAGTGAAGTTCGACGAAGTACTCAGCAAGACACGCAACGAACTCAACGCGAAGGTCGCCTTTGTCAGCCAGGGCAATGACTATCTGTCCACGCGTAGCGGCGGCTTCGATCATACGGGCAACCCGCTGGATGTTGCGATCAAGGGCGATGCCTGGTTTGCGATCGACACCCCGCAGGGTCAGGTTCTGACGAAAGATGGACGCTTCACGCTGAAGGAAACGGGCGAGCTCGTTTCCAACATGGGCTATCCGGTGCTTGATGCCGGTGGCGCACCCATCCAGCTGGACCGCACCGCCGGTCCGCCGGTAATCGGTCCAGATGGTCGCGTGACGCAGAACGACAGGCCTGTTGCCACGCTCGGGGTCTTTAGCACGGACATATCCAAGGGATATCTGCGCTTTGAGAATGGCGGCGTAATTCCCACGCAGGCGCCGCAGCCGGTTGTAGATCGCGTCGATATCAGCGTTGTCCAGGGCTATCTCGAGCAATCGAACGTCAACGGCATCGGCCAGATGACCGAACTCATTCAGGTCAATCGCAGCTTCGAAGCCATTTCTTCGCTGATGCGCGACACGGAAACCAATTTCAGCGAAGCCATCAAGACCCTCGGCGGCTCGCGCTAATTTCTCGGTGAAGGCTGAATCATGAACGGCAAGTCCGTGGAACCGGTGCCGAACGGCAAGCTGACCCAGATGGCGTCGCTCGTTGAACGCTTTACCAAACCCGAGGTCGCAGTGGCCCCTGGCGGTCATGTGCGCACAATTGCAGCCGGTCATTACACGGTCTCAGGACTTTCGAAGCAGGTAAGGCTTGGCGAATTCGTCGCGCACCGCAGCAAGACCGGCATCCATCTGGGCGAAGTTGTGCGGGTCGAACCGGATCTTGTTTATGTCTGCCCCATCGAACCCGGTGAACCGATCGGTATCGGCGATGTGGTCATCCGCAAGGGCGCTTTCCGCATTGCGCCGGACGACAGCTGGTGTGGCCGCACCATCAGTGCCCTGGGTGACCCCATCGACGGAAAAGGCCCGCTGGTCAATGGACCGGAGAAGCGGTCGATTTCCAACACGGCTCCACCTTCGATGACGCGACAGCGTATTGAAGAAGGATTTCGAACCGGCGTGCGTGCCATCGACATCTTCTCGCCGCTGTGCCTAGGCCAGCGTCTCGGCATTTTCGCCGGGTCCGGTGTGGGCAAATCGACGCTTCTTTCCATGATCGCGCGCGCGGTGGCCTTCGACAAGGTCGTCATCGCGCTTGTTGGCGAGCGTGGGCGAGAAGTGCGCGAATTCATCGAAGACACGCTGGGCGACAACATGGCGAAATCCATTGCCGTCGTTGCCACCAGTGACGAGAGCCCGATGCTGCGCAAGATGGCGCCGTTGGTTGGGATCACCATTGCGGAGCACTTTCGCGATCGAGGCGAAAACGTGCTGTTCATCGCCGATAGCATCACCCGATTTGCCCATGCGATCCGAGAGGTCGCGGTTGCGTCCGGCGAGCCGCCCATCGCACGTGGCTATCCTGCCTCCGTGTTTACCGAGCTGCCGCGCCTGCTGGAGCGTTCGGGTCCGGGTCCGGAAGGAACGGGTACCATAACGGCTATCATTTCGATCCTGGTGGATGGCGACAATCACAACGATCCGATCGCCGACTCCGCGCGCGGGATTCTGGATGGACACGTGGTGTTGGAGCGTAGCCTTGCCGAAGAGGGACGCTATCCGCCCATCAATCCCTTGTCGTCCATCTCGCGTCTTGCACGCAAAGCTTGGACTGGTGATCAGGAAAAGCTCGTTTCGAGGTTGAAATCCCTCATTCATAAATTTGAGGAGACGCGGGATCTGCGACTGATCGGGGGGTATCGCGCCGGCAGTGACGCCGATCTCGACATGGCGATCAAGCAGGTTCCCATCATCTACGACGTACTCAAGCAAGGTCCAGGAGATCCGCCGGCAGAGGATGCCTATGCGGATCTGGCAGGCGCCTTACGGGCCGGTGCAGGCCCCGGGAACCTGAGACAGAGAGGTTGAACATGCAGCAGGACAACGACGAAGAGATCAAGCCTTCGCGCACCCGTCGGCGATCTGGATCTTCCAGCGATCGAATGCTGGCTGGTGCCGGAATCCTTCTGGCAACCGCATCAGCGCTCTTCCCCTGGTACGTTTTCTTCAACGAGGACAAGTTCGGCATCCGTGTCGAAACAATGGATCACACGCGCGACCTGCCAGACACGCCGGCCCGGAACGTCTTCAGCGTATCGCCGCTTGCCATGGTCGATAACACGCCCTCCGATACGCCGAAGGACCCGCTGGATCCAACCGACAATCTGACGACAGCGACGGTTGCCTCGCCTGACAAGACCGATGGGAATGAAGGGGCGGGGCTCATGCAGCCTCTGCCCGGCAAGAATACGTTCCGCCTCATGCATGTTGCCAATGGTCGGGCGCTGATCGAAGACAGCAAGGGCATGTACATGGTGCGTGTTGGCTCGATCCTTCCAGATAACAGCCGTCTTGCAACAATCGAGCAGCGCGGCGGACGCTGGGTGATCATAACCTCCACCGGTGAGGTGTTAAACGATCAGGCCTCGGGCAGTCCGTAAGTCTGACGCAAGGATATCAGCCTAGGCTTCAATTAGAAAATGGAGAGAAGCCTATGCAACCCATTCAATTGTTCGATCTGGCATCGCGTCAAGCGGAATGGCTTTCCATTCGCCAGCAGGTCGTTGCTGGCAACATCGCCAACGCAAACACGCCAGGTTACAAATCCAAGGATGTCACACCCTTTTCGGCGGTGATGAACGAGACCAACATCGCCATGGCGCGCACCAATGCGGCGCACCTGTCGGGTCACTCCCTGGATAGTTCGATCGATGTGAACATCGAAGAAGAAGATCTCAATCAGGAAATCGGCGTCCAGGAATCGGGAAACACCGTTTCCCTGTCGCAGGAACTCACCAAGATGGGTGGGATCAAGCGTCAGTACGATATCGGGAACACGCTGGTTAAGTCCTTCCACAGCATGATGCTGATGACAGTCAGGAGGTAATGATCCATGGATCCGCTAGCCGCATCGCTCAGGATTGCCGGTTCGGGTTTGGAAGCCCAATCCACCCGCTTGCGCATTGTTTCAGAAAACATCGCCAACTCGCGCACGACGGGTGATACGCCCGGTGCTGATCCCTATCGCCGCAAGACGATCACCTTCGGATCGGAGCTGGACAAGCTGTCCGGCGCCCAGGTTGTCGACGTCAAGAAGCTCGGCACCGACTCCTCTGATTTTCACGAGGAATACGATCCCGGCAATCCGGCCGCCGATGCCAAGGGCATGGTGAAGATGCCCAATGTGAACGTGCTGATCGAAATGGCCGACCTTCGGGAATCCAACCGCAGCTATGACGCAAACCTGCAGACCATCAAGCAGACGCGCGAAATGATTTCCTCCACTCTCGATCTTCTGAAGGGCGCATCGCAATGATTGACGGTATCCAGAAAGTCGCCGGTCTCTCCATGACGCGAGATCTCGGCGAGGTGACTTCCTCTTCGAGTGCTGCTTCTGCATTTGGCACCGGCGGTTCTGCAGCAAGCACGGGCGCTTCCTTCTCCGAAGTGCTCGGCAATATGGCGGTCGATGCCGCCAACAGCTTGAAGAGCGCGGAAGCCATTTCCTTCGACGGAATTACCGGCAAGGCGAACACACGTGAAGTCGTCGATGCCGTTCTCCAGGCGCAGCAGTCGCTGCAGACGGCCATCGCCTTCCGCGACAAGATCGTCAGCGCCTATCTCGACATCACCAAAATGCAAATCTAGCGGTTCAAGGACATCAGATCGATGAGAGCACTTTCCGTCGCAGCGACGGGCATGGATGCCCAGCAGACCAACCTCGAGGTCATCGCGAACAACATCGCGAACATCAACACCACTGGCTACAAGCGCGCCCGCGCCGAGTTTGCTGACCTGTTGTATCAGACCGAACGGGCTGGCGGCGTTCCCAACCGGGCTAACCAGGCGATTGTTCCGGAAGGTGCAAACATTGGTCTCGGCGTACAGACCGCCGCTGTGCGCAACATCTTCCAGCAGGGCGAACTCACCCAGACCGAGAACTCCCTCGACGTTGCCGTCATCGGTCGCGGCTGGTTCCAGGTGCAGGCTCCGGATGGCTCGACCATGTACACCCGTGCAGGCGCCTTCAATACCAATGCGCAAGGCCAGCTGGTGACGATCGACGGCTATGCCGTGGTCCCCAACATCACCTTTCCGGCCGATGTGACGGAAACGGTGATCAACCGTTCCGGCGAAGTCAGCGTCCGCATCGGGAATGCCACGACCTTCACGCCGCTCGGCCAGTTGACCATGGCGAACTTCGTCAACGAAGCAGGCCTGAAGCCAATGGGTGACAATCTCTTCCAGCAGACGGCTGCTTCCGGTGAGGCCATTGTCGCAGCTCCCGACGATCCGGGCTTTGGTTACCTCAAGCAGGGCTATCTCGAATCCTCGAACGTCGATGCCGTGAAGGAAATCACCAACCTGATCGCGGCACAGCGTGCCTATGAAATGAACTCGAAGGTGATCACGACAGCAGACGAAATGGCGTCGATCGTCAGTAAGAACCTGAAGTAATCTTGAAGGGGTGGCAGACATGATGTTTCGCCGGAATAGCCGGAAGCGGGTCGGATTGCAGGGCATTGCCCTTGGTCTTCTTGCTGGTCTTTTGGCGCCGTCCGCATACGCCGATATGGGCTATGCGGTCGTGCCGAAGCAGATCATCTATCCGGGTCAGGAAATCGATGCCGCCCAGCTTCAGGAAGTCGAAGTCACCAATCCGAACCTTGCTGGCGGCTATGCCTCCGGTATCGACCAGGTCATGGGCAAGGTCAGCAACCGCACGCTTCTGCCGGGCCGCACCATCCAGCTCAGTGCCCTGCGTGAGCCCTACGCGGTCAAGCGCGGCGCGCCTGTGCGCCTCACCTTCAGCCTCGGCAACATGACCATCAGTGCAACAGGTACGCCTCTCGACAATGCAGCGGTCGGCGACGTCATCAAGGTTCGCAATCTGGATTCGGGCGTCACCGTTTCGGGAACGGTCATGGCGAATGGAACAGTGCAGGTGATGGCGAAATGATGAAGCGTCTTCTTGTGGCAGGCCTTGCCTTCCTGTGCCTTCTAACACCAATTCAGCCGGCCTTTGCCGATGCTTCGCGCATCAAGGATATCGCATCCCTGCAGGCAGGTCGTGACAACCAGTTGATCGGCTACGGTCTGATCGTTGGTCTCCAGGGAACGGGCGATAGCCTGCGATCCTCACCCTTCACCGAGCAGTCCATGCGCGCCATGCTGCAGAATCTCGGCATATCGACACAAGGTGGCCAGTCGGCAGCGAAGAACACGGCGGCCGTCATGGTGACGGCCAATCTGCCGCCCTTCGCCAGCCCCGGCAGCCGTCTGGACGTAACGGTAAGCTCCCTCGGCGACGCAACGTCGCTGCGTGGCGGTACTCTTATCATGACCTCGTTGACCGGCGCCGACGGCCAGATCTACGCCGTCGCGCAGGGCTCGGTCATCGTGTCTGGTTTCTCGGCGCAAGGGCAGGCGGCTTCCGTCACCGAAGGTGTGACGACAGCGGGCCGCGTTCCAAACGGTGCCATCATCGAGCGCGAACTCCCATCGAAATTCAAGGACGCCGTCAATCTGGTGCTGCAATTGCGCAACCCGGATTTTTCCACGGCGGTCCGCATTGCTGATACCGTGAACCGCTTTGCCGCCCAGCGCTATGGAGGTGCGATCGCGGAGCCTCGCGACTCGCAGGAGGTCTCGGTCGCGAAGCCGAAGACGGCTGATCTGACGCGGCTGATGGCGGAGATTGAAAATCTTGTCGTCGAAACGGATACCCCTGCGAAGGTCGTCGTCAATGAGCGAACCGGCACGGTCGTCATCGGTGCCGATGTGAAGGTATCGCGTGTGGCCGTCAGCTATGGAACCTTGACCGTCCAGGTCACGGAGACACCGCAGATTATTCAGCCGCAACCCTTTTCCAATGGTGAGACCGCCGTTCAACCCCAGACCGATATCAGCGTCATGAAGAGCGGCAGCAATGTCGCCATCCTCAACGGACCGGATCTCAGGACGCTGGTTGCAGGTCTCAACAGCATCGGCGTCAAGCCAGATGGAATTATCGCGATCCTGCAGGGCATCAAGTCCGCAGGCGCGCTTCAGGCGGAGCTCGTCATACAATGAAGTCTGATCTGGAACCTGTCATGTTCGCGCTTGGCCGCAGGAAATCTTTCCTGCGAATGGCGGTGGTTGGAGCGCTTCTGCTTCTGGTGCCACAGGTCAATGCACAGCAGGCGACGTCGCTGCCGCAGGATTCGACCGCTGCCGATATCGAGAAGTTCTGCACGAACATCGCCGATTCAGCGCGCGATCAGCGCTACCTTCTGCAGAAGCAGGAACTCGAAAAGCTGCAGGCGGATGTGGACGAACGCATCGCCGTTCTGGAAAAGCGCAAGGCGGAATATGAGCAGTGGCTCAAGGTTCGCAACGAGTTCATGGCAAAGGCAGATGCCGGCCTGATCGAAATCTTCAAGACAATGAAAGCAGACGCGGCAGCGCCCCGGCTTGAGCAGATGAGGCTCGAACTGGCTGCAGCGATCATCATGAAACTTCCGGCACGTCAGTCCGGCCTGATTCTGAGTGAGATGGATCCGCTGAAGGCGGGTCAGATTTCCATGATCATGTCCAGCGCGTCCGACCCCAACACATCCAAGGATCGCCGCACATGATCAAGCGCATTTCCGTATTTTGTGTAGGCCTGCTTTTGACAGGTTGCGCCAGTCAGACGGTCAAGGAGATCGGCAATGCTCCGTCGATGAGCCCGATCGGCAGCGGTCTTCAGTATGCACAGACGCCGCAGATGTCGTCCTATCCCAAGCAGCCACGCCACATGGCGAACGGTTATTCGCTGTGGACCGATAGCCAGGCAGCGCTCTTCAAGGATGCGCGTGCATTGAATGTGGGCGACATCCTGACGGTCGATATCCAGATCAATGATAAAGCGGATTTCGATAACGAAACCGACCGCAGCCGGACAAACTCCACAGGTTTGAAGTGGGAAGTCGGTGCAAGTCTTCTGGGTTGGAAGCCGAAGACGGATGGTGACTTGAGCACGGATTCCGATACCTCTTCGAAGGGCAAGGGATCAACCAAGCGCTCGGAAAAGCTGAACCTTCTGGTCGCAGCGGTCGTGACCGGCGTCCTCGAAAATGGAAACCTTCTGATCAGCGGCTCGCAGGAAGTGCGCGTCAATCACGAAATTCGCATCCTGAATGTGGCGGGTATTGTTCGGCCACAGGATGTTAACGCCAAGAACAGCATTTCCTATGACAAGATCGCCGAAGCCCGCATCTCCTACGGCGGTCGCGGTCGCCTGATGGAAGTGCAGCAGCCGCCAGTCGGTCAGCAGGTTGTCGACCTGTTCTCACCTTTCTGATGACGGCCTGAAGGGATACTGGGATCATGGAAGACGCAGCAGAAGGCGCTGAGACCAAGAAAAAGGGTGGCGGCATGGTGGCCACTATCGCTGGCGTCGCCATCGTCACTCTGATCGGCGCCGGTGGCGGCTGGTTTCTCGGTGGAATGATCGCGCCGAAGGATCCGGCTGCCGAAAAGGCTGCAGAAGAGAAAAAGCAGGAAGCGGCAGCTGCCGCGGCGGCCGCCGCCCATGGCGGTGGCAAGAAGGAGGAGGGCCTCCCTCACATTTCCACCCCTGCGACCGGCGTCGTGCAGCTTGAGCCTATCACGACAAACCTGGCCTATCCTTCGGACAACTGGGTTCGACTTGAGGTGGCGCTGGCGTTCAAAGGGGCGCCTGAAATGCCGCTCGCTGAGCAGATCCACCAGGATATCATGGCCTACATGCGGACCGTCTCGCTCCAGCAGATCGAAGGTCCACGCGGATTTCAATATCTTAAGGACGACATTCAGGAACGTGTTGACCTTCGTTCGCAAGGCAAAGTATCGAAAGTGATGTTCAGAACCTTCGTGATCGAATGATTCGACTCCTTGCGCTGCTCGCCGTCTTCCTGATGGCACCGGGACTGGCATTTGCACAGCAATCGCCAGCTGACCTTTTGAATCTGCCGGTGGATGGCTCCGCGGCGGCGTGGATCATCCGTACCTTCGGACTGCTGACGGTGCTTTCCATTGCGCCGGGCATTCTGGTGATGGTCACCAGCTTTCCGCGGTTCATCATTGCTTTTTCCATTCTCCGAACAGGAATGGGTCTGGCAACCGCGCCTTCCAACATGGTCCTGATCTCCATGGCCCTGTTCATGACCTTCTACGTCATGACGCCGACCTTCGATCGTGCATGGACGGAAGGCGTACAGCCCCTGCTGCGCAACGAAATCAACGAGGCGGAAGCGGTACAACGGATCGGGGAGCCCTTCAGAGCTTTCATGAGCGCCAACACGCGTGAGAAGGATCTGACGCTCTTCGTGGACATCGCGCGAGAGAAGGGCCAGTCCGTCGGCACGCCGGAAGCTGTAGACTATCGCGTGCTGATACCGGCTTTCATGTTGTCTGAAATCCGGCGCGGCTTCGAGATCGGCTTTCTGATTGTCTTGCCATTTCTGGTGATCGACATGATCGTCGCTGCCATCACCATGGCCATGGGTATGATGATGCTGCCGCCGACCTCCATCTCTCTCCCCTTCAAGATCCTGTTTTTTGTCCTCATCGACGGCTGGAACCTCCTGGTGGGAAGCCTCGTCCGCTCGTTTAACTAACGCAATCAGGCGGGCAAAGATCGAATTTTTCACGCCCGGACGCCGTTCCATTCAGGCTCGACCGATCATTTCTTCCGTTCCCTGTCGCTTCCAACTGGCGAAGCTTTGCGCGGACTGCTCATTTTCGAGGCGATTTCGGGCAGGCACGATCGTCTCCATATCGTACGATGCGCAAGTGCGAACAAAGCTTCTCAAGCGTTAACAGCCAGCCCTTCGAACTCGAAATCATGTCGTGACGGCACACATTGCCTTTCTGTGAAGCAGGTCGAAAAAATTTAATTAAAACAATGCGATAATTCTTCTGGTCATAGTCTGTAAATCATTATCCACCGGAGTGTTTGCATAGGTCGAACTTTAGAATGCGGTTTAAGGAATCCGCAATGAATCTCTGCAAATATCCTTGGCATATGACGCGTTTGGTTTCCTTCGAGTACACGGAACCGAGTGGGCATGAAGCCAATCGTCATTGCCGGTAGTTTAAGTCCGGTATGTCCCCAACGAGTATCCAGTAACAAGGGACTAGAATACTATGTCATCAATTATGACGAATAGCTCGGCTATCTCAGCGCTCTCCACATTGCGCTCCATCAGCAGCAGCATGGAGAAGACCCAGTCGGCGATCTCATCGGGCTATAGCGTCGCAAGCGCTTCCGACAACGCCGCTTACTGGTCGATCGCGACAACGATGCGCTCCGACAACAAGGCACTTGGCACCGTCAAGGACGCTCTCGGTCTGGGTGCTGCTACCACTGATACAGCCTACACCGCGATTGAATCTTCCATCAAGGTTGTCGACCAGATCAAGACCAAGCTGACTGCTGCCTCCCAGCCGGGCGTCGACAAGGACAAGGTTCAAAAGGAAATCAAGCAGCTTCAGGACCAGCTGAAGTCGATTGCAAAGTCTGCATCCTTCTCCGGTCAGAACTGGGTTCTGCAGGATGATAACAATACGCCGGAAACCAAGGCAATCGTTGGTTCGTTCAACCGTGACTCTGAAGGCAATATCAGCCTGACGACCCTGGAATACGACACCACAAGCTCCACCCTGGTCAGCTTGCAGACCGATGGCACCAACGATACGTCTGGCGACGGCATCCTGTCCAAGGAGCGCACCGGCCTGACCTATGTGGACGACGCTGGTCAGACACAGACAGACGGCGAAGTCGCCGATGGCATCTTGGGCTTCACGATCACCGGTACCACCGATCGCAACACGATGGCGCAGATCCTGTCTGGTGTTGAAGCTGCACTGAAGGAAATGACCGATGCCGGCGCTGACGTTGGTGCCATCAACAGCCGTATCGAACTGCAGAACTCCTTCGTCGAAGACCTGATGGACTCCATCGACAAGGGCGTTGGCAAGCTCGTTGACGCTGACATGAACGAAGAGTCGACCCGCCTCAAGGCTCTGCAGACGCAGCAGCAGCTCGGCATCCAGGCTCTGTCCATCGCAAACAACGACTCGCAGAGCATCCTGTCGCTCTTCCGCTAAGCGAACTCAGGTTAAGCAAAGTTTAAGATCGCGCCCGGCCAGGGCGCGATTTTTTTTGTTTCTGGGTAAATGTTTCCCTTCGGTCCGCTAATCTTTTCCTTAACCACTTCAATATTTGTTAACCTTAATCAGTTGATATGGACTCATACAAGCGGTGCGTCCCGATAACCATTGGAAGCAGGACGAGCATGAGGCGCAACACCCCTTGCCGGTAGACCCGGAATATCAAGTCCACTGTTTTCTTGTAGGGGCCAATTATGACCAGCATTCTGACCAATACCGCAGCGATTGCAGCGCTCTCCACTCTGCGCTCCATCGCCAGCGATATGGAAACAACGCAGAACCACGTATCTTCCGGATATCGCATCGAAACGGCCTCGGACAACGCTGCTTACTGGTCGATTGCCACGACGATGCGTTCGGACAACAAGGCTCTTGGCACAGTCAAGGACGCTCTCGGCCTTGGCGCTGCGATGACGGATACGGCTTACACGGCTCTCCAGAGCTCGATCAAGGTTGTCGACGAGATCAAGGCCAAGCTGACGGCTGCCTCGCAGCCCGGCGTGGACAAGGAAAAGGTCCAGAAGGAAATCACGCAGCTCCAGGACCAGCTGAAGTCGATCGCGAAGTCGGCGTCCTTCTCCGGTCAGAACTGGGTTCTCGAAGACCCGACCACGACTCCTGAGACCAAGGCCATCATCGGTTCCTTCAACCGCGATGCGACCGGCAATATCAGCCTCACAACGCTGGAGTACGACACCACGAAGTCCACTCTGGTCAGCCTCGACGCAACGGGTGCAAACGATACGGCCGGCGCTGGCATTCTCTCCAAGGAATGGACGAACCTGACCTACGTCGATGAGACCGGCAACACGCAGACCAACGGCGCGTTGGCAGACGGTGTGCTGGGCCTCACCATCACGAACACGACGACACGTGATGAAATGGCGCAGTATCTCGTTGCAACGGATCAGGCCCTGAAGGAAATGACCGATGCGGCAGCTGACGTCGGCTCGATCAACAGCCGTATCGATCTCCAGTCCAACTTCGTTCAGGATCTGATCGATTCCATCGACACCGGTGTTGGCAAGCTCGTGGATGCCGACATGAACGAAGAGTCGACAAAGCTGAAGGCTCTGCAGACACAGCAGCAGCTTGGCATCCAGGCTCTCTCGATTGCCAACAACGACTCGCAGAACATTCTGACACTCTTCCGTTAATCGTAAGACGTTTCAGACCTTCAAAAGGGAGGCCGCGCAGTTTGCGCGGCCTCCCTTTTTCGTTCAGGATTCCTGATACGGACGGTTCGGCTTCTTCCCCAACCTGTTGTCTATGGAAAAAGATCAGCCTCGCACAAGACAAATGCGGCTTTATCGACCTCGGGATGCGAGTCTGCTGAATGCTCTGTTCGGAGCAGATCGGGCTGGCCATTCACATACGCCCGAACGTCTGCCGAAAACTTGGTCGGCTAACGTCTGCATGATGCAATCGCGCGTTTAGCCCGGTCCGGCATGTCCCAAATCATATCCAGGGGCGATATTCGAAATGACAAGTATTATTACCAACACCGGCGCTCTGGCGGCGCTTCAGACACTGCGTTCCGTCAATCAGAACATGGAGCAGGTGCAGGCGCGCATTTCGTCGGGTTACCGCGTCGAGACCGCTGCTGATAACGCTGCCTACTGGTCGATCGCAACCACCATGCGGTCGGACAACAAGGCGCTCAGCACGGTTCAGGATGCTCTCGGTCTTGGCGCAGCGACCACGGACACGGCCTATACGGGCTTGGATTCCGCCATCAAGGTCGTCGATCAGATCAAATCCAAGATAACGGCTGCATCACAGCCAGGTGTCGATAAAACCAAAATCAACAAGGAAATCGAACAGCTGAAGAACCAGTTGTCATCGATCTCCGAATCAGCGTCCTTCTCCGGAGAAAACTGGCTTTTCAACAAGGATAGCGCAAATCCGGGCGTCAAGAATATCGTTGCATCTTTCAATCGCGCTTCCGATGGTGCCGTAAGCCTGACGACGCTCGCTTTCGATACGGCAACCTCGACCCTCATCGATACCGAAGACGCCCAGCGCGGCGTTCTGACCATGGACTGGACCGTAGATCAGCCTGACGGTAGCGGCGGTACGGTTGCAGCGGACTACTTCCTGATCAATGCCGATTCCGCCTCCGGTGCATCTGGAACCGAAATTGCCATCAGCAATACGACCTCGGCAGAAGATCTCGCCGGAATGTTGAGTGCGACAGAAAAGATCCTTCAGCGCCTGACCGATTCAGCGTCAGCGCTTGGTGCCATCACCAGCCGTATCGACATGCAGGAGCAGTTCGTCTCGACCCTGATGGATGCGATCGATACCGGTATCGGTCGTCTGGTCGATGCAGACATGAACGAGGAATCGACCCGATTGAAGGCCCTGCAGACGCAGCAGCAGTTGGCGATCCAGTCGCTCTCCATCGCGAACACCAACGCCCAGAACATTCTGCAGCTCTTCCAGCAGTAGTCACAAATCGTTGAAACGATACAAGGGGTCGCTGCTCGTCGGAATGGCGGCCCCTATCTTCACCTTCGCGCAAGTTTGAATTCCTAAAGTTCCAAAAAATTCACGCTGATCCGATAAATTTGTCGGGACATGTTTGGCATGCAGTAGGGTATGGCGAAAATCATGGTGGCTAGCTTTCGACGACTTGTGCCTTCGAGCGCTTCACCATGCGAAGGTCCGGCCTTTCGCAGTGCAGGAGAGGGACGATGACGGCATCCCTGACGCGATATCTGAAGGACTTTTCCACGCCTCCCGCGGCGCCGGTTCCGGTCGTCGCATTTGAGCTCGACAATGATTTCCATTTCGAGCCCCCAGCGCCAGAACCGTCTGTCGATCTGGAGGCGGAACGGGCAGCTGCATTTGCAGAAGGGCGCGCCGAAGGCGAGGCGGCCAGCGATGCGCGCTGGGAAGCGGAACGCGAGCGGCTTGTGGCCGAGCATGAGGCTGCTCTGATTGAACTACGTCATGAAATGGAAAGACAGAGCGCTGAACGTCTTGTCGAAAGCCTCGAGCGCATGCGCGAGGAGGCTGCCGTCGCCCTGGAGACGGCGGTGACTGCGGTTCTTGCGCCAGTGATGGAAGAGGCCGTTGCGCAAGCTATGGTCGCTGAACTTGCGCAACAGGTCATTGAGGCCCTGAAAAGCGAAGACGTCGCGAAACTGACGGTCCACGGCAGTCAGAACCTGTTTGAAATGTTCACCAAAGCCTTGGGCGAGAATGCCCCGGACATGCGGCACATCGAGACATCAGATCTCGATCTGTCCGTCGATATCAATGAGGCTGTCCTGGTCACCCGGCTTTCTGCCTGGGCTGGCAGCCTGAAGAAAGTGCTCGCATGAGCGAACAGAATCATCATCACGGCAAGAACGAAATCATCATCGTCAAGAAGCATGGCGGTGGGCACGACGGACATCACGGTGGTGCCTGGAAGATCGCCTATGCCGACTTCATGACAGCGATGATGGCGTTTTTCCTCGTGATGTGGCTGGTTAACGCCGCGAACGAAAAGACGACGGCATCTGTCGCCAGCTATTTCAACCCGATCAAGCTTTCGGACCAGACCCCGGCAAAGAAGGGCCTGGAAAAGCCGGTCGATGCCGCTGAAGGCGAGGAGAGCAAGGAGCGCTCCAAGGTCAAGGCCGATGCCGACAAGGTCGGGGCTGCCGCCGCAACTGGCGAGGATATGACGCAGGCCTCGGGTGAAGAAGCCAACTTCTCGGAAGCGGACTTCTTCCAGAATCCCTATTCCGTCCTGGCGGAAATCGCTCAGGAAGTCGGTCAGCAGGCCAATGTCAGCGCAAAGGGTGAGGGCGGCGCGAGTTCATCGGGCCCCGCAACGGGCGCAGACGGCGGCGAAGCCTATCGCGATCCGTTCGATCCCGACTTCTGGACCAAGCAGGTTGAAGTCACCCGTGCTGACGGACAGGCCAAGGCGCCGGCAGAAGTCAAGCCGGTCAATCCTTCCAACGAAACCATGCCGGAAATGCTGCCGCCGACGCCGCCTTCTGCGACGCAAACGCGCGGAGAACCGCCGAAGAACCCGGCAAACGTTGCGCAGGCCGGTGCCCCGGCCGCCGATATGCAACTGGCATCCGTCGCTCTCCCGCGACCCAGACCCGACCCTGCAACGGTGCAGGCGGATGCGGCGGCAGCGGCTGCTGCGGCTGCAGCCGAGGCACGCAAGGCTGATGAACTGAAGCAGCAGATCGAAAGCCAGATTGCAGGCATTTCGGGCAAGCTGGCGGAAGGTTTGATCGTGACGCCGGCTGAAGGTGGGCTTCTGATCACGATTTCCGATCAGCTCGATACGCCGATGTTCAATGTCGGTTCAGCCGTTCCTCGCAAGGAACTGGTGCTGGCCATGGAGAAGATCGGTGCAATTTTGAAGGATCGGAAGGGAAGCGTCATCATTCGTGGACATACGGACGGTCGTCCGTTCAAGTCGGGTGAAAACGACAACTGGCGGCTTTCCTCCCAGCGCGCCCACAGCGCCTATTTCATGCTGACCAAGGGCGGGCTTGCCGAAGACCGGGTAAAGCAGATCTCCGGTTATGCGGATCGGCGCCTTCAGGTTCCCAATAACCCGCTGGCTGATCAGAACCGGCGTATCGAAATCCTGCTTGAGGACGGCAAAGCCTGATGAACTGGCGAGCACGCCATGCTCTGTCTCTGCTTGCGGCAACGGCCATCGCGCTGGTTCTGCCGATGGACAGCCGTGCCCAGCAATCGCAAGAGACGCTGGAGCCCTACCAGATGCTGCGGTCCCTGCAATTTGTGCAGGATACGGTGGTCATGGGCGATCACTCGGCCGGTGCCATGCAGCGCTTCATGCTGTCCACCATCGATAAGCGGTTGCGCACCGCCGATATGCGCGTTTTCGAGGATCCGAGAAACGTCGACGCGGCGCTGATCTATGCCATGAGCGGCGGCAATCCCTCCACCCTGGAACTGATTGTCTCGAAGGATACGGCTGGCAATTTCGACAACCGTGTCGCCAATGCGCTGCGCAAATACCTGAGTGGTCGCGGTACGATGGTCGCGAGTGGTCTCGCAAACATGGTGCCGGAGTACCGCGATCAGCGGATCGGCCCTTACCTTGCGCTTGTCGCTGGCAATGTGATCATCGCGACGGATCAGAAGAAGGCCCTGGAGTTCTATGATACGGCACGCCTGCTGGCGCCCGGAACCATCATTGAGGAAGCGGCTCTGCGCCGGTCTGTCGCGGTCGCGGTCGAACAGGGGCTCGTTGCCAAAGGCTTCGGCTACGCACGCCAGTACGCAAGACGCTTCTCCCATTCTCCCTATGCCAGCCAGTTTGCGGATCTTTTTGTCGCTCTGGTTTCAGCTCATTTTGGAGAGATCACCGCCGAGGACCTGGACGGTGCGCTGGAAGTCATGGCGGATGATCGGGCGCGCGAGATCTATCTGAGACTTGCACGCCAGGCGACCATTGAAGGAAAGACCGAGCTTGCCAAGCTGGCTGCCGACAAGGCGGCTGAGCGCGGAAAATCACTCGCCACCAGCGGCCTGTCTGCTGCGAGCCTCTTCAGCAATGTTGCGCGCATGCCTGCGGGCAAGATGCAGGAGGCCGTCAAGGCCCTCGATCAAATTCCCGATAATGAACTCAGTGCAGAGGATCGCGCGCTGCGTGATGCCGCACGACGAATTGCCGCCGAGGTTCTGAAGGCTCCCAGCCTCGAAAGCCTCGGGCAAGACAAAGCAGAGACAATCCCCAATCAGATCAGTGCAGAACAAACCTCTGCACTGCCTGCGCATGATGCAGCAGGAGCCACGGCGAAGGGAGTTCAACCTCCTGCCGGTGAGGCGAAAGCGCTCGATCCCGACTTCAAGTCCTATGTCGACAAGGGTCGGTCCAAGCTGAGCGCTATCGATGAACTGCTGAAAAAGGACAAGTAGCGCGATGATTACGTCGGCCTTGAATTTGGGCGCGCCCGCCAGCGGCGCGGCGCCTCAGGACGCCGTGCAGGGACGCGGTGTAAAAGAAAAATCAGACGACTTCGGCAATGCTCTCTCCAGCGTCTCTCAACGCGAGTCCAAAGGGCAGGGCGAGGATCAGTCCGGGGCGAAGGCCTCAACCTCCGCCGATCTGGAGGCTGATGCCGATGCGCAGCCGGCGAATACAGTTTCGCGTGTTCGTATTGCGGGCAGCACGAACGCCTCGGCGGCGCTGCGCCTTGATCTCGCCATCGCAGGCAAACTAAACCCGAAAGTGGGTGCCGAAGTAAACTCCTTTGTAGCCGAGCCTCAACAGATCGAGGGCGACCCGAAGACGCAGAAGCAGGATAAGGCTGAGAAGGCTAAGACCAAGGCGCAGGGCAAGAACGCTGATGACGACGTCTCGTCCGATAAGACTGAAATAACCGCCAATCTTGAGCCCGACGTAAAGAAAACGGATGCCGAAAAGGCCGATCCGAAAACGGCAGCCACAGATGCAAATTCCGTGCTGTCACTGCTTTCGGGCTCGGCTGAAGCTGCAGCGGTTGCTCATTCCGGAGTGAAGATCACCAGCGGCAAGGCATCTGGATCCGGTGATTCCAATGACGGGAACCGCGATGCTGCACCGCTACAGAAACAGGTCGCTGCTGCGGATACACTGATGGCAACCGAACTTGATGTACCGGCGGAACTGCCGGTGGAACTGCCGGAGACCGGCGCTGGAGGCGGTGAAAAGACGTTCCGCTTTACTGGTCCGCGCGGCAGCAGTCTGGATATGGTCATCGGCACGGGCGCTGATGGCAAGACGACATTTGAAACCGGACGCAGTGGTAATGGCGGTGCCGAACAGGTCACGGTGCTCGATGCACGCCGGTTCCTGGGTTTTGGTACGTCCCAGAACGCAACAGCCCTGACGACAGCCATCTCGCAGGATCAGGACTGGGCTGCTGCCATGCATCCCAGTTCCGCTCTGTCGAATGCGGCTGCCCAGAGCAGCACCGGTAACGTCGTCAATACGCTGAAACTGCAGATGACGCCGGTTGATCTGGGGTCGGTCACAGCGACCTTGAGGCTCGTTGGAGAGCAGTTGAGCGTTCACCTGACTGTCGAGACGAGGGCGGCGCACAGCCAGCTCACAAGTGATAGCAGCGGCATTCTGGACGCGCTGCGCTCGCAAGGCTTTGCAGTGGATCAGGTGACGGTGACGATCACGCCGACATCGCAATCGGATAATTCGCAGCAGTCCAATGATGCCGGACAGCGTGGTGCCATGGCCGGGCAACAGGGCAATGGTGGCGCAGGGCAGGGACAGGGGCAGCAATCCGGACGTGCCGGAGTGCCCTTCATGACAGGAAATGATGACTATGAGACAGCCGCAGATCCGCGCTCTGGCGCTGCTTCTGGGCGCGATGTTCGCGCTGGCGATATCTATCTCTGATGCCGCTGCAGTAGCTGCTGGCGCCTGTGAGAAGGAAATCCAATCGGCTGCAGCAAAGTACCAGATCCCTGAAGGTATCCTGTATTCGGTCGGTCTGACAGAGACTGGTCGCAAGGGCAGCCTTTATCCCTGGGCGCTCAATATCGAGGGTAAAGCCTACTTCCCGGAGACCCCGATGGCCGCCATGCAGGCCTTCGAAGCGGCTCGTCGGGAGGGCAGGCAACTCATCGACATGGGTTGCATGCAGATCAATCACCACTTCCATGGCGAGAATTTTGCGTCTCCCCAGGAGATGCTGGACCCGCGGCGGAACGTCGAATACGCCGCGAAGTTTCTCCGCAACCTCCACGACCGCCACGAAACATGGACGATGGCGGTAGCCAGATACCATGCGGGACCGAACAATGACCCGGCACAAAAGCGGTACGTCTGCCGCGTCATTGCGAATCTGGTCGCGACGGGTTACGGCAAGTGGACACCGGGGGCTGCAAATTTTTGTCAGTGAATACAACTAAAAATTGGTTGCAGGGCGCCGCCGAATAGGGAGTGGCTGCAGATAGACTGATTTGGCGAAAAAGTGGCAAGAAAAGATCAGTTTTACGTTACGTTAACTTTTCCACTAATTTTTTGTGGGGAAAAATTGTCGCACCCACTAGATATAGAGCAAATCAGGAGCCGACCCTTAATCAACTATTAAAATCTATGGTTAATTTTGCGTAGTTGTTCATGAAGCCGCCGATTCGTACCCATAGATCATCGAGGCACCACACTGATTCGGAGGCGGACGAATGATCGTAGTGGTTGATGAGCGTGAGCTCGTGAAAGAGGGTTACACCTCATTGTTTGGGCGTGAGGGAGTACCCTCAACAGGGTTTGATCCCAGAGAGTTTGGCGAGTGGGTATCGACTGCGGCCGATACGGATATCGCAGCAGTTGAAGCGTTTCTGATCGGTCAGACCGAGCATGCGCTGGAACTGCCGCGTGCAATCCGGGATCGTACCGCAGCACCAGTGATTGCTGTGAGTGATCAGCCTTCGCTGGAAGCAACGCTGGCATTGTTCGACAGCGGCGTCGACGATGTCGTGCGCAAGCCGGTTCATCCCCGGGAAATCCTGGCACGTGCGGCGGCAATCCGTCGTCGTGTGAAGGCATTGACGAACTACACCGATATCGGACCGATCCGCGTTTTCGACGATGGTCGCGATCCGGAAATCCAGGGCGAGATCTTCCCCCTGCCGCGGCGTGAGCGTCGCATTCTCGAATATCTAGTCGCAAACCGCGGACGTCGCGTGTCGAAGACCCAGATCTTCAACGCCATCTACGGTATCTTCGACGAGGAAGTCGAAGAGAACGTCGTCGAAAGCCACATCAGCAAGCTGCGCAAGAAGCTGCGCAAGAAGCTCGGCTTCGACCCGATCGATAGCAAGCGTTTCCTTGGCTATTGCATCGACTGGAGCTGATTGAGCTTTCCCGAAAATAGACAGTGATTCACTTGGCATTAGCCGAGTTTAGCCCCGGAAATCGACAGCGATTTCCGGGGTTTGTATTTTGTATCTGCCTGTAGCGCTCTCGGTCTGACTTTGCTTCAGGATGTTCGGAATGGCTGATGAACAGCCGAAACAGCCAGCTTCACGCAAGGCCCGTCATCTAGTGTTG
Organism: Rhizobium sp. Root149; assembly: GCF_001427345.1. Classification (NCBI taxonomy): domain Bacteria; kingdom Pseudomonadati; phylum Pseudomonadota; class Alphaproteobacteria; order Hyphomicrobiales; family Rhizobiaceae; genus Rhizobium; species Rhizobium sp. Root149. The sequence goes on from NZ_LMGD01000020.1 coordinate 567,491, forward strand.
CTACCACAGGCAGAACGAGGAATTGATATGAGCCTTTACGGAACCATGCGGACCGGCGTGTCCGGAATGAATGCCCAGGCAAATCGTCTCAGCACGGTGGGCGATAACATCGCGAACGCCAGCACGGCCGGTTACAAGAAATCGTCGACCCAGTTTTCGTCGATGATCCTGCCGTCTTCCGAAGGTTCCTACAATTCCGGCGGCGTCAACACCACCGTCCGTTATTCCATCAACGATCAGGGCGCCTTCAGCTACACGACGTCCTCGACCGATCTGGCGATTGATGGTGAAGGTTTCTTCATCGTCGCTGGAGCCGATGGCACCGACTACCTGACCCGCGCAGGCAATTTCGAAGTGCAGGAAGACGGCACGCTGCAGAACTCGGCTGGCTTCACCCTGATGGGTTATCCTTACAAGGCCAATGAGGATCCGACGATCGTCATCAATGGTTTCGAAGGTCTGACGGAAATCAACGTCACATCTGGTGGCATGACAGCGACGCCTTCAACAGAGGGTCTTGTGGCAGGCAACCTGCCAGCCAAGGAAGCAATCGGGTACACAAAGTCCTCTTCGCTCGTCGCCTATGACTCGCAGGGTAATGGCAGGCTTTTGAACCTGACCTATGAGAAGACCGCTGATAATGAGTGGGAACTGACGGTCGACTTTACCGATTCGGGCACGCCGCCGGTCACCACCAACTTGTCGACCACAACGCTGACATTCGACGCCAACGGCAAATTGACGGCGCCAGCGGCACCGATCACCACCACGGCCATCCCATCCACAAGCCTTGGCGGTGCTGAACTGGGTGCGCTGGACATCGACCTCTCCAAACTGTCCCAGCTGGGAGCGGACTACTCGATTACCGGTAACATCAACGGTCAGGGCGCCAGCGCCGTCGACAAGGTCGAGATCAGCAAGGATGGCGTCGTTTCCATTCTCTACAAGAACGGCCAGTCGGTTCCGACCTATCGTATCGCCATGGCAAACGTGCAGAGCCCCAACAACCTTCGTCCGGTCGCTGGTAACGTCTACTCCCAGAGCAATGACTCCGGCGTCGTCGTCATGGGCTATGCGGGTTCCGTCGGTTACGGTGACATTCTGTCTGGTGCGCTGGAAGATTCCAACGTCGATATCGCCGAAGAACTGACCACGATGATCGAATCGCAGCGCAGCTACACGGCCAATTCGAAGGTCTTCCAGACCGGCTCCGAACTTCTCGACGTACTCGTGAACCTGAAGCGCTAACGCCAAGGCTCTCGCTGGAGTAATGTAACATGACGCTTTCCACCGCACTGAATACAGCCCAGGCCATATTCAACAATACCTCGAAGCAGACGCAGGTCGTTTCGACGAATATCGCCAACGGTCAGAACGCGAACTATGTTCGCCGTTCCGCCTCGTTGACTACGGCTGGCAACGGTGCGCTGGTTGCGTCTGTCGACAGAGCCCAGAACAATTCTCTGTTGCGGCAGACCATCACGGCAACCTCTGTTTCCACCGGCCAGTCCACTCTTCTCACCGGTCTGCAGGAAATGCGCGACCTGATGGGCAACAACGAGTATGACAACTCGCCGAGCAAACGCCTTCAGGACCTCTTCGACCAGTTGAGTTCTTATGCTGCCTCGCCGACATCGACCACGCTCGGGTCGACCGTCGTGTCGAACGCGCAGGATCTGGTGGATACGCTGAACAATATCTCTGCTGGCGTTCAGGGCATTCGAACCCGCGCCGACGCAGAAATCCAGAGCCAGGTCGACAAGCTGAATGGCCTGCTCGGCCAGTTCGAGGCTGCCAACAATCAGGTTGTTGGTGCAAAGATCACGGGATCGGATGCCAACAACGCGCTGGATAATCGCGAAACGATCCTGAAGCAGATTTCCAGCATCGTGGGTGTCTCGACTGTCGTTCGCGACAATGGCGATATGGCCATCTACACCTCCGAAGGCACCACGCTTTTCGAAACGATCCCGCGCACGGTATCCTTCAGCTCGACCAATGCCTATGCGGCGAATGTCACCGGCAACCCGATCTACATCGATGGCGTTGCGATCACGGCAGGAGAGGGCGGAGACACCAGCGCATCCGGTTCGCTGCAGGCCCTTTTGCAGATCCGTGACGAGATCGCGCCGAAATTCCAGAGCCAGCTCGACGAAGTTGCGCGCACCTTGATCGTGTCCTTTGCTGAAACCGGTCCTTCCGGGGCACTGCCACCTCTCGCGGGTCTCTTTACAAACGGTGTGGATGATGCGGTCGATGCGACCGGCACGGTCATTCCGGGTCTTGCGGCATCCATCAAGGTCAATCCCCTGGCCAAGGGCAATCCGACCATGATCCGCGATGGCGGGTTCAATGGCGCTGCTTATGTCGTCAATACGGGCGGCTCAGGCTACTCGAAGCTGCTCGACAGCTATACGCAGGCGATGAAGACGACGCGCAGTTTCGACCAGGCGACGGAAGTGAAGGGCACGCTGAGCCTCATGACCTACTCGTCGGCTTCGACGTCCTGGCTGGAAGCGATCCGTAGCACGGCCACAGCCGCAAACGAAACCAAGACGGCGATGGAGGCACGGGCCTCGGAAGCCTACACAAGCGAAACCGGCGTCAGCCTCGACGAGGAGCTCTCCCTGCTTCTCGATATCGAGCAGTCCTACAAGGCGGCGACCAAGCTGGTCAGCACCATCGATGAAATGATGGCAGCCTTGCTACAAGCGGCAGGATAAGACATGAAGACTTCATTCAGCTCGACGATTTCAGTTCAGACCAGCCTTAGAACGGCAATGGCGAAAGCCCAGAATGAACTGATGAAGGCAAACGAGGAGGTCACTACCGGCGTTCACGCCGACATGGGTGTCTCTCTCGGATCGCAGACCGCACGCAATCTTGATCTGACGCGCGATGTCATGCGGATCGAGTCGCAGCTGACAACAAACTCGGTCGCCGTGACGCGTCTGGACTCTTCCGAGGCGGCACTCAACAATATGTCGACATCGGTCGACAAGGTTCGCGGCGCACTCGCCTCGCTTACCTCCAGCGCGTCGACGCTGGACGATGCCCGACGCACGCTGACCTCCGCGCTCGATTCGTTCACAGACGCGGCGAACTCGTCGGTTGCTGGTGAATATCTGTTCGCGGGCACGAACACTGACGTCAAGCCGCTGACATCCTTCACGGAAGCCGGATCGCCATTTAAAGCGGCTTACGATGCGGAACTGAACCAATTTTTAAGTGCCAACGGGATACCTTCCAAGAGCGCCATGACGGCAGCTCAGGTGGACAGTTTCTTGACGGATCTCGAAGCAAAGTTCAGCGGTACCACGACCTTGACCGACCCGCCCCACGCGGGCCAGGCCGGACAGGATTTCTGGACCACGTTCGTTTCCAATGCAAACGATACGAACATGACGACGCGCATCAGCGCCAATGAGGTGGTCGATACATCCACCAACGCGAATGGGTCCGGTTTCCGCAGCTTCGTCTTCGCCGCCGTCGTTTCCAACGAATTCTTGACGACAGACATCCCGGAAGCTTCGCGGCAGGCAGCGGTAAAGGTTGCCAGCGGTGCCATCGGCCGGGCCGAAACCGGGATCACCGCCGCTCGCTCAAACCTTGGTATTTCCAGCGAGCGCGTGAAGAACGCGAATGAGTCTCTCGAATCTCAAAAGAAGATCTTCGAACTTCATCTGAATGATCTGCAAGGTGTCGATGCCTATGAGGCATCCACCCGCGTAACATCGCTGAAGGCTTTGCTGGAAGCGTCCTATACCTTGACGTCAAGAATACAACAATTGAGCCTCGTAAACTTCCTTTGATGATTGAAGGAAGTGACTGAAAATGAAGGATACATGAATGTACCAGTTTTCATATGCCGAGATCATGGAGGACGACGTCGCGGACGCCAAAAGCCGCGAACGTCAGGCGCTCGATCGCTCGATCGAACTCCTGAAGGCGGCCCGTGATACTGCCGAGTATTCCGGCGCCACCATCGAGGCCTTGTTTTTCACCAGGCGTGTCTGGATCCGCTTTATCGAGGATCTGCGCCAGCCGGAGAACGAGTTGAACGCCGAGCTGAGAGCCAACCTCATCTCCATCGCCATCTGGATCTTGAAAGAATGCGAGCGGATTCGTCAGAGACAATCGCAGAATTTCCAGGGCATCATCGACGTGACCACCATCATCAGGGATGGACTTAAATGAAAAGTACGCTGCGCATTTCGCTGAAGTCTGGCGAACGAATCTTCATCAATGGCGCGGTATTGCGCGTTGACCGCAAGGTAGCCCTTGAGTTTCTCAACGACGTGACATTCTTGCTGGAGAACCATGTTCTGCAGCTGGAAGACGCCACCACCCCTCTGCGTCAGCTCTATTTCATCGCGCAGATGATGCTGATCAATCCGGAAGGCAAGGAGCAATCGCTCGCCATGTTCCGGAAGTCGATCACCATGCTGCTGGCCTGCTTCAAGGATGACGAAGTTCTGGCCGAACTGAAGCGCATCGATGCAATGGTTGTCAGCGGCCGTGCCTTCGATGCCTTGAAGGCCATCCGCGGCCTCTACGCCATCGAGGATCGTATCCTCAACAACCAGGAAATGACGCCGGCTACCGTCGAGCAGATTCGCCGGGAAATCGCGCCATGGCGGTAGATTCGGTTTCAAAATCAACCGCGGCGTCGAACCCTTGGGCCAATGCCGGAGCTTCGACCAAGGACACGGACAAGGCGAGCGTCAATTACGACAGCTTCCTGAAGCTTCTCATCGCACAGATGAAGAACCAGGATCCGACCTCGCCGATGGACGCGTCGGAGCAGATTTCTCAGCTCGCCTCCTTCTCGCAGGTCGAACAGACCATCCAGACGAACAACCACCTGAAGAGCATGCTTCAGGCCGAAGCCCTGACGCGCGCCGGTGACATTGTCGGCAAATATATCATGAGTGCCGATGACACCGTGACCGGCAAGGTCAAGGAAGTTCAGGTCTACTCGGATGGCGTGATGGCTGTGACGGAGGGCGGCGGCAAGGTTCTGCTGCAGGCTGGCGTCGTGGTGTCTGACCGCGAAATTCCAAAGCCGACGACCACGACGACGAGCGCAACCGGTTCATCGACCGAGACCACGACGAACACAAATACCAACACGAACAACGGCAGCTCCAGCTGAACGGCTGGGCCGCCGTCCCGAAAGGTTCGTGGCATCACATTTGAATTCCATCCGCGCAAATTTGCGTTTCCACCTTTGCGCGGAGATGGTCTAAGCGAGAGCTTGGACGGTCCTGAATGATTCGGGGCCATGGAGTGGCGACATGAATGAAGCCGATGCCCTGGAGATCATGCAGGCAGCAATGCGCACTGTGTTGATCGCAGCCGGTCCCGCAGTTCTGGCGGGCATGCTGGTCGGTGTCATCATCGCCTTTATCCAGGCCTTGACACAGATCCAGGAAATGACCCTGACATTCGTGCCGAAGATCGTCGCTATCCTTCTGTGCTGCGGTCTTGCTGCTCCCTTCATCGGATCGCAGATCAACCTGTTCGCGGAGCTCGTTTTCTCCCGGGTCCAGTCCGGCTTCTGACGCCCTGAACAATCCTGCCATCCTCGCGCAAGCTTCAGCCCCTAATCTTGCCATGACGAGGTGCGCTCTGCGCACCGCCTTCTCATGAGGAGATGGAAAGAAGCGATGGCACAACCACCTGCATTAGCAATTCCGAAGGTTAATCCCAGCGGCCGCGATATTGGTTTCGCCACAGGCATTATCGCAATCCTGTGCGTACTCTTCCTGCCTATTCCGACCTTCCTGATTGATATCGGTCTGGCTTTCTCAATCGCCTTTTCCGTCCTCATCCTTATGGTCGCGTTGTGGATCCAGCGACCGCTGGATTTCTCATCATTCCCGACGATTCTCCTGATCTCGACAATGATCCGTCTGTCGCTGAACATCGCGACGACCCGAACGATCCTGTCTCATGGTCACGAGGGGCATGATGCTGCCGGTGGCGTGATCGCGGGCTTTGCGTCTCTCGTCATGTCCGGCGACTTCATGATCGGGGTGATCGTCTTCTGTATTCTCATCACGGTGAACTTCATCGTCATCACCAAGGGTGCGACGCGTATCGCGGAAGTCGGTGCCCGCTTCACCCTCGATGCCATCCCCGGCAAGCAGATGTCGATCGATGCCGACCTTTCGGCCGGTATCATCGATGAAAAGGAAGCGCAGCGCCGCCGCCGCGAACTCGAAGAAGAAAGCATGTTCTTCGGTGCCATGGACGGTGCGTCGAAGTTCGTCCGCGGTGACGCCATCGCGGGTCTCCTGATCACGGGCATCAATATCTTCGGCGGCATCATCATCGGCTACTTCCGTCACAGCATGGAAATCGGCCAGGCGGCAGATGTTTTCGTCAAGCTCTCCGTGGGCGACGGTATCGTTTCGCAGGTTCCGGCCCTCATCGTGTCTCTGGCAGCCGGCTTGCTCGTCACCCGCGGCGGCAGCTCCGGCACCGCCGACAAGGCCGTCATTGATCAGCTGGGCGGCTACCCGCGCGCGCTTTCAATGTCTGCCGGTTTGATGGCGACGCTCGCACTCGTTCCTGGGCTTCCTTTCGTGCCCTTCATTGCGCTTGGTGGCGTTATGGCCTTTGGTGCCTGGATGGTTCCGCGCCGGCTGGAAGCCGAAAGCAAGCAGCGCCGCGATGCCGAAGAAAAGATGGCAGTGCAGACGAAGGAAGCCGACAAGGATTCCGTGAAGTCGATGCTGAAGACATCCGAGATCGAGCTGGCTCTGGGCAAGCAGGTCTCGACACGTCTTCTGGGCGCGCATCAGGAGCTGGCGTTCCGCGTCGGCAAGATGCGAAAGAAGTTCGCGACCCAGTACGGCTTCGTCGTGCCTGAGATCAAGGTCACCGACGACATCGCCATCCCTGAGAAATCCTATCAGATCCGCATCCATGGCACGACGGTCGCATCCAACATGCTGCGCGTCGGCGATGTTCTCGTCGTGACCGGCTCCGGTCGCAAGCCCAGCATCCCGGGGGATGAGATTCGCGAACCGGCCTTTGGCATGCCGGCCATGTCCATTCTCGAAACCTTTGCGGAAGACCTGAAGCGTGAAGGCTTCCACCCGATCGACAACGTCTCGGTCGTGCTGACGCATATGAGCGAAGTCATTCGCAACAATCTGCCGCAGCTTCTGTCCTATAAGGATCTGAAGATCCTGATTGATCGAATGGATCCCGAATACAAGAAGCTGGCAGACGAAATCTGCTCCTCGCACATGTCCTATTCCGGCTTGCAGGCGGTCCTCAAGCTTCTTCTCGCGGAGCGCGTTTCCATCCGCAACCTGCATCTCATTCTGGAAGCGGTTGCCGAGCTTGCTCCCCATGTGCGCAAGACCGAACAGATCGTGGAACATGTGCGAGTGCGGATGTCGCAGCAGCTTTGCGGCGATCTGGCCGACAACGGCGTGCTTCGTGTTCTGCGTCTCGGAAGCAAGTGGGACCTGCTGTTCCACCAGGCCTTGAAGCGGGATGCCAAGGGTGATGTCATCGAATTCGATATCGATCCCCGACAGCTGGAGGAATTCAGTGAGCAGGCAAGCCGTGTCATTCGTGAATTCATGGACCGTGGTCTCCCATTCGTGCTTGTCACATCGCCCGAAACACGCTCCTATGTGCGCATGATCGTCGAACGATTGTTCGCCACCCTGCCTGTACTTTCCCACGTGGAACTGGCAAAGGGACTCGAAATCAAGATTCTAGGCTCGATTGGATGATAACCGACCCGCAGGGCTCAATGCTCGCCTTCTTTCTGGCTTTCTGCCGGATTGGCGGCTGCTTCATGGTCCTGCCGGGTTTTTCCAGTGCACGCATTCCCGTGAACGTTCGGCTGATCGTAACGATTGCCATCACGCTCGCGGTCCTGCCTGTCCTCTGGCCCACCATTTACAGTCGCACGACAGCACCGACTGCAGCCTATATGGGTTTGATCTTCTCGGAGCTGTTCATCGGCATCATGTACGGCATGATTGCCAGGCTCTATGTTCTCGGACTGCAATTTGCCGGGGCCGTGCTGACAAGCTCGATCGGCTTCACGGCACCTGCCGGGCATGACATTCTCGAAGACACGTCCGAAACCAGTGTCACCAGCTTCCTCACGTTCAGCGGACTTCTTCTGCTTTTCATGATGGATTTCCATCACGTCGTCTTCCGGGCACTGGTCGATTCCTATGACACGACCCCGCTCGGCGCCCTGATCGAACCCCAGAAGATGCTGATTACGCTGACGGACACCCTGCGCGCCTCGACGTCAATCATGCTGCGCCTCGCCAGCCCATTCTTGATTTATGGTCTTTTGTTCAACGTGGCTGTCGGTCTGGTCAACAAGCTTGCGCCGCAGATCCCTGTCTTCTTCATATCAACGCCGTTCCTGATCGCAGGCGGCATGTTCATGCTCTATCTGGCCATCGGCGCCTTGACCCGGCAGTTCGCCGAAGGCTTCGATGTGATGTTCAACGCATTCTGAGGGTGCCATGGCTGGCCAGGAACCACGTTCGAAGAAGTTGAAGCGCCTCGTCAACGTCCAGCGGCAGCTGGAGCGGATGGCGGAGGGAGAGCTTGCCGCAAATACCGAGCAGCGCCGCGAGGTCGAGCAATCCATGGAGGTCGTCATGGAGGCGATCAGTTCCGGCAAGCCGGTGCATATGCAGTTCTCCCGCAATTATTCGGAACGCTATGGTCGCTTGATGATCAAGGACAAGCAGCTTGCCGGTGTGCAGCAGGTTCTGGAAAGCAAGGTTCTGCGCGAACGAACCAAAGGGGACCGGCTTGAGGAGCAGATGAAGGAGGCGCGTGAACTCGAAGATCGGGAACGCGACGATAATGCCATTTACGAACTTCTGGAACTGACGCTGCTCACCGGTTCCGGCAAGGATCACACCTGATCCCTGTTCTTTCCCTCGTTAATCTTCGAATTGTCTGGTTATTAAATTCATTTAATACAGATACTTACATATAGACCAATCACCGCGCGCGCATTCCATCAGGCACAACTAATATTTTTTGCCTTGGCCCCAGATTTGCCAGAACAACGCCAGCCTGCAGCAAGGTTCACTCAGCATAATCACCTCCAACACGACATGAGGGCTCCTTGTTCCGTGATCTCAGCGCGGTCGTATTGATGGCCGACACGTGATCGATCACCCGGTGTCCGTGAATTCGGGAGGCGTTCGCTGCATCTGTGCGTGCACGTGTGTCTTCCGTTCCGACTGATGCAAAGACCGCATGGCCTGGATGTGACAGGCGGCGGTGCTTGTTCAACGAAAGGACGTGGAGATGGCAATCTCTCCTCCAACCGATCTTGTGATGGATGTGCTGCGTGCGGCCGATCCGACTGCCGTTCAGGAGGCTCAGGCCAAGCTGACCGCAAACCGGGCCGCCTACAGTGCGACGAAGCTTGCCGCAGCCGGGAAGGGCTTCGGTGCCACGCTGGAAGGGCTCGATGGCATTGGACACAAGACCCGTATCGATGTTGCTCACGAAAGCAAGAAGTCTGCGGAAATGCCGGAAGAATATCGAAAGTTCGAGGCTTCGATTCTTCAGAACTTCGTCAATACGATGATGCCGAAAGACAGCGAAGCGGTCTACGGCAAGGGGTCTGCAGGTGAATTCTGGCAGAGCATGATGTCGGAGCAGATCGCCGATCAGATGTCCAAGAGCGGCGGCATCGGTATTGCGGAGCAGGTGTTCAGGCAATCCCTGGATCGCATGCGCAATGAAGCCACGCCCAATGCAACAACCGACAAGGACAGCCGCAATCGTGCAGTCAGCATGATCGACGAATTCGAACGCAAGGTCTTCGATCTGGCGCCGTCAGAGCGCAGCGAGGCATAATATGAATACCATTGGGGCAGAAAACATGGATGTCATTTCCACCGATTATCGCATCAAGACGGTGCTGGGCCGCCTGGAGATGATCATCGACAATGAGAACGAGCGAATCGGCAAGGATGCGATGTTCGACCTCAAGGTCTCGAATGCGCACAAGAGCAGATGCCTTTACGAATTGACCATGCTGGTTCGCACGACCGATCCCAAGGAACTGGCCTTTAACCACAAGCAGCAAATGCATGTTCTGAAAGACAAGCTTGCCTTGAATGCTCGCCGGGTTGAAGCGCATCTTCATGCCGTGCGGTCGGTCGCCGACATTCTCAAGAATGCCGCGCGCGATGCCGATGGCGATGGCACCTATACCCAAGAACAATTCCTTTACAGCGAAGTCTGATGATCAAACTCCTTCTCACCGGTCTCTGGGTTTGCGCCGTGACCTTGGGCGCGGTCTACGGATCCGTCCAGATGTCGAAACCGAAGCCTGTCGTCGACGAGGCAACGCAGTTGCGCAACAAGTCGGAACTGGTGAAGGGGGAGAACATCAACGTGCCTGTGCTCAGCAAGGGCGCGGTTCAGGGGTACTTCATCACACGGATCTCCTTCCTGATGGACAAGGAAAAGATCAAGGGCGTGCATCTTCCAACGACCGAGATGATGACCGACGAACTGTTCACCCTGCTTGTCGGCAACAAGATGGTTGATCTGGGAAATACGAAGGCCTTCGATCTCGACGGTTTTCGAAAGGCCATCAAGGAAAAGCTGAATGAGCGTTTCCAGGGCGAATATGTTCTGGATGTGCTGGTCGAACAGCTGGATTACCTGTCCAAGGACGACATCCGCACCAATGGCGAGCGTCCGCAAGGCAAGCAGGTTCAGCCGACGAAAATTGTTGAAGGCGTAAAACTCGAAGCTCCCGCCAAATCCGGTCACTGACCGTATCCGGCCGGGCTTACTCCCAGTCTGCTTATCGCTTCAGGTTCTGTTGCAACGGGACAGGGAGATGAGCAGGATCCGCTCGACCGCACCGCTATGCGGAGAGCTGGAAAAACGAACGCAACCAATCGAGTGAATTGATGCTCTCTTCCGAAGCAGGCAAGCCGACCGTCAGACATAGACCTGCGACCGCAGAGGCGAAGGGTTGCAGGCCTGCTGGCCGGCAGACCGGGGTTCTGCCATGACCTTCCTGAAATCCGTTCGCGACGGAAAACCCAGTCTCGGCTTCTGCCTCGATTTCTCCTTCCACAGCAAGCTGGAAAATCTCTCGCTTCTGGAGGCCATGACGGATGTGCGGGTCGGCTATCGGGCCGTTTCCTTCGTCAATCTGCCGCAACTTCTCAAGAGCGCCGTCAATCCTGCCTATCGCGAGCGCCTTCAGCAGCGGATCCTTTTGCCGGGGACGCCGGGCGTTGCGAGGATAATTCGTGTGGTAACCGGCCGATCCTTGTGCACGGCAATGCCGCCGCAGGATTTTGTACCTGTCCTTCTCTCTTTCATGGCAGAGCCTCGCAGGATCGTGCTTGCCGGGCGAGATCGTGTTCGTCTCTCGGCAGCACGGGATCATATTCGGGCGCAGGTTCCCTGGCATCAGGTCTATGCGACGCATCTTTCGCCTGCCAGTCCGGGGGATCAGACAGACCGGCTGCGTGCCGAAATCGGCGGTGTTCGTCCGCATCTGGTCCTGCTGGATTGCGAGACGCTACGCGACGAAATTGTCATGGAGCCCGCGCTCGCAAGCGCCTATGATGGCCTGGCCCTGATTGCGCCTGCCTATTTTGCGAGTGCCCCGGCCATTTCTGGCGGTTCCAGCCTCGCAGAGGACCCCTCGTTAACGATTTGTTCGCCAAATAAATTTAGCTTGTCTTAATCAAAGGCAGGCGCGTCCATGCGCGCCAATGGCATGGTTGATACGACGATGGCGATCGGCAGCACGAAAAATGAGCGGCTTGCAGAGCCTGCATTACCGGATGCATCCAGCAGGAGCGCCGGCAAATCAATGCTGTCTGCTGTCATCCTTCTGTCAAGCGCAGCTCTTGGTGCGTTCATCCCAGGCGTGCTCCCCCTTGATTTGCAGCAGAGCTATCAGGCGTCAGCCGTCTATTCGCTCAGGCCGTTGCCGCAGTCGACGGACGCAATTGCGGAAGCAGCGCGCGCGCGACTGACGCAGCAGGAAACCCTGGCCGCCATTGCAAAGCAGCTCGACTGGAACCGGTTGGGTAAGACGGGTGAGCAGTCCCAGACAAGCATTGGCTTCCTCAGAGAATTGATGACCGGCAGGGAAATGACGCTCGGTCGCTCCGAGGCGGCTCAACGTGAGCGCCTGGAGCAGATGCTGCTTGTCTCCGCGGCGGGCTATCCCGGCGCCATTCTCGTCTCGGCATCCTCGACCGACGCGCAATTTGCCGCCGATGCAGCCAATGCAGCGGCGATGCAACTCGCTTCCCTTGAAGGTGGAGCTTCGTCTTCCGGAAGTGGCTCTCAGATCGATATCGCTCGAAAAGCGCTCGAACAGGCCCAGATCGCACTCGATAATGCCGGTGTTACAGATGAGGCCGTGCGCGCTGAACGCCAGATCGAGGTTGAACGTGATGCCTTGGCCGCTGATGTAGAGCGGCTCCAAGGGCAGATCGATGATCTGACGAAGCAGGCAGAAACTCTTTTGAAGATGAAGTTCTCGGATGTGCTTTCTCAGCCATTGCCCGAGGAACTGGCCCAAACCGGCCTGGAGAGCCTGCGTCAGCGTTACCTTTCCGCCCAGATGAACGTGGATCAACTTTCTGCCGAATTAGGGCCGCGTCACCCGCGTTTCCTGGCGGCAAAGGCTGCCGCCGACGAGGCGCGCGCAGCCGTTGCCAAGGCCTTGTCCGGCGTCGTAGCGGATCTCAACCGGCAGAAGGCGCGGGCTGCAAAGGACCTGGATGGCGTCAAGCCGAAGCTTGAGGTGCTGCAGAAACGAAGCGTTCCAGAGCCCGTTACGCGACGCCTTGAGCTTGAAAAGAATGTCGAGAATGCGCGGAAGATCTATCTGGATCGTCTCCGCGCAGCAAACATAAGCCAAGCCTCAACGATAAAGGCGGAGCTGACCACAACGGCGACAGCGGCCAATGCGTCCGTGATCGGGATGCCCCATTGGGTCTACGCGATCCTTGGCGCGCTTGCAGGCTTGTGCCTCGGTGGAGCATGCCTTCCATCAAGACGCCTGTCGCATTCGGTGGAGGGTACTGGTTCTCCTGCAATGTATCCGCTGGTCGCGGATGCCGGGACCATCCATGAAACCCATGCCGTTGAGCCGCAGCCGGAAGTGGCTGCTGCGTTGCTGCAGCCCCCGGTTTCGCTGCAGCCCTACAGAGCGTCGCAGCCCAGCGTGCAGACCCTGCGTGAGTTGGAGGAGGTTGCATTGGATCTGGATGCGCAGGAGACCCGCCTGGATCCGGTTCGCGTGCCGCATTTCGAGGATTACTACGGTTCAGATCTCGACCCGATGCAAGATCGCGCCTTCCATCATGCTGACCGCAGCGAGCGCCGCGCCAAGAGTGAGGAGTTTGAAGCTGTCGCAGCCAATGACGATCGCTCCCTGGCCTGGCTGACGGAGCTAGTTCTCGCCAACAGAATGTCGGAAGCAAGCGGCGAGCCGCTACCTTATCTTCTGGCCACCATCATGCAGGGCCGCAGCCCGGCCAGTGAAATCCCCGAGGCTGCGGACGGGGCAACCGAGGCTGAACTTCAGCAGCTTCTGGCTGAGCTCGAGATCCTGCGGCGCGAATTGGCGCAGCACGAAGCCGCCGAACGGCAGAGCCGCTTCGCAATGGCGAGCTGAGCGCGGATCCTCGTCCTCTATCGGTTTATGGTTCGGCCCTGAGCGCCGTACCGCGCCTCCCTCTTGCATTCCAACGCCCGAGAGCCTAGTCACCGGCATCTGAAGTTCGTCCAACACAAGCAGGCGCTTGAAGGGACTTCGGATCCCTGATGGTGATCATCAGCGAATGGATGTGGTGAATTGTCGAGATTCGGCCCGATGCCTGATCTGTACGACCACCCGACCTTTCAGATGCATCACATATCTGGCGGTGGTTCGGCGCCTGAGCAGGAGGGCATGCCTTGGCAGATATCATTGATGGCAAGAAATCCGCAGCAGTGGTTACCGATGCGGTCAGCGAGGCTGCTGGCCGTCTTCATCGTGAAGCGGGGTTGCAGCCGGGGCTCGCCGTGGTCATTGTCGGTAATGATCCTGCAAGCCATGCCTATGTCGGAGCCAAGAGCCGCATGGCCAAGAAGTGCGGCTTCAACTCCATGCAATACACGTTGCCGGAAGAGACGACGCAGGATGAGTTGGAACAGCTTGTCGAGAAGCTGAATGCTGATCCGTCCGTCCATGGAATCCTAGTTCAGCTGCCGCTGCCTGGCCACCTTCAGTCCGAGGCGGTCATTCAGTCCATTCGCCCGGAGAAGGATGTGGATGGGCTTCACATCGTCAACGCAGGCAAACTTGCCACGGGCGATCTCGCAAGCGGATTGATCTCCTGCACACCCGCCGGTGCAATGCTGCTTCTGCGCGACCGCCTCGGCGCGGATCTTTCCGGTCTGAACGCTGTCGTCATCGGTCGCTCCAATCTCTTCGGAAAGCCGATGGGGCAATTGCTTCTCGCCGCCAATGCAACCGTCACGATGGCTCATTCGCGCACGAAGGATCTGCCTGCCGTCTGCCGTCAGGCCGATATCCTGGTCGCCGCTGTCGGTCGCGCGCAAATGGTCCGAAAGGATTGGGTGAAGCCCGGTGCAACCGTCATCGATGTCGGCATCAATCGGATTGATGCGCCCGAGAAAGGGGAGGGCGGCACCCGTCTTGTCGGTGATGTGGCCTTTGATGAATGTGCCGATGTTGCGTCCGCAATCACCCCTGTTCCAGGAGGCGTTGGCCCGATGACGATTGCCATGTTGATGGCAAACACCGTGATTGCGGCCTATCGTTCTGTCGGCAGGCCAATCCCGAAATTCTGAGACGTTTCAGGCGGGTGCCGTCGCCGTTGAGGCGCGCAGGATGAGTTCGGCGCGCCAGAGTTCCCGTTGCTGCGCATCGAGCTCCTCGCCATTGACGGCTGCAATCAGGCGTTCGGCAACCCGGCGTCCCGCATCGCGGATCGATGAGCGCGTGGTGGAAAGCGGGGTGCTGAAATGCTCCGGCCTCAGCAGATGCAGATCGTCATCATGGGCGATGAGCGAGATGTCGGCGCCGACTTCGAGACCTGCCTGCCGGATCGCCCGAACGGCTCCAAGAGCCAGAACCGTACTGGCGCAGAGGACGGCAGTCGGAGGGTCTTTGCGTTCAAGAAACCGGGCCATGTGCTGGAAGCCGTGGCCGTCTGTCATCACCGTGCTGCTGACCAAAGCAGGATCGAGGGACAGTCCGCGAGACCCCAGCGCCTTTTCTATTCCCAGTCTCCGTCGCTGTGCGAAATCGAGATCGGCAGGGCCGTTCAGCATGGCAAACCGTCGATGGCCAAGATCCAGCAGATGCTGCGTAGCTTCGGAAAACGCAGCTTCGTTATCGACGTCGAGATAGGGATAGTCTTCCGCAAGGTTTGCAGAGCGGCCATGAACGATAAAGGGCAGGGGCAGGGACTTTGCCATGGCGATACGTGGATCCCGCTCCCGCATATAGGCAATGTAGTAGCCGTCGATCGAGCCGCTAGAAACCAGATCCCTGATGGCCTGTTCTTCCTGCTCGCGCTCGGCTGGCATGATCACGAAATGAAAGTCGTGCTTCAGACATTCATCCGCAAGTCCGCTCTGGAACTCTGCAAAATGAATATCGACCGGTTGTTCGGGTGTGATGGGCATGACGATGCCGAGCGACCCGACTTTTCCCGTGGCGAGCCTTCTGGCCACCCGGTTTGGCCGGTAGCCCGTTTCCTCTGCTGCCCTTAGAACACGGGCGCGCGTCTCCTCGTTCACCTCCGGATACCCGTTCAAGGCGCGACTTATGGTCGTCTGGGACAGACCCAGGAGATTGGACAATTCCTTGAGATTCACAACCCTTTACTCCCTTCGGGCTGCTGAGAATGACCGTATTACCCTCGTTCAAAGCGCTTCGGAAGCCGAAATTTTGCATTTTGGAAAAAATCCAACAAATTCGACTTCTTGGCGGTGTGCCCTATTCTATTTTGAGCCGCTTGCTCGTGTGAGGTGTGATGTCGCTCTTGACTCTCCCCCACATGCTATGTGTACTTTGTCTCCAAAGCGCTTTGGAGACGCTTCAGATTTTGGTCCTTTGGGCCGATCCGTTCATGATGGGAGGACGATTTATGAAACATTTCTTGCTGGCTGGCGTCGCAGCCTTGTGCCTTGGCGTGGCTTCAGCATCCGCTGCCGATCTCAAATTCGCACCGGGTCAGGATGCGAAGTTCAACTGGAAGAGCTACGAGGACTTCAAGAAAGCCAACGCCAATCTCAAGGGCCAGAGCCTGACGATTTTCGGGCCATGGCGTGGCGATGACGAGAAGCTTTTCCGCAGCGTTCTGGCTTACTTCAACGATGCGACCGGCGCGAATGTTCAGTATTCCTCGTCCGAAAACTACGAGCAGCAGATCGTTATCGATACGCAGGCCGGTTCGCCGCCGAACATCGCCATCCTGCCGCAGCCCGGCCTCCTGCAGGATCTGGCCTCCAAGGGCTTCCTCGTCAATCTGGGTGCCGAGACCGGCAAATGGGTGGAAACCAATTATGGCGCGGGCAAGTCCTGGGTGCAGCTTGGCACCTATAAGGGCAAGGATGGCAAGGATGGATTCTTTGCCTTCCCTTACAAGGCGGATCTGAAGTCGCTTGTCTGGTATGTTCCGGAAAACTTTGAGGAAGCCGGTTACAAGGTGCCGAAGACCATGGAAGAACTGGTCGCGCTTTCCGACAAGATCGTGAAGGATGGCGGCACACCCTGGTGCATCGGTCTGGGTTCAGGCGGTGCGACCGGCTGGCCGGCAACTGACTGGGTCGAAGACCTCATGCTGCGTATGAACACGCCGGAAACCTACGACAAGTGGGTCAGCAACGAAGTCAAGTTCAACGATCCGAAGGTCGTCAGCGTCATTGAGGAATTCGGCAAGTTCGCCAAGAACGAGAAATATGTGAACGGTGGCGTTGCCGCTGTCGCCTCGACGGATTTCCGCGATAGCCCGAAGGGTCTCTTCGGCATTCCGCCCAAGTGCTACCTGCACCATCAGGCCTCGTTCATTCCGACATTCTTCCCGGAAGGCACGAAGCTCGGCACGGATGCAGACTTCTTCTATATGCCGACATTCGCTTCAAAGCCGGAACTCGGAACGCCTGCTCTTGGTGCTGGTACGCTCGTGACCATCACGAAGGATTCGCCTGCCGCCCGCGCCTTCGTGGAGTTCCTCAAGACGCCGATCGCGCATGAGGTCTGGATGGCGCAGTCCGGCTTCCTGACGCCATACAAGGGCGTGAATACGAACACCTATGCCAATGATGCCCTGAAGAAGCAGGGCGAAATTCTCTCCACCGCCACCACCTTCCGCTTCGACGGGTCCGACCTGATGCCCGGCAAGATCGGCGCTGGCGCATTCTGGACCGGCATGGTGGATTATGTCGGCGGCAAATCTGCCAAGCAGGTTGGTGATGAGATCCAGAAGGCCTGGGACGGCCTGAAGTAAGTTCGCGATGTATGGGCCGCCGGGCGTCTCTCGTCCGGCGGTACGGGAGGTCTCCGCAGCAATTCGACGGGAATTGCTGCGCCCGGATGAGGCGCCGCTTGAATCTTGAGGTTTGAAGCTTGAGGCTCACGCGGCGCCTTGCCCAAAAAGCCGGCATGATCAGCCGGACAAGAAACGGCCCGAAGCGGGCTTGTGAGGAGGGGACATGGTTTCGCAAATTGTGTCGGCCATCGGTGTGATGGTCGTTGGCGTGTTCATCTGCGCGCTATACTACTGGATGTCCGACAAGATCCTGAATGCCATCTTCCCGGTGCCGGTGGGAAACGTCACCCTTGCTTCCCGCAACCTCAACCGCCGTGCCGTCGTTCGTCCCTGGCTGTTTCTGGGTCCAGCCCTTCTGCTGCTCGGCATCTATCTGGTTTATCCGGTGGTCGCGACGTTCATCCTGTCCTTCTATGACAGGGCGGGCGTGGAATATGTCGGTCTTGCCAACTATCGGTGGGCCTTCTTCGATTCAGGTTTTCGTCAGTCCATCTTCAACAACATTCTGTGGCTCGCCGTCGTTCCAGCAGCCTGCACCTTCTTTGGCCTCGTGATCGCAGTTCTGACGGATCGCATCTGGTGGGGCAACATCGCCAAAAGCATCGTCTTCATGCCAATGGCCATCTCCTTTGTCGGCGCATCTGTCATCTGGAAGTTCATCTATGAATATCGCGGTGGCAACGACACGCAGATCGGCCTGCTGAATGCCATCGTCACCTGGTTCGGTGGCGACCCGCAGGTGTGGATCTCGATGCCATTCTGGAACAACTTCTTCCTGATGATCATCCTGATCTGGATCCAGACCGGCTTTGCTATGGTCATCCTGTCGGCGGCGCTGCGTGGCATACCCGAAGAAACCATCGAGGCCGCTGTCATCGACGGCGCGAACGGCTGGCAGATCTTCTGGAAGATCATGGTCCCACAGATCTGGGGAACGATCGCCGTCGTCTGGACCACGATCACCATTCTCGTTCTCAAGGTCTTCGACATTGTGCTGACCATGACCAACGGCCAGTGGGACACCATGGTTCTGGCAAACCTGATGTTCGACTGGATGTTCCGCGGCGGCGGCGATAGCGGACGAAGCGCCGTCATCGCGCTCATCATCATGGCAGCCGTCACGCCGATCATGATCTGGAACATCCGTCAGGCCAACCGCGACGCAGGAGGACATTGATATGACGAGCCTCACCACCCGTCTGAAGCGCGTCGGTCTCCCACGCCTCATCGTTCACCTTTCCGTGCTGTTCATCGTCATCCTGTGGCTGATACCGACGCTCGGCATTCTGGTTACCTCCGTTCGGGACAAGGGCCAGATTACCACATCCGGCTGGTGGACGGCGTTCGGCAGCTCCTCGCAAACCAGCGCCGGTCGGCTGGGTGATCCTTCCACCGCCAAGCAGGAAGGTGCGAACTATGTGATCCGTGGTTCCGTGTTCGAAAACGGGCAAAGCGGAACCGTCAAAGCCTTTGGTATCCGCGTTCAGGAACCGGCTGCTTTTCCGGCGGGCAAGCCTGCCGATCTGGGTGAGGGCGAGTCGCTGACCGTGCAGGAGGATGGCGCTTATGTCTATTCCAGGAACGCGCCGTTCGAAGGCTCGCGTGGCAAGCGCATCTACCTGACGGTCACGACGCCGCCGGTGTTTACGCTCGATAACTATCGAACGGTTCTTTTCTCGGAAGGCATCGGGCAGGCCTTCATCAATTCGCTGACGGTAACGATCCCGGCGACCATCATCCCCATACTAATCGCTGCCTTTGCCGCCTATGCTCTGTCATGGATGCATTTTCCGGGTCGCGCGCTGATCATTGCGCTGGTTGTCGGTCTCATTGTCGTGCCGCTGCAAATGTCGCTGATCCCGCTCTTGAGGCTCTATAACGAAGTCGGCAATTTTCTTGGAACGTCATCCAAGACTTACGCAGGCATCTGGCTGGCGCACACCGCTTTCGGCATGCCGCTCGCCATCTATCTGCTTCGCAACTACATCGCCGGTCTTCCCAAGGAGATCATCGAGAGCGCACGTGTCGATGGCGCCTCTGATTTCGAGATCTTCCTGAAGATTGTTCTGCCGCTCTCCTTCCCGGCCTTGGCGTCCTTCTCGATCTTCCAGTTCCTCTGGGTGTGGAACGATCTTCTTGTCGCCATCGTCTTCCTCGGCACAGGCCGTGATCAACTGGTCTTGACTGGAAGTCTGAACGCACTTCTGGGATCACGCGGCGGGAACTGGGAAATCCTGACGGCTTCGGCTTTCGTCACCATCCTGGTGCCGCTGGCCGTCTTCTTCGGGCTTCAACGCTATCTGGTACGCGGTCTCCTTGCCGGTTCGGTCAAGGGCGGCTGAGTATCTCTCCATTCAAGGTTCAATCTGCATGACTGTTTATCCTCAGACGACCGAAGCGCCGGACGCCGACTGGTGGCGCGGCGCGGTCATCTACCAGATCTATCCACGCTCCTATCAGGATTCGAACGGCGATGGCGTCGGCGATCTGAAGGGCATCACCGCACGCCTGCCGCACATCGCGGCGCTCGGCGCGGATGCCATCTGGATTTCGCCCTTCTTCCCGTCACCGATGAAGGATTTCGGCTACGACGTTTCCAACTATGTCGACGTCGATCCGATGTTCGGCACGCTCTCCGACTTCGATTCGCTGATATCAGAAGCGCATCGCCTGAAGATCAAGGTGATGATCGATCTCGTCATCTCGCACAGTTCGGATCAGCACGCCTGGTTTATCGAGAGCCGTTCCAGCCGCGTCAATCCCAAGTCGGACTGGTATGTTTGGGCCGACGCAAAGCCGGATGGCACGCCGCCCAATAACTGGCTGTCGATTTTTGGTGGGTCGGCTTGGGCCTGGGACCCCACCCGCATGCAGTATTATCTGCATAACTTCCTGACCTCCCAGCCGGATCTCAACCTGCACAATCCGGAAGTGCAGGATGCGCTGCTGGAGGTGGTTCGCTTCTGGCTGAAGCGCGGCGTCGATGGCTTTCGCCTCGATACGATCAACTTCTATTTCCACGACAAGGAACTGCGCAGCAACCCGTCGCTTGCACCGGAGCGGCGCAATGCCTCGACCGCGCCTGCCGTCAATCCCTATAACTTCCAGGAGCATATCTACGACAAGAACCGCCCGGAAAACATCGAGTTCCTCAAGCGCTTCCGCGCCGTCCTGAACGAGTTCCCTGCCATTGCTGCAGTGGGCGAAGTCGGCGACAGCCAGCGTGGTCTTGAGATCGTCGGGGAGTACACCTCCGGCGGCGACAAGATGCAGATGTGCTATGCCTTCGAATTCCTGGCACCCGACCCGCTGACCCCGGAGCGCGTGGTGGAAGTGCAGCATGCCTTTGCCGCAGCGGCACCGGAAGGCTGGGCCTGCTGGGCCTTCTCCAACCACGATGTGGTGCGCCATGTCTCCCGCTGGGGTTCGGATGTCATCGATCGCGAAGGCTTCGCCAAGCTGCTGGCCTCGATCCTGCTGACCCAGCGCGGTTCCGTCTGCATCTATCAGGGCGAGGAATTGGGGCTGACCGAGGCGGATATTGCTTTCGCCGATCTTCAGGACCCCTATGGCATTCAGTTCTGGCCTGAATTCAAAGGCCGCGATGGCTGCCGCACACCTATGGTATGGGATGACCATGCAACGCATGCGGGCTTCTCCGGCGCTGAAAAGACCTGGCTACCGATCCCGGTCGAGCACCAACTGCGGGCGGTCAATGTGCAGCAGGGCGATGAGAACTCGGTGATGGAGCATTACCGTCGCTTCCTCGCCTTCCGTAAACAGCATCCGGCGTTCGCCAAGGGTGACATCGAGTTCTTACCAGTGGATGGGGCTGTCCTGCGTTACCTCCGCAAGCTTGGAAACGAAGTGGTGCTGTGCCTCTTCAACATGAGCGGGGATGAAAGCACGACGGAACTGCCGTCCGGCGATTGGAGCCTGCTGGAAGGCCACGGCTTTTCCTGCGAGGTCACAGAGCGCAGCGTGACGCTTCCAGCCTGGGGTGCCAGCTTCGCAAGGCATGCCTGATGGAAAGCTCCGGGGGCGATCCTTTCTCCCCCGGAGCGTCTTGAGAATAAGCATCGCGACGCCCATCGGCGGCTAAGCGACGGACAAAAGGGGAGAGACATGACGGGATTGGTGCTGAAGGATATTCGCAAGGCCTATGGACAGGTCAAGGTTCTGCACGGAATCGATCTGGATATCGCCGAGGGCGAATTCGTCGTGTTCGTCGGTCCGTCCGGCTGCGGCAAGTCCACCCTGCTGCGCATGATTGCCGGGCTGGAGGAAATCACCAGCGGCGACATGTACATCGATGGCAACCGCGTCAATGATGTGCCGCCCTCGCGGCGCGGCATCGCCATGGTGTTCCAGTCCTACGCGCTCTATCCGCACATGACCGTCTACGACAACATGGCCTTCGGCATGCGGATTGCGGGCGAAAACAGGCAGGAGATCGATCGCCGCGTTCGCTCCGCGGCGGATATCCTCCAGCTCACGCAATATCTGGAGCGTCTGCCCAAGGCGCTTTCGGGCGGCCAGCGCCAGCGCGTTGCCATCGGTCGCGCCATTTGCCGCAATCCCAAGGTCTTCCTGTTCGATGAGCCGCTGTCGAACCTGGATGCCGCATTGCGCGTTGCGACCCGTATTGAAATTGCCAAGCTGAAAGAGCAGATGGCCGATACGACCATGATCTACGTCACCCATGATCAGGTGGAGGCCATGACACTGGCCGATCGTATCGTCGTCCTGTCCGCCGGACATATCGAGCAGGTCGGTGCACCGCTGGAGCTTTACGAACGCCCGCAGAACCTCTTTGTTGCCCGCTTCATCGGTTCTCCCGCCATGAACGTCATTCCGGCGACTGTCACCGAGACCGGGCAACAGACGCGGGTCGATCTCAAGGGCGGCAAATCGGTTCTTGTGCCCGTTGCGACCGATGCGTCCGAGCGCGGAAAGGCGGCAAGCTTCGGTATTCGCCCGGAAGATCTGACGGTTACGACGGGCGAGGACTATCTGTTCGAAGGCAAGGTCTCTATCGTCGAAGCCCTCGGCGAAGTTACGCTTCTCTACATCGAAGGCCTGACGGATGAGGAGCCGATCATCGCCAAGCTGCCGGGCATCCACAAGGTAGAGCGGGGCCAGTCACTGCGTTTCGCAGCGGATTCGCAAAAGATGCATCTTTTCGACGCTGCAGGCCAAACCTATAGACGATGAGTTAAGGCTGTTGGCATTCTGGTTGTCAGGAATGTGCTGATAAAGAGCAACTGTGTGCCAACCAAACCGTCTGTTAAGCTCTCGAGGCTAGGCTTTTCGCATTGAATGCAGTGAAATGCCGGGGCTGCCATGACAACGAGCCAGAAGAACTATCTGAAGCGCGAAGAATCTTTCATGTACGACCGCGAAAGCCGGTTCAAGATGGAAGATACCATGAATGCGGGCCGCATCGAGTATACCGAAAAGCATGTCATGCACATGGCTGCCCGCCGTTGCGACGTGGTGCGGATTTCGATGAGCGGCGCGACCCTGACATTCCTCACCAAGACGGATCTGCCGCGTGAATTCGTGCTGGATATCCCCGATGCACGCATCATGAAAATCGGCTGCGTGCTGATGCGTCAGAATTCCAACAACTCTGCCGAAGTCCGCTTCCTGCGCCTGTTGACGCAGAAGGAGCTCGACCGCATCTTCATCTTTTCAACCCATCCGGCGCATAAGGACAAGACGCTGGATGTGCGAAGCTGGTAAGCGCGGATAGGAGCTGCCTTCTCGCGTGCCGCCTCGCGGAGTATGATGATGAAGAGCCGGTTCCTTGCTTACTCCTGCGCAGTCAAAGGCGTCGATGCCGTCGCAGCTGATTCCGATAGGTCGTTCCCAAAGCACACGCACGACCAGTTTGGATTAGGCTATATCGTCCGAGGTGCTCAACAGTCGGCCAGCGGCGTCGGCTCCGTCGAGGCGCAAGCCGGGAATGTCATCTCCGTAAACCCCGGTGAAGTGCATGACGGTTCGCCGATCGGCGGTGGCGGACGTGCCTGGCGCATGGTCTATCTTGATCCTCACCTCGTCTGGGCGGCTGGGCTCGATGTAAGTGAACACCTACAAGGCCAGATCGAATTTCAGCGCCCAGTGATAGGTGACCCCCGTCTGCTGGGAAAGACGGCGGCATTGTTCGATGCGGTCACGAGCCCCCATACTTTCGACGTGGCTATGCCCATGGAGGAACTTTTGTTGTCCATCTTGCCGCATATGGCAGAGGTGACTGTGCCGAAAGTGAAGGGGCGATTGAACATCACGCGGGCGCTCCAGCGGATCAACGACGATCCCGCCTCTTCATTGTCACTGGAAGATTTGGCCCACCTGACTGGAGGAAGCCGGTTTCAGGTTCTGCGGGCTTTTACCATGACAACCGGACTTTCGCCGCACGCATATCTCATGCAGAAGCGCCTGCAACTTTCTCGTCGGCTTATGCGGGCTGGTCGCCCATTGGCAGAAGTGGCGCTCGAAGCAGGCTTTGCCGATCAGAGCCATATGAGCCGTTTGTTCTTGAGAACGTTCGGTTTCACGCCCTGAAGCTACGCAAAGGCTCACAGATCGGACGCACGATCTTCGGCGTGATTGCCGCTCTGCCAATGTCGCGGATGTGTTTGTCCGCCTCGCTGAACTGCAATTTCGTTCAAGACCGGACCGCATCGCCTATCCCATAACAGGCTCGAAAAAGGGAGCCTGTTCATGCGCAAACGTGCAATTCGACGACAACCGATAATATCTCCGATGAAGACGGAGGTAGGACTATGAGCTGGGATTTTTTCCTCACGTCGTTATTCATCGTCGCCACACCTGGCACAGGCGTCGTCATCACACTGGCCGCCGCATTGACCGAGGGACGCAGGGCGGCTGTCGTTGCAGCATTTGGCTGCACCCTTGGCATCGTGCCGCATGTCGTTGCGGCAATTAGCGGGTTAGCTGCGGTTTTACACAGCAGTGCTCTGGCATTTACATGCATCCAGTATGCCGGTGTGGCCTATCTGCTCTACATGGCCGTCATGATGCTGAGGGAAAAGGGAACTCTGACAGTGACCATCGAGCCGGTTCGTCGGTCAGATCGGCAGACAATCACCCATGCGGTGATGGCCAATCTTCTCAACCCCAAACTCTCGCTGTTTTTTCTGGCTTTTTTGCCGCAATTCGTCAGTGGGAAAAAGGAAGCGGCGATCCAGGAAATGCTGCAAATGTCCTTCGTCTTCATGGCCATGACGCTGGCGATCTTCATTCTTTACGGATTATGCGCAGCGTCGGTCCGCGATCGCGTCATAGGCAATCCGTTCATCATGAGCGCGCTACGGCGCAGTTTCGCCGCAGCTTTCGTGGCACTCGGTCTCAAACTCGCTCTGAATGCCGGGTGAAGGGATAGCTTCGCCCTGCGTCATCGTCACCCGAAAAATACGCTGGCACCCTGGTCGGCGGGGCCGACATGGCGGCGGAACGGGGCGAAGAGTTCGCGGCCCATGCCGAACTCGTTGTCATCCAGATTGGCGGTTGCCAAGGCGCGCGTTGCGAACTCTGCCGCATCCACCAGCACTTCCAGCGTACCGTTGACGGCATCGAGCCGAATGAGGTCGCCGGTCTGAATGCGGGCAATCGGGCCGCCGTCGGACGCTTCCGGCGTGACGTGGATGGCAGCGGGCACCTTGCCCGATGCGCCGGACATGCGTCCATCGGTCACCAGCGCCACCTTGAAACCGCGGTCTTGCAACACGCCGAGCGGCGGGGTGAGGCGGTGCAGTTCCGGCATGCCGTTGGCCTTCGGACCCTGGAAACGGACGACGGCAATGAAGTCCTTGTTCAATTCGCCCTTCTTGAAGGCGTCCTGCAATTCCTGCTGATCGTGGAAGACGATGGCCGGTGCCTCGATCACATGGCGCTCGGGCTTTACCGCAGAGATCTTGATCACGCCCTTGCCGAGGTTGCCGGTCAGCATCTTCAGGCCGCCCGTCGGCTGGAACGGTGTTTCGATTTTCGTCAGAACCTTCGCATCGCCGCTTTCCTCGGGGCTTTGCTCGCGCACGACAGCGCCGTTCTCGTCCAGCCTTGCCTCGACCGTATAGGCTTCAAGCCCTTGGCCGAACACAGTGCGCACATCGTCATGCAACAGGCCTGTCTTCAGAAGCTGCTTGATGAGGAAGCCCATGCCACCAGCCGCGTGGAAGTGGTTCACGTCTGCCAGACCATTGGGGTAGACGCGGGCAAGCAGAGGCACGGTATCGGACAGCTCGGAAATATCCTGCCAGGTCAGAACGATCCCCGCCGCACGCGCCATGGCGACCAGATGCATGGTGTGGTTCGTCGAGCCACCCGTGGCATGCAGACCAACGACACCGTTGACGATGGACCGTTCGTCGATCATCTCGCCTGCAGGGGTGAACTCATTGCCAAGACCGGTAATCGAAAGGGCGCGCTTGACGGCCTCGCGCGTGAGCGCTTCGCGCAATGGCGTGCCGGGATTGACGAACGAAGCACCCGGCATATGAAAGCCCATGATTTCCATCAGCATCTGGTTGGAGTTTGCCGTTCCGTAGAAGGTGCAGGTGCCGGGGCCGTGATAGGACTTGGATTCCGCTTCCAGCAGTTCGGCGCGACCGACCTTGCCTTCGGCGTAAAGCTGGCGAATGCGCGACTTTTCATCGTTGGGCAGACCGGATGTCATCGGTCCCGCTGGAATAAACACGGCTGGCAGATGCCCGAAGGTCAGCGCCGCAATCACCAGACCCGGCACGATCTTGTCGCAGATGCCGAGATAGACGGCTGCATCGAACATGTTGTGCGATAGGCCGATGCCCGCTGCCATGGCAATCGCATCGCGGGAGAAGAGAGAAAGCTCCATGCCTGGCTGGCCTTGGGTCACGCCATCGCACATGGCGGGAACCGCACCGGCAACCTGTGCTACGCCACCGGCGTCGCGCGCAGCCTCGCGAATGATCGGCGGAAAGATCTCATAGGGCTGATGGGCAGACAGCATATCGTTATAGGCGGTGATGATGCCGAGGTTCGGCACGACATCGCCTGCAAGAGCAGTCTTTTCCGAGGGGGAACAGACAGCGAAGCCATGGGCAAGATTGCCGCAGGACAGCGTGGAGCGATGAACGCCGCGGGAAATGGCGCGCTGGACCCGGTCGAGATAGGCTTCGCGATGCGGCTTGGAACGCTCGACGATACGGCGGGTGATTGCTTCAATGCTCGAATGGGCAGCCATGCTCAATCCTCCTTCAGATGCAACAGCACGGTTGGGAGACCATGCTGGCGCAATGTGTGCTTATGTAGTTTCATGTGCTGCTTGAAAGGCAGCGTCGGGTTCGCTCAGGGCGCCCAGTAAATCTCGACGGTCGATGGCGCGCGGTTCAACATGGCGCGGATCGGCATCTCGAACACGTCCGTTCCGGCCTCGGCCTTTTCCAGAACCTCTTTCTTCGCATCGCCTTCGATGTGCAGAACCAGAAAGCGCGCATCGGCAAGGCTCGGAAAGGTAAAGGTCAACCGCTCTTCGCCAGCGCCTTCCGCTTCCATCGTCATCACGCCACGCGGCGCATCGGCATCGATTGCGCGCGCCAGATGATTGCCGCCCGGGAAGAAGGACGCCGTATGTCCATCTGCTCCCATGCCGAGAATGACGACGTCGAACGGATTGCCGATATCGGCGGTCTTCTCCGTCGCAATTGCCGCCGCCTGCAGGGCGGAGGCGACATTCTGGTACAGTGGCTGGAAGTTTGCAGCCGCAGCCTGGTTCTTCAACAGGTGCGTTGCGACCAGCAAATGGTTGGAGCGCGGGTTGTCTGCCGGAACGAATCGTTCGTCCACGAGGGTGATCGTCACGAGGCTCCAGTCGAGATCATGCGCCGACAGGTCTTCAAACAACCGCTTCGGTGTTGATCCGCCAGACACCGCCATGGATGCGCTGCCACGGGCAGAAATCGCATCGCTCAGGTGTTTCGCGATATCCGTGGCCAGATTTCTGGCCAGCGCGTCTGCGTCTGCGAAGGAATGAAGACGTGCCGCCATGATATTATCCCTCGTGCCAGGTTCTGCCGTCACGCTCGATCAGAGCGATGGATTGGCTGGGTCCCCATGTTCCGGCGGTGTAACCCTGCGCCAGCTGGCCGGTTGTTTCCCAACCTTTGAGGATCGGATCCACCCAGCGCCATGCAGCTTCCACTTCGTCGCGGCGCATGAACAGCGTCTGGTTCGAACGGATCACATCCATCAGGAGCCGCTCATAGGCATCCGGATTGCGAACGTTGAACGCTTCCGCAAAACTCATGTCGAGCGATACGTTGCGCAGACGCATTCCACCCGGGCCCGGATCCTTGATCATCAGCGACTGCTTGACACCTTCATCTGGCTGCAGCCGGATGATGAGCTGGTTTGCGGTGATGCGGCCAGCAGCGTTTTCAAAGATGTTGTGGGGGATCTGCTTGAAGGTGATCACGATCTCGGACATGCGGCCGGTCAGACGCTTGCCGGTCCGGATGTAGAACGGCACGCCCGCCCAACGCCAGTTGTTGATTTCGGCCTTGATCGCGACGAAGGTTTCCGTGTTGGAAACGCCGCCTTCGAGCTCTTCGAGATAGCCCTTGACCGGACCGCCTGCAGAGGCGCCGGCGCGGTACTGTCCGCGCACCGTCATCTGCTCGACATTGCTGTCGTTGATCGGCTTCAGAGCACGCAGAACCTTGAGCTTTTCGTCGCGAACCGCTTCGGAATCCAGCGAGGACGGCACTTCCATTGCGACAAGGCAGAGAAGCTGCAGGATATGGTTCTGCACCATGTCGCGCAGTGCGCCAGCCGTATCGTAATAGCCTGCGCGCCCTTCAAGGCCGACCGATTCCGCCACGCTGATCTGCACGTGATCGATGTATTGCGCATTCCAGAGCGGCTCATACAGCGCGTTTGCAAAGCGCAGCGCCATCAGGTTCTGAACCGTTTCCTTGCCGAGATAGTGGTCGATACGGAAGATCTGCTCTTCCTTGAACACCTTGCCGATCGTGTCGTTGAGCTCCAGCGCCGAAGCGAGATCGCGACCAATCGGCTTTTCCACGACGATACGGGTCGATTTGGTGATCAGCTTGTGATCACGGATCTTTTCCGAAATGGCACCGAAAATGGCAGGAGATACGGCAAGATAGAAGGCGCGAACGCGATCCTTGCCATCGTCCAGAAGCTTTTTCAGCTTGTCCCAGCCGCCATCGGACTTCGCATCGACAGACACGTAGAACAGTCGATCGAGGAAGGTTTTCACCTGCGCGTCATCGTATTCGCCGGGCTTCAGATGTTCCTTGAGGGCCGTATCTGCAAACTTGCGGAATTCGTCATCGCTCAGAGCACTGCGCGAGGCGCCGATGATGCGGGTGGGTTCCGTGAACTGACCCTCGATCTGGCGGTGGTAGAGCGCTGGAAGCAGCTTGCGCTCGGCAAGGTCTCCGGTGCCGCCAAAGACGACATAGTCAAAGGGTTCCACGGGAATGATCTGGCTGCTCATGCCTAACTCTTTCGAAGTTCGGGGTTGCGTACTCAATAATCTAATCGATTTAAAAAAGCCAGCCCCTTTCGTCGGGATCTGCTTTTCACATCAGAAACGGTCGCGTAGCGCGTACCATGTCAGCGCCAGAAACAACAGCGGACTTCGCAGGCGCGAACCGCCAGGGAAAGGCGGGACCTTCAATTCCTTGAGTATATCCAGTTCGTTGCTGTTTCCGGCAATGGCATCGGCATACATCTTGCCGGAATAATTGGACAACATCACGCCGTGACCGGAAAATCCGCCGATCGAGGTAACGCCGGGCATGACCTCTCGCACAAAGGGTTTGCGCGGCATGGTGATGCCGACAGATCCACCCCAGCCATGCGTGATGCGGATGTCCTTCAGTTCCGGATAGATTTCCGCGATCTGCCTGCGAATGTGCTTCGAAATGTCACGCGGACTGTCTGCAGTGTAGGCCTCGCGTCCGCCAAACAGCAGCCTGTTGTCCCGGCTCTTGCGGAAATAACGCACCACGAAACGCGAATCGGCCACCGCCTCCGATCCGGGGAGAATGTTGGGGAAGGCATCGAGCGGTTCGGTGGCCCCGATGAAGGAGCGGATCGGCATGACATGCGCCGCTGTCTGGGGTTCCAGATTGCCGATATAGGCGTTGGTCGCAATCAGCACCCGTTCTGCGGTGATGGTGCCGCGCGGGGTATCGATCGTCGTCTTTCCACTCGCGGGGCGAACGGCTTTCGCCGGTGTCATCTCATGGATTTTGGCACCTGCCGCTGCGGCAACGCGCGCCAGTCCCACAAGCAGCTTGAGGGGATGAATGTGCCCCGTTCCCATGTCGCGAATGCCATGGTGATATAGGTTGGAACCAAGGCGTTGCGAGGTTTCCGCCCTGTCCATGAAGCGCACATGCGGATAGTTGTAGCGTGTCGCCAGAACTTCCGCCGATTGTCTGTAATCCCGCTCATAGGCCTGTTTATGCGACACATTCATCTGGCCGGGGGTATAATCCATGTCGATGCCATGGATCTCGGCAAATTCCAGCAGATGCCGTTTGGCATTCTCGGCAAGATCAAACAGAAGTTTGGCCCGCTCATAGCCCAGTTCCTCCTCCTGCTCGTCCGGCCAGGCGCGCTGACCGGTTCCAAGCTGGCCGCCGTTGCGGCCAGAGGCTCCGTCTCCGAAACGTGAAGCCTCGATCAGCACGACCGAAACCCCGCGCTTGGCCAGATTGTAGGCCGCTTGCAGACCGGTGTAGCCGCCGCCGATGATGGCGACATCCACTGTGGTGGAGCCAGCGAGGGCCGGATAGTCCGGCCGTTCTCCAAGGCTGTCCTGATACCAGGAGATGCCGGGTGCGATCGGGCTTTGCCAGTTCATGTGCTGTCCCGCATCAAACGTTCAGGAGCAGGAATTCGCGCTCCCATGGGCTGATCACCTGCATGAAGGTTTCGAACTCGCCACGCTTCACGCCCGCATAGAGGCCGATGAACTCCTTGCCGAACACCTCTTCCAGCGCTGGCTCATCCTCGAGAAGAGCCACTGCCTCCAGCAGGCCGCGCGGCAGCTCGATCGATCCCTCGTTTGCGGAATCATAGGTCGGCTCTGTCGGCTCGATGCCTTTCATGATGCCGAGCCAGCCGCAGGCCAGCGAGGCGGCAAGCGCCAGATAGGGGTTTGCATCCGAACTTGGCAGACGGTTTTCCACGCGTCGCGCAGCCGGTTCCGAAATCGGAACGCGAAATGCCGTCGTGCGGTTGTCATAGCCCCAGGCATTGTTGACAGGGCATGCCATGTCCGGCGTCAGTCGCCGGTAGGAGTTCACGTAGGGCGCAAACATCACCAGCGAACTCGGCACGTATTTCTGCATGCCGCCGATGAAATGGAAGAAGGCTCGGGAAGGCGAGCCATCCTCGTTCGAAAAGATGTTCCTGCCGGTTTTGGTGTCCACGACCGACTGGTGGATGTGCATGGCAGAGCCGGGCTGGCCCTGCATGGGTTTGGCCATGAAGGTCGCATAAATGCCGTGCTTCAGGGCCGCTTCACGGATCGTGCGCTTGAACAGGAACACCTGGTCCGCCAGCTGGATGGGATCGCCGTGCCGCAGGTTGATCTCCAGCTGTGCCGGTCCCTCTTCGTGGATCAGCGTGTCGATCTCCAGTCCCTGCTTTTCGGAGAAATGGTAGATATCGTCGATCAACTCGTCGAATTCGTTGATCCCGGCAATCGAGTAGCCCTGACCGCCAACGATCGAACGGCCGGATCTGCCTTTCGGTGGATGCAGCGGGTAGTCCGGATCTTCGTTGATTGCCACGAGATAGAATTCGATCTCTGGCGCAACGACGGCCTTCCAGCCTTTTTCCTCGTAAAGGCGCAAAACGTTCTTCAGCACATTGCGCGGTGTGTAGGGCACCTGTTCGCCCGTCGTTCCGACGACATCGCAAATCACCTGCGCAGTCGGGTCCGTTTCCCATGGAACGACGGAAAGCGTGGAAAGATCGGGCACCAGCTTCAGGTCGCTGTCGCGCGGTTCGTATCGAAAGTTTTCCGTCTCGTCCGGGTATTCGCCGGAAATCGTATGCCGATAAAGCGCAGACGGAAGCGCGAGCGAGGTATTCGAGGTGAACTTCGATGTCGGCATCATCTTGCCGCGTGGCACGCCTGCAAGATCCGGCGTGATGCATTCCACATCCTCGATACCACGAGCCTTCAGCCAGGCCGCAGCCTCGCGCCAGCTTGAAACACCGCGCAGCGAGGTCAAGGGTGGCTGCGTGGCGGCAGATTTGAGAACGCTTTTCGAAGCAGGTGCAGACGGCTTCTTTCTGGGCGGCATGATTCACCGGTCGTTGTTGACGATAGCATCGCATCATAGTCGCAACCGCATGATTGGCGAGGGGGCCGCATTGACTTTATCGGCATTCCGACAAACACAGAAGCCGGAAATGACCAAGGGACTGCGGGCGATGAAGCCGATGTATGATGTGATTGTGCTGGGTGCGGGCGCTGCGGGCATGATGTGTGCGGCGCAGGCAGGTCAAAAAGGCTGCTCGGTTCTGGTGCTGGATCATGCACGCTCACCGGGCGAAAAGATCCGTATCTCCGGTGGCGGTCGCTGCAACTTCACCAATCTTCATGCAAGCCCTGCCAACTACATTTCGGGCAACCGGCATTTCGCCAAATCCGCACTCGCGCGCTACTCCGCTATGGATTTCGTTGCCCTGGTCGATTCCTATCGTATCCCTTGGCACGAAAAGACGCTCGGCCAATTGTTCTGCGATGACAGCGCCAAGGACATCGTGCGGATGTTGCTCGAAGAAATGCGCAAAGGACAGGTCGAGCTGCAGTTGCAGCAGACGATCTCTGCGGTCGACAAGACGATCGACGGTTTTCGGGTTCGCCTTGAGCATACGGATGTTGAGGCCAGGGCCTTGGTCGTTGCCACAGGCGGCAAGTCCATTCCCAAGATGGGCGCGACCGGCTTCGCCTACAAGCTTGCTGAGCAGTTTGGCATTGCCGTGACGGAAACGCGTCCTGCCTTGGTGCCATTGACGCTCGACCCAATGCAGCTTGAGAAGCTCTCACCGCTGTCTGGCGTTGCGGTCGATGCGCGGGCATCCTGCGGGAAGACTGATTTCAAAGAGGCACTTTTGTTTACCCATCGTGGCCTGAGTGGACCCGCGATCTTGCAGATTTCTTCCTACTGGCGCGAGGGTGAAACGATCGGTCTTCATCTTCGTCCGGACTTGAACCTCATGCAGCGATTGAAGGATGCCAGGCAGGCCAACGGCAAGCAGGCGATCCAGACCGTGCTTGGCGATATTCTGCCAAAGCGTCTTGCCCAGTATCTGTCCGACGAGAACGGATTCTCGGGGACCATGGCCGACCAGAGCGACCGCAAGCTTCAGGCGGTTTGCGACAGTCTCCAGAATTGGCAGATCTGTCCGGCAGGCTCGGAGGGGTATCGAACTGCGGAAGTGACGCTGGGTGGAGTGGATACGAACGAACTTGATCAACGTTCCATGCAGTCGAAGAAAGTACCGGGTCTTTATTTCATCGGCGAGGCCGTCGATGTGACCGGCTGGTTGGGTGGCTACAATTTTCAGTGGGCCTGGTCATCTGGATACGTATGCGCCGAGGCGCTGGGAGTTGCTACACCAACCGCGTGAATAAGCATTTCTCTGAAGTCACAGGTTGGTAAAATGCCGGTCAATTAGAATGCAACTAATTGATAGAATTAAAATTTAAATCCGATTCTTGCTTTGTTTATTTTTCGTTCATTGGTGGGTGCGAGAACTTGGGAGAACAGTCCGCATGAGGCTGGTAGCGCTGGATCAGCGAAAATAATTCCAAGGGGAAAAGCATGATGATCGATCGCATGCTCGCACGTTTCAAAATTCAGACGAAAGTCATCGCATTTATTGTGCCTTTTGTCGTCAGCATCTCCGCAGTCGGCCTTTCCGGCCTTTATGCGTCGAGCCTTCTGCAGTCGCGGATGGACATGTCAAATTCGGTGCTTCAATCGCTGAGCGGTTTCAAGGATGTCTATTCCGGCATGGGTTCCTTCCTCCAGAATACGACGGAAGAGGCGAGGTCCAATCTGAAGAAGCAGATTGAGACGCAGTCCAGCCTGCTTCAATCGGTTCGTTCTGGTGCCAATTCAGATGAGAGCCTCACCGAAATCGAAAGTGCCGTGAAGGGAACGGAGGCGATCGGTTCGCGTGTCGATCAGCTCTGGACGCAGTATCAGCAGGAAAAGACGGTCCGCCAAAACCTGGACGATGGTCTTGCGACCTTGGTGCGCAGCCAGACGGACCTGCTCAATTATGCCACGAGCGCGCGCGAAAACCTCGCCGCCGATGAAACCAAGGCAAAATCTCTCCTGCGTGATGCGGAAAAGCTCACTCGCGGCGCCAACGTGATCGCCAAGCTGGTGGCTGATTTCAACGGCAAGACCGCGCCACAGGAGAAAATGGATGTCCTGAAGGAGCAGGTCGGTGATTTCGCCCAGGCCGTGGCAGCCATCGGTGAATCTCTTCCTGCGGAGCAACAGGCGCTGGCCGGACAGCTGACGGACAATCTGAAGCAGATCCGGGATCTGATGGCCATTCCGACCGCCAGTGAAACGACGGTGGACAACATCGACCGTATCGTCAATCTGATGCGCCCGTTCTCCATCCGCCTGCAGGGTATCTCTACACTGAAGGCCCGTCAGGCTATGGAGGTGTTTGGCCAGCTCGACGAGCCGATTGCCCGTGCAACCCAGTTCCTGGCCACGACGCGGCAGATCTTTGATGCCATTCGCGCAATCGAGCTGAAATCGGCGCATTATGGTGCCAAGCCGACGGCGGCAGGACTGCGGGAACTGCAGGATGCCTTGATGATGCTGGAAATCCCGGTCGGTGTTCTCGAGACGGACAAGAATTCCTCAGAACAGGTTCGCCAGCGGGCTGCTGCAATGCTCCCCATTTCCGCGAAAATGGACAAGGATGCTGCCGCGCTGTTGGAGCTTTCCACCAAGCGTGCTGCTGAATTCAAGGCTGCTGCTGCAGATATCGATCGGATCTGGGCAACATTGACCCGCTTTGCCGCTGCCCAGCGCGATGCCGCAGGTGTCGAGCGCGACAAGGCGAACCAGATCTCGGTCACCGCCATGATGCTGGGTATTCTCGTTGCAATCTTCGCCGGTATCGGCCTTGTCTTCACCTTCAAGGGACCGATCCTCGCCATTTCTGCCGCTATGCGTCGTCTTGCCTCCGGCGACCTTGATACGTCCATCGATGGCGAACAGCGCCGTGACGAGATCGGCGACATGGCGCGTGCTCTTGGTATCTTCAAGGAAAATGCCCAGGAAAAGGTGCGCATCGAAACGGCCAGTGAACAGGAGCGTGCGGCTGCAGATGAAGAGCGTCGCCGTAACGAGCTGGAGAAGCAGGAAGCCGATCGACAGATCCAGTTTGCCGTCGGTGCGCTTGCACAGGGCCTTGAGAGGTTGGCCGCTGGTGATGTCTCCTCGACGATCGACACGCCTTTCGTCGGTCGCCTGGAACAGCTTCGCGTCGACTTCAATGCGTCGCTGACCAGGCTGCAGCATACGATCGGTCTCATTCAGGAGAATGTGGGCGCCATACAGAGCAATGTTCGACAGATGTCGCAATCAACCGATGATCTGTCCCGCAGAACCGAAACCCAGGCGGCGTCCTTGGAGCAGACTGCGGCAGCCGTCAGCGAGGTAACCTCGAATGTTCGTTCGGCAGCCGAGCGAGCGCGCGAGGCCCATGCCATCGTGGATGACACGCGTCGCAATACGGATGGATCGCTGATCATTGTTCGCAACGCCGTATCAGCGATGCAGCGGATTGAAGGAGCATCGCAGAAGATCGGTCAGATCACCGAGGTTATCGATGCCATCGCATTCCAGACCAATCTCCTGGCGCTGAATGCTGGCGTGGAGGCTGCGCGTGCAGGCGAGGCTGGCAAGGGCTTTGCTGTCGTCGCGCAGGAAGTGCGCGAACTGGCACAACGCTCTGCGGGCGCTGCAAAGGAGATCAAGGAACTGATCACCGCCTCGACCATAGAGGTCGACAAAGGCTCCGATCTCGTTCAGCAGACCGGACAGGCTCTCGAAACGATCGGTGACCAGGTCACACGCATCGCGCAGCAGGTGGAAAGCATTGCCCATGTTTCGCGCGATCAATCCTCTGCGCTGCAGGAGGTCAACGGTGCCGTGAACCAGATGGACCAGTTGACACAGCAGAATGCCGCGATGGTCGAGGAAACCAGTGCTGCAAGCCGTCAACTGGCTGACGAGGCCGATCAACTGGTCGAACTGCTGCAGCAGTTCAAGGTGGCCAGCCATGCGGGCACCCACCATGCCCATCAGCGGCATCGCGCGGCATAGCGCTGTCTTGTACCGAAGATCAGCAGGACAGGAACCTCCCGGCAGTCAGTTGGGAGGTTCTTTACTATGTGGGCACAGGCAGCACCGTGGCAACCGCGGGTCTTCAGCAGTTGTTAAGTGTCGTCTTCCACACTGATCTCCTGCGTTCGATGGAACGTAGTGACAACCAGAACGCAAAGACATTCGAGCCGAGCGTATCAGTTAGAGGATCATGCCATGCAGAAGCAAAGTGCACGTGCCATCGCTCTCACCATCGCACAGGAGCAGGCAAATTTCCGCCTTCGGCTTTTGGCTGTGTCCGGATTTGCCACCTTGGCGCTTCTCTGCCTCTCACTGTGACATTCATAAAAATCAAGGGCAGTGCGGCGCATTGGCGTCCCGCTGCCCTTCTATCCAGGCATTCTGTCATTAATACGTGTTAAGTTAGAAATTTAGAACTCTTTTACTGACCCTTGGTAAATTGACAAAGATCAGTCGTTTATGGGGGTCCACATGTCTAAATTTCTTCCAGCCTCAGTGACGGCGCGGATACTCGGTCTCTGTCTTCTTCTCGTTGTCACCGCTGTTGCTTGCGTTACCGGTATGACTTACTGGAATGTGCGCGCGGAAATTACAGGCCGGTCGAAGGATGATGCACAATCTGCCATGCGTGCCATGGCAACGCTCTACACCGCCGCTATTCCGACATCCACGATGCAGGTTAAGGATGGCATTGTAACCGCCGTTTCACAGTCCGGCAAAGTTGCCGTTGCCGACCATGTCCTTGTTGACCGGGTTGCCCAATCCATCAATGGCGTTGCAACCATCTTCGAAAAACAGGGCGCGGATTTCGTCCGCATCTCGACCAACGTCAAGAAAGAAAATGGTGATCGCGCCATCGGTACGAAGCTGGCTGCGGACCACCCGGCGCAGCCATACCTGGCACGCGGCGAGGCCTATTTTGGCCCGGCCACTCTTTTCGGCCGTGACTTCATCACAGGCTATTTCCCGGTCAAGGATGCTACCGGTGCAACAACGGGAATGCTGTTCATCGGCATCCCGCTTGAAGTCTACTTCGCCGAGCTCAAGGCATCCGCGACACTGATGCTGGTGACGGCCTTGATTGCAATCAGCTGTGTTGGCCTCATCGGTTTCGTCATGACACGCAGGCTGGTTCGTCCTTTGCCGGTACTGACCGACACCGTTCGGGCCATTGCCGAGGGCCAGGATGTCACAGTACCTTTCACAGACCGTGCGAACGAGTTTGGCAACATCGCCCGCGCGCTCGAAATCTTCCGCAGAAATGCAGAGGAAAAGCAGATGGTTGAAGCCCGGTCCGAGCAGGAGCGTGCCAAGGCGGATGCAGAGCGTTTGCATCACGATGAAGAGAAGGCGCATCTCGACGGTCAGATCAATCAGGCCGTGGCTGAACTCGGCTCTGCCTTGGCCCGTCTTGCGCAAGGTGATCTGACCCGCACGATCGAGACGAAATTCGCTGGTCGGCTCGAACAGTTGAGGCAGGATTTCAACGCATCGATCACGCGGTTGAGAGAGACGATCTCGCAGATCCACGGAAGCGCGATGACCATTGAAAACGGCACCGCCGCTCTCAGTCAGTCTTCCGGCGATCTGGCTCGGCGTACGGAATCGCAGGCCGCCTCCCTTGAAGAGACCGCCGCTGCCGTCGACGAGATCACGGTCACCGTCTCCAATTCTGCAGAACGTGCTCGTGAGGCAAACCTTGCCGTTGCTTCGACCCGCAAGACTGCGGACAGTTCCGCAACGGTAGTCAACAGCGCCGTGGAAGCCATGTCCCGCATCGAGGAAGCGTCTGGCAAGATCGAATCCATCATCGAAGTCATCGATGAGATTGCCTTCCAGACCAACCTTCTTGCCCTGAACGCGGGTATCGAGGCAGCTCGCGCAGGCGAGGCAGGCAAGGGCTTTGCCGTTGTGGCGCAGGAAGTGCGCGAACTGGCGCAGCGTTCCGCCAGCGCAGCGCAGGAGATCAAGGCGCTGATCAACCAGTCGAGCGCCGAAGTGCAGAATGGTTCGGAACTCGTGCAGCAGGCCGGCAAGGTCCTTGCCAGCATCAGCGAGCAGATTGCAGGGGCAAGCCGTCATGTCGAGTCGATCGCAACCTCCAGCCAGGATCAGTCTTCCGCGCTGAAGGAGATCAACACGACCGTCAACAAGATGGATCAGTTGACCCAGCAAAACGGGGCAATGGTGGCCGAAACTAATCAGGCGAGTTCGAGACTTGCGGCAGAAGCTGCCCTGCTTCGCGAACTGGTCCAGCAATTCCGTCTGGAGAACACGACGTCTGGTACGCGGCGCGCAGCCTGATCCCGGCTCGACACATCAAAAAAGGGCGGTCCGCAATGGCCGCCCTTTCTGTTTTCAATCATGACAATGAGATGTTGCCTACCTCGGTTGCGCAACGACAACCGGTATCATGAGGTCGCCCCAGTTTCCGTTGCCGCCGTGGTGGCGGGCTGAGCGGACGAGCTCAACCGAAACGCCTGCCTCGACTGCTTTCATGACGGCGTGGTTCAGCCGATGTAGCTCGTTGGCAAGCATGCGGATGGCAGATTGCTGGTCAGTGCTCATCGATGTCGCCTGTTCTTCGGCGCGTTCCTTGACTCGGGTCTGGGGTGTCATGGCATTTCTCCTCTTGTGTTGGGGGTTCTTGAACGGTTGCAGATGGGATTGAAGCCTCGCCCTTGAGGTCAGGTTGGGGAGGGCGAGGCTTCGCGAGCTCACTCCGCCGCGGGGCGGAATTGCTCATGTTCGGTCGATTCCTTCATCGCTGTCGTGGAGGACTGGCCACCGCTGATGGCAAGCGAGACGGCGTCGAAATAGCCGGTGCCCACTTCGCGCTGATGCTTGGTGGCCGTGTAGCCATTGATTTCGGCGGCAAATTCCGCCTCTTGCAGCTCCGAATAGGCCGCCATCTGGCGCTCCTTGTAGCCACGCGCCAGTTCAAACATGCCGTAGTTCAACTGGTGGAAGCCAGCCAGCGTGATGAACTGGAACTTGTAACCCATGGCGCCCAGTTCACGCTGGAACTTCGCAATCGTGGCATCGTCGAGGTTTTTCTTCCAGTTGAACGATGGCGAGCAGTTATAGGCGAGCTTCTTGCCCGGATGCGCCCTGTGCACGGCTTCGGCGAACTTACGGGCCTGCTCCAGATCGGGTTTGCCGGTTTCCATCCAGATCAGGTCGCAATGAGTCGCGTAGGCGATGGCGCGAGCGATGCAGGGCTCAATGCCGTTCTTGACCTGATAGAAGCCTTCGGACGTGCGCCCGGCATCGTAATCCACGAAAGGACGATCCCGCTCGTCGATGTCGGATGTCAGCAGTTTCGCCGCTTCCGCATCGGTTCGCGCCACGATGAGTGTCGGAACGCCCATGATGTCGGCTGCCAGGCGTGCAGCGTTCAGGTTGCGGATATGCGCAGCGGTCGGGATCAGAACCTTGCCGCCCAGATGGCCGCACTTCTTCTCAGAGGCCAACTGGTCCTCGAAGTGAACGCCAGCGGCACCGGCTTCAATGAAGGCCTTCATGATTTCGAAGGCGTTCAAGGGGCCGCCAAAGCCGGCTTCCGCATCGGCAACGATGGGTGCAAACCAGGTCTCGACAGAGAGACCCTTGCCTTCGGCGGTCTCAATCTGGTCTGCCCGCTGCAGGGTGCGGTTGATGCGCTTGGCAAGCTCCGGCGCCGCATTGGCCGGATAAAGCGATTGGTCCGGATACATGGCAGACGCCGTATTGGCATCTGCCGCAACTTGCCATCCGGACAGGTAGATGGCCTTCAGGCCCGCACGAACCATCTGCATGGCCTGATTGCCAGACAGTGCACCCAGTGCATTGACGAAATCTTCGCGGTCGAGCAACTCCCACAGACGGATCGCGCCACGCTCAGCCAGCGAATACTTGATCTCGACCGAGCCGCGCAGACGCTTCACATCGTCTGCCGTGTAGGGACGCTCGATGCCGTCAAAGCGGCCTTTGGGTGCGGTTGGAACAAGATTGTAAAAGTCTGTCATTGTGCTCTCTCCCGATATGTATTCGCGGCTAAGACAGAAGATCTTCGCGGCGTTTCGATGAGAGTAGATTTACATTGCGTTGCAAAATGGCGCCAGAAAATAAGCAAAATCAGCAGGATGAAAGAGGTTAGGATGTGTTGCAATTTACAAAACGCGTTGTAAACTTGTCAAAATTGTAAATTCTCTCTCTGTTGGCGATTGTCAAAGGATGTGACATGGCTGAACGCAAGATTTTTGCAGGACCCAAAGTGCGACGCTTGCGACAGAGCCTGGACCTGACGCAGACGGCCATGGCGGAGGGGCTCGGAATTTCGCCATCCTACTTGAACCTCATCGAGCGAAATCAGCGACCTTTGACGGTTCAATTGCTGCTCAGGCTGGCGTCCGTCTACAAG
Organism: Rhizobium sp. Root149; assembly: GCF_001427345.1. Lineage (NCBI taxonomy): Bacteria > Pseudomonadati > Pseudomonadota > Alphaproteobacteria > Hyphomicrobiales > Rhizobiaceae > Rhizobium > Rhizobium sp. Root149. The sequence continues at coordinate 607,912 of NZ_LMGD01000020.1, forward strand.
GTCGATCTGGAGCAGTTGCAAGCTGAAGGTGGTGGTGCAGCGGCTCAGTTGCGGGAAGTCTTTGCTGATCCGTTGCTGGCGGGTGAAATCCCTGGCGATCAGGAATTGGTCGATCTGGCTGAAGGGGCTCCGAATGCGGCAGGCGGCGTCCTGAAACTGTATCGCGCCTATCGGGAGCAGGCGGTCAGGCTCTCTGATCTTGCAGAAATCCTGGCGCGCGAAGGCCATGAGACATCTATCTCCGGAACCAGGTTGCCGATCGATCTCGTGCGGGAAAAGCTGGAGGGGCGCTCCAGTTTCTTTGCGCGGATCGAGGCGGCCGCGGAAGCCTTCCTGGCCTCTCTTCCGTCAGCGGATGATCCGGCCGGTCAATTGAAGGCGTGGCTGAAAAGCAGTCATGGCATCTCGGTGCGCATCCTGCCGGTGCATGCCATGCCGATGTTGAGGCGTCGCTACGATCGGCATTCGATGCGGCTGTTTTTGTCAGAGCGCCTGTCTCTTGCGGAACGTCGTCGCGAGGTGGCGCAGGAGGTTGCCTTGCTGGCGCTGCGGGAAGAAATCGCTCAGGAGCTTCAGGATCTTGCATTGCCGGTCGCGGAGGCGCAGCGGATTGCCCGTTTTGAACTGGCCCGGCTCGGCGCGCTGGCGCTGATGATGCCGTACGGAACCTTTCTGGCGGCGGCACAGCGTGCGCGGTTCGACGTCGAGGTTCTGGCGGCTCGGTTCGATGTGTCATTCGAGCAGGCGGCATTCCGCCTGTCCATGCTCGGCAGACCCGGCAGTGCAGTGCCTCCGTTTTTCATCATGGAAGTGGATCACGCGGGAAACCATCTGCGTCGCGCGGGCGTGCAGGGCTTTCCGAAAGCCAGGTTCGGCGGCAATTGTCCGAAGCTCGGTCATCACCTTGCGTTCTCCCAACCCGGTCAAATTCTGGTGGACTGCGTGGAGATGCCGGATGCAACGCAATTCCTGACGATCTGCCGAACCATCGACAGCCCACATGCCGCCTATGGCGAAAGGCTTCGCCGGACGGCGCTTTTGCTCGGCTGCGAGCTGGAAGCCAGCGGTGACATAATCTATCGCCAAGCGGCGGAAATGCCTGCGGCACGTGTTCTAACGGGAACCGCGTGCCGTCTTTGCGAGCGGCAGGGCTGTCTGTCCCGGGCAGAGCCTCCGGTCACGCGTCCGCTCGGGCTGGACGAGATGGTGACCGGGCTAAGCGCCTATGACTTCCAGTAGAGCCAATTTGAACAAGCCTTGTGCGCTGCCGAACATTTAGGCTTGTGGCACACCTTTTTCCTTTCTACTCTTCTGAAACGACGTAAAAATTCCGGGCGCGTTTGACGCGAAGCCGGAGAAGAATGGAACAGGAGTTGTTATGAGACAGACCACCTTGCGCCTCGTCGCTGCCGGCGCCGCTTTGGCAACGACAATCCTCACGACCTCCGCCCTGCCAACCATGGCGTTGGCGCAGGAACGCGTGGTTCATGTCTACAACTGGTCTGACTATATCGATGAATCGATCCTGGAGGATTTCACCAAGGAAACCGGCATCAAGGTTGTCTATGACGTCTTCGACAATAACGAGATCGTCGAGACAAAGCTTCTGGCAGGCGGCTCGGGTTACGATGTCGTGGTACCCACCGGGCCATTCCTCGCCCGTCAGATCAGCGCCGGTGTCTTCCAGAAGCTGGACAAGTCCAAGCTGGCGAACCTCTCCAACATGTGGCCGCAGGTCATGGAGCGCCTGGCGAAGTATGATCCTGGCAATCAGTTTGCCGTCAACTATATGTGGGGCACCACCGGCATCGGCTACAATGTCGACAAGGTAAAGGCGGCTCTCGGTGATGTTCCCATCGATAGCTGGGATGTTCTCTTCAAGCCGGAAAACGCCAAGAAGCTGAAGGGCTGCGGCATCAATATCCTGGATGCGTCCGACGAAACCTTTGCAATTGCCATGAATTATCTCGGCAAGAACGCCGACAGCAAGGCCTCTGCCGATCTGGTGGCCGGTGGCGAGGTCTACAGGAAGATTCGCCCCTATGTGAAAAGCTTCAACTCTTCGGCCTATATCGATGAACTGGCGAACGGGGATACCTGCATCACCATCGGCTGGTCGGGAGACATTCTCCAGGCAAAGAAGCGCGCGGTTGAAGCCAAGAACGGCGTCAAGGTGAACTACGTCATCCCGAAGGAAGGCACCTATATGTGGTTCGACAACCTGGCGATCCCGGCAGATGCCAAGCATGTCGAGGAAGCGCATGCCTTCATCAACTACCTCATGAAGCCGGAGGTGATAGCCAAGGCCTCGAACTTTGTTCAGTACGCCAACGGCAACCTCGCCTCGCAGAAGTTCATCGATGAATCCGTTGCGAAGAACCCGTCGGTCTATCCGAACGAGGCAACGCTCGGAAAGCTCTTCACCATCTCGCCCTACGATCCCAAGGCCCAGCGCGTCCTGAACCGCGAGTGGACGTCGATCAAGACCGGCAAATAAGCGTTGAACGAACACATTGCCGGAGGTTCCGGCAATGTGAAATTGTTGGGTGAAGCAGGGGCTCGGGCATGGCCAGATCTTTGGGACCGGTAAAGCGCAAATTCTCTCCCTGGACCGAGCCGCATGCCGTGCCCTTCATCCGCTTTGAGAATATCACCAAACGTTACGGCGATTTCGTTGCGGTCGATAACCTGTCGCTCGATATCTATGAGCGGGAATTCTTCTCGCTCCTGGGGCCGTCGGGCTGCGGCAAGACCACGCTGATGCGCATGCTGGCGGGCTTTGAAGCGCCGACCGAGGGACGCATCCTGTTGCAGGGTAAGGATCTCGCCAACACGCCACCCTACAAGCGCCCCACCAACATGATGTTTCAGAGCTACGCGCTCTTCCCGCACATGACGGTCGAGAAGAACATCGCTTTCGGCCTGGAGCAGGATGGCCTGCCGAAAGGCGAAATTTCGGCGCGTGTCGATGAGATGCTGAAGCTGGTGAAGCTGGAAGCCTTCGCCAAGCGCAAGCCCGCACAGCTTTCCGGCGGACAGCGGCAGCGTGTTGCGCTGGCGCGCTCGCTTGCCAAGCGCCCGAAGGTTCTTCTGCTGGACGAGCCGCTGGGTGCTCTCGACCGCAAGCTGCGCGAGGAAACGCAGTTCGAACTCATGGATATCCAGCACACGCTCGGCCTGACATTCCTGATCGTCACCCACGATCAGGAAGAGGCGATGACCGTATCTGATCGGATCGCGGTCATGGACAAGGGTGTTGTGATGCAGGTTGCAACGCCTGCCGAAATCTATGAGGCGCCCAACACCCGTTATGTTGCCGAGTTCATCGGCGATATCAACATTCTGGAATGTGCCGTTATGGCAAACACGGGCGAGGTCCTGCAGCCTGGTCATCCACCTGTCGTCAGGCTGGATAGCCAGGGCGTTTCCATCGCCGTGGAGCAGGAATGTGCTGCCGCTACAGGCGCATCCGTCGCCTTCGCCATAAGGCCTGAAAAGGTCCGCATCGCGCTGGATCAGCCCGTCGATGTCAGTGTCAATGCGGTCCATGGCGAGGTCTGGGATATAGGCTATCTGGGAGATTTTTCCGTCTTTCTCGTCAAGCTTGCCGATGGGCGTGTCGTCCGTGCGGCGCAGGCCAATGTGTCGCGTCTCGTTGATCGGCCCATCACCTTCGGCGACATGGTCTGGCTCACATGGCCGCTTGATGCCGGCCTTGTCTTGACGCGCTAGGGTGAAGCCATGGCAGAGATTGCAGCCCCGACCCATCGCAACCCCGCCCGCTGGCTCGTCGTGGCCATACCCTACATCTGGCTTGTGCTGTTCTTTGCCGCGCCCTTCTTCATCATCCTGAAGATATCCCTGTCGGATACGGCCATTGCCATGCCGCCCTACACGCCGGTCTTCGAAGGTTTCGGTGACATCGGCTCGTTTTTCGCCGGGCTGGATCTCGATAACTACAGCTTCCTGACCGAAGATCCTCTCTATCTCGATGCCTATCTCTCCTCCCTGCGCATTGCCTTCATCTCGACGCTTCTGCTTCTGCTGATCGGATACCCCATGGCGCTGGCCATGGCGCGGGCACCCAGCACGATCCGCCCAACGCTGATGATGCTGGTCATTTTGCCCTTCTGGACCTCCTTTCTCATTCGTGTCTATGCCTGGATCGGCATCCTGAAGCCGGAGGGGCTGCTGACACTTCTGCTCCAGACGCTCCACATTCTGGGGCCGGACGATCAGGTTCAGATCTATCGCACCGATTGGGCGGTCTTCATCGGTATAGTTTATTCCTATCTGCCCTTCATGGTCCTCCCGCTTTACGCGGCTCTGGAAAAAATGGATGGCACGCTTCTGGAGGCGGCAAGCGACCTTGGTTGCCCGCCCTGGAAAGCGTTCTGGCGCATTACTTTTCCGCTATCGCTGCCGGGCGTCATCGCAGGCTCGATGATCTGCTTCATTCCGATCACCGGCGAATTCGTGATCCCCGATCTTCTGGGCGGCGCGAGCACGCTGATGATCGGCAAGACGCTCTGGACCGAGTTCTTCGGCAATCGCGACTGGCCGCTTGCATCTGCCGTTGCCGTTCTGCTGCTGCTCGCGCTGGTCGTTCCCATCGTCATCTTCCAGAACCAGCAGCGGAAGGTGACGTGACATGAAACCGTCGCGCTTCGACAGCACCGTCCTGACGCTCTGCTTCGCTTTCCTCTATATCCCGATCATCATTCTCATCGTCTATTCGTTCAACGCGTCAAAGCTGGTCACCGTCTGGGGCGGCTTTTCGCTGGAGTGGTACAGGGTGATGTGGAGCAACCAGGGGCTCATGGATGCTGCCTGGGTCACCGCGCGGGTCGGGATGCTGAGCGCGACACTCGGCACGATCCTTGGAACCCTCGCAGCCTTGACGCTGGTGCGCTTTCCAAGGTTCCCGGGACGTATCCCCTTTACCGGGATGATCTATGCACCACTTGTCATGCCGGAAGTAATCACCGGTCTGTCCATGTTGCTGCTGTTCGTGGCCATGAATATCGACCGCGGTTTCTGGACGGTAACGATCGCTCATACCACCTTCACCATGTGCTATGTGGCAGTCATCGTGCAGTCGCGCCTGCTGACCTTCGACAGATCACTGGAAGAAGCGGCAATGGATCTCGGCTGCCCACCGGTCAAGACCTTCTTCCGCATCACGCTGCCGCTCATCGCGCCCGCCATCATCTCGGGCTGGATGCTGGCCTTCACGCTGTCGCTGGATGATCTGGTAATTGCAAGCTTCACGACGGGGCCCGGGGCCACCACGCTTCCCATCAAGATCTATTCGCAAGTCCGCTTAGGTGTGACGCCGGAAATCAATGCCATCTGTACGATCCTGATCGGTCTCGTGACAATCGGTGTAATCTGCGCATCCATCAGCTCAAAGCGAACGGAGCTGCGTCGTATCCGCGACGAGCATGATGCCATTCGCGCGGCAACTTGAAGCTATCTCAAGGCCTTGAGGTTCCCGGGATTTGAAACTGCTCATGCATCGGCCAGATAACCGGATTCGGCCAGGCACCGCCGATGAACAGCCTGTGGCTGGCCACTCCGTTCTCGATTGTGCCGGAAAGCGACAGGCTTCGGGTTTCATAGGGAATGACACCCGCCAGGCTGAGCCGATAGGGTGCGACAGCGATGGATGCGGAACTGAGTTCGGCGCTGCTGCCGTTGATCTTGCCCACCGCTTCCAATGTTTCGAAACTACTGGAACTTTGACCCGCCTGCTGGAGGGAGAAATACGAAGTTCCTCCGGCCAGCGTCATGAGCCTTGAAAGATCGAGTCCCCCAATGCTTCCAGATTTTGCCTGAAAGCGAAAATCGCCAGTCACGTCGTCGGGAGAGGCCTGTAATAGTGTCTTCGATAGCTTCATCCGGGCTTGCAGGCTGCCTGTCCCCGTGATGAATGGTGAAGACCAGGCAAGCGCTTTACCAAGGCTGCCGAGATCGACATCCTTTGCGGCAATCCTCAGCTTGGTGGAAAGCTCCGGCACCTGAAGCAAGGTCAGTTCGCCTGTCAGGCTGCCCTGAAAGAGATCGCTATCCAGAACCTCGATCTGCGTCTGGTTTGCATTCGAAACGATGCTGACTGCCGCATTGTCGAGCGTCACCGGGCCAAGTGCCGCCGAGGCTGCCGAGAACCGCACATCGAGGCCGATCTGGCGTTCGAGAAGCGAGGCCCGCTTGGCTTTGTCCTCGCCAATGGTTTGATCCTCGCTGGCTATAACATGTCCGAGCCGGGCCAGGTCGATGGTATCGAAGGCGAGAGTCCCGGTCAGGCGAGGTGGACTGGACGCTGTCGCCATGGCCAGATCCATGACCCCGGTGCCTTTGGTGCCGTTGGCTGCGACCGAAAGCTGGTCGAAACGCAGAACGTTTCCGATCGTCAGCAGCTTGGCCGTCAGCGAGAAGTTGGTCAGTCGATCGGCGATGTGGACAGGGATATTTCCCCATGTCACAGCCTCTGCGACTTTGGGCACGGAAATCTTCAGGTCACCAGACATGAAGGCATAACGCTGCAGATCTGCGGCGCCGCGGAAGCTTGCTGTTACCAGCGGAGACTGCAGTGTGGCATCCACCTCGCTTCCCCTTCCGGCAAGCAGCAGCAGCGGGTTCACGGCGCTGACATCCAGCGATACAGGCTCATTGTTTGCGATAGCCTCGATTCGCAGGCGAGCAGACCTTGAGAGCCGGGGCCAGTCGAGGCTGCCCTCGATCTTGTCGATCAGAATAGAGCGTCCGGTCCGGTCTTCTATCCGCAGAGAGCCCGAAACGATCGAAATGTCGCCGATCACCGGGTCGCGTTCAAGCTGCAACTGGTTGTCAACGGCAGACTGAGACTGTCCGAGTCTGTGCAAGGTTTGGCCAAGAACGCCATCTGAACTCCAGTTCAACGACCCATCCTGATTTTGGCGCAGAAGGACCTGCGGCTCCGTCAGAGTAAAGTCCTGAAACACAGGTGTTCCCCGCAGTGCCTCCCAGATGCTGAACCGTGCCGACAGCGATGTCACATGGCCAAGTATGGGAGCATCGGGTCTGTCTTCTTGGCGGATGGCGATATCATCAATCTTGACAACCGGTCGGGGCCAGAAGCTGAGCGAAGGCGTTCCTCGGATGACCACATCATGGCCCAGCCATTCCTCGACTGCGCTTTCCATGCGCTCACGAACGAGATCGGAGGAAACAAGCAGCGGCGAAAGCAGGCGGAACAAAACCAGCAAGACAAGCACGAGCCCACCCGCCGCAAGGGCAATTCGGACCGGCATGGTACGGAGCAGGTTCTGGTACATAGACTGAGTTTTCACGTGTTTAGATTGTGTCGCATTGTCGTTTGCCTTGTGGGTTACCGGATTTATTGCTGCCTTGCAAACAACAGCGGCTCGAGCTCTTTATCTTGCAGTGCAACATGCTATAGCTTGGCGATCAGGGTGGAGGTGTATGCTGATGACAATTGAAATGCCGCTTTGGACGCCGAGCGAAGACTTCAAGAACGCGCAGCCATTGTCGCGTTTCATGACATGGTTGAGCGAGCGCGAAGGGACAACATTCCCGGATGTGGATGCACTTCATGTCTGGTCGGTGGAGAATCGGGATAAATTCTGGTCCGCCATCTGGGATTTTTGCGGTGTCGAGGGCGAGAAGGGGGAGCATGCGCTGATCGATGACGGTCGCATGCTGGAGGCCCGTTTCTTTCCCGATGCGCGGCTGAACTTTGCCCAGAATCTTCTCAGGCAATCCGGTGAAACTGATGCCCTGATTTTCCGGGGTGAGGACAAGGTGTCCTATCGCTGGGGTTGGGATGAGTTGAAGGGTCGAGTCTCCCGTCTGCAACAGGCTTTTGCGGCAATGGGCATAGGCGAGGGAGATCGCGTTGCAGCCATGATGCCGAACCTGCCGGAGACCATCGCCTGCATGCTTGCGGCAACGTCCCTCGGTGCCATCTGGTCGTCATGCTCCCCTGATTTCGGTCCGCAAGGCGTGCTCGACCGGTTTGGTCAGATCGAGCCGAAGCTGTTCATCACCTGCGACGGCTACTGGTACAATGGCAAGCTGCAGGATGTCTCTGCCAAGGTGCGGGATGTGGCTGCCGAACTCAAGGTGCCAGTTCTGGTCGTTCCTTATGCGGGAGATGCCGCCGCATTGGCCGGGTCAATCCCGAATGCCCGGACGCTGGAGCAGTTTGTTGAAGGTTTTGAGGTCCGGCCGCTTGAGTTCCGGCAGCTTCCCTTTTCGCACCCGCTCTACATCCTGTTCTCCTCCGGCACCACCGGAGTTCCGAAGTGCATCGTGCACTCTGCCGGCGGAACTCTCTTGCAGCATCTGAAGGAACATGTGCTCCACTGCGGCATCCAGCCTGGCGACCGTCTGTTCTACTTCACCACCTGCGGCTGGATGATGTGGAACTGGCTGGCTTCCGGCCTCGCCGCTGGTGCAACGCTCTGCCTTTTCGACGGGTCCCCGTTTGCGCCGAACGGAAGCGTGCTATTCGATTACGCTGCAGAAGAGAAATTTGCGGTTTTCGGCACCTCCGCCAAATATATCGACGCGGTTCGGAAGAGCGGTCTGGAGCCGTTGAAATCACACGATCTGAGCGCCTTGCGTCTGATCACCTCAACGGGATCACCTCTCTCGCCGGAGGGTTTCACCTTCGTCTACGAGGGCATCAAGCGGGACGTGCATCTGGCGTCCATCTCTGGAGGCACCGACATCGTGTCCTGCTTCGTGCTTGGCAATCCGCTCAAGCCTGTCTGGCGCGGTGAGATCCAGGGGCCGGGTCTTGGACTGGCGATGGATGTCTGGAACGATGACGGGCAATCCGTGCGCGGCGAAAAGGGTGAACTCGTCTGCACGAAGGCTTTCCCCTCAATGCCGGTGATGTTCTGGAACGATCCGGACGGCAAGAAATATCGCGCCGCCTATTTCGAGCGTTTCGACAATGTCTGGTGCCATGGCGACTTTGCCGAGTGGACGAGCCATGGCGGTCTCGTCATTCATGGACGTTCGGATGCAACGCTCAATCCCGGCGGTGTGCGCATCGGCACCGCAGAAATCTACAATCAGGTTGAGCAGATGCCGGAAGTGCTTGAAGCGCTTTGCATCGGTCAGGACTGGGACGATGACGTCCGTGTCATCCTCTTCGTGCGCCTGGCCAATGGCTACACGCTCGACGACAATCTGGTGGCGGCCATCAAGAACCGGATCCGTACCGGCTGCACACCGCGGCATGTGCCAGCCAGGATCATTGCGGTTACGGATATTCCCCGCACCAAGTCTGGCAAGATCGTTGAGCTTGCCGTGAGGGAAGTGGTTCATGGTCGTCCGGTGAAAAACAAGGAAGCCTTGGCCAACCCGGAAGCGCTGGATCTCTTTGCCGATCTGGATGTGCTAAAATCGTGAATCGAAATGGATTTGTTTCATTGTGGGGCGAAATTGTCATCTGGTGAACCAACGATCCATCCATCATAACAAGGTGTCGTATTTTAATGTCTTGTTAAGGCGCAGAGGAGACGATCAGGTATCGGCCCATGAGGCGGCAAGAGAATTGTCCCTATGGGTCGCTCCGGAGATAATCCATCAGCATACCATAAACTCAAAGGCAGCCCCGGCTGCCTTTTTTTCTGTCTGCCATTGGGTTTTTGGCAGTGTTGTTCCTGATTCTCAGCGCTCCATTGTTCTGGATACAAAAAGAACCGGAATGAGACCGACCAGCACGATGATGAGGGCGGCGACGGAGGCATCTTCCACTTGCGCTCTCGATGCATCCTCATAGACCAGCGTCGCCAGCGTGTTGAAGTTGAAGGGGCGCAGCAGGATCGTGGCGGACAGTTCCTTCATGGTCTCGACGAACACGAAGAGGCCGGCCGTCAGCAGCGCTGGCCGCATGTTTGGCAGAAGGACGAACAGCAAGGTTTGTCGTCGGTTTCGGCCCAGCGTTCTTGCCGCCATATCGAGATGCGGCGAAAGCTTCTGGAAACCGGCATCCACCGTGCCCTCCGCCATCGTCAGAAAGCGCACGCTGCAGGCATAGAAGATGGCGAAGCCGGAGCCCGAAAGAAGCAGGCCCGTGGAAATGCCCAGATGCGCACGCAGGATCGCGTCCAACGTGTTGTCGAAGGCGGCAAGCGGAAACAGGACGCCGATTGCAAGCACGGTTCCCGGCATGCCATAGCCGAGTGACGCGATACGACCTGCCAACCGGGTAGAATGGCTTGTGTCCTTGCGGTGCGTGTAGGCAAGCATGAAGCCGATCATCACCGTTGCCAGTGCTGCGGCGCCCGAAACCTGCACGCTGTTCCACAAGGCCTTGATCAGTTTCGGTTCTGCAAGCAGTTCCAGCCGGATGCTTGCATAATGCATCAGCATTGCGAAGGGGAGAAGGAAGCCCAGCGCAACAGGCAGAAGACAGGCGACAGCGGCCAGCGAGCCGCTCCCGAAGCCAAGCGGACGCCGCACATGGTCATTCACGCTGGATGTCGTCCTGTTTGCGGAAAAACGCTGGCGACGCCGTGCGATCCGCTCGATGGAAATCAGAACAATAACAACGGCAAGCAACACGAGTGCCAGCTGTGCAGCACCGGACAGACTACCGCGGTTGAGCCAGCTGTCGTAGATCGAGAAGGTGATCGTGTTGACGCCGAGATATTCAACCGCGCCGATATCATTCAGCGTTTCCATCGCGACAAGGGTCAGGCCGATCACAATGGCGGGTCTCGCCATGGGGAGCTGAATTCGCCAGAGCGTTCGCCAGAGCCCCGAACCCAGCGTGCGCGCCACATCGCTTGCCGCCCGCCCCTGCATCAGGAATGTCGCCCGGCAAGCGAGATAGATATAGGGGTAAAGCACGCTGGACAGGATCAGCACGGCGCCACTGAGCGACCGGATGTCTGGAAACCAGTAGTCGCGAGCTGTCTTGAAGCCAAGGATCGACCGGAGTGCCGTCTGGAGAGGCCCTGTGTAGTCAAGGAATTCCACGAAGGTATAGGCTGCGATGTAGGAGGGGATCGCAAGCGGCAAGACGAGCGCGACCGACAGGATGCGCCTGAATGGAAACTCGAACGTGGTGACGAGCCATGCCGTCGCAATACCGAAGAGGGCGCTGAGCACTCCGGTCATGCTCACGAGAAGAAGCGTCCGGCTCGCGGCCTTTGGCAGCACATTGACGAAGACATGAGACAGGCTGTCCGTACTGCCGGAAACGGCGATCCAGACCACCGCACCGAGCGGCATGGCCGATATCAGTGCGATGAGCACCGCCAGGACGGCGAGCGAGCGTGTCTCTTCCTTCACCACGCGCGGATAATCATGACTGGCTGGAGGCAAAACCGGCATCCCTTCTTCGTCCGGTCCCTCTACATCAAGACATCAGGAATCGGAATGCCGTCCTACGCGATCCGTTCAATTCGCCAGCACACGCGGCGAGGGGAAGGTGATCTCGACCAGTGTTCCTTCGTTTGGTGCCGAATGGATGGTAAACACAGCGCGATTGGCGTCTACCATAGCCTTCGTCAGAGGAAGACCAAGCCCGGTTCCGTCACCACGCTTCCGAGACGCACCGGCCACCTGCCGGAACGGCTTCATCGCCAGTTCGAGTTCGGAGCGTGTCATCCCGATGCCCGTGTCGCGCACCCGCAGCACCACGCTTCCATTGGTCTCGTAGGACGTGGAAACCACGATCTGTCCCCCGGACGGCGTGAAGCGAATGGCGTTGGACAGGATGTTGAGGACGATCTGCTTGACCGAGCGAAGATCTGCCACCACCGGAGGCACAGAATGGCTGAGCGCTGTGCGGATGATGACGCGCTGGGTATTTGCCTGCGGCTGAACAAGCGAGACAGCTTCGGCAATCGTCTCGTTGAGGCCCACCGAGACGAAATCCAGTTCCATCTCTCCCGCCTCGATCTTGGAGATATCCAGAAGATCGTTGACGATATCGAGGACATGGCGTCCTGAGCGGCCGATGTCGTTGGCGTATTCGATGTAGCGTGCGTGTCCGATAGGGCCTAGCCGCTCGGTCGCCATCATGTCGGCAAAGCCTATGATTGCGTTCAGCGGTGTGCGGATCTCGTGGCTGACATGCGCGAGGAAGTCGCTCTTGTGGGCGTTCGCCGTTTCGGCTGCGCGCTTGGCGCTGCGCAACTCGTCCTCGGTCCGCTTCCACTGGGTGATATCGCGAATGACCGCGCAATAGCCATTGGAGGACGTCAGTTTGCCGATTGTCATGAAAAGCGGAACGAAACCACCGCCCGCTTCACGCCCGATCACCTCACGCCCATCGTTCAACAGGCTGACGACGCCGTGGCTGCTGAGACCATGCAGGTAATCGAGAACGGATTTCTGACTCTCATGGGCAAACAGCATGACGAACGGCTTTCCGCTGGTCTGCTCGTTATCATAGTTGAACAGCGCGTTGGCGGCCCGGTTCATGGAACGGATAGTTCCGTCAGCACCCATCAACACAACGCCGTCTGTCGCGGTATCCAGGATTGCCCGCAATTCCTCGACTTCGACCTGCAGGCGGGAAATCTCGCCTGCCTGCCGCGTGTGCTCTTCAAGCGCCTCCGCTGACATAGCCGGTGCCGCGTCTGCGGAAGGCTCTGTCATTTCCACAGTGGCCTGGCTCGGCATCAAGGCGAGAATGAGAGCCGTTGCGCCATCGTAGCGAACGGATTGCAACCGCGCCGCCACGGGAACGATGGAATCATCCTCGCGAACCACAACCATCCCGCCCGCTTCGTGCGTCTTGTCGTCGAGATCCTGACGCTGCAAAAGCGCATCGAGACCGCCCACGGCATTAAGATTATCAAGACCCGCATAGCCCGTGAGGCGCAGGAACTCCGGATTGGCATGGATAAGGGTGTCGCCGCTATGGACCAGCAGAGCGACTGGCATCTGATCGATGATCTCGGCTGTCAATTCCGGCCGGGGACGCAAGGGAATGGCCTGCGCGTAGGCTTCTGCAAGCGAGATTCGGTCATCGTCGGCAGCGGTCTCGTCATCCTTTACCGCTTCATTTTCTTCTGCCTGCACGTCGGGATCGGCTGAATCGACAGGCTCGTCAGATAGCTCGAGATCGTGCTCGACAGGCTCCGGAAGGTTGTCCGTGCCGGTTTCTTCTGGCTGAGGCGTTGCGGCATCCAAAACCGGCTCTTCGTCAGCTTCGAGCAGCGAGCGGGGCGCAAAGGATGCGGCCGAAGCAGAAGCAATCGGCGCTACATTACTATCTGCCTCTGCCTCTGTCTCGGGAGTGTTCACTGCCTGCACGTCGCTCGGCTTCGGATCCTGCTGTTCCTCAGCTGTGACTTTCGGCTTTTCCGTTTTCGGATCCTCACCGCGGCGAAACGCGTCCAGCTTCCGGGCGATCTCGCGAAACGCTGCCTGTTCGCCCGCCGTCAGGCCATCCTGCAGATTGCTCCGGCGTTCGTCGAAACGGATAACCTTGTCGGAATAACGCAGGCCCGGATTTTCGATAATGCGCAGAACGGGCTTTTCGAATGCGGGCAGGGGGATCGGAGTATTGATTGCAGCAGGCGCGTCAGTCGGTGTAGCCCTCTCGTCGCCTTCCTCTGGAACCCACTCGTCCAGCTCGACATAATAGGCCTCGACCTCTTCCTCCGTTACCGCGTCATCAGTGGTCGCGCTCTCGTCCGTCGTCTCAGCGATGGGTTGCGATGCATCCGCATCAGCCGGTTCATCGCCCGCCATTTGAGAAGCGGCGTCGTCGGACTGCGGCACGGTTTCGGCTTCAACCTCTGTTGTCGCAACCTGCGCGTCTTGAGATTCCGCCGCAATGACAACCGGTGTCAGCTCAAGGTTCTCGACCGTTCCATCGCCATTCGCTGCGTCGTTCGTTGCGTCTGGCGCTTCTTCGGCTGCGCTCTCATCCTGCGTCGCATCCTCTGCAATCACCGGATCCGAACCGGTTTCCAGGAACGTCAGGCCGATTGCGTTCTCGTCCTCTTCCGCGTCCGCAAGCCGGATGATGCCAAAACCCCGGAAGCCATCGAATTCCCGATTGCGCGAATAGGTTGGAAGTGCTGCCAAATCGATGGGCACGACTGCCGATGTACCCTCCACAGGCCACCAGATTGTCTTGCCGGACCAGGTGTCACGCCGATTCAGCAATTCGGCAATCTTTCCTTCCGGATCGAGATTGAACAAGGCAGCCACGTCCGTGAAGGAAAGGCCGACGATTTCTGCGGCGTGCGGCCCAACGGATGCGGCCAATTCCGGCGAGATCTCGCTGAAATAGCCATCGGCATCGATTTTCCAGACAAAACGCGTGGCACGCGTCTCGCGGCGCAACGACCGGTGGATGGATACTGGCTCTGTTGCCGGGCTCTCCAGGTCGCTGGCGTCAGGAATGAGCGCGCTGTTTGCGACGCTCTCTTTCAGGGGTTCGACAACCGCTGCTGAAGTCTCCGTCTCGTCAACGATGTCTGCATGGTCTGCCGGATCTTCATCGCCCTGCGACACGAAGTCTGGATCCTCGTCGAGTTCCTCCTCCATGTCATCGATGGAAGTTACGGCATCAAGCGCCGTCTCGAATGCAGCGTCCGCGACAGTGCCGCTGGCGGTCGGTTGATCCGCGACACGATCCTCCGCGACTGCAGTCTCTGTTTCAACCGCTTCGACGGTCGGGGAGGGTTGAACAAGCATCACAAGGTAAAGAGCTGGCTCATCGCTCAGGCGCGCAATGGCTGTCGGAAAGCTTCCGAAATCGGTCGGTACGGCGCGTTTGATAAGCCGGTCCGGTCCGGACCCGGCAAGCCTCACCAGCAACTGTATCGTCTGGGAAGACAAGGCAAGCCCGGAAAAGCCGGACGAGGCGGTGATTACGTCCCCCTGATGTTCCAGAACGGCCATATGGGTGGAAGGGTCATCGAAACCCTGCAGCATCTGGCTCGCGCTGGTCAGGCTTGCCGGTTGCGCCTCGCCAGCCGGGACCGCAAGAAGCACGGCATGTTCGCCGTTCGGAAGGGAAATGAGTTCCAGATTCGCTTGTACGGTCACCCGGTCAAAACCCGCAGTCATGCGAATGAGAAAACTGCGCGTGTCTCCGGTGTTCTGCAAGGGGCGCGCGCTGGCCTTGGCCTGCCTGAAGGTCAGGTCGGTTGCGGGCGGCCCCTGTTCGATCAGATCATAAATGCTGGCCTGGCCGAAAAGCTGCGCACCGGCCCCATTGGCCCAGATCACCTCATCCATTGCAGCCGAGAAGATGATCACCGCTTTGCCCGCGGCATAGTTCAGCCTCACGCGCTCATGCACGGCAAGATCAATGAATGGGTACTGTACAGAGGACATGAAGCTTCCTTGCACCGGGACCGTCACCATTTGTTAAGACGGTAGATTAACACATTGTTAGTAACTTCCCAGCCCTCGGGCGTCCATGCGGCAGGGAGAATAAAACCCGAACAGGGTTAATCTGTAAAATCTTATTGTGCGCCGCACAAAAATATTGCAATGCACAACGGGATGGTCTATATAGAAGGTCATGGAGCTTTCCTGATTGGGGCTCACCGAAAAAAGGACAGATCACATGGCATACAGAACTGATGACATTTTCTCGTTCTCGACCTTCGATCCGAGCAAGCTGACGGACAGCTTCCGTGAATTCGCCGAGAAGGGCGCAACGCAGTCCCGCGAAGCCTTTACCAAGATGAAGGACGCTGCTGAAGAAGCGACCAAGGTTGTGGAAACCACCATGCAGACGGCCCAGTCCGCCTCTGTCGAAATCGGCCTGAAGGCCATCGACGCAATGCGCACCAATGCTGACCTGTCGCTGACGCATATGGAATCGCTTCTGGGCGTCAAGTCCGTGGCGCAGTTGATCGAGCTTCAGACGGCCTTCATCCGCAAGCAGGCTGAAGTTGCGGTCGAGCAGGCCAAGGCTTTGCAGGAAACAGCGCGCAAGGTTTCGGAAGACGTGTCCAAGCCTGCCAAGGATGCGGCTGAAAAGGCGATGTCTACTTTCAAGACTGCCTGATACGTATATCCTCCCAAGGATAGGCCGGACATTCGTGTCCGGCCATTTTTGCATGCGGGGCAAAAGAAGGGCTTGCAAAAACAACGCAATCCCCTTATGTCACGCCGCAGAGCAGCGGATCGAACGGTCCGCAGCCTGATGTGCGGTTGTAGCTCAGTTGGTTAGAGCGCAGGTTTGTGGCACCTGAGGTCGGAGGTTCGAGACCCCCCAACCGTACCATTCCCCCTTTATGGTTGACGCTGTTATTCGGTCACGAAACGTGCCCTGTTTTGTCCGACGATCTCCTGTAGAAACGAAACGACGGTCCTGATGCGTGCCATGTCACGCAGGCTCTCGTGATAATTCGTCCAGTAGGCGCGGCGGATTGAGATGGCCGGAAGAATGCGGCGCAGTTCCGGCACCTGGCTTGCGATGTAATCGTGCAGGATGCCGATACCAGCGCCTGAGCGAACCGCCTCCGTTTGACCGATTGCGCTGGAGATCTCGAAACTGGCATCCCAGTTGCGCATGATTTCACCGGTGAAATTCAGTGACGGGGAAAAGATCAGATCTTCCACATAACCGATCCTTGCATGATGCCGCAGGTCTTCGACATCGCGCGGGGCGTCGTGCCGCTTGAGATAATCCTCGGATGCATAAAGTCCGAGCGTGTAATCGGTCAGGCGGGCGCAGATCAGTCGCCCCTGCGAGGGCTGCTCGACAGTAATGGCAATATCCGCCTCTCGGGAAGAGAGCGAGAAGGAACGCGGAACGGGCACCAGTTGGATGCGCAGGTTCGGATGCCGCCGCATCAGAGGTCCGAGTCTTGGGGCCAGAAATGATACGCCGAAGCCATCCGGAGCGCCAATCCTCACGATGCCGTCGATAGGAGCATCGACATTGCCCGCTCGTGCCTGCGCCGCCAGCATCTCGGCCTCCATGCGTTCCGCCGTGGCATAAAAGGCATGACCCTCAGCCGTGAGATCGCATCCACTGGGCTTGCGGATCAGTAGCCGAGTCCGCAATTGCTCTTCAAGCGCATTGATGCGCCGCCCGAGCGTCGCATGATTGAGCCCGAGCCTCCGGGATGCCGAAAGCAACTGGCCTTCACGAGCGACGGCGAGAAAAATGCGCACATTGTCCCAATCCATTGGTCCTGCCCTGCACTATAAAATTTGCACAATGGATGCGTAAATCATGGTGTTGTCTTGTGCAAATGAAAGCGCATACTGCGGCCACAACACTGGAGGAACACCATGTATCAAATCGGACATTTCATCGACGGCAAGAAGGTTGCCGGTACGTCGGGCCGCAAGCAGGGCATCTTCAATCCCGCGACAGGCGAAGTGCAGGGTGAAGTCGCTCTTGCCAGCCAGGAAGAGCTGAACGCTGCTGTTGCCAGCGCCAAGGCTGCGCAGCCGAAATGGGCTGCCATGAACCCGCAACGCCGCGCACGCGTGTTTATGAAGTTCGTTCAATTGTTGAATGATAACATGGATTCGCTCGCCGAAATGCTGTCGCGCGAGCACGGCAAGACGATCGAAGATGCCAAGGGCGATATCATCCGCGGGCTGGAAGTCTGCGAATTCGTCATCGGCATTCCGCATCTGTCCAAGAGCGAGTTCACGGAAGGCGCTGGTCCGAACATCGATATGTACTCGATCCGCCAGGCTGTCGGCGTCGGCGCTGGCATTACGCCTTTCAATTTCCCGGCCATGATCCCGATGTGGATGTTCGCGCCGGCAATCGCCTGCGGCAATGCCTTCATTCTGAAGCCATCCGAGCGCGACCCTTCGGTTCCGATCCGTCTGGCCGAACTGATGATCGAGGCTGGTTTGCCGGAAGGCATTCTCAACGTCGTCAACGGTGACAAGTCGGCTGTCGATGGCATCCTCACCCATCCGGACATCGGCGCCGTTTCCTTCGTCGGCTCCACGCCGATCGCTCGTTATGTCTACGGAACGGCGGCCATGAACGGCAAGCGCGCCCAGTGCTTCGGTGGCGCTAAGAATCACATGATCATCATGCCGGATGCGGACCTCGATCAGGCTGCCAACGCGCTGATGGGGGCTGGCTATGGCTCTGCCGGCGAGCGTTGCATGGCAATCTCCGTCGCTGTGCCGGTGGGCGAAGATACGGCAAACCGCCTCATCGAGAAACTCACACCCATGGTGGAAAGCCTTCGCATCGGTCCTTATACCGATGACAAGGCCGACCTTGGACCGGTTGTCACCAAGGAAGCGCGCAATCGTATTCTGGGCCTCATCGACAGCGGTGTCGAAGCAGGTGCAAAGCTTGTGGTCGATGGTCGAGACTTCAAGCTACAGGGCTATGAAAACGGCTACTTCGTCGGCGGCTGCCTGTTCGACAACGTGACGCCGGACATGGACATCTACAAGACCGAGATCTTTGGTCCCGTTCTCTCGGTCGTCCGCGCCAAGACCTACGAAGAAGCACTCGATCTGCCGATGAAGCATGAATACGGCAATGGCGTTGCCATCTACACCCGCGATGGTGATGCAGCCCGCGACTTCGCCAGCCGCATCAATATCGGCATGGTGGGCGTCAACGTTCCGATCCCGGTTCCGCTGGCCTATCACTCCTTCGGTGGCTGGAAGTCTTCATCCTTCGGCGATCTCAACCAGCACGGCACGGATTCCATCAAGTTCTGGACCCGGACCAAGACGGTGACCAGCCGTTGGCCTTCCGGCATCAAGGAAGGCGCCCAGTTCGTCATGCCGACGATGAAGTAATCATCACTCGATCAGACCAGAAAGGCGGCTCGCGGAGCCGCCTTTTTTGTGCGTCTTACTGAAGCATGTCGTAGCTAAAACTGTGCAGCGGTTTTGCGACAACGACATGTGATGAAAAAGAGACTTGAAGCGTCAGGAGCGAATCTGAAGGATCGCGACACGCTTTGAAACGAAAACGGCCCCGCCGGTCGGGCAGGGCCATTCAATATACCAGTCAGCGGACGCGTTTACGTCACTTGCTGACGAAACGGCTCAACTGATGACGGATCGACGCCTTGAAATCGGAAACGATCTGGTCGCCTTCGTCGTCTGCGACCTTGATCGCCAGTCGTACCATGCTGACCGTCAGGTGGCACATGACAAAGGCCGTACGAACAAATTCCTCACGCAGATTGGCTGGAACGAAGGCCTCCGAAGCCTTGCAGAACATGTCGGCGATCTGCCGCGCTTCCTTGATGTCGATATCTTCGAGCAGCTTGTCCGCCTGTACGGCATTGATCAGATCCTGAACATGCGGATGGGAGCGCACGAACTTCGCATAAAGCGTGATCATCTCTTCGGCAGCATCGGCAATGCCACCCGCTTCGTTGATCTGCGGCAGCGCGCCGGCCAGGATCGAACGCAGTTGTGAAATGTAACGCTCGTAGAGTGTGGCAATGATTGCCGTCTTGTTGGGAAAGTACTGATAAACGGAAGCAATCGGCCCGCCTGACAGGCTGGCAATTTCCTTCATCGTTACCGCGTCGATCCCCTTCTGGCCGATGAGGTCCATCGCCACCTTCAGGATCTCATCGATCCGCTCGCGGCTCCGTTCCTGCTTCGGAATGCGGCGCAGGGCAAAATGCGAACCTACATCACGCCTGTCGGCCATCTGGTTTCCCGTTGCGTCCATTCTAAGTCTCCCCTCAACAGGTGCGCCTGGCAGCATAACAAGTATTCCTTGCGGAAAGCTTGCGAATGCACGTTTAGCGAAACCCTCTCTCGCATCTTCAACTGGAGAACCCCGTATCGCTCCAGTCATCCCATTCGCCTCGAAGCCAGATCAGATCGAACGATTTAAACTGAACTTCATTGACATCACACATTGCCAGATTGCATCTGACGATCCCGACTGTCCCGCATGTAGCTCGCCGGAACTTTGGAAATCTTAACTTCTTTAGTAAAGAAGAAGCATTCCTCTGTTCTTGGACGCTCATATAGCTTACTGCCCGTGTAAGCTGACGTCTGACAGGTTATCAAAACACAATTTCTGCTTCGCGCCCGCGTCTGCAACGTTTGCGCTTATCTCTGTCAGTACTTCATGTTGTACAGGCGTTCAACTGCGGGAACCCATCAATATCTCATTTTTTGAATACGGTTTTTTGTAGATGATTATTTAGCGCTTCCGGACCCATGCGATCATAGCGGGCATTAGGAATGACAAAAATATAAGTCTTACAATATGATGCGTACCGACATAGGCGGGATCGGCATGCAGTATAATCGCCATGGCGGCCATGGTCTCAAGCCCTCCTGGGGCAAAAGCGATGAGAGCCGCTGACAGCGGAATGCCAAGTATGCGCGATACACCCAACGCAACGGCGACCGAAATGACGCCGGCGATGATGGTGACTGTCAAACCTGCCATACAAGCCGACTTCAGGTCTGATAGGCTAACACCCGCAAATCTTGATCCGATCATGCTGCCGAGAACGACATAAATCGGAATTTGCAGCCATGTCGGGATCCCGCCTTCAACAAGATGGGTAAGGTGCGCCGTGCTGGAGACGACCATTCCGCCAACCAGCAGAGCAGCCGGTACGCGAAGCCTGTCTAGGCCGCGTCCAAGCAGGAAACCCGCCGCTCCCATTATCGACAGAGCAAGAGGGGTGATCGTGGTGGAAGCCACCGGCATTGGCGTGCCAACCGGGGCGCTCATCTCGACAAACAAGGGCACGAGAAGCGTCAAGGCCAAAACTCTCACGCTCTGAATGACACCGACGCTCACGAGATCGCTTTTGACCCCCGCAGCCAGTGCAAGGACATAGCTGAGATGTCCAGGGCAGGCCGCCAGCATGGACGTCATGGGGTCGTATCGGAAGATCGCCTTCAGGACTGCATAGACGATCAGCAGAAGAGCAAGCGACATTGCCGCCAGCGTGATGAAGCTGAGGGGCCATGCCTGTGCCGCTGAAAGAACCTCCGGCGTAACACCCGATCCCATCGACAAGCCGACCGACAGGAAGGCGATGTTGCGTACAAGGTGGGGAACCTTGAGATCAAGCCCGGCCAGACTGCCGAGCGTGACCAGTGCCGCAGGTCCGATGAGATAAGGAGCGGGGAGTGAAAGCGCCGAAGCAATCAGGGCGCCAATCGAGCCAAGAGCGGCGGTGATGGCAACCGGCCAGATATCCTTCGAAAACATTTTCACCTAGCAGCGCTGTGTGGCAGACCAGCCAAGGGGTTAGCCCTCGCGTTCAGCCTCAACCCGGGCGAACGCGCCATGCGGTCATCAGGCCGGCAGAGCGGCACGCGGGCGCGGCGCAAGATCGTCGAGCCCTAGCAGGAAGTTGATCTGGGGACGCGCCTTTACCAGATCGTCGATCGAGTATTCCGTCAGGACGTCGAAGAAGGCATTCAGCGCCTTGCGAAGCGCGGAATTGAGGCCGCAGCTATCGACAAGGGGACATTCGACGGCGCCGTCCTCGAAGCATTCTGCCATGGCAAAACTGTCTTCCGTCACCTTCACGACGTCGAAAAGGGAGATCTTGTCGGCAGCACGGCCGAGGCGAACCCCACCATTGCGGCCGCGGACAGTCTCGATGAGGCCTGCCTTTGTCAAAGGCTGCAGGATCTTGAACAGAAACAGTTCGGAAACGCCATAGGCCTTGGCGATCTCGGGAATGCGGCTCAGGTTGCCATCATTCGCTGCGCAGTACATCAGCATACGTACGGCGTAATTCGTCTGCTTGGTCAAGCGCATGCCAGTCTCCGTGTTTCCGTTCGACACACATATAAGCCTTGAGCTTCTTTTGAACAATTCCAAAATATGAAAATTTTGTTCATCTTAAGGTGCGCCTCACAGGGCCGTGAGTTGACTGTGTTCCTCTTTTCCTGAATGAGCCAGTCCAGAATTATTAGTGGAGGGATACATTCATGAGAAAAATCACGCGCATTGCTCTGGCGGGCGCTCTGGCGCTGATGTCGTCTACGGTCGCTCATGCCGCAGGCGAGGTGAACATCTATTCCTATCGTCAACCGGAACTGATCAAGCCGCTTCTTGATCGCTTCACGAAAGAAACCGGCATTGCAACCAACGTCCTGTTCCTCGACAAGGGACTGGTGGAGCGGATCAAGGCTGAAGGGGTAAACTCCCCGGCGGACGTGATTCTCACCATCGATATCCAACGTCTCACCGAAGCGAAGGATGGCGGTGTCGTTCAGCCGGTGAAGGACAATGCGCTCATCAACAAGGACATTCCGGCGTCGCTTCGCGATGCGGATGGAGAATGGTTTGGCCTCACCACCCGTGGTCGCGTGGTTTATGCCTCCAAGGATCGCGTCGCCCAGTCCGAGATCACCTATGAAGAACTGGCTGACCCGAAGTGGAAGGGCAAGATCTGCATTCGCGATGGACAGCACGCCTATAACATCGCGCTCTTTGCCTCGATGATCGCCCATCACGGTGCAGACTATACGCAGACATGGCTGACGGGTCTGAAGAACAACCTTGCGCGCAAGCCGGACGGCAATGATCGTAGCCAGGCGAAGTCCATCATGGCTGGCGAGTGCGACATCTCGCTCGGCAACACCTACTATGTCGGCCTGATGATGACGAACGACAAGGCGCCGGAAGAGAAGGAATGGGCGAAGTCGATCAAAGTTCTGTTTCCGAACGTCAAGGATCGCGGAACGCATGTGAACGTGTCCGGCATGGCGCTTGCTAAGAATTCTCCCAACAAGGCCAACGCGCTGAAGCTGATGGAATTCCTGGCGTCGGTCGAGGGCCAGAAGATCTATGCCGAGCAGGTGTTCGAGTATCCGGTCATGGCGGGCGCTGAGCCATCCGCAATCGTCAAGTCCTTCGGCACCATCAAGCCGGATACGATTGCGCTGACCGAGATTGCCAAGCATCGCAAGCAGGCATCGGAACTGGTCGACAAGGTGGGCTTCAACGAAGGTCCTTCGAAGTAAGCCTGTCGTAGATCAGATTTCAGTCATCGAAACGCCGGTGGTCACTCCATCGGCGTTTTTTTGCGTCGTTCAGATGCCAAGCCGGTCTCTCAGCCCATACCACCACGCGCCGAGCTGCGTGATCGGCACGCGGAAGCGGCTTCCTCCGGGGAAGGGCAGGTTCGGTAGCGAAGCCCAGACATCGAAGCGTTCCGCATGGCCCGCCACCGCTTCGCCTAGAATGCGGCCCAGAAGATGCGTCGTCGTCACACCGTGACCGCTGTCGCCGTGAGAGAAATAGACGCGCGGTGAGAGGCGCCCGATATGGGGAATACGGGTCAAGGTCAGGGCAAAGTTTCCGCCCCAGGCAAAATCAATGCGCGTCTGGGCCAGTTGCGGGAACGTTTTCAGCATCTTTGGCCGGATTGCCTCGGCGATATCATGCGGATCGCGCCCATCGTATCCGATGCCGCCGCCGTAGAGAATGCGATTATCGGCGGTCCGGCGAAAGTAGTCCAGCACATAGTTTGCGTCCTCGACGCAGAAATCCGCCGGCAGCAGAGACTGCGCCAGCGCTGGATCGAGCGGCTCCGTTGCAATGATCTGGCTAGAGACAGGGAGCACGCGCTCGCTGATCGCCGGAAACTGCGGGGCGAGATAGGCATTGCCGCAGATCAGAACGTATTCACAAGTTACGGAGCCCGCAGCCGTGCGCACGACCGGTCGCTCGCCATCGTCCATCTGCAGAACGCGAGAGCGCTCGAAGATCCGGCCATTCTGCTGTTCGAAGGCCCTCGCTTCTCCAAGAACCAGATTGAGCGGATGAATATGCCCGCCCAGGCGGTCGATCATGCCGCCGGCGTAGCGATCAGTCTGCACATAGGCTCCCACTTCGGATCGCGAGACCATTTCGAGACCGGGATGGCCGTAGCGCTCCCAATCCTGCTTGTGCACCTCCATCTCGCGCATCTGTTTCTGGGTAAAGGCTGCGAAGAAACCGCCCTCCCGCAGATCGCAATCGATAGCGTAGCGGGAGATCCGCTCCCGGATGATCGCGCCGCCTTCGAGCGACATTTCACCCAGCCTGACCGCCTTTTCCTTCCCGTAGCGTGCCGAGATCGTTGCCAGATCCCGACTATAGCCGTTGACGATCTGGCCGCCATTTCGTCCGGACGCACCGAAGCCGATGCGTTCCGCTTCTAGGATGACCACGGAGAAACCCCGTTCGGCGAGAGCAAGGGCTGCCGAGACGCCTGTAAACCCTGCGCCGATGACACACACATCGCATTGCAGATCTTCAGCCAGCGAAGGCCGAATGCGCCTGTCGCGGGCCGATGCCGCGTACCAGCTGTTCGCATGACCAGCATTGTTCGACAGGGCGGATACGGACGTCATTCGGCTCCCCGCTAGATTGCAAATCGCTCCGGGCGATAGGCGGATGCATCCATGAAAGGCTTTTCGCCACAGATGGCTTCTGCAATCAGGCGGCCCGTGACCGGCCCGAGCGTCAGGCCATGATGCGAATGGCCAAAGGCAAACCACAGGCCATCATGACGCGGCGCCTTGCCGATGATCGGCATCATGTCGGGCGTACAGGGGCGCGCTCCCATCCAGGGTTCGCGGTCAAGGCGCTCGCCAAGCGGAAAGATCGTCCGGGCTACAGCTTCGGCGCGCTCAAGCTGCACAGGCGTTTTTGGTGCGTCCCGAAGCGCAAATTCGGCGCCGGTCGTCAGCCTGATGCCTTGGTTCATGGGGGCGAGGAAATAACCGCGTTCGGCATCCATGGTCCAGCCATTCAACACCTTGTTGTCGCGCGTGCCGTAATGCATGTGGTAGCCGCGCTTCACACCGACGAGGAAACGATAGCCGAGCGGTGCCGTGACGGTATCAGACCACGGGCCGAGAGCGATGACGACGTCTTTTGCCTCGATGGTGCCTTCATCCGTCGTCACCCGCCACCCGGCGCCGGTGCGCACAAGCGTCGTCGCATCACCGCGCACAAACCGGCCGCCGAGCCTTTCCAGCAGCTTCACATAGGCCATGGTCAGCGCGTGCGGATCGAGCACCGACCAGGGTTCGACCCATGTCAGGCCACCGACAAAGTCGTTTGAAAGATGCGGTTCCTTCTCGGCCAGTTGCCTGGCATCCAGCACCTTGAAATTCAGGTCGTATTCCCGCTTCAGCCGCTCGGCCTCCCTGACTTCCGCATCCTGTTTGGCCTGTGTGCGGAACGCTTCCGTCCAGCCGTCCTTCTTTATCAGATGCTCGCAATCCGCTTCACGGATCAGGGCGTCGTGTTCGGAGATGGAATGCTCGATGAGAGGCGCATAGGCCTTGGCGATCACCTGATGCCGGCTGACATTCGAATTCCACCAGTACTTCGCCAGAAACTTCGCGACCGATGGAACAGCGCTCAGGTGATAGTGCGCGTCGATCCGGTTGTTCAGCGCATAGCGCAGGATCATGCCGATCTGCTGGGGAAAGCCATAGGGAACAACGCCTTCGCGCTGAATAAGGCCGGCATTGCCATAGGAGGTTTCTTCGCCGGGCCCGCGGCGGTCCACCAGAACAACGGATTTTCCACGTTTCGCCAGATGCACGGCGGTTGAAACGCCGATGATACCCGCACCCAGAACAATTGCATCTGCCGACATGAATGACTGTCTCACGCTGTATTGAATTCGTGGGTGAACATGCGTCCGTGCGGGATCGCTTGCAAACGAAAACTGCAATCGGGGCATCAATCCCTGTTCTTGAATGGGGCACGGAACTTCTGACACGACCTCTTGTTGGGCGGGCTCTCAACAGGAAGGAGAAACTCATGTTTTATACCGACGGAAAGCTGCAATATCCGGTGCGTGTCGAAAAGCCGGATCCGCTGTTTGCCCGTGCGCTTCAGCAGGCGATTGGCGGCGTGGAAGGCGAGATCCGGGTCGCCATGCAGTATTTTTTCCAGGCCTGTGGAGCACGAGGAAATCCCAAGTTCCGCGATCTCTTGATGAATACGGCAGCGGAAGAACTGGGCCATATCGAAATGCTGGCGACAGCCGTTGCTCTCAACATGGAAGGCGCCCCTCTTTCGGAGAGGGAGGCAGTGGCCAAGGATCCCGTAGCCAGCATGGTCATGGGTGGTATCAATATGAAAAACATTCTGTCCGCAGGGCTCTCCGCCATGCCGGTAGACAGTGACGGCGTGCCCTTCAACATGTCGCACATCTATGCAAGCGGCAATATCGCCGCCGATATGACCGCTAATGTTGCGGCTGAATCCACCGGAAGGGTGCTGGCCGTTCGTCTGTACAATATGACGAATGATCCGGGCATGAAGGACATGCTGTCCTATCTGATTGCGCGCGACACCATGCACCAGAACCAATGGCTGGCCGCGTTGGAAGAACTCGGCGGACACCAGGGGGCGTTTCCCATTCCCAACAGCTTCCCTCAGGAAGAAGAAAAGCAGGAATTTTCCTATGCCTTCCTCGGCTTCCAGGCAGATGGAGCGCCGCCTGTTTCCGGGCGATGGTCCGAGGGGCGCTCAATCGATGGCAAAGGCGAGTTTACAAGCACGCCCCTGTCCTCAGCCCTTGGACCGGAACCCGTGCTGGGCAAGGCCAAGCCGGGAAGCGGCGCGCAATCCGAGCAGATGTAATCGTCATCTGCATTTCCGGTCAGGCGTCCGCGCCCTGAACATAGCATACCTTCTCCCGCTGACCGAGCGGGAGAAGGTATCACTCGATCCCTTCACATCTTGCCCGCACCGGCGTTTGCCTGGACGTGGCTCGGAACTTCCGCTGCGGGAAGTGGCGCATGGGCATAACGGTCAGGCTTCCAGCCAAGGTCTGAAGATATGGGCTGCTTTGCATCCTGGTTCAGGACAGCGGCAAAATTCGCCGGCTTATCGTTGACGGTAGAGCCATTGTCGAAGAAACGCGTGCCGCCCTGGATCGCAACCGCAGTCTCGGGGCCGCCATTCTTGATCTCGAAGACGTTGTGCTCCGAGTAGATGGCCGACTCCTTGCCAATGCCGAAGCCGCTGCGGAAGACCGGATATTCGCCCTTCGCCTTCAGAGCCAGTGCATGCTTTTCCTCGAGATCCTTTGCCCCTTTGATCGGCAGGGCAGCCGTTCCGGTAAAATAGTTATTGTAGCTGTGCACCTTCCCGAAACGAACGCGTGGGCTTCGTTGTCCCGCATTGTCAAACCAGTTGGCCCGGTAAGTGACATTCAGCTTACCTGCATCCGATGTCCGGCTATCACTGCCGCCAATCAGCGAAGTCTTGTCGTGGCCGCTGAAGTGGTTGTAGGTCAGGGTCACCAGATCGGCGCCGTTGGTGATGTCCACCTGTCCGTCGTGATGCTGCACCTTCTGCTCCGGCAGATTGTTGGGGAAGGGATAGACTGGCGGGAAGAGATGGTCGGGTCTCTCGCCATCGGTGAAGGTGCAATGGTCGATCCAGACCCGCTTGCCGCCGCTGATCGAGATGTTGTCGTACTCCGAATTCCATCGACCACCCGGACACTGTTGCGGCCCCTTGGCTGCATCCACATGTGTCTCCTGGCAGCCGGGATAGCTCGCATCGATCTTCCAGCTGTCACCGGGATCCCAGGCCGGAAAGTAATCGAAGGCATCCTCGAAGGTGATATTGCGGATGATGACGTTTTCCGTCCCTTCGCCAATCACGAGGTTTCCCTTTGTGATCCGGGCATCCTTGCCAAGACCAATCAGAGTCGTATTTGACGTCAACTTGATCACAACCCGCGCCTTCTGCCTCTCCGCAGACCGCTTGCGCGCTTCCTCAAGAGGTCCTGTCAGGTCGCGGATCGGTTTCTTCTTGTCATCCAGCCGCACATTCCAGGTGGAAGGTGCGTAGGCCGTTCTATAGGCCTCGAAGCTATAGCCCGGATCAGCGTAGTCCTTTTCCAGCAATTCCCTGTTCTGATCATCGACCGACAGGTTGATCGTCCCGCTCACCTGAATGATTTTCGATATGCTCGGCTCCCCACCAGCCTGAAGAGCATTCAGTAATTCCGAGCGGTTCGTGACCTTGTAGACATGACGATCCACGGCATCAGCGCCGCCAGACGTTCCTCCGGCCCATCCATCATTGGCTGCCAGCGTCTGGCGCAGATGGTCTCCCTCAGCGGCTGCTTGCGGCAACGGCATTACAAGAGCGGCGGCCATCAGCGCGGCGAGCCGATGTTTCAGGTCCAAGGATGTCATGATCGTCTCCTCCCCAAGAAAGAAAGAGCTCATCTTATATGATGTGCTAAGCAAGTCATATTACAAATTTTAACTTATGTACGGTCGCTCTGGTCGACATGAAAAAGGGCAGCCGTGGCCGCCCTCAATGTCAGTCTATCAATATTCTACCTAGTTCAACTGCGATGCCAGTTGAGCCCTAGCGCGGTTGACCCGGCTCTTGATCGTGCCAACAGGGCACCCGCACCGTTCGGCTGCAACCTCGTAGCTCTGGCCCTGCAGCAGGATGATGTCGACGGCATCCCGATAATGTTCTGGAAGACTAAGCAGGGCGCGGTGAAACTCGTGGGCGCGGACAGACCATTCCTGTGGCGCATTGACGGTGGGCCGTGCCGATGCGCAATCCTCCAGGCCTACGGTCTCACGCTTTGATAATCCGAATTTTGTGCAGAACGTGTTGCGCAGGATCGTAAACATCCAAGATTTCAGGCTGGTCCCTTCTTGAAACTTGTCGAGGTTCGCCAAGGCGCGCGTCAAGGTTTCCTGCACGAGATCGTCAACATTGGTCGGGCTTCTGTCCAGTCGTCTAGCGAATGATCTGAGTGCTGGTATCAACTGTACCATCTCTGCCTGCACACGATCGCGTCCGTTCACATTGGTCATGATGTCTGCCTCCATTCCCTCTCGACCTCAAACAAGGGGTGTGGCGCATAGTTCCCGGAAATGCTGAAAACACGATACATTGTCTGCTTTAGTACAAGGTCGTCTCCGATCACACGACAGTTCGGGATAGTGCCGTAGGGAATATCGGGAACCTCATTCTGGCTGATGCAGTTGTGGTAGCAAGGAGGATGCAGAAATGGAGATGACCAACACATCCCGAGCCGGTCTTCGCGTCAGTTGCATCGCGATACTTACCTCGATGAGCTTGCTTGTCCCGGCAAGCACTTTTGCGCAGACGCCCAGTGGTACGACAAAATGCCAAGTGCCACCACAACAATTGTCCCAGAACGGTCAGGCAGCCAATGGCCAATCCGCGAACGAGCATGCTTCTTCGCAAAGCCTGAGTGGTAGCCTGGCGGATTGCAAAGGAGTTCTGAAACCACCTGCGACAGGCGACCAAGAACTTGTGGAACCAGCGCCCCAGACAGGCAATATGCCCGTTATCAAGCCAGGGCAATCCCCAGTCCAGCAGGGCGGTTGACGCCGTCGATATCTCGCTTGAAAGCGCAAAAAAAGAAGCGGCTCGTCGGCCGCTTCGTCTTTTCAGTCGCAGGATTACCGCTTGGTCTTGACGGGTTGGGACGTTGCCCTCGCCATTCGCATGGCGCGAAGTTTCTCGGTTTTCTTTTCCCGAGCAATCGCCTCAGAGTCGATAATGGCCTTCGCCGCCCTGTCTGTCGCTTCCGCCCGGTCGCGCGGCGAGAGCTTGGCGGGGGTTAAAGTCGCTTCTTCCATGGACATTGGGACCTACCTTTCTCGTCAAACGGAATTGCAAAATCGCCCGATCAGCGGCCTCCTCGGCCAACTGCTTTCTTGGGCGCCGGCAGAAGGCCTTCACGCTGTGCCTTCTTTCGCGCAAGCTTACGCTGGCGGCGGATGGCTTCGGACTTTTCTCGTGCGCGCTTTTCGGACGGCTTTTCATAGGCGCTGCGCGCCTTGATTTCCCGGAAGATACCTTCACGCTGCATCTTCTTCTTCAAGACCCGGAGGGCCTGATCGACATTGTTATCTCGAACTAGAACCTGCAAAACATCTCCTTTGCATCGTGACCGTTCAAACCTTGCAGCCCGTTACCGATCCTATGCTAATGGTATCAAGATCGGCGCGCGTCAGCTGAAGTTGACATGTGCCTGCATCGCCATGTCGTCGATCGACGATCTCATGTCACAACTTATGTAGGGCGCGCTCAAAAACCTTCAACCCTGACAGGGCCAGCGGGTTGAACCGATGCTTAAATCAACTTATCATATTTATTTGACTGAGATATATGATAAGTGAGGGGTCGATGCTGATCCGGCGGCTGCCGGATCGTGGAATTACTGTGAAAAGCACCTAGCGAAAGGGAGGCATTCGTGACCATCCATCAAAATCTCATTGCCGGTGAATGGGTCGGCAAACAAGGTTCGGAAAACATCAATCCATCCGATACCAAGAACGTCGTGGGCGTTTATGCACAGGCCTCGGCTGACGATGCCAAAGCGGCTATTGCCGCGGCAAAAGCAGCATTCCCGGCCTGGTCCCGTTCCGGCATTCTGGAGCGCCACGCGATTTTGAAGAAGACGGCGGATGAAATCCTCGCCCGCAAGGAAGAGCTCGGACGCCTCCTTTCGCAGGAAGAAGGCAAGACCTTGCCGGAAGGCATTGGCGAGACCATTCGCGCCGCGCAGATCTTCGATTTCTTTGCCGGTGAAACCCTGCGTCTGGCAGGCGAAGTGCTACCGTCCGCGCGCCCGAACATCGGAGTCGAAATAACGCGCGAGCCGCTGGGGCCGATCGGCATCATCACGCCGTGGAACTTCCCGATCGCCATTCCCGCCTGGAAGATTGCCCCGGCACTTGCCTATGGAAACACGGTGGTCTTCAAGCCAGCGGATCTGGTTCCCGGTTGCTCTTGGGCCATCGTCGACATTCTACACCGTGCGGGTCTGCCGAAAGGCGTGCTGAACCTTGTGATGGGCCGCGGCTCTGTCGTTGGTCAGGCCATGCTGGATAGCCCGGATCTCGCAGGCATCACATTTACCGGCTCCACCGGAACCGGCAAACGCGTGGCGCTGTCTTCCATCGAGCATAATCGCAAGTTCCAACTGGAAATGGGCGGCAAGAACCCGATGGTGGTTCTGGATGATGCAGATCTCGGCGTTGCTGTCGAAGCGGCTGCCAATTCCGGCTTCTTCTCCACGGGCCAGCGCTGCACTGCCTCTTCGCGCCTCATCGTCACGGAAGGTATTCACGACAAGTTCGTGGCTGCTTTGACAGAACGTTTGAGCAAGCTGAACGTCGATCACGCGCTCAAGGATGGAACGCATATTGGCCCGGTGGTCGATGAGAAGCAGCTCCAGCAGGATTGCGATTACATCGAAATCGGCAAGCAGGAGGGCGCCAAACTCGCCTTTGGTGGAGAGCGTATCGAACGCGATACCCCCGGCTTCTACCTGCAGCCGACGCTGTTCACCGAAGCAACAAACCAGATGCGCATCTCGCGCGAAGAGATCTTTGGGCCTGTTGCTGCCGTCATTCGCGTCAAGGACTACGAGGAAGCTTTGGCGGTTGCCAATGATACGCCATTCGGCCTGTCTGCCGGCATCGCCACGACCAGCCTGAAGCATGCCACCCATTTCAAGCGCAATTCGGAAGCCGGCATGGTCATGGTCAACCTTCCGACCGCTGGCGTCGATTTCCACGTGCCCTTCGGTGGCCGGAAGGCTTCCTCCTTCGGCCCGCGCGAGCAGGGAAAATACGCGGCGGAATTCTTCACAGTCGTCAAGACCGCCTATACGCTGGCTTAAGTCATCCATCAGGTAAACGATCAAGCCGACGGGGTCTCTCCGTCGGCTTTTTCAATGATGACGTGGTTGCTGCTTGCCTCACAACTCTTTTGCAAGACTTGGGCGCACTTTCAGTTTATGAAAGCGAACCAATTGTTTAGGGGGGAGAGCGATGGCAGATATTCTAGTTTCGCAACTGACAGATCCGTTTCGAATCGGGATGATGTTCTTCCTGCTCGTCACGGCGATCCGCACCCGCGATACGATGGGCATGAAGGCGCCTCTAGCCATGGGCGTGGTCTTCGTTGCGATCCTGCTGCCCATGACCACGGCGGCCAGCGCAGAGGTTGCGCGTTTCACGTCCATCGGCCTCGGCATCGTTTCCAATGCCCTTATCCTCGGCGTCTTTCTGGTTGGCTGGTTCTTCTGGGAAAAACGAAAAAGCTGATTCCGCAATAAGAAACAGGCTGGCGGTAAGGCCAGCCTGTCGTGTTCCTTCGAGAGGAATGGTCTGGATTACTGTGCGTCGTCCGCAAAGATATCCTTCTTGTGGGTGTTGCCCGGAACCAGCAGTGCACCGATGACGACAGTCGCACCTGCGATGATGATCGGGTACCACAGACCGCCATAGACGTTGCCCGTCTGCGCAGAGATCGCGAAGGCCGTTGCAGGCATCAGGCCGCCGAACCAGCCGTTACCGATGTGGTATGGCAGGGAGAGGCCGGAGTAGCGAATGCGTGTCGGGAAGAGTTCGACCAGCATGGCTGCAATCGGGGCATAGACCATCGTCACCAGGATGATGAGGTAGGTCAGGATCAGGACCACGGTAATCTTCTGGCCGCTGAAGATGTCGAAGAAATGCGCGGCCTTGATGACAGTCGTATTCTTGTCGGCGGAAGCCGGGTATCCGGCAGCCGTCAGGGCATCATTGACAGACTTTGTGAAGGCGGCCGGAGCCGTCTTGGCAGCATCGCCTGCCAGCTTGGTCGCGTCATAGGACGGGATGACCGTGTCGCCGATCTTCACCTGTGCAACCGTTGCCGCGGGGTCCTGCACCGAGGTGTAGTTGACCGAGGAACGGGCAAGCGTCGACTTGGCGATATCGCAAGAAGACGTGAACTTGGCAGTGCCGACCGGGTTGAACTGGAACGAGCAATCGCCAGGAGCTGCGGTGACAGTGACGATAGTCTGCTGTGCGGCATGGAGTGCCGGGTTGGCGACCTGCGTCAGCATCGGGAACACGAACTTGTAGGTCAGTGCCGCAATCAGGCAGCCTGCGAGGATGATTGGCTTGCGGCCGATCTTGTCCGACAGCGAACCAAAGAACAGGAAGCCACCGGTGCCGAGGATGAGCGACCAGGCAACCATGACGTTTGCCGTGAAGCTGTCGACCTTGATGACGTTCTGCAGGAAGAACAGTGCATAGAACTGGCCGGAGTACCAGACGACGGCCTGGCCAGCGACGAGACCAAAGAGTGCGATGAGTGCAAACTTGCCGTTCTTCCAGGTGCCGAATGCTTCACGCAGCGGCGCCTTGGAGGCAGCACCCTCTTCCTTCATCTTCTTGAAGGCAGGGGATTCGTTCATCTGCATGCGGATGTAGAGCGAAATCAGCAGAAGAACGATCGAGCCGAGGAACGGAATGCGCCAGCCCCAAAGATCGAAGGCCTTGATCATGCGTGGCGTACCATCCGGGTTCATGATGGCAGCACCGGCTGCATCGAGAACCGCAGTAGGAGCCCAGTTGGCGTTCACATAGCTCTGCACGGCCAGAATGACCACGAGCGACAGCAGAAGGCCGAGCGTCGCTGTCGTCTGGATGAAGGCTGTGAAATAGCCACGCTGGTTGGAAGGCGCATGTTCGGCCACGTAAACCGCGGCACCGCCATATTCACCACCAAGGGCCAGACCCTGAAGCATGCGAAGCACGATCAGGATGATCGGTGCGGCAGCACCCCAGCTGTTGTAGCCGGGCAGAAGGCCAACGAGGAAGGTCGAGAGGCCCATGATGAGAATAGTCATCAGGAAGGTGTACTTGCGGCCGACGAGATCGCCCAGCGCTCCAAACACCAGCGCGCCGAACGGACGCACGATGAAGCCGGCAGCAAAGGCCAGAAGCGCAAACACGTTTCGCGTGGCTTCCGGGAATGCGGTAAAGTACTGGGCGCCGATGATGGCTGCCAGTGAACCGTAGAGATAAAAGTCGTACCACTCGAAGATTGTCCCGGCAGAGGAGGCCATGATGACCTTCTTTTCCTCTGCGGTCATGGGCCGTGACCGGTCCCTCGCATTCATCTCGATTGCTGCCATGTATTCCTCCTCCTTGTGTCCGGCCTTCCGGCCGGAAAATGTCTTTCAACATCCATCGCGATCGCCACCTCCGTAGCTTTCGCTTGCCCCGAGTGCGGCCCTCTACCGCCTCAAGGCTTTCACGTGCCCCCGTGGCGGCACGCCCTCCATTTGCCCCGCGGTCCGAATGTCCGGATCAAGCTTGCGCTATGTCTACATCATCGCCAGAACGATGACCTGGGAGCTTGAAGCTAACACAGCCCCAAGGACTGAATCAGAACGACTTTGGTCTAAGAGAGTAAGCAATGCATCTAAAAATTGAATTACAATATAAAATGCGTCCAAAGATAGGCGCTTCCCACATGTTGCATTTGCTCACTGGATGGATCGAAGCATAGGTCGCGCTGACTGAGTAGACAGGTTGAAAGATCAAATGTTCAATAAAGAGAACGAGGTGGAAACGGGTCCATGAAACCTTCCTGTGTTGTGCACTGCGATTGGAGCATAGCCGACGAAAAGCGGTGGATGACAGTAGCCCGTCGTAAGGGAAACGATTGGCTGATCTCCGAGCCTCAAAAAGTTGGACCGACAACCACCCTGTTTGATCGAGCCACTGCGCAAAACCAGGAGAATGGTTGCGTGTTCTTTGGTTTCGACTTTCCGATCGGTGTTCCGAGTACCTATGGCGAAAAGACCGGCTTCAGCAATTTTCGCGATCTGCTCGATGTGCTTGGCCACGATGAATGGTCTGATTGGTTTCGCCCCGCTGACAAACCTTCAGAGATTTCGCTGAGGCGCCCCTTTTATCCGGCGCGCTCCGGCGGCACGCTTCAGGCACATCTGTTCGAGGGCCTGGGTATCGGGAAAGAGAATTTGCTGCGTCTGTGCGAGCGTCCGGCTCCAGGCCTTTCGCCACCCTCCATGCTGTTCTGGACCATGGGTGCATCGCAGGTGGGCAAGGCGGCAATTGCCGGGTGGCGAGAACTGATCCAGCCCTTTCGTCAAAGGATCGGGATCTGGCCCTTCGATGGCGGTCTGGCCGATCTGTTTCGGGCTCAAAAGATAGTGGTCGCAGAAAGCTATCCGGCGGATGCCTATGCGAAAATTGGCATTCCGCGAAGCCCGGTGTGGAGCAAGCGAAGGCAGGAGGACCGGCAGCGGTTCGCGCCCACTATCCAACAATGGTTCGCGGCAAGGCCGGATCTGCAACCGGATGACGGTCTGCTCGAAATGATCGACGATGGCTTCGGCAGTGATGCTAGCGGCGAAGATCGCTTTGACGCGCTGATGGGCCTGTTTCCGATGATCGAGATCGTTGAGGGGAGACACACCGAAGGGGTTCCGGATCTGGTGGGTTGCCGCGATTGGGAAGGCTGGATCCTCGGACGCAGCTTGACCGCGCGGGGTGACGAAGCGCCCATGAGTTCTCGATTTATTTCGACTTCGCTTGAGGATATGACAGGGGGAATCGATGCCGCTGTCAGACAATATGGCGGGGCATCACCCGACGGAGACATGGGCATGACATCAGGACGATACTATTCCAACATGGGCGGACTTCCGGGACAGACGGAGCTTCTGTCGAGCAAGGCAACGTTCAAGACGGCCTATGCAGTCATCCCGAAGCGGGTCATGTCAGATATCGTCACCAGCGTGCTGCCACATTGGGATGCGACGCGCGCCTGGATCATCGCCCGACCGATGACCGGTTTTTCCGAGACCTTCGCGCAGTATATCATGGAGGTCGCACCCGGTGGCGGCAGCGAAAGGCCCGAGCCGAACGCGGCAGCCCAGGCAGCCATCTTCGTGGTCCAAGGCGAAATGACCATAGTGCTGGATGGCACAGCTCACGAGTTGCGCGAAGGCTCGTTTGCCTATCTGCCTGCAGGGGCGAAATGGACCCTGAAGAACAACAGCCAGAGCCTCGCCAAATTCCATTGGGTGCGCAAGAAGTTTCAGGCCGTCGAGGGGCTGGAACTGCCTCCTGCCATCTTCAGCCATGAGGATGACCACCAGCTTTCCGCCATGCCGGATACCGATGGAAAATGGGCAACCACCCGTTTTATCGATCCCGCGGACGTGCGCTACGACATGCACCTGAATATCGTGACCTTCCAGCCGGGTGCACTCATTCCATTCATGGAAACCCATGTCATGGAGCACGGTCTCTATGTTCTGGAAGGCAAGGCCGTTTATCGCCTGAACGATGACTGGGTAGAAGTCGAAGCCGGAGATTTCATGTGGCTGCGCGCCTTCTGCCCGCAGGCTTGCTATGCCGGTGGACCGGGGCGCTTCCGATATCTGCTCTACAAGGACGTGAACCGTCACGTCGATCTTTGGTGAGCTCCGCATTTCCAGGAAAAGTGTCAGCGGTTTTCCGTCCGGAAATGCGACCAGCTGATAAACAGTGCCCCCGACGAGCATCTCATCGGGGGCATTTTTCGTTTCATCAGGCAACACGCTTCAGCGCATCGCCAATCATGGAAACGATCGTCTCGATCTGCTCCTTCTCGATGATCAGCGGCGGCGAGAGAGCAATGACATCGCCGGTAACGCGGATCAGCAGGCCCTTCTTGAAGCAGTCCACGAACACGTCATAAGCGCGTGTTCCCGGTGCACCATCACGCGGGCTCAACTCGATGGCGCCAACGAGGCCGAGATTGCGCACATCCACCACATGCGGATGATCCTTCAGGCTGTGCAGCGCCTCCTGCCAGGTCTCTGCCAGACCGGCAGCGCGCGTTAGAAGGTTTTCTTCCGCATAGATTTCCAGTGTCGCAATGCCAGCGGCACTGGCCACCGGATGACCGGAATAGGTGTAGCCGTGGAAGAGCTCTATGGCATTCTCCGGTCCGTTCATCAGCCCGTCATAGACCTTGCGGCTGGCGAATACCGCGCCCATCGGGATGGCACCATTGGTCAGGCCCTTTGCCGTGGTGACGAGATCCGGCACGACGCCGAAATAGTCGGTCGCAAAAGGTGTGCCGAGACGGCCGAAACCGGTGATGACTTCATCGAAGATCAGCAGGATGCCGTATTTCTGCGAGATCGCGCGAATGCGCTCCAGATAGCCCTTCGGCGGAAGGATGACGCCGGCAGACCCAGACATCGGCTCGACGATGACGGCGGCAATGGTTTCCGGCCCATGCAACTGGACCAGACGCTCCAGATCCTCCGCCAGTTCCAGACCATGCGCCGGCAGACCCTTGGAGAAGGCATTGCGCTCGATATCCAGCGTATGGCGCATGTGGTCGGCTGGGATCTGCGGAAAGACGCGACGATTGTTGACGAGGCCGCCGACGGAAATTCCGCCGAAGCCGACGCCGTGATAACCCTTCTCGCGGCCGATGATGCGGCTGCGCGTACCCTGGCCGATGGCGCGCTGATAGGCGATCGCGATCTTCAGGGCCGTATCGACGGACTCGGATCCGGAGCCAGTGAAGAAGACGCGATCGAGTTCAGCGGCAACGCCACCCGGGGCGATCCTTCCCAGTTTTTCGGCAAAATCGAACGCGATCGGATGGCCCATCTGGAAGGTCGGGGCAAAATCCAGCGTGCGCAGCTGTCGTTCCACGGCATCGGCAATGCGCTTGCGACCGTGACCAGCGTTGACGCACCAGAGGCCAGCCGTGCCGTCCAGCACCGTATTGCCATCGACGTCGGTATAGTACATGCCACTCGCGCTGGCGAGCAGGCGGGGAGCAGCCTTGAACTGACGGTTCGCCGTGAACGGCATCCAGAAATTTTCCAGCGTCGGCGTGTTGGATGGCTTTGTATAGTCCATGGCGGTTCGGCTCCTTCGGCACAGCATGTCACGCTGGTGTGAGCGATTTTGGAGATGTCAACAAGTCCTTTTCTCTCAATCTGTAAGCTATTGATTTTTCGATCTAAGAGTTGCAGAATTTGCGATATCTTCAACATCCGAAACAGTGGGTCTATCGTGTCTGTCGATGTCGGTAACCGTCTTCGCCATCTGCGCATGGCGCATAAGCTTTCACAGCGGGAGTTGGCCAAGCGCGCGGGCGTGACGAACTCCACCATATCGTTGATCGAATCCAACGCCTCCAATCCGTCCGTTGGGGCGCTGAAGCGCATTCTCGATGGCATTCCCATCGGGCTCGCAGAATTCTTCGCCTTCGAGCCGGATAAGCCGAAGAAGGCCTTCTATGCGGCAGAAGAGCTTGTCGAGATCGGCAAAGGCAAGATCTCCTATCGCCAGATCGGCGATAATCTGTTTGGCCGCAGTCTGCAGATCCTGAAGGAGTGCTACCAGCCGGGCGCCGATACGGGCAAGGTTCCGCTTGTTCACGAAGGAGAGGAGGGCGGTATCGTGCTGTCCGGTCGGCTCGAGGTGACGGTGGATGAGGAGCGCCGGATCCTCGGACCCGGCGACGCCTATTATTTCGAAAGCCGCAGACCACATCGTTTCCGCTGTGTCGGGCCTGTTCCCTGCGAGGTCATCAGCGCCTGCACGCCGCCAACCTTCTAATCTCAAACGGAGCGCATCAAGCCGCCATCCACCTTCAGGCTCTGGCCGGTGATGTAGCCCGCGCCTTCAGAAACGAGGAAGGAGATGGTGGCCGCGATTTCCTCCATCGTGCCATAGCGCCTCATCGGCACGCTCTCACGCCGCTCCTCTGTGCCGGGCAGACTGTCGATCCAGCCGGGCAGAACATTGTTCATGCGCACATTGTCGATGGCATAGCTATCGGCAAACAGTTTCGTATAGGCCGCAAGCCCTGCACGGAACACGGCAGAGGTGGGGAACATGGGCGATGGCTCGAACACCCAGGCGGTCGAGATGTTGACGATCGCGCCAGCCTTTTGCGCCTGCATGATGGGCGCCACCAGTCGAACCGGGCGGATGACGTTCATGAGATAGACATCCATGCCGGTGTGCCACTGTTCGTCGGTGATATCCAGAAGCTGCGCGCGCGGTCCATGGCCGGCGGAGTTCACCAGCGCGTCGATCCTGCCCCACTTTTCCATAGCGCCATCGATCAGCCGCTTGAGATCATCGTTCGATTGGTTGGAGCCGGTCACGCCGATGCCGCCAAGCTCTGTGGCCAAGGCTTCGCCCTTGCCGGAGGAGGAAAGGATGGCAACCTTGTAGCCATCGGCGGCGAGCCGCTTTGCGGCTGCCGCGCCCATGCCGCTGCCGCCCGCCGTAATGAGTGCCACTTTCGTCTCTGACATGATCTCTGCCTCCATAAGCTACAGCGCGGCGCGTTCGATTGAACGCGCGAACGACGCTGTAAGACTTTAAAATACTGCATATCGCGCTAAACCGAATCCGGTTGAGCGCGATATGCATTAGTGAGGCAGAGATATCACCGAAGGAAGCGACTGCAAGGCCGTTTGCGACCAGAAGACCTAGAGAGCAGCTTCAACGCCGAGGTGTTCCGCGGTAATCCAGAACACGGCATCCTGGGATTCTGCTGTCTCCAGCCATGTGAATTCCAGGTGCGGGAACTCCTCTTCCAGAATTTCGCGACCGGAACCGATTTCGCACAACAGGCCGCCCTCGGGCGTCAAATATTTCGGTGCCTCGCGCAGGATTTCGCGAACGAGATCAAGTCCGTCTTCCCCGCCATCATGGGCCATGCGCGGCTCGGCCTGATATTCCGGCGGGTAGCCGGCAAGGGCTTCATGATCCACATAGGGCGGATTGGTGATGATGAGATCGTAGCGTCGCCCATCAAGTGGCTTGAAGAGATCACCCTGGTGAAGCGTCACCTGACCCTCCACCTCGTGCTCGGCGACGTTGAGCCTCGCGACTTCCAAAGCATCGGCAGACAGGTCAACCGCATCGACCTCCGCCTGCGGGAAGAACTTCGCCATGATAACGGCAAGACAGCCGGAACCGGTGCAGATATCCACGGCACGTTCCACCATCATCGGATCGGGCAGCCAGTTGGAGCCATGCGGGTTCGTGTATTCCGCAAACAGGATTTCGCCGATATGTGAGCGAGGAACGATGACCCGCTCGTCCACGTGAAAGCGCACACCCTGGATGTAGGAGTGACCGGTTATGTAAGAGGACGGTTTGCGGGTGGACACGCGCGTCTCGATCCGCTCCGCCAGAAGCTTGCGTTCGTGGGGCAGAAGTCTTGCATCCAGAAACGGGTCCAGCGTATCGATCGGCAGGTCAAGCGAATCGAGCAGCAGGAAAGCAGCGTCATCGCCTGCATTTCCCGTGCCGTGACCATAGGCCAGATCTGCCGCGTTGAAGCGCGAAATGGCATAACGCCAATAGTCGCGCAGCGTTACGAGTTCCTGAGTGATGAGGTCAGTGTTCAAGATCGTCTCACTTCCTGACTTGGGTTTTCGCAGTTCCAGGTTATGGCAGTTCTAGTTTATGGCACTTATGGAATATGGTCGTGCAAACTGCCCTCGCTGTAGAATGGTGCGTGCGGCTGGTCAACAGAGTGAAGAACAACGGTGCGAAACAGAAATGCGCGCGGTCAGCGGCCGCCAGCCCGGTCTGCGGGAAGGGGGCCGGGCCAAGCCGGCAAGCCGAAACTGAAGGCTGCGCCAGAGGCGGCTGCGGGCAAGCGCGTGACCCTGGCGCGGGCGCTTTCCAAGCTTGGCTTCTGTTCGCGCACGCAAGGG
This sequence comes from Rhizobium sp. Root149, assembly GCF_001427345.1. NCBI lineage: Bacteria > Pseudomonadati > Pseudomonadota > Alphaproteobacteria > Hyphomicrobiales > Rhizobiaceae > Rhizobium > Rhizobium sp. Root149. The sequence goes on from NZ_LMGD01000020.1 coordinate 648,393, forward strand.
GAAGATCTGGTGCGGGCGGGCCGCGTTTCCGTTGATGGAAGTATCACGACCGACCTCGAAACCTGGGTGGACCTCGACACCGCAAATATCACCGTGGATGGCCGACCTGTCGTCGCAGAAGACCATGTTTATCTGATGCTCAACAAACCGCGCGGCCTCGTCACCACCCGTCACGATCCGCAGGGTCGGGCAACAGTCTATGATTGCCTGAAACATCTGCCGGACCGGCATCTTTCCCCGGTCGGACGTCTGGACAAGGCGAGCGAAGGCCTGTTGCTCTTCACCAACGACACGCGATTTGCCGATGCGCTGCTTGATCCCAGAACGCATGTTTCTAAAACTTACCATGTACAGATCGACAGGCCTGCGGACGACACGCTCATTGAGGGCCTGCGAGCCGGAGTAGTGCATGACGGAGAAAGACTGAGCGCCAGACGCGTGGATGTCTTGCGGCAGGGCGAGAAAAACGCCTGGCTGGAAATTGTGCTCGATGAGGGCAAGAACCGGCAGATCCGCCGAATGCTGGAGGCTCATCAGGTCGAATGTCTCAGGCTCGTGCGCGTTGCTATCGGCGATCTGACGCTTGGAGATCTGGCGAAAGGTGAAAGCCGCAATCTGACGGAAGGCGAGGTCCTCGCACTCAAGCGGCTTTCTGGCGGGAGTTAGAGCACGTCTTGAAGGGTGATGGAAAGCAGCTCCAGTTCCTGCCCGCCCGCCATGACGACATCGCCCACACGTTTTCCCACAAGCTGCCTCGCAACGGGCGATACGTAAGAGATGCTGCCTGCCTTGGGGTCTGCTTCATCTTCCCCCACGATCCGGTAGGTCTGAACCCTGCCGTCCTCCCTTGAGAAGGTGACGGTGTGGCCGAAAGCGACCACCTCGGTATCTGTCGGATCCGGTACAATCTGGGCAGTCCTGACCCGTTCCGTCAGATAGCGCAGGTCACGCAGCGGTCCGGCAGCCTGTCGTCTTCTTTCGTTGATGTCGTCGATTGCGCTGGAAGCCTGGTAGGCCTCTCGCGCTTCTTCCAGCTGCCGCTTCAGTTGCTCCAGTCCAGCCTCTGTCACAAGGTTTGGATGCGGCGATATGGGGCGGTCCGGCAACAGGGTTTCCGCTGCCGTTTCTGCACTCTCTTCTTTTACGAAGGCCACACTCATGACGGGCTCCTTCTTCTGGATCAGACCTCTGGCTCTACAGCGCGGCGCGTTCGATTGCTGGGTCGTTCGTACACCGAACAGGCAGAGAAGGGAATGTCATGCGCCTGAAGCAGGCTTCGCCGGGGGGGGGGTCGCCAGTCAATGATCAGGAACTGTGACGGCCGGTAAAAAGGCCATCAGTGATCGCCTTCACGCTGTCTTCAGAGCAGAGTCTCTTGATGCTGGCGTAAGTCACGTCTGTGTCCTGCCGCCCTGACCAACGCACGCAATCGTTAAATTTTGCAAGCTTCTGCGCGTCTGTCAGCGGCCTTTGAATAGCCCCGTTGGCGTGAAGTCGTTCGGTCGAGAACCTGCGGCCGTCTTTCAACGCAATATGGACGTGATGTGGCAGTCGTTCGACCCCGCGTTCTTCTTCAACGCTGTACGAAGTCATGGTGATCTTCGCCATAAGACAACGCGGTTCGGGCCGTATGGCGGCTTGCGGTGTGAAGTCACCAAGCGACAGCCCGCCGTTCGTCAATGCGACGGCAAGGCAATATTGCATCGAAAATCTGGCCTGCATTTCATCGGAAGGATCGGGATAGGCGAGATTGTCGACCGCTGAGCGCCCGACTTTCGTGTCGATCCGTTGGATGTCCTCGACTGAAAATCCATGCTCCTTTTGCAGATCCAGAGCGGCATCTATCGCTCGATGCGTGGAGGCGCAGCATGGATGGAGTTTCGTCACGAGACCGCGTGTTTCGATGACGTGCTTCTCGTCCCAGGACAGATCCGCCCAACCTGCTGCCTCGTCACCGCCAAAGAGATCCAGAAAGCCCTGGGGACGTTCCAGAATATCGAGCCTCCCCGTCAATCCCGATTGGGCCAGCAGCGCGGCCTCAACCGCGTTTCGGGCCGCGATACCCGCGTGGAAAGGCTTTGCGCCGGTGCCAAATTGTCCTTTTGGACCTGAGGCCATGCTGGTGGCAAGGCTCATGGCGTGTGAGATCTGAGCCTCATCAAGTCCTAGGAGGACTGCCACACCTGCGGCGGCCCCTATACAGCCAATTGTCGAGGTTCCATGCCAGCCCCGGTTATAGTGTGAGGGGATGGTGCCGACGCCCACGGATGACTGCGCTTCCAGCCCGGCCAGATAGGCTCTGACCAGCATGGGGCCTGAGAAATCATTGCTGCTTGTCGCGACGGAGAGAAGTGCTGGCACCAGGACCGCTGAGGCATGCGCGCGTGCGGGATGGAAATTGTCGTCGAAGTCGAGGCAGTGGGCGGCGGTGCCGTTGATCAGGGCTGCAACGGAGCGCGATGCGCGGCCTCCCGTGAAAACCAGCGATGGTCCATCTGGTTTGATTTCATTTGCGAAAGCTGCGGCGACAGACTGTGGTGCCGCGTCATTCATACCCGCCATCATGCAGGCAATCGTATCCACAATTGCGTCTTCCGCTCGTTCCATTGCGAGAGCGGAAAACGATGGTCTTGAAACGAGTTGTCGCGCAATTCTTTCGAGAACCGTTTTCATTCCACCACTTCCTTGCAAATCTCTCGGCGAGCGGCATTGATGAACGGCGACATTAATCGGCGCAATCTTATGCAAAAGACGGGTGACGTTATCCGGGAGAACGAGCATGAAAAAGTCGGGTGACGTACAGATCAGCATCAAGCATATTCAGGCCTTCGATGCGATTGCGGCCACTGGTTCAACCATTGCCGCAGCCGTTGATCTGGGTATTTCTCAATCCAACACGAGCCGTCTTTTGCATCAGCTGGAGGTCTATCTCGGCGTGCGGCTGTTCGACAGGGATAAGAACCGGCTCTCGATGACGCGTGAAGGGATGCAGTTGGGTCCGCAAATCCGAGCGATTGCCGACAAGCTGATGGCCTTGAAGATCACGGCTCAGGAACTGGAGGAAGGACGCTCCACCGACATTCCCTTGAGACTGGCATTTCCCGCAAGCCTCTCGGCGACCCTGGTGCCGCGTATGATAAAAAGCTTTCTGGCCGAAGCTGGTCCGGTGCGAATCGAGATTGCCTCTGGAAATTACCTGGCGATTGAACGGATGGTGGCGGAAGGCGCTGTCGATCTCGGCTTCACGCGCCTGCCTTCGCCGACGCCGGGACTTCGTGAAGAGCATGTCATGCCGACACGCAATATTTGCGTCCTGCACAAGAGCCATCCACTTGCCGGAAACTCGAAGATCGACGTTGAACAGTTGAAGACCGAGAACCTCATTCTTCTCAACCGCGAGCGTGCTGTCCGTCACGAACTGGAAGCCATCTTTTATCGCGCCGGTCTTCGCCGCCGCCCGGCCATCGAAGCGCATTCCGTCGGCTGCGGCTGCGCACTTGCCGCAGAAGGGCTTGGCATCGCAATCGTCAGCGAATTGCTGGCGCTGGAATATCGGGCTTTACCACTGGCATTCGTTCCGCTGGAACCGACCATTTCCGTCGATTACGCCATTGTCAGTTCCGAACTCTCGCCACTTCCGAAAATCGCTGTGCCGTTCTTGAACTACATCCGGGAATGGGCTTAAGCCAGACGTCAGGCTGGAGAGGGAGTGGCGACGGCATGATCAATTTCAGGCAACTCGAAGTTCTGAAAACGCTGCTCGCGACAGGTTCAACCATTGCTACCGCAAAAAGCATGGGGCTCAGTCAATCCGGTGTGAGCCGTCTGCTTCAGCAGCTGGAAACCGATCTCGATCTACGCTTATTCGACCGGGACAAGGGCAGGCTTATTCCCACGCCTGAGGCTGGCATTCTGGCGCGGGATGCCGAGACCATCCTGCTTGGGTTAAACAGATTTTCGGGGCTGGCAGAAGATCTTCGAAGCGGTGCAAAGGGCCCGGAACTGGTGCGCGTCGGGCTTCCCAGCAGCATGTGGGAAAATTTTGCGCCCGCCATGATGACGGATTTCGTGCGCGACTATCCTTCCGTGCGCATCGAAACCTTTTTCGAGACAACGTCCAACATCGCACGACTGGTCGAGCAGAAGGTCATCGATTTTGGCTTTTTGCGCAACGAACACCAGGCTCTTCCGGGCATCGATATGGAAATCGTCGCAACGGGAACCAGCGTGTGCGTTCTGCCTGAAGGGCATGAACTGGCATCCTTGAAAGAGATCCACGCCAGGGATTTGCGTGGGGTACCGCTGATTCTCATTGGCCGCCAGAGGCCAACGCGCATGCTGCTCGATCAAACCTTTTCGCGCGAAGCTGTAAAGCAGAACGTGAAGATCGAGACCCATACCAATAGTTCCGCCTGCTCCTATGTGGCGCACGGCTTGGGGGTTGCCATTTTGAGCAGCTTCTTCGCCAATCTTTACCAGCACCTTCCCATCGTTCAGCGCCCCTTCGTTCCGGTGACGACGCAGGAATTCGCGCTGGCGACACCGTCCGGCACATCAGCTTCGCTTGCAGCCAAGGCCTTGATGGAAGCGCTCAGGCGGCAGATCCAGATCTCCCAGAAACGCGCCACCGGTTGATGCCGTTACAGGTCTTCGCCAGTTCGTTGGCCTGACGCTGCTCGCAGAATATGCATTATTCTATGACAATAATGCATAAGATTGCGCCCATTTTTTTGATCCGTCATAGTCTTCCTCATAACAGCCGGTGACTTTGCAGATCCGGTCCCGACAATCGTGTTCAGGGGAACCGATGATTAGATTCATATTCCATCGACTGTTGATGGCGATCCCGACATTGGTGATCGTCGCCATCACAGTTTTCGCGCTCATTCGGTTCATACCCGGTGATCCGGCAGCTCTCATGCTGGGAGATATGGCCACGCCGGATCAGGTTGCCGAGATGCGCAAAGAGCTTGGCCTCGATACATCTCTGCCGCAACAATTCCTTGTGTGGACGGGCAACGTCTTAAGCGGCGATTTTGGCCAGTCCATCGTCAACAAGGAGCCGGTTCTGCCGCTCGTCGTTTCACGCTTCATGGTTTCTGCCGAGATCGTGATCGTCGCCGTCATTCTGGCCAGCCTCATTGCCGTGCCTGCCGGTGTTATCGCGGCATGGCGCCAGAACAGCGCGACGGATCTTTTCCTGATTGGCACGGCAACCGTTCTGCTGTCGATCCCGACCTTCTGGCTCGGATTGCTTCTGCTCCTCTTCTTCGGCCTGAAACTCGGCTGGCTGCCGGTGCTGGGCTATGTGTCTATCTCGGACAATTTTACGTCTGGCCTGCTCTATCTGGTCCTGCCGATCATGACACTCGTCATCCATGAGGCTGGCGTTTTGATCCGCATGGCGCGTGCCTCCACGCTGGAGGTTCTCAGGCTGGATTACATAACCCATGCCCGCGCCAAGGGCTTGTCCGAGCAGGCGGTTCTCTGGAAGCACGCTTTCAAGAACGCCTTCGGTCCAACCTGGACCATGATCGGCCTGATCCTTGGAAATCTGCTCGGCGGCATCGCCGTCATCGAAACCGTCTTCACCATTCCGGGCCTTGGCCGACTGATGGTCGATAGCATTTTCCAGCGCGATTACCCCGTCATTCAGGGCTGCCTTCTCTTCGTCGCCATGTCCTATGTGATCGTCAACCTGATTGTCGACCTCCTCTATCCCCTGTTTGATCCGCGCGTGGTGGCCGAATGAAACACGTTTCCCTCAATGGCCTGATCGGCGGCATTCTCATCGCCTTCCTTCTGATAGTCGCCGCCCTGAGCCTGTTCTGGACCCCCTTTGACCCCATGAAGCTGAGCTTCACTGCACGGCTTGCGGCACCTGGCCCACTCCATCTGCTCGGCACGGATGAGTTCGGTCGCGATGTCCTGAGCCGCCTGATGGTCGGCGCGCGGGCCAGCGTCTGGATCGGCTGCCTCACGGTTGGCTTTGCAGTGATTGCAGGCACCCTGATTGGTCTGGTGAGCGGCTATGCTCGCGGCTGGATCGATGGCCTGATCATGGCGGTCAACAACGCCCTGCTGGCTTTCCCCGGCATCCTGCTGGCGCTCGGACTTCTCGCGGTGTTCGGCGCCAATCAATACGGCATCATCTTCGCCCTTGGCATTGCCTACACGCCATCCATGGCGCGCGTCGTTCGGGGCGCTGTGCTGTCCCTGCGAGAGCGGGAATTCGTTGAAGCGTCGCGCGTGATGGGCAATGGCGAGATCTTCACGATGTTCCGGCACATCCTGCCCAACTGCCTCGCGCCGATCACCGTGCTCGCCACCTCGATGTTCGGCTGGGCCATTCTTTCGGAAAGTGCCATGAGCTTTCTAGGTCTCGGCGTGCCGCCGCCGGCGCCCACCTGGGGCAATATGCTGGCGGCTGGCCGCCCCTTCATCGAACAGGCCGTCTGGCTCGGTCTTTTTCCCGGCCTCTGCATCGCTCTCACACTGCTTGGCATCAACCTTCTTGGCGATGCGCTACGCGACAAACTCGATCCCCGCATGAGAGGTTTGAAATGACTGAAGGAAAACTTCTCAGCGTCCGTAATCTCTCGCTGCAGATCGCCCGTCGTGATGTCGGTGTCGTCAACGACGTCAGCTTCGACGTGGCTCCGGGCGAAATCTTCGGCATCGTCGGCGAAAGCGGGTCTGGCAAATCGCTTGCGACACGTGCGCTCGTCTCACTGCTGCCGCCCGTCATACGCAAGGTGGCAGGCACGGTCATCTTCAAGGGCCGCGACATCACAGCCATCAGTGAGAAAGACTTGCGCTCACTGCGTGGTGCGGAAATCGGGTTGGTGTTTCAGGAGCCGATGACCTCTCTCAATCCCTCCATGACCATCGGGCGGCAATTGGAGGAGGGGCTGGCGCTTCATACACAGGATCAGGCATCGGGGCGGCGTGAGAAAATCCTCTCCATGCTGCAACGCGTCGGCATTCGCGATCCCGAAAGGGCGCTTAACGCCTATCCGCACGAGTTTTCCGGCGGCATGCGCCAGCGCATCATGCTGGCCTCCGTCATGCTGTTGAAGCCAGCTTTGCTGATCGCCGACGAACCGACCACTGCGCTGGATGCCGTGATCCAGCGCGACGTCATGGAACTGATGGTGGAACTGACGAAGGCGGAAGGCACCGCCGTCCTTCTCATCAGCCATGATCTGCCGATGGTGGCACGCTACACCGACCGGATTGTCGTGATGGAAAAAGGCTCCATCGTCGAAGCTGGCACGACGGAACAAATACTGGAGCGCCCGCAGCATCCTTATACGCGAAAGCTTCTGTCATCCTTGCCTGTGCGCGGCGAAGTCCGACCAATCGATACGACATCCGCACCGATGATTTCGGCCCGCAACATCGTCGTCGATTATCCTGGACGCAAATCGCTTCTCAAGAAGGGAGAGCCGAAACGCGCTCTGCACGGTGTCTCGATAGACATTCATGAAGGCGAAGTGGTGGCGCTCGTCGGCGGCTCCGGCTCCGGGAAGACGACGCTTGGGCGAACGATTGCCGGACTGGTCAAGGAAACCGAAGGTGAGATTCTCTTCCAGGGCCGCACCCGTGACCACGACTGGCGCGACTATCGTCTCAACTGCCAGATGGTCTTCCAGGACCCCTATTCCTCGCTCGATCCCAGAATGACGATCTTCGCCCTCGTTGAAGAGGCGCTGCGTCTCGTTCCCGGAATTGATCGGGCGGCCAAGATGAAGCGTGCGTATGAAACGCTGGACGAGGTTGGTCTTGGTGCCGAATTTGCTCTTCGCTATCCGCACGAACTTTCAGGCGGGCAGCGCCAGAGAGTGGCGATTGCCAGAGCTATTGCGCGCCGGCCCCGGTTCCTGATTGCCGATGAACCTGTCTCGGCGCTCGACGTGACTGTCCGTGCGCAGGTGCTCTCGCTCTTTTCCGATCTCCAGAAACGATACGGCTTTTCCTGCCTGTTCATCAGCCACGATCTCGGCGTGGTCGAACAGGTGGCCGATCGCGTTATCGTCATGCAGGACGGCAGGATCATCGAGCAGGGTGATCGCAACACGATCTTCGACACGCCGAAGGAGGCCTATACGCGGCGTCTTCTCTCGGCAATTCCCGCACTTGATCTCAACGAGACCGGCGGCGTGAAACTCAAATGGCGCCTGGAGGCGTGACGATGAATACAGCACCCATGACATCTGCCAGCCTTGGTTCAACGACCGAGAGGCTGAACGCAATTTGCGACGCGCAGCCCTTCATTACGCGCTTCTGCATAAAGAATCTCCGCACTGGTGACGTTTTCGAACGCGGCGCCGATGAGGAAACACCATCGGCAAGCACGCGCAAGACGTCCATCATGATGGCAGCGTTGAAGGCCGTGCATGAGGGCCGGCTCGATCTCGATGAGAAAATTGTCTACGAAGCGCGTTTTGCCGAAGAAGTCGCAAGCGGAATGTTTCGCTATCTGACGCCTGGGATCGTGATTTCGCTTCGCGATGCCATCACCGGCATGATGGTATTGTCCGACAATGTCTGCACCAAGATGGTGTTCGAGCGGCTCACTCTGAAAGAGGTAAACACCTATTGCCAATCCATCGGGATGGTGGGCACGCACCACCGTTTCCTGATCCCGCCGCTGGCTCTCTCTCCCGATCATTCGCTGAAATCCGTCACCACGACAACCGCACGCGACCAGATGTTCCTGCTTCAATCGATTCTGGATGCGCAGGTCTCCGAAGAGGCTTCAAAGCGTCTCGGGGTTTCGCAAGCCTTGAGCAGCTATGCCTTGCAGACGCTGAAAAATCAGATCCTGCGTTATGCCATCCCCTCGCGTCTGCCCTTCGGTACGGTGGTTGCGCACAAGGGTGGCACCGGTAAGCGCGGCCGGATGAACGCGGGCATCGTCTACGACGACGGCCAGCCGCTCTACATCATCACCGCATTCACGGATCAGGTTCCGCAGGAAATGCCGGATGGCACGCCGGGTTACACCGTGTCTCTCGAAACCATCGGACGCCTCTCGCGCGTCTGTTGGGACGATTTTCGAGCCTGACCCAACAGCATCGCAACAAACAAGAACAGAGGGTAGAACATGAAAAGCTTAACTCTTGCCGGAACAATGCTGATCGCGCTTTCGGGCGTGGCCGAGGCGCGCGATATCGTGATTGCGCAAAGTTCGGACTTGCGCAGCAACATTCCAGGCGTCAACCGGGATGGGAATACGGACGGCGTCATTCTGCACATCGTCGAAGGACTGGTGGGCTATGCCAATAACGGTGAGGTGAAGCCTCTTTTGGCGCAAAGCGTGGAGACATCCGCCGATGGGCTGACCTACACATTCAAGCTTCGCCAAAACGTCCAGTTCCACAATGGCAAGCCGCTGACGGCTGATGATGTGGTTTGGAATTGGAACCGCTACATGGATCCGGCCACGAAATGGACCTGCATTAAGGATTTCGACGGCGGAACCGTGAAGGTGACGGGGATCAAGGCCGTCGATGCGCAAACCGTCACCATGTCGCTGGAGAAGCCTTCGGCGGTTTTCCTCGGTCTGATGGCGCGGCCTGAATGTGGCTATACCGGAATGATCTCGAAGGATTCGCTCAAGGCCGATGGCTCTTTCGATAAGCCCATCGGCACCGGTCCGTTCAAATGGAACGAGTGGAAGAAGGGCGAATACATTCAGCTGTCCAAATTCGACGGTTATCAATCGCCAGCCAATGACGGCAAGCCGGATGGCATGGTCGGCTCAAAACGTCCGCTTGTCGATGGCATCAAGTTCATGGTCATCCCCGATGCATCGACCGTGAAGGCGGGCCTGCAATCAGGCGTCCTCGATACGGCGGAGATTTCTCCCGACCTCATTCCGGAATTCGAAAAAAGCCAGAAGGCGAAGGTCATCATTTCGCAGAACAACGGCAAGAACCTCTTCTACATCCAGACGCGCGATCCCGTGTTGAGCAAGCCGGGCGTTCGCCGTGCCATGGCGATGGCGCTCGACATGGATGAGCTTGTTGCTGCGGCCTCCAACGGTACGGGCAAGGCGAACGGCTCCATGGTGGCGTCGGACTCGATTTATTTCAGCGAGACCCAGAAGACGCGTCTTCCCTTCGATCTGGCGGCTGCGAAAAAGGAACTGCAAGCCTCCGGCTACAAGGGTGAGCAGATCAACATCATCGCCAACAAGCGCGGCAATGTTCCAAGCTTCCCGGCGGCCGTTATCGCACAAGCCATGTTGCAGCAGATCGGGCTCAATGTGCAGATCGAAGTGCTGGACTATGCGACGCAGGTTGATCGCCGTCGTTCCGGGAACTACCAGATCATTTCGCAATCGGTTGCACCGCGTCTCGATCCGGCCCTGATGTACAGCTTCTACGTGGGCGACAAGGACAAGAATGCCTCGCTGATGTGGGACAACCCCAAGGCAATCGAATTGATGAAGGCCGCCTTTGCCGAGATCGACCAGAAGAAGCGGCAGGTGATTTTCGACCAGTTTCATGAACTCATGCTGCAGGAAATGCCGGGCATCTTCCTTTACGACATGATCGATGTCTGGGGCGCAACGAAGTCCCTGCAAGGCCAGCCTGTCTGGCAGTCCAATGCACGGCTCTGGGAAGTGTCCGTCGCCCAATAACCCGTCATGCAAGGCACCGCATTCGTGCGGTGCCTTTCAACCTGACAGAAGCCTCCGCCATCGTCGATGCGCGGGAATGGTTTCGCTTTGCCTTGAGGAACAGCATGCCAGATCAAACCGCCCTGAAATCCCTGACGCAATTGATTGAGCGTCTCGCGCCTGATTTTACTGCCCTGAGCGACCGGATCTGGGATTTTGCGGAACTCAAATTCGACGAATTCAAATCGGCTGAACTCCTCGTTCAGACACTGAAGCAGCACGGATTTGCCGTCGAGCAGGGCATCGCGGGTATGGAAACCGCTTTCATCGGCCAGTATGGCGGCGGCAATCCCGTCATCGCATTTCTGGGCGAATACGACGCGCTTGCCGGCATGAGCCAGATTGCGGGCATCGATGAACCGCGTGAGGGCAAATCCGGTGCCAGTGGCCACGGCTGTGGTCATAACCTGCTGGGCGCAGGCTCGCTGTTGGCTGCTGTCTCGCTGGCGAAGCATCTGGAGGCCAACGGCCTGCAAGGCACGGTGCGATATTATGGTTGTCCCGGAGAAGAGGGCGGTTCCGGCAAGACCTTCATGGTGCGGGCAGGGGCATTCAGTGACGTGGATGCGGCGCTGACCTGGCATCCGGCCCCTTTCAACGGCGTCAGATCGACAAATAATCTGGCGGTGCTGGAATATTACTACCGGTTCAAGGGCATTGCGGCGCACGCCTCCAATGCTGCTCACCTTGGTCGCTCTGCACTTGATGCGGTTGAACTGATGAATGTCGGCGTGAACTTCCTTCGCGAACATATGCCACAGGATTGCCGCGTCCATTACGCAATCACCGACGCGGGCGGGCGCGCTGCGAACGTAGTTCAGGCAAAAGCCGAAGTACTTTATCTTGTGCGTGCGCCCGAGATGTCACAGGCCTTGGCGCTGGCGGAACGCGTCGATCAGGTCGCGCGCGGGGCGGCGATGATGACGGGAACAGAGGTCGAGATCATATTTGATACTGCTGCGACAAACCTTCTACCGAACCTGACGCTCGAAAATGCGATCCACGAAAATCTGGTGGCGATCGGGCCAGTCCCGTTCGATGAGGCGGACATCGATTTTGCTCGCAAGATCCAGGCGACATTCACGCAAGAAGCTATCAACAGCAGCATCAAGCTTTACCAGATCAAGCAGGATGTCTTCTCCAACGAGAAGATCGATGGATCGACACCACTGCACACGGGCTTGCGTGCCTTCGAAGGCCAATCCCACTTTCGCGCGGGCTCGACCGACGTCGGAGATGTCAGCCGCGTTACCCCGACCGCACAATGCTGGGCTCCGGCCTGGGCAATCGGAACCAATCCGCATACATGGCAGGTGGTCGCACAGGGAAGAAGCGCGGCGGCGCACAAGGCGATGCTGCACGCTGCGAAGGCTCTGGCCTCAACGGGACTGGATCTGGCAACCTCACCGCACTTGCTGAGCAAGGCACGGGCAGAGTGGGAAGCCGCAATGAAGGACGAGCCTTATGTCTGCCCGATACCCGCTACCGTCATGCCCGGCATAAGGCCATCGGTGAAATAATGCGAGGCAATGGTTCACTGGCGTAGGACGCTATAAATCTACAAGCCTGGCGATCTCAGATCGCCAGCTATCCCCTGACATCCTCGGCAGGTGTTCGTCGCTGGCTCAGAAGAGAGCTTCCGAAGACGAATCGGCCTTCCCATCTCAACTGGCGAAATGATGGGAATGTTATCTCCAGTCACCGGAGGGAAAGCAAAAACCACCGCAGCTTAGTTTAGGGAGACGTACCGAGAGAATTGGCTGGGGAACCTGGATTCTCACATGATTTCAATGACTTAGTTGAAAAGCCTTGAAATTCCCTCTGTTTTCCTGCCGCGAGCGACCGTGGATGCCACCTTTGTGCCCTGGCTTTGGGCATCAGTCAACAGGACGGGCGAGCGGCAATAATTTCCGCTCTGGCGAAGAAGGTTACAGTGCCCGGGATGGCCGCTTCGCGCCATAAGCGGCCAAGTCTGAGCTGTTGATGATGATCCCACTCCATACCTGTTGCGAGCATCCGGTGGATTTTTTTGCGGTCGTTTCAGGTCCGAAGGAGAGTTCTGTGCGCCCAAAGCCGAGACGCTCCGATAGTGTCAATCCTGTGCGGTCGGGCGCACTACGATGCTGCCGATTTCCACGTCACTGGGTTGCTCGATTGCGAAGGCTATCGCCCTTGCGATAGCTACCGGGGAAATGGCGAGCGCTTCCTTGCGGGTGACAATAGCCGCTCTGATGTCAGGATCGGCAATGGAGGCATACGCGAAGGTCGTGTCAATGAAACCCGGGGATATCTCCGTTACGCGCAGGTTTTTTCCCGCTTCCTGCCGCAGACCTTCTGTGGCTGTCCGCAGTGCATTCTTGGTCGCGGCGTAAACGCCCATCGTTGGCACGATCTTGAGGCCAGCGGTTGATACGACGTTGATGACGTGCCCGCTATCTTGGCCCGTAAACACGGGCAGAACCGCAGCGATACCGTAGAGCGCGCCCTTCAGGTTTACGTCGATCATGGCGTCCCATTCATCGACCTTCAGCGCTTTGAAACGCGACAGCGGACCGATGCCTGCATTGTTGATGATGACATCCAGCCGCCCGAAACGTTCGCAGGCAAGCTTGACCAGATCCTCCAGATCTACAGCTCTAGTTACGTCGATGGCCCGATAGACAGCTTCGCCGCCCGCCGCCTCGATTTCTCCTGCTACACTGGCGATCTCCGCTTCGCTTCGTGCACCGAGCACAAGGCGCGCGCCTCGCGCGGCAAGATGGATAGCTGTCGCCCGGCCAATGCCGCGCCCGGCTCCAGTGATGGCAACGATCTTGTTCTCAATGGTCATGATAGGGGGCTCCATTGTCTGCATGAGAAGCAAAATCTAGGCAGCGCATCTCGGATGATCTATGCTTGAACAACCATGTCTTTGTCGCGATCCGCCAAACCAATAGCCGATCCGTTCTCCGAGGTTCTTGCAGCCTTGGGCGCGCGGAGCGTCCGGGGCACCGGCCTCGAAGCGGCGGGAGACTGGGCACTCGCCTTCGACGGGCGAGCGCGGTTGAAGTTCGTCGCTGTCACAAGAGGCCAGTGCTGGCTTCTTCTTCCGGATCATTCGCCACAAGCACTTGTGGAAGGCGATGTCGTTCTCATCCGCGACACGCGTTATGCGGTGGCGAGTGACCCTGCCGTCGAACCGATGGATGGGATGCCGCTCTACGCGGCTCCGGGACAGGACTTGGTACGGCTGGGCGCTGCAGACGAAACGGCGCTGATAGGGGGTGGCAGCGGCTTTGCCAATGGCAGCGCCGCGTTCGTTCTCGATGCGCTCCCGAAATTTTTGCGTATTGATGCCAGGTCGTCCACCGCCGAGGCTGTCGCGAGAACGTTGAATGCTCTGAGGATAGAGGTCGCCCACGCGGAACTGGGTGGCTCACTGGTTGCCGAGCGACTGGCGGAAATCCTTATTATCACGGCCGTTCGCGCTTTCGTGGCCACCAACCCTAAGAACAGTGTCGGCTGGGTCACCGCGCTGGCGGACCCGAGGATCGGCAGGGCGCTGAGATTGATGCATGGGGATGTCGCGTGCCGCTGGACAGCGCCCATGCTGGCGTCGGAGGTCGGCATGTCGCGTTCGGCCTTCACGCAACGGTTCACCGCGCGTGTCGGCCGGCCGCCTCTCGACTACCTTACTCACTGGCGCATGGTCCTGGCGCAGCAAAAACTGAATGCGGGCGAGACCGTCGCGGCCGTTGCTTCCGCCGTTGGCTATAACTCGCAAAGCGCCTTTGCTCATGCTTTCAAGCGGACTTTGGGACGGACGCCACGATCGGGCCGATGATGACAGCGTCTAGGCTTCCCGCCGCGTCTTCCTGCCAGATCCGGGATGTCTTCGATGTCCACTTTGAGGCCAAGAGGAGACATTGCTTCAGCCGACGATCGTCTTCACGAAATCGGCGAAGGCGCGCGCTTTTGCACTGGCCAGCCGCCCCGTTGGAAAGACAGCCCACAGGTCGATGTCCGGGAGCGTCCAATCCTCCAGCACCCGGAGAACTTCGCCGTTCTGCAGTTCCGGCCAGAACATCCAGTCCGATGTTACTGCCAGTCCCATATCTGCCTTGACGGCAGCGCGAATGCCCTCGGCGGCGGTGAAGCGTACCCGTCCTGACACCGCGACAGAGGCCTCAGTACCATCTCTGCGGAACGTCCAGCTATTCCCAAGTTGGGTATAGACAACGGCCTGGTGCGTGGCGAGGTCTGCTGGAGCCTGCGGGATGCCATGCTGCTTGAGATAGGCAGGCGTCGCCACCACGGAACGGTGGCCTGTCGCGATCCTGCGGGCGACAGCGGTACTGTCGGCGAGTTCGCCCATGCGCAGCGCGATGTCGATACCTTCGGATACAAGGTCGATCACGCGATCGTCGAGAACGACATCGACCTCAAGGTCGGGATGGGCGGCCAAGAACTCCGCCAGTCGAGGGATCAACATCAGCCTGGCGAATGTCGTTGCCGCACTGACACGGAGGCGGCCAGACAAGCCCGCCCCGGCGCCCTTCGCCTCCAGTTCGGCCTCATCGGCTTCCTGGATTGCCGCCTTTGCACGTTCATAGAATCGAATGCCTGCATCCGTCGGCGAAAGGCCGTGCGTGGATCGGATAAGCAGCCGAACCTGCAACCGATCCTCAAGCTGCGCAATCGTCTTCGAGATCGCCGGCTGACCCACGCCGATCTGTCGCGCGGCGTGCGAGAACGAGCCTGTCTCCACCACTCGCACAAATGCGCTCATCGCCTGCAGTCGATCCATCGCCTATTCTCCCTAGGAATAAACATTATCGCCTCAAGCTGTCTGCCGCAAGGTTCGAGGAATGGGCATACCTGTCTTCAACGGAACACGATCTGATGGAGACACACAATGATCCAAGTCCACGCTTTCGCTACTCCGAACAGTGTCAAGGTGCTAATCGCCCTGGAAGAGTTGGAGATGCCCTACGATCTCAGGCCTATCAACGTGCGCATAGGCGCGCAGAAGGCTGAGGCATTCCTCGCTCTCAACCCGAACGGCAAGGTGCCTGTCCTGGTCGACGACGGATTTGTCCTGACCGAGAGCGCTGCCATCCTCGTCCATCTCGCTGAGAAGACCGGCAAGCTGTTGCCAAAGGATGGCGCCGGCCGCGCTCGTGTCTTCGAACAGCTTTTCTTCCACGCCTCGGGCTTGAGCCCTGCTTTCGGCAATGCCGGCTTCTTCAAGCGCTCATCGCCCGAGCCCCAGCCGATCGCCGAGGCCCGCTTCACCAACGAGGCAGAACGGCTCCTCGGACTGCTCGATGCCAAGCTTGCCTCGCAGCCCTTCATGGCCGGAAAGGAGTTTACGATCGCCGACATCGCCCATTTTGGCTGGATGTGGCGGATCCAATTTCCTGGGCTCACTATCGACGGTCGCCCCAACCTTTCCCGCTGGTACCAGGCGGTGGCTGCACGCCCCGCCGTCCAGCAGGCCATTGCTCGCGTCGAAGCAGCCGTGCCCGCCACCTGATTCTTCCCCACCATTTCCGCCTGAGCAAACATTGGAGAACCACCATGTCCAAATTCGACACCTACAAGAATTCCTTCCCGAATGCCCGCCTGACCCGCACGCCGAGCGGTGTGCTCGAAGTCGCGCTTCACACCAATGGCGGCAAGCTCGTCTTCAACGGCCATACGCACGAACAGTTCGTCGATCTGTTTCATCAGATCGGCTCTGATAGCGAGAACCGGGTCGTGATCCTCACCGGCTCGGGCGACGCCTTCATGGATGCGATCAGCCCCGATGGCTTCGACTTCTTCTCGCCGCGTGGCTACGACAAGATCTTTCGCGAGGGCCGCAAGGTTCTGATGAACATCCTCGACATCGAGGTGCCAATGATCACGGCGCTCAACGGGCCGGTGCTGCTTCACTCGGAATATGCGCTGCTCACCGACATCATTCTTGCGACGCCGGAAACGGTCTTCCAGGATAAGCCGCATTTCGACTTCGGCATCGTGCCCGGTGATGGCGTCAACCTGCTCTGGCCCGAAGTGATCGGCAGCATCCGCGGCCGCTATTTCATCCTGACCCGCCAGGTACTCGATGCGGCAACCGCCAAGGACTGGGGCGTCGTTAATGAGGTCGTGCCGGCCGACAAGCTTCTCGCCCGAGCCCATGAGATCGCCGAGGGTATTGCAGCGCTTCCGCCGCTGACCTCGAGCTATACCCGCATCGCGCTCACCCAGAAGCTGCGCCGGATCATCGATCAGGACGGTGGCTACGGTCTTGCTCTCGAAGGCATCAGCGCCGCCGAAGTCGCTCGTTCCCTGGCCGCACAGGGCTGATCACCTTTCAAGTTTACCAACGGACTTCAGGGGCATCCTGAAGTCCAGAAATGCCCGACACGACAGACCCAGTTCCAATTCCAATTCAAGGAGAATGACCATGACCCTTCAATCCAAGCTTGACGCTTTCAGAGCTGACTTCGAAGCCGGCAAGCCGCCTTACAACGTGCCGTACTCCGTGATCGAGACGATGCACCGCGCCACTTCCGAACTGATTGCCTCTGGTGCTGCCCAAAAAGCCCTGAAGGCTGGCGACAAGTTGCCGGAATTCACCCTCTCCGATCCTGACGGCAATCCGGTTTCGTCGGCTGAGCTTCTGGCGCATGGCCCGCTGGTGATCAGCTTTTACCGTGGTGTCTGGTGCCCGTATTGCAACATGGAGCTCCAGGCCCTGCAGGAAGCCCTCCCGCAGTTCGAAGCACTTGGCGCAAAGCTTGTTGCTATTTCCCCGCAAAACCCGGTCAACAGCCGCAAATCGGTGCGCCAGAACAACCTTACCTTCCCAATCCTGTCCGACACGCATAACGATGTCGCAGCCGCCTGTGGCCTGCGTTTCGAGATGCAGGATTATCTGGTCAACCTCTACAAGTCGCTCAAGAACGATCTTCCCACCTTCAACGGCGACCCGAGTTGGACGCTGCCCATGCCAGCCCGCTACGTTGTCGGCCAGGATGGCTTCATCCTTTATGCCGAGGTGAACCCGGATTACACCCGTCGTCCTGAGCCGGAAGACATGTTGCCCGCGCTTCTTGCCGCAGCCACCCGCACCGCCGCCTGATCGGTCCACACCAGAGCACCCTGTCTCTTCTGAGGCAGGGTTGAGAGGATATGCGATGAAGAAGACATTTCTTATCACGGGTGCCAGCAAGGGCATCGGGCTGGCGCTTGCGAAGCGGCTGTCGGCTCAGGGTGACGCGGTGATCGGCATCGCCCGCCATGCAGTCGACGACTTTCCCGGCACCCTGCATGAGTTCGATCTGGGTAACGACGAAACGCTCGACAGGCTTGCCGACATCGTACGCGATAGCGGCGTCGACGGCATCGTCAACAATGTCGGCCTTGTTCGTGCCGCGCCGCTGGGTAACATCTCCTTCGATACGCTGGACGAGGTGTTGCGCGTCAATCTGCATCCGGCACTCGTCTCGGCGCAGGCGGCTCTTGTCGGGATGAAGGCACGGGGATGGGGCCGGATCGTCAACATCTCCAGTCTGACCGTCCTGGGTAGCGTGCAACGCACGAGTTATGCCGCCGCGAAGGCCGCACTCGTCAGCTTCACACGGAGCTGGGCGCTGGAACTTGCGGCGACCGGCATCACGGTTAATGCCGTGTCGCCTGGCCCCACCGAGACCGAGCTATTCCGAGCCAACAATGCACCCGGCAGTGAGGGGGAGGCACGCTATCTTTCCGGAGTCCCAATGGGGCGCTTTGGCAAACCAGAGGAAATCGCAGCCGTAATTGCCTTCCTTCTTTCCAACGATTCAGCGTTCATGACCGGGCAGGTGTTGCAGGTCGATGGCGGGGCATCGATTGGGAGGGCATCGATTTGAGGTTCGCTTAGGCTCGTCGAAAGCGGACAAGCAACAGAGCTTAAAGGTCAGCGTTACCTTCTTCTTCAACGCAATATTCGACCGTGGATTTCCGCCCCGTTGCAGTCTTTGGCTGCGGGTTTCCAGCCCATTTTGCCGAGACCCGTTTCAGGGCGACATAGTTTAGCGTAAGCGCTGTGGCATCCAGCCGGAAATCTGCTGGGCACATGATTCCAATACCCAATCCGTAGCATGCTGGCACCAGCGAGTAGCCCAGCTTCCGAAAGCTTTTTCGATGAAGGCGTAGGTCATTACTGATAGGCCAAGGCTCAACACGACCGTTACTGCGACAAGCAGCCACCCGCTAAAAGGATTTCCCAAATTAAAATCCACGTTGATCCAGATGGCAATCCAGATCGCGATCGGGTGGATGAGATACAAGGAATAGGAGATATTTCCCAAGCGAACCAAGACATCTGGTACCACGAAACGCAATGTCTTTTCCGCCATCACAAGAGAGACAAAAAGAGCGGCAAGTGGCAGTCCAACGCCTGTCATGCCGTGAGCGATGTTCCAGTTCGACATGTACTGGGCTACGCAGCATGTGAATGAAAATGCTACCGCCAGCATGGCTGATGTCGCAGATCCAAAGTGCACATCGCTTCGATACAGAACTCCAGTGAGGATCCCGATCAAAAACAGGCTGTTGATCGGGTTCAGGAAAATCGCTCTTGCGGCAGACCAGTCTGGCGGAACGACGGTAGGATCCAGCCAGTAATTGCCTTCCAGCAATGCCATTCCAATTAGCGCAATCAGTGCCCAAATCAGAATGACCCTCAACAAGTATTTTCCGAACGCCAAAGAGAGTGCGAAAACGCTGTAAAACGCAACTTCGTAGGTAATCGACCAGCCGACGGTGAGGGCAGGTTCGAAAATGTTCGGCCCAGTTGCGTTCAAGGTTGGCATGAAGAAGAGGCTGCGGAAGAGGAGTTCCCCCGTCTGGCGCTCACCGTTGAACTCGATGCCAAAAATTACCAGCGTACAAATGAGATAAAGCGGGTAGATGCGGACGAGCCGGCGAACCAGGAAGTTTAGCGGGTTCTGGGTCTGCAGGTCGTCAGGTTTGCCCTTGGTGGAGGAGAGAAAGATGACGAAGCCGCATATGAGGAAAAACATATCCACGCCCATGATGGACGCCGGACGGAAGGCTCTGATCGCCATTTCGCTATCATAGCCGCCGGTGAACAACATGGAATGCCACAGCATCACACCAAAGGCGCAAACTCCTCTCAGGGCTTGGACCGTCTCGATCCGCTGATTAGTTAGCATCATCTAATTCTCCCATTGAGGGAGATTTATGCGGGCAATTCTTGGAAAGATAGCATCAATTTGAGTGTGTATCGGAACTTAGGCGTGTGTTGTGCTAATGCAACGGTTCAGTTGCAGGTTGAGAAAGGCCAGATGGGTATCAAGTGTCTCCAGAAGGTCCGGCGCGCCTTTACAGATCATCTCGCGCTGACCGAACCAGGCAGACCAAGGCGCCAAAGATGAATTTCCCGCCTTCGCCCGTATTGCTTCCGATTTTGAGATACGCCTTGGCCTGATCTATGAGGGCGCCAAATGCGGGGATCTCCGAGCTTTAGGGGGAGCAGAGATAGCGGTGACTTGAGGGCATGCCGCCGCATCTAGCTTGAACAGAGTGCCAGCCTTCGATGCTGCTGTAACTCCCAGCAACTTGTCCCCGAGAATATATAGCTCGGGTTCAAATGTTCTTTGAGTGTCAGGAGCCGGAGGGGATTCCCGAGCTGATACTGGCGGAAGCGTCGGCGGCGGACTTAATGGCATGCCGCTGCGCCTTGGCGACGTATCATTTGACAAACATTACTTGTTCGCAAGTGCAATAATTCTGGCGGAAGACCGCCCCGGTAGTTCGCCCTGATGGCGTCGATGTGCGAGATCGGGACAAGGTTGTTGAGGAGATATCTGGTAATACTGAAGTGGGCAGCCATACGAAAAGCCTGAACTTTGCAACTCGAGGCGTTACGATCATCCGTTTAAGAGTGGCAACGGCCTTCCGTATCCTCAACGAGAGGGAACGGTCACGAAGATGATGACGATGAATTCGCCGACTTCCCGCAGGTGACAATCGTTACGGGTGCCAATTTGGCACTTGAAAGACACCCCGACCTTTTTTGCCAAAGATTTTCGAGGCGGCAATCAGATAGACGGCTTGTGCGGGCTTACGTGCAGTGACGCACCCAGATTTGCGCACTTACGATTGGATGGAAGCCTTTGTCTTTGCGGTGATCTTCTACGGCGAAGGTACGTGACATATAGCCGCTCAAAACAGGATCCAACTCTTGCACCCGGGCGGTAGCAATCTAATGAATATTGCCAATCGTTCAGGCGGCCTAAGTTCCGCCCAGCCTTGCTGGCAGAATCTGGGAGGCGAGTTAAGCTGACTGGAGAGAGTCTTGAAGAACTGGCGGGATGACCTCAAACTCAATGCTGTGAGCGTAGATCAAATGGCCTGCTGCGGGTTTTCCGGACACCGAGTTAAGCTAATCCTACCTTGTTTTCAAATTCCATAGGGCTGAGATAGCCCAATGTCGAATGGCGACGCTTTGGGTTGTAGAAGCGCTCGATGTAGTCGAACACGTCCGCCTTTGCATCGTCCCTCGTCCTGTAGACCTTGCGAGCTGTCCTTTCCGTTTTAAGTGATGAGAAGAAGCTTTCCATGGCGGCATTGTCCCAGACATTGCCGGATCGGCTCATCGAGCAGGTGATGCCGTGGTCGGCCATGAGACGCTGGAACTGCTCGCTCGTGTATTGGCTGCCCTGGTCCGAATGGTGGAGAAGCGCATCCGGCTTGCCTCTGCGCCAGATGGCCATGATCAGCGCATCTGTGACGAGCTGGGCCGTCATGTTGGCATTCATCGACCAGCCAACGACACGGCGCGAGAACAGGTCGATGACGGCCGCTACATAGAGCCAGCCCTCAGCCGTCCAAAGATATGTAAAATCGGCCACCCACTTCTGGTTCGGTCTTGCTGCCGCGAAGTGTCGGTCTAGCACATTCGGCATGATGACCGCGCGCTCGCCGTCGTCTTTCGG